>JBGSUC010000031.1:0-153531 GCA_041736275.1 Prolixibacteraceae bacterium
CACTTTATTACAAGTTTTCAGTCTAACCCTTTTTGAAAAAACAACTATAAATGAACTATTTACAAACTCTATTTACAAAACAATCCGTTCGGATAATACTAACCAGCTGTCAATCTGGGACTTTTAACCGGACACTAGTGAAATTATATAAAATGAAAGATTGGTTTTATTCGTCTTTCTCTTCTGCAGCGTATGTTGCCAGTAATTCTTCCTGAACTTCCTGTGGTACTTTTTCGTAAGCGGCAAATTTCATGTTAAATACACCTCGTCCGCCAGTCAGAGAACTAAGTGAAGTGGAGTATTTATTCATTTCTTTCAGCGGAACACGAGCCGTTATTTTTTCATAACCTTTTTCGCTGCCCATACCCATGATTAAGGCCCGGCGACCTTGTAAGTCACTCATTACATCCCCCATGCGATCAGCCTGTACCCAAACATCCAAATCGTAAATTGGTTCGAGGATCTTTGCCCCTGCATTCTTAAAAGCAATGCTGAACGCATTACGACCAGCCAAACGGAAAGAGATTTCGTTTGAATCAACCGGGTGCATTTTCCCGTCGTAAACGTAAACCCGAATATCACGGGCGTATGAGCCGGTAAGTGGTCCTTCTTCCATTTTCTCCATAATACCTTTCATAATGGCCGGAAGGAATCGGGTATCAATAGAGCCTCCTACAATACAGTTATGAAAAAGTAATTTGCCACCCCATGTTAATGGATACTCCTGTGTATCCCGAACAGAAATTTTTTGTTCTTTGCCGTTCATGATAAACATATTTTTAGGTTGGCTACCTTCTTCAAAGGGTTCAATAATCAGGTGAACTTCACCAAACTGTCCCGATCCACCCGATTGTTTTTTATGCCGGTAATCTCCCATCGCCGATTTCGTGATTGTTTCGCGGTATGGAATTTTAGGAGATTTAAATTCGATATCAATTTTATGAATGTGGTCGAAATACCATTTTAAAGTGTTAAGGTGGTATTCTCCCTGTCCTTCAACGATCAGTTGTTTTAGTTCCTTGAAATAATTGACAATATATGTTGGATCTTCTTCTTTTACTTTGTGCAGAATTTCGCCCACTTTTTCGTCATCGGTTTCAGATATTGCATTTACTGCAATCCTGAATTTTGGATCCGGGAATACAATTGGGGCAAATTTTAAATCCAATTCTTTTTCACAAAGTGTTTGGTTGAATTTGGTGTCTTTCAGTTTTACGGTACAGCCAATGTCGCCGGCAACCAGTTCTGTGACACTCTGTCGTGTTTTTCCTGCGGTTACAAAAAGTTGCGAAAGTCTTTCCTTACCATTGTTGAATGTGTTATACAGGTCTTTGCCTTCAGTAACTTTTCCTGACATGACTTTGAAATAGGTTACTTCACCTACATGTGGCTCAAGTGCTGTTTTAAATATGAACAAAGAAGTCGGACCTTTTTCGTCCATCACTACGGGGTTGCCTTGTGTAATTTCACGCATCGGCACCTGACTTGGTGATGGAGCAATATTACAGACAAATTCAAGTAAGCGGCCAATTCCCATATTCTTTTTGGCCGAAGCACAGAAAACAGGAAACAAATCACGTTTAGTCATCCCAATTCGAATTCCCCTGCGCATATCATCTTCTGATAATGAACCTTGCTCGAAATACAATTCCATCAATGATTCTTCATTTTCAGCAGCCATTTCAGCCAGTTCGTTGTGCAGTTTGTCTGAACGTTCTTTTTCTGAAGCAGGAATATCAAGTATTTCGGGTTTTCCACCGTCTGGTCCGTATTTATACATTTTCATTTTTAATACGTCGACAATCGAATTGAATCCAACACCGGTTTCTACCGGATACTGAACAATTGTTACTTTATTACCAAATTTGCCTTTTAAATTATCAACGTCCTGATCATAATTTGCATTTTCATTATCCAGATGGTTTAATACAAAAATCAGTTTATTATCGGATGCTTCTGCATGGCGAAATGCGGATTCTGTTCCGGCACCTATCCCTGTAGAGGCGTCAATAATCATAAGAGCGAGGCCGGCAACCTGAAGTGAAGATACAACACCTCCGCAAAAATCGTCCATCCCGGGAGTGTCCAGAATGTTGATTTTTTTGCCGTTTATTTCAGTATACATAAGCGAAGAAAAAACGGAGTTGCCGTATTCCTGCTCGATTAAATGGTAGTCGGATACAGTATTTTTGCTTCCAACATCACCTCTGCGGTTTATTACTCCACCCTCGAAAAGCATTGCTTCTGCAAGGGTGGTTTTCCCACTGCCAGCATTACCAATTAATGTAATGTTGCGAATTTCTTCTGTTTTATAGACTTTCATATTTAGATAATTATTGGTTTTTTACTCATTCAATATCAGCTTTCTGAGGCCGTAATTAACAGATAGCATCAAAATTAGTAATAATTAATTAACAATCAATATACAGTTAAATTACATGAATTTGTTAAGAATAAGAGGTTCTTGTCTTGATTATAAATGATATCAAATCAATGAATTGTAGATTTTAAGGTTTGTTAACTATTGAGTTTAAGTATCAGTTAATAAATTACTTAACCGGCATGTATGTTATTTAATATGTTTTATTCTGAATCGGGCTTTCGTTAGTTTGCGGCATTTCATTGGATGTTACGGATATGGATTGTAATAACAAGAAATTCAGCTTAATATACTGTTTTCGAATTTTTACCTGATTATGATCTGTTTGAGTAAGTATTATACGTTTTTTAATAAAACAGATAAGGTCATATTTCAATAAGATCAAGGTTTTTGATATGGAACCCATTAATCTTATTTATTATAAGAATTAAGATCAGAAATTAGAAGATTCATAGATTTCTACTATTTTTGAGCATCAATGTATTTTTATGTCCAAGTTTCCCTTTTTTAAACAATACGATGCGATGGACTGTGGTCCCTCCTGTTTGCGGATGATCGCCTCTTTTTATGGGAAATCATATTCTCTGCAGAAACTACGTCAGTTAGCACACATTTCACGCGAGGGTGTTTCGCTGCTTGGATTAAGCGAAGCTGCCGAGGCTATTGGTTTTCGTACCATTGGTGCACGCATTACTTATGACCAGTTGCTGGAAGCACCAAAACCATGCGTGGTTCATTGGGATCAGGATCATTTTGTAGTGGTATACAAATGCAGAAAAGGTAAAGTTTATGTTTCTGATCCGGCATTTGGCCTTGTAGAATATTCCGAATCTGAATTTAAAAAGCACTGGTTGGCAACAGTACGACAGGGAGAACAAAAAGGAATTTGTCTGATGTTCGAACCAACGACGAAGTTCTTTGAACTTGAAGGAGAAGAAGTAAATCGTGGAAATTTCAGTTTTTTACTGAAATACCTGAAACCTCACAGAAGGTTGGTAGTTCAATTGATATTGGGATTTGTAGCAGGAAGTCTTATTCAGCTTATTTTCCCTTTCCTGACTCAGAGCATTGTTGATGTTGGGATTAATACACAGGATATTAATTTTATCTATTTGATACTCGCTGCTCAAATGATGCTTTTTCTAAGTCGAATGACAGTGGATTTTATTCGGTCATGGATTTTGCTTCATATAAGCACACGTATTAATATTAGTATCATTTCCGATTTTCTCATTAAGCTGATGAAATTGCCAATTGGATTTTTCGATACGAAAATGATTGGCGATTTACTGCAACGTATTGGTGACCACACCCGAATCGAACGATTTTTGACGTCACAATCACTAAATGTTATATTTTCTGTTTTCAATATTCTGATATTCAGTATTGTGTTGGTGATTTATAATGTGGGTATTTTTCTCGTGTTTTTAATGGGTTCTATCTTATATATAGCCTGGGTATTTATTTTTCTCAGGAAAAGGCGTGTACTCGATTTTAAACGTTTCGCTCAATTAGCTGACAACCAAAGCAAGTTAATTCAGCTAATCAATGGGATGCAGGAGATAAAACTAAACAATTACGAACGTCAGAAGAGATGGGAGTGGGAGCGGATTCAGGCTCGGTTGTTCAAGGTTAATATAAGCAGTCTGTCATTACAGCAATACCAACAGGCAGGATCGGTATTCATAAACGAAACAAAAAATATTGTAATTACGGTTTTGGCTGCAACAGCAGTCGTTCACGGAAGTATGACTTTAGGTATGATGCTGGCGGTTCAATATATAATAGGACAGATGAATAGTCCGCTCGAACAGATGGTTGAATTCATGCAGGTATCTCAGGATGCTAAGATCAGCCTTGAACGTTTAAGTGAAATACATACCCAAAAAGATGAAGAACAGGACCAGGAAGGTAAACTTACGGAACTTCCTCTATCTGCTGATCTAAATATCTCTGACCTTGTATTTCAGTATGAAGGACCTCACTCACCGAAAGTACTCGATAAAATTAATCTGATTATTCCTCAGGGGAAAGTTACTGCAATTGTTGGTACAAGTGGAAGTGGAAAAACCACTCTGGTAAAGCTGCTACTTGGATTTTATCCGTCAGTCTCAGGAACAATTAAAGTTGGTGATTCCGATTTGTCTGCATACAAACAACACTGGTGGCGCAATCAATGCGGTGCTGTTATGCAGGATGGATTTATTTTTTCGGATACGATTGCCAGCAATATTGCCATGGCTGATGACGAAATCGATAAGGAAAGACTAGCCTATGCCGTGAGAATGGCAAATATTCAGGAATACATTGAAACATTACCATTAAATTACAATACCAAAATTGGTCCTGAAGGTGTTGGATTGAGCCAGGGACAGAAACAGCGTATTCTAATTGCCCGTGCGATCTATAAAAATCCGGAATACATTTTCTTTGACGAAGCGACCAATTCGCTTGATGCAAACAACGAAAAAGTTATTTTGGAAAATCTAAATGAATTTTTTACCGGGAAAACAGTAGTGGTTGTAGCACACCGATTGAGCACGGTGAAAAATGCCCATCAGATTGTTGTGCTCGAAAAGGGGAAAATGGTTGAAATTGGCAGTCATGAAGAATTAACACGCAAGCAAGGCGCATATTATAATTTGGTAAAAAACCAGCTCGAACTTGGAAACTGATCCGGCAACCCGGAACTCGGAATAAACGGAATACTGTGGCAGAACATTAAGTAAAAATGGATAAAGAGAACAAACGGATTGAAATAGAACTTCGAAGCGAAGAATTTCAGGAGATTGTGCAGCAATCGCCTCGTTGGATGATTCGATCGGGTATTTCACTGGTATTTGGAATTGTAATTCTATTGTTGGTTGGAAGTTACTTCTTTAGGTATCCGGATGTCATCAATGCTAACATTGTTGTTCTATCAGAAAATCCACCAGCTTATCTTGCTGCCAGAACCACTGCCCGCATCGATTCAATGTTGGTCTCTGACAAACAGATTGTATCCGAAAATCAAATCATTGCCATTCTTGAAAATACGGCCAGATTTGAAGATGCATTAAAACTTAAGGGCATGCTCTTTCGTATGGAATCTTTCATGTTAACTTTCGATACTTTAACTTCTATCCACCCAGGAGTCGATCTTCAGTTAGGCGATATTCAATCCGATTATTCAAGTTTTGTAAGGTTATATAATGATTATTTCACCTTCCTCAGACTTAAATTGCATGCAAAAAAAATAAAAGCACTGAAGCAACAAGTTTCAATGAACCGAATATTCTACGACAGATTGTGGCAACAGAAACAGGATATGGCTTCAGATTATAAGCTTATAAGCAGTCAGTACAAGCGCGATTCTTTGTTGCAGCGAAAGGGTGTACTTTCTGAGCTCGATGTAGAAAAGACATTAACACTAATGATTCAAAAAAAATACAATTTAAATGGAGCACTCACAAAGCTTGCCGAAACGCAAAGTGCAATTATTAAACTTGAGCAGGATTTGGTTGACGTAGAGATGGATTTTGCTGACCAGAAAAAGAAAGCACAGAACAGCCTGATTGAAGCCATGAACGTTTTAAAGAGCCGGCTGGCCTATTGGGAACAAACATTTATTATTAAAAGCTCAATTGCCGGAAAGATAAGTTTCAGTAATTTCTGGAGTAAAAACCAGCAGGTAAAAAAGGATGAAATTGTATTTTCTGTTATACCTGAAGCACGATCTCTAATCATTGGGCGAATAAGTTTACCATTAAAAGGAGCCGGTAAGGTTAAGGTTGGACAAAAAGTTAACATACGTTTTGATAATTACCCATACATGGAATATGGTTTTATAAAAGGTGTCGTGAAAAACATTTCGTTAGTTCCCAATAACGAGAATTACATTGTTGAAGTTGAAATGCCTCAGGACATGAAGACCAATTACGATATTTCCCTCAAATTTAGTCAGGAAATGAAAGGTACAGCCGAAATCATAACTGAAGATTTAAGACTCATTCAACGTTTCTTCAATCCAATAAAATCTCTTCTAAAACACCGGATTTCCCAGGCAGAATAAAACATTCTATATCCGATTTAATTTGCCAGATTAAGAATAATCGAAAAAAGATCATTTTTTTATTGGTTTTTATTGTGTTTTCTATTGACAATTAGTACTTTTGCGAGCCGTTTTAAAGGGAAAATCCCTTGAGATGGACTGTAAAGTGTTGTAATTCTGGAAAATTGCGATACCTTTGCAAACCAATTTTTTGCGTAAGTAATTTTAAAATTAAGAGAGCTATATGCCAACGATTCAGCAGTTAGTTAGAAAAGGTAGACAAAGTAATGCAGAGAAAAGTAAGTCTCCGGCATTAGATTCATGTCCACAGAGAAGGGGAGTATGTGTTCGTGTATACACAACAACTCCAAAGAAACCAAACTCGGCTATGCGTAAAGTAGCCAGGGTTCGTTTAACAAATGGAAAGGAAGTAAACGCTTACATTCCGGGAGAAGGTCACAATCTTCAGGAGCACTCAATTGTATTGGTGCGCGGTGGCAGGGTTAAAGACCTTCCAGGTGTTCGTTACCATTTAATTCGTGGTGCTTTGGATACTGCCGGTGTTGAAGGTCGTACTCAGAGACGGTCGAAATACGGTACCAAGAGACCTAAAGTGAAAAAATAATTTTCACTCGTTTTTTATTTTAATGACGTTCTAGCTTAGTGGTTTTGAGTTGAGTAAAGAGGCTCTTGAGCCGATTGAAGCCCAGAAATCGACAGCTAATTTAAGTAACACTAAAGCATTTATAATGAGAAAATCGAAACCAAAAAAGAGGATCATTCTGCCCGATCCAAAATTTAATGACGTACTGGTTACACGTTTCGTCAATGACTTAATGTATGACGGAAAAAAATCAATCGCATACCAAATTTTCTACGACGCCATGGACATCGTTGGCACGAAAATGAAAGACTCAGAAGTTAGTCCGGTGGATGTGTTTAAAAAAGCACTCGAGAAAATTACTCCGCATGTTGAAGTAAAGAGCAGACGAGTAGGTGGAGCTACCTTCCAGGTTCCTATGGAAATCCGCGCTGAAAGAAAAACCTCAATATCCGTTAAAAACTTAATTTTATATTCCCGCAAACGTTCAGGCCGTTCAATGGCTGAAAAACTTGCAGGTGAAATTGTTGCTGCATACAACGAAGAAGGTGGAGCTTTCAAAAAGAAAGAAGACACACACCGTATGGCTGAAGCAAACCGCGCATTTGCACATTTCCGATTTTAGTATTTAGAAGTTTAGATAGAAAAGGATAGATAATGGCATTAGATTTAAAATATACCAGAAATATTGGCATCATGGCTCACATTGATGCCGGCAAAACGACCACTTCGGAGCGTATCCTGTATTATACAGGTATTACTCACCGAATCGGAGAAGTACATGATGGGGCTGCTACCATGGACTGGATGGAGCAAGAACAGGAACGTGGTATTACCATTACTTCGGCTGCTACGACTACTTTCTGGACATATGAAGGAACTCAGCACAAAATCAATATTATTGATACTCCGGGACACGTTGACTTCACTGTTGAAGTAGAACGTTCTTTAAGGGTTTTGGATGGTGCTGTTGCTCTTTTCTGTGCAGTAGGTGGTGTTGAGGCTCAATCAGAGACTGTATGGCGTCAGGCTGAAAAATATGGTGTTCCACGTATCGGATTCGTAAATAAAATGGATCGTTCCGGTGCTGACTATTATAATGTATTAAGTCAAATCAAAGAAAAATTAGGTGCTAATCCAGTGCCAATTACAATTCCAATCGGTTCAGAAGAAACTTTCGAAGGTGTTGTTGATTTGATCGAAATGAAAGCTATTCGTTGGAAAGACGATGCTACCTTAGGTACAACGTATTATATGGAAGAAATTCCTGCTGATATGGTTGAAATATCTGATGAATACCGGGCAAAACTGGTTGAGTCAGTTGCTGAATATGATGATGAGTTGCTCGAACGTTTCTTCGACAATCCGGAATCAATTACAGCTGACCATTTGAACGATGTAATCCGTAAAGCAACTATTGGGGGATCAATTCTTCCAATGATGTGTGGATCGGCTTTTAAAAATAAAGGTGTTCAAAGACTTTTGGATGCGGTTTGTGCATTCTTGCCAAACCCACTTGATAAAGGCGATATCGTTGGTGTTGAATACAATGGTGATGAGGAAGTTATTCGTCACGCCGATGTAAACGAACCACTTGCAGCTCTTGCATTCAAAATTGCAACTGACCCTTATGTTGGACGTTTGTGCTTCATTCGTGTTTACTCCGGAAAGATTGATGCAGGTGATACTGTTTTCAATTCAAGAACTGGTAAAAAGGAACGTATTTCACGTATCTATCAGATGCATTCAAATAAGCAAAATTCAATTGATTGTATCGAAGCTGGTGATATTTGTGCTGCCGTAGGATTCAAAGATATTCGTACCGGTGATACTTTATCGGATATTAAAAATCCGGTTGTATTGGAAAGCATGGATTTCCCTGAACCAGTTATTGGAATCGCCATTGAGCCAAAAACTCAAAAAGATTTGGATAAACTGAGTATTGGTTTACAGAAGTTGGCTGAAGAAGATCCAACATTTAAAGTTAATACTGATCCTGATTCAGGCCAGACAGTTATTCGTGGTATGGGTGAACTTCACCTTGAAATCATTGTTGACCGTCTACGTCGCGAATTTAAGGTTGAATGTAACCAGGGAGCTCCTCAGGTTGCTTATAAAGAATGTATCACACAAGTTGTTGAAATTCGCGAAGTATTCAAGAAACAATCCGGAGGTCGTGGTAAATTTGCTGATATCAGTGTTCGTGTAGAACCGGCAGACGAAGGCAAAACTGGTCTTCAGTTTGTTGACGCCGTTAAAGGCGGTAATATTCCTCGCGAATATATTCCTTCAGTACAGAAAGGTTTTGAATCTGCATTAGTAAACGGTCCTTTGGCCGGGTTTAATGTTGACAGCCTTAAAGTAACACTTCTGGATGGTAGTTTCCATGCAGTTGACTCCGATCAGCTTTCTTTCGAAATTTGTGCCCGTCAGGCTTTCAAGACTGCAGCAGGAAAAGCCGGTCCAAGACTTCTTGAACCGCTTATGAAATGCGAGATTGTTACTCCTGAAGAATACATGGGTGATATTATCGGTGACTTAAACCGTCGTCGTGGTCATTTGGAAGGAATGGAAGAAAAATCAGGTGCCCGTGTAATTAAAGCACTTGTTCCACTATCAGAATTATTCGGATATGTGACTGTACTCCGTACTTTATCTTCAGGTCGTGCGACATCATCTATGGAATTCGCGAAATACGTTGAATTACCAAAGATGTTGGCGATGAAAGTACTTGAAGACCTTAAAGGTAGAACAGACTTATTATAATTATAAACTGTATTATTATTATTTCTCATCATGAGTCAAAAGATCAGAATTAAGCTGAAATCGTATGATCACAACTTGGTAGACAAGTCGGCTGAAAAGATCGTAAAAACAGTTAAAACCACGGGTGCAGTGGTAAGCGGACCAATTCCACTTCCAACTCACAAACGTATTTTCACTGTATTACGCTCAACCTTTGTTAATAAAAAATCAAGGGAACAATTCGAGCTGTCATCTTACAAACGTTTGATCGACATTTACAGTTCAACAGCAAAAACAATCGACGCCTTAATGAAGCTTGAATTACCAAGTGGCGTTGAAGTAGAAATTAAAGTTTGATAACCTGTAAAAAACAAAAAAAATGGCAGGATTAATCGGTAAAAAAATCGGAATGACTTCCGTATTCAGTGTTGAGGGGAAAAATATCCCATGCACTGTGATTCAGGCCGGACCTTGTGTTGTAACACAAGTGAAATCGGTAGCAACAGATGGATATGATTCTGTTCAGTTAGGGTATGATGACAAAAAGGAAAAGCATACCAACAAGGCTGAATTAGGACATTTCAAAAAAGTAGGAACAGAACCTAAAAGAAAAGTAGCTGAGTTTAAGGAACTGTTGGGTGAATTTAAACTTGGTGATATTGTGACTGTTGATTCCTTCATTACTGAAGGTTGGGTTGACGTTCAGGGTGTAACTAAAGGTAAAGGATTCCAGGGTGTTGTTAAACGTCATGGCTTTGCTGGGGTAGGCGATGCTACACATGGTCAGCATAATCGTCTGAGAGCTCCTGGATCTGTAGGTGCATCTTCTTATCCGTCCCGCGTTTTCAAAGGAATGCGTATGGCTGGTCGCGATGGCAATGACAATGTTACTATTCAGAACCTTAAAATTTTGAAAGTAATTCCAGAGTCAAATTTATTGATAGTAAAAGGATCCGTTCCTGGAGCTAAAGGTTCATACGTAATTATTTATCAGTAATGGAAATAAAAGTTTTAAATACATCAGGACAAGAAACCGGAAGAACTGTTACGTTAGATGAACAAATTTTCGGTATTGAGCCAAATGATCATGCCATCTATCTGGATGTTAAGCAAATTCTGGCCAATAAAAGACAAGGAACCCACAGTTCGAAAGAACGTGGTGAGATATCTGGAAGTACCAGAAAGATAAAAAAGCAAAAAGGTACAGGTACAGCTAGAGCAGGTAGTATAAAATCACCTGTATTCCGTGGTGGTGGTCGCGTATTCGGTCCACGTCCGAGAAACTATGACTTCAAATTAAATAAGAAAGTTAAAGCTCTCGCCCGCAAATCAGCATTAACCTATAAAGCCCTTGAGGAAGCAATTCTGGTAGTTGAAGATTTCGCATTTGAATCTCCAAAAACCCGCGAAATGGTGCAAATCAGTAATAATCTTAAAATTACTGATAAAAAGTCGCTTTTCGTTTTACCGGAAGAAAATAAAAATATATATTTGTCCTCCAGAAATTTACAGGCTATTTCTGTCATAACAGCTTCAGAATTAAATACTTATCAAATTCTGAATGCAAAAAAAGTTATAGTTCTGGAAAGTTCAGTAAGTAAGATTGAAGAATTGTTTAAGATTTAAAAGGCTTGAAAATGGAAATTTTAATTAAACCGATCGTTACCGAGAAGATGACAGGTCAGGCCGAAGGTCTTAACTGCTACGGTTTTATAGTTAATCGGAACGCCAGTAAATTGCAGATTAGAAAAGCCGTTGAAAGTTTATACAATGTTTCAGTGGAATCTGTGAATACTTTAATTCACGGCGGTAAAAGAAAATCTCGCTTTACCAAAGCCGGCGTCATTTCTGGTAGTACAGGAATGAGCAAAAAAGCTATCGTAAAAATAGCAAAAGGAGAATCTATTGATTTTTACAGTAATATTTAATAAAAAATGGCAGTAAGAAAATTAAATCCAGTTACTCCGGGTCAAAGGCACAAGATTGCTGGTACTTTTGATACCATTACTGCATCAACACCTGAAAAATCATTGTTGAAGCCTATGCAGAGCTCTGGCGGGCGTAACAGCCAGGGACGCATGACAATGAGGTATATAGGTGGTGGCCACAAACGCAAATACCGTTTAATTGATTTCAAAAGAGATAAAGATGGTATTGCTGCTGTTGTAGAGTCTGTTCAGTACGATCCAAATCGTACCGCTCGTATCGCACTGTTGGTTTATCCTGACGGTGAAAAAAGGTACATGCTTGCACCCAACGGATTAGTTGTTGGGCAAAAGGTAGAATGCGGAAGCGGTGTGGCACCTGAAATAGGTAATACATTACCACTATCAGAAATACCGTTGGGAACTTTAGTTCATAACATCGAACTACATCCCAGCCAGGGAGGTGTGATGGCTCGTAGTGCCGGAACGTACGCTCAGTTAACTTCGAGAGAAGGAAAGTATGCTATCGTGAAATTGCCTTCGGGCGAATCTAGAATGGTGCTCATTACTTGTCGTGCTACAGTAGGCATCGTTGGAAATACCGAACATAACCTTGAAAGGTCTGGTAAAGCAGGTCGCTCAAGATGGTTAGGTAGAAGACCTCGAGTTCGAGGTGTTGCTATGAACCCGGTTGATCACCCGATGGGTGGTGGCGAAGGTCGTTCTTCTGGTGGACATCCACGTTCACGTAAAGGCTTGTTAGCTAAAGGCTTCAAAACCCGCGCAAAGAAGAAAGCTTCCAACAGGTATATTGTTGAAAAACGCAAGAAATAATTAAAAGGAGAACAGTATGAGTCGTTCATTAAAAAAAGGGCCTTATATCGATTTCAAACTTGAACGTAAAGTTCTTGTTTTGAATGAAACCACTAAAAAGTCAGTTGTTAAGACTTGGGCCAGAGCATCAGTAATTTCTCCTGACTTTGTAGGGCATACCATTGCAGTCCATAACGGAAATAAATTTATTCCTGTTTATGTAACTGAAAACATGGTCGGTCATAAATTTGGTGAATTTGCACCTACAAGAACATACAGGGGACATGCCAAAGGAAGGAAATAAGGCATGAGATTCTCATTAACTATTAAAAGAATTCACGATGGGTGCTAGAAAAAGAAATAGTGCAAACGAACTAAAGGAAGCTAAGAAACAGCAGTATTTTGCCGTTTTGAAGAATTGTCCTACTTCACCACGAAAAATGAGGCTTGTGGCCGACATGGTTCGTGGAATGGAAGTGAATAGAGCTCTTGATGTACTAAAGTTTTCATCAAAAGAATCATCACGCCGACTTGAAAAATTAGTAATGTCAGCTATCGCTAACTGGCAAGCTAAAAACGAAGGAAGTCGTCTGGAAGAAAGTAATTTGATTGTGAAAACTATTTCTGTTGATTCAGGAAGAATATTGAAAAGATTAATGCCTGCTCCGCAGGGACGTGCTCACAGGATCAAGAAAAGATCTAATCATGTGACCGTTAGTCTTGGTAGTTTAATTGAAGAAAAAGTAACAGAATAAATAATAATACATGGGACAAAAAGTTAATCCAATCGCTAATCGTTTAGGAATCATCAAAGGATGGGATTCCAATTGGTTCGGTGGAAACAACTATGGCGATAAGCTCGTGGAAGATTTTAAAATCAGGGAATATTTGAATGCCCGTTTGGCAAAAGCAAGCATTTCCAAGATTATTATTGAACGCACACTGAAGCTTATTACTATCACTGTTCACACCTCAAGGCCCGGTATTATTATTGGCAAAGGTGGTCAGGAAGTTGATAAACTGAAAGAAGAACTGAAGAAGATCACTAATAAGGAAGTTCAGATCAACATTTTTGAAATCAAACGTCCGGAATTAGATGCTAAAATTGTAGCTGTTAACATTGCACGTCAGATTGAAGGTAAAATTGCCTACCGTCGTGCTACCAAAATGGCTATTGCTTCAACCATGAGAATGGGAGCACAAGGCATCAAAATTCAGGTTTCAGGCCGTTTAAACGGTGCTGAAATGGCACGTTCAGAAATGTATAAAGATGGTCGTACTCCTTTGCACACTCTGAGAGCTGATATAGATTATGCACTGGCAGAAGCCCTTACTAAAACCGGTTTACTCGGTGTTAAAGTATGGATCTGTAAAGGTGAGATTTATGGAAAGCGTGACCTTTCACCAAATGTTGGACAGAAGTCAGAAGGCAGACGTCCTAACGAAGGTGGCCCAAAAGGGAACGGATTTAAGAAAAGAAGAAAATAATTTGTAAACCTTTCAGAAGTTAAAGAAGGATGTTACAACCGAAAAAGACAAAATTTAGAAGAGTACAAAAGGGACGAATGAAAGGACTGGCTCAAAGAGGTAACCAGTTGGCATTTGGAACTTTCGGTATAAAAGCGTTGCAGGAAGCATGGCTTACCGGGCGTCAGATTGAGGCTGCCAGGGTTGCGGTAACCCGTCACATGCAACGTCAGGGTCAAATTTGGATCCGAGTTTTCCCCGACAAACCGATTACTAAGAAACCTGCAGAGGTACGTATGGGTAAAGGTAAAGGTGCCCCGGAAGCATTTGTTGCTCCGATTACACCAGGTAGAATTTTGATTGAAGCAGATGGAGTAACTTTTGAGGTTGCTAAAGAAGCACTTCGTCTGGCTGCACAAAAACTACCGGTAACTACTAAGTTCGTCGTAAGACGTGATTATGTTGAATCTGAAATCGCTGAATAATGAAGACATCAGAAATTAAAGAATTATCCAACGCTGAGGTTCTTGAAAGAATCCAGACAGATTCTGACACCTTATTACGGATGAAAATGAACCATGCAATTTCTCCACTTGACAACCCACAGGTAATCGTGGGAGTTAGAAGAAATATTGCACGACTTAAAACCATTCTACGTCAACGGGAAATTAACGCAAAACAGAGTTAGTAATGGAATCAAGAAATCTAAGAAAGGAGCGTTTTGGCATTGTTGTGAGCAACAAAATGGAATGTACGATCATTGTGGCTGAACACCGCAAAGAAAAACATCCTATTTATGGAAAGTTCGTCAACAAAACGTCAAAGTATTACGCCCACGATGAAAAGAACAGCTGCAACATCGGCGATACTGTGAAGATCATGGAGACACGACCAATCAGTAAACAGAAATGTTGGAGATTAGTGGAAATCATAGAAAGAGCTAAGTAATCATGATACAACAGGAATCAAGATGTGCCGTAGCCGATAATAGTGGAGCAAAAGAAGTGCTTTGTATTCGTGTATTAGGCGGAACAAGAAAGCGCTATGCTTCATTAGGCGATACCATTGTAGTTACAGTAAAAAGTGCTATACCGGGTAGTGACATGAAAAAAGGTGCCGTGTCGAAAGCTATAATTGTTCGTACGACCAAAGAGGTTCGTCGTCAGGATGGAACTTACATTCGTTTTGATGATAACGCTGTCGTTTTACTGAATAATACTGGTGAAATGCGCGGAACTCGTATATTCGGACCCGTAGCAAGAGAACTTCGTGATAAAAATATGAAGATTATTTCACTTGCTCCTGAAGTACTTTAATGCATAAAATCAGAACAATGCAGAAAAAATTACACATAAAAAAAGGCGACACTGTTTTTGTAATTTCTGGGAATTACAAAGGACGGGAAGGTAAAGTGCTTGAGGTAATTAGAGCCACCGAGAAAGCTATTGTGGAAGGTGTTAATATGGTTAAAAAACACACAAAACCGAATGCGGCTCATCCGCAGGGTGGTATTGTGGAGAAGGAAGCACCTATTCACATTTCTAACCTTATGAACAAGGATCCTAAAACAGGAAAACCTGCTCGTATTGGACGGAAGCTGAATGATAAAGGTAAATTAGTTCGTTATTCTAAAAAATCAGGAGAGGAGATTAAGTAATGGCTTACGTACCAACACTTAAGGAAAAATATTTAAACGAAGTTGTACCTGCATTAGTGAAGGATTTTTCCTACAAAAATGTTATGCAGGCACCAAAGTTAGATAAAATAGTCATCAACCAGGGAGTTGGAGCTGCTATCGCCGATAAAAAGTTAATCGAAGTCGCTACTGACGAGATTACAAATATCGCCGGTCAGAAAGCAGTCCAAACCAAATCGAAGAAAGACATTTCTAACTTCAAACTAAGGAAAAAAATGCCAATAGGGGTTCGTGTGACCCTTCGCCGCGAGCGTATGTATGAATTCCTGGATCGTTTAATTAGTGTATCTCTTCCCCGAATTCGTGATTTCAAAGGAATTGAAGGCAAAATGGATGGAAAAGGTAATTATACCCTTGGAATTCCTGAGCAAATTATCTTTCCTGAAATCGTTTTGGATAAAGTTACTCGTATTAACGGAATGAATATTACTTTCGTGACTTCAGCCGAATCAGATGAAGAAGGCTATGCTTTATTGAAAGAGTTAGGTTTACCGTTTAAAAATGCTAAAAAGATTTAAGATATGGCTAAGGAATCAATGAAAGCTCGTGAAGTTAAGAGAGCTGCACTTGTTGAAAAATATGCCGAAAAAAGAGCCATGCTTAAGGCTGAAGGTGATTCTATCGGACTTCAAAAATTACCTAAGAACTCTTCCCGTATTCGTATGCATAACAGATGCAAATTAACCGGGCGTCCGAAAGGATATATGCGTCAATTCGGTATCAGTAGGATAAATTTCAGAGAAATGGCTTCTTCTGGTCTAATTCCGGGTGTTAAAAAAGCAAGTTGGTAATTTATAATTAAGAAGTAATGAGCAAAATTACAGATCCAATAGCAGATTATCTAACACGAATCAGAAATGCTCAAAAGGCAAAACATCGTGTGGTTGATATCCCTGCATCCAATATCAAAAAAGAAATTACCAAAATTTTGAAAGATAAAGGATATATCCTCAACTATAAGTTTGAAGATGAAGTGAACTTTCAGGGCAATATTAAAATTGCATTGAAATATAATCCGGAGACACGAATTCCTGCGATTAAGGCAATTAAAAGAATTAGTAAACCAGGTTTACGTAAGTATTGCCACATCGACAGTATCCCACGTGTATTAAACGGATTGGGAATTGCAGTAATTTCTACCTCAAGAGGCGTAATCACCGACAAAGAAGCTCGGGAATTAGGCGTTGGCGGTGAAGTTTTATGTTACGTTTATTAATCTAGGAGGAATAATAATGTCAAGGATAGGTAAACTACCCATTGAAATACCGGCAGGTGTGAAATTTGCGGTAACCGATACAAATTTGGTTACTGTAAAAGGTCCGCTGGGTGAATTATCACAACAGGTTGATCCAGAAATCACATTCAATTTAGAAGGAGCCACTTTAACAGTAATTCGCCCTTCAGATGAGAAAAAACATCGCGCCATACATGGCCTTTATCGTTCGCTTATCAACAACATGGTGATTGGTGTATCAAAAGGTTACGAATTAAAACTTGAGCTGGTAGGTGTTGGTTATCGTGCTGAAAACGACGGTCAGGTACTCGATTTGGTTTTAGGTTATTCGCATCATACTTATATGCAACTTCCTGCTGAAGTGCAGGTTGAAGCTAAAAGTGATAAACGAAGTAATCCAATTGTTACTCTGAAAAGCTGTGATAAACAACTGATTGGTCACATTGCTGCCAAAATCAGATCCTTCAGGAAGCCTGAGCCTTATAAAGGAAAGGGTGTTAAATTTGTTGGTGAACTTATTAGGCGCAAAGCCGGTAAATCAGCTGGTGCTAAATAGTAAAATTTTAAAACCATGGCTTTAACGAAGCAAGAAAGAAGATATAGAATTAAGAAAAGAATCCGGAAAATTGTTTCCGGAACTGCAGAAAGACCTCGTTTGAATGTTTTCAGAAGCAACAAGCAAATTTATGCTCAGTTGATTGATGATATGTCAGGAAAAACATTGGTAGCTGTTTCTTCGCTTAATAAAGATTTCGTAGGTACCGAGGGTACCAAAATCGAAATTGCTGCGATAATTGGAAAAGCAATCGCTGAAAAAGCTATAGCTGCTGGTATCTCAGCTGTTGTATTTGATCGTAATGGTTATTTATATCACGGAAGAGTTAAACAATTAGCTGATGCTGCCCGTGAAGGCGGCCTTAAATTTTAATAGTTATGACAGGAGATATCAGAAAAGTAAAAACCAGTGATTTGGAACTGAAAGACCGGTTGGTAGCTATTAACCGTGTTACAAAAGTAACCAAAGGAGGTAGAACATTTAGCTTCTCAGCGATAGTTGTAGTTGGTAACGAAGATGGTGTCGTAGGCTGGGGCCTTGGTAAAGCCAGTGAAGTTACTACTGCAATTTCAAAAGGTGTTGATGCTGCGAAAAAGAACCTGATTAAGGTTCCGATTCATAACGGCACAATTCCTCACGAACAGGAAGCCAAATTTGGCGGAGCTCGCGTATTTCTAAAACCTGCCTCTTCTGGTACCGGGGTAAAAGCTGGTGGTGCTATGCGCTCAGTGTTGGAAAGTGTTGGCGTTCATAATATCCTTGCTAAATCAAAAGGATCTTCGAACCCTCACAATCTTGTAAAAGCGACTATGAGTGCTCTTCTCGAATTACGTGATGCACATACTGTTGCTGAACACCGTGGTGTTACATTGGATAAAGTATTTAATGGATAAGGAGTTATGGCTAAGATAAAAATTACACAAGTAAGAAGTCAGATCGGTTCTGATAAAAGGCAAAAAGCTACACTTATTGCTTTGGGAATCAAAAAACTTAACCGTTCAGTGATACACGAAGGAACTCCACAAATTATGGGGATGGTCAAGAAATTGCAACATCTCGTAATTGTTGAAGAAGTTTAAACTTATTAAGATCAAGAAATATGGATTTAAGTAATCTTAAACCTGCCGAAGGTTCAACAAAGAGCGTAAAGCGAATTGGCCGAGGTCAGGGTTCAGGTCATGGAGGCACTTCCACAAGAGGACATAAAGGTGCCAAATCAAGATCAGGCTATAAAAGCCGCCGTGGTTTTGAAGGTGGTCAGATGCCGTTGCAACGTGTTGTACCTAAATTTGGCTTTAAAAACATTAACAGAAAAGAATTTAAAGCAATCAATCTTGATGTTATTCAGGAATTGGCTGAATCTTTAAATCTGACAAGTGTGGATGTTGATACTTTAGTTGAAGCTGGTATGGCTTCCAAAAGGGATAAAGTAAAGATCTTGGGAGATGGTGTATTAAACCTTAAATTGGAAGTTAAAGCTCATGCTTTTTCAAAAAGAGCTAAAGAGACCATTGAGAAACTAGAAGGTACCACCGAAATACTTTAACCCTAATGAAAAAATTTATTGAAACCCTAAAGAATATTTATAAGATAGAAGACTTGCGGTCCCGGTTGGGGATTACCTTGTTCTTACTTTTAATTTATCGTTTAGGTTCGTTTGTTTCTTTACCCGGAGTTGATCCATCACAGCTGACTCAACTTCAAAATCAAACATCTGGGGGGTTGCTCGGATTGTTGGATATGTTCTCAGGAGGAGCTTTCTCTAAAGCATCAATTTTTGCTTTAGGGATTATGCCGTACATTTCAGCTTCCATTGTAATTCAGTTAATGGGTATTGCGGTACCTTATTTTCAACGATTACAAAAAGAAGGTGAATCAGGACGTCGGAAAATTAATCAGTTAACGCGTTATCTGACAGTTCTCATCCTGATCTTCCAGGCACCTGCTTATTTAGTAAATCTTCATGCCCAATTACCAGAAACTGCTTTTGCAATTACCGGAACTTTATTTACTGTTTCATCGACCATCATTTTAACTGCTGGTTCGATGTTCGTAATGTGGCTCGGTGAACGTATTACAGATAAAGGAATTGGAAATGGTATTTCGCTGATCATCATGATTGGAATTATTGCGCGCTTACCTCATTCTGTCGTTGCTGAATTTATTTCACGTATCGAACAGCAAGGTGGTGGTATGGTAATGTTCCTACTAGAGTTTGTTGTTCTTATCGTTGTATTCATGGGTGCAATTTTGCTGGTTCAGGGAACCCGCAAAATACCAGTGCAATACGCTAAACGAATTGTAGGTAACAAGCAATATGGTGGTGTACGTCAGTATATTCCATTGAAAGTGAATGCTGCAGGAGTTATGCCTATTATTTTTGCTCAGGCAATCATGTTTATTCCAATAAGTCTTGCTGGTTTTGCTAAATCAGATAGTTTGAGCGGTTTTGCGGCTGCTTTCTCTAATCATACAGGCTTTTGGTATAATCTTACTCAATTTTTGCTGGTAATTTTATTTACATATTTCTATACGGCAATAACTGTAAACCCATTGCAAATGGCAGAGGATATGAAGAAAAACGGTGGTTTTATTCCTGGGGTTAAACCGGGAAAGAAGACTGTTGAATTTCTTGATACTGTTATGTCGAGAATCACTCTTCCCGGATCTGTTTTTTTGGGAATCATTACGATTCTTCCGGCATTTGCAATGATGGCAGGAATTAATCAGCAGTTCGCCTATTTCTTTGGCGGTACATCACTGTTAATCCTTGTTGGTGTTGTTTTAGATACCTTACAGCAAATTGAGAGTCACCTTTTAATGCGTCACTATGATGGTTTGATGAAATCAGGCCGAATCAAAGGACGCACGGGAAGTGGAGCGTCTGGGTACTAATTGCTAATTAGACATTTAATGTCTTGGATTGGTGAAAGTTCTAAACTTGTTAAATTTAATTCATAAATAGCGAGTAAGTCCGGTAATTCTTGTAATTTTGCCGGATTTATAAGCGGAATATTAAATAATCTTCCGTACCGGTGTTTGAATTTGATCTTATTGAATTATAAACACCAAATTACTAGATAATTAGAGTATATTTATGGCAAAACAGTCTTCAATAGAACAAGACGGAACAATCATTGAATCATTATCGAATGCAATGTTCAGGGTTGAATTGGAAAATGGGCATATTATAACTGCACATATTTCCGGGAAAATGAGGATGCATTACATCAAGATTTTACCTGGAGATAAAGTGAAAGTTGAAATGTCGCCATACGACCTGACAAAAGGAAGAATTTCTTTTAGATACAAAAACTAAAGCACAAAATAATGAAAGTAAGAGCATCCATTAAAAAACGTAGTGCCGACTGTAAAATTGTTCGCAGAAAAGGCCGTTTGTACGTGATTAACAAAAAGAATCCTAAGTACAAACAACGTCAGGGATAATTATTAACTTTGTAAAAATTTTATTTTATGGCTCGTATAAGTGGTGTTGACATCCCTAATAATAAAAGAGGCGAGATAGCATTAACCTATATTTACGGTATTGGTCGCAATCTTTCTGTTACCCTCCTCGAAAAAGCCGGCGTTGACAAAAACATCAAAGTTCAGGATTGGACTGATGATCATCTGGCTGCTATTCGTGCAGCTATCAGTGGAAGCATCAAAGTTGAAGGCGAATTACGTTCTGAAACACAGATGAATATTAAACGATTGATGGATATCGGTTGTTACCGGGGAATTCGTCATCGTGTAGGCTTACCTGTTCGTGGACAAAGCACTAAAAATAATGCACGTACACGTAAAGGAAAGAGAAAAACTGTTGCTAATAAGAAAAAAGCCACTAAATAATTGATATTTGAATTATGGCAAAAAAGACTGGTTCTACAAAAAAGCGAGTTGTTATCGTTGAAGCAATCGGACAGGCACACATTCACTCTTCATTTAATAATATCATTGTGTCGTTGACCAATGGAAATGGAGAAGTTATTTCGTGGTCGTCTGCCGGTAAAAAAGGATTTAGAGGTTCAAAAAAGAATACTCCCTATGCTGCACAGGTAGCTTCTGAAGAATGTGCCAAGGTTGCATATGATCTCGGACTTAGAAAAGTAAAAGTATACGTTAAAGGTCCAGGAAATGGTCGTGAATCTGCTATTCGTGCTATCAGCAGCGTTGGCATTCAGGTAAGTGAAATCGTTGATGTTACCCCACTTCCACACAATGGATGTCGTCCTGCAAAAAGGAGACGTGTTTAATCTAATTAATTAAGACAGTAATGGCAAGATATAGAGGACCAAAATCCAGAATCGCCCGAAAATTTGGTGAAGCAATTTTCGGACCTGATAAAGTACTTGAAAAGAAGAATTATCCACCAGGTGTTCACGGTTTAGCTAGCCGCAGACGTAAAAAATCTGAGTACGGTACACAGCTGAAAGAGAAACAGAAAGCAAAATACATGTATGGTGTTTTGGAAAAACAATTTTCTAATTTGTTTAAAAAAGCATCTGCCTCTAAAGGGGTAACTGGTGAAGTTCTGTTACAAATGCTCGAAGCACGTTTGGATAATGTTGTATTTCGTTTAGGAATTGCTCCTACACGTGCTGCAGCTCGTCAATTAGTTTCTCACAAACATATCAATGTTAACGGTGAAGTATTAAATATTCCATCTTATCAGGTTAGACCTGGCGACGTTGTTGGTGTGCGTGAAAAATCAAGATCACTTGAAGCAATTACTGCTTCACTGAACTCGCGTCGTTCTACTAAATTTGCATGGTTGGAATGGGATAGTTCTGAATTGGCTGGTAAGTTTTTAACCCGTCCGGAAAGAACAGAAATTCCTGAAAACATTAAAGAACAACTTATTGTAGAGTTGTATTCTAAATAATCAATTACTCAGTATTATGGCAATATTAGCGTTCCAGAAACCAGACAAAGTTATAATGGTTGAAACCGATGAGAAGTACGGTAAATTTGAATTCCGTCCATTGGAACCAGGTTATGGTATTACAATAGGTAATGCCTTACGAAGGATTCTGTTATCCTCTTTGGAAGGTTATGCAATCACAACTGTCAAGATTGATAAAGTTGACCATGAATTTGCAACAGTTAAAGGAGTGATGGAAGACGTTACCGAAATCATCCTGAACCTTAAGCAAATCAGGTTTAAACGTGAAGTCGAAGATTTTGACAGTGAAAAGGTTTCAATTTCAATTACCGGACAGGATACATTTACTGCCGGAGATATTAATAAATTTATGACCGGCTTCCGTGTTTTAAATCCAGAGTTAATTATCTGCCGGATGGAACCTGAAGTTAAATTGCAGATGGATCTTACCATCAACAAAGGTCGCGGATATGTTCCAAGCGGTGAAAATAAGCCGGTCGATGCTGAGTTTGGAGTTATTCCAATCGATTCAATTTTCACGCCTATTAAGAACGTGAGATATGCTATCGAAAATTATCGTGTTGAGCAAAAAACTGACTATGAAAAGTTAGTCTTTGAAATCACAACCGATGGTTCAATTCATCCTAAAGATGCACTTAAGGAAGCTGCTAAGATTCTGATTTATCATTTCATGTTATTCTCTGATGAAAAAATAACCATTGATTCGGATGAGAAATTTGCGAATGAAGAGTTCGATGAGGAAGTTCTTCATATGCGCCAACTTCTGAAAACGAAATTGGTAGATATGGATCTTTCTGTTCGTGCATTGAATTGCCTTAAGGCTGCCGATGTTGAAACTTTGGGTGAGCTGGTTACTTATAACCGGAATGATTTGCTCAAATTTCGCAATTTCGGTAAGAAGTCGCTCACTGAACTTGATGACTTGTTAGTGAGTTTGAATTTGACGTTTGGGATGGATATCAGTAAATATAAACTTGATAAGGAATAAGTAAAAATGAGACATAGTAAAAAATTCAACCATTTAGGTAGAACCAGCGCTCATAGGAAAGCAATGTTGTCCAATATGGCCAATTCATTGATTTTTCACAAACGTATTACAACGACCGTAGCTAAAGCAAAGGCCTTAAGAATATATGTTGAGCCACTTATTACCAAGGCGAAAGATGATTCAACTCATTCACGCAGGGTAGTATTTGAATACCTAAAGAGCAAAACCGCAGTGGCGATGTTGTTTAGAGATGTTGCTGAAAAAGTGGCTGATCGTCCGGGAGGTTATACAAGAATTCTTAAAACAGGAACCAGACTTGGAGATAATGCAGAAATGTGTATTGTCGAGTTGGTTGACTACAACGAAAGCATGTTGGCTGCTAAGGAAACAAAAGCAAAACCAAGTCGTGCACGTCGTAGTAAGAAAAAAGCTGATGCTCCTAAAGTAACTGGTAATGTTGCTCCTGAAGTTATCGCTCCAGAAGTTATTGTTGCCCCAGAAGCAGAAGTTGCTCCGGAAGAAAAGGCTGAAGAGAAATCAGAAGAATAAAGAAATAATACTCATAAAAAAAGGCTGATGAATAATCAGCCTTTTTTTTGCCCTTTTTTGAATTGCAATAATTAGATGCTTTGGGATTCTATCTTGTGTATTTACACAATTTGCCTCTTACAGCATTCGTTGTTTTTGATGGAGTTGAAAGTCAATCGACTTTAATAATTCATCAATATCAATTGGTTTAATTAAATAATCATCTCCTCCATTTTTCAGGCAGCGATTTCTTTCATGTTCAAAATCGTTGGTTGTAACAAAAATGATTGGAATGTGCTTGTTGCTGAAATTTAAGGACTCTCGTATAAGTAGCGTAGCGTCAGCTCCATCCATCACAGGCATTGATAAATCCATTAATACAACATCAAAATGCTGCGAATCTAATATTTTGACTGCTTCAAGTCCATTATTTGCTGTGTCTATTTCATAATACTTTTTTAATGAGTAGTATAAAAATTTCTGATTGATAGGATTATCGTCAACAATTAATAGTTTCACGTTGCTAATTTAGAAGGGTATACTTTCTTATTCCATAAAACTACTTAATTTGGTCGGTAAAAAGCACTATTTTTGATAACTCAAATCTAGTTTTGGATAGGTGAAAGGACGTGTTTGATTTAAATTTTCTAAAAAGTATAAATATGAGTGACGATAAAAAAATAATTTTCTCCATGTATCGGGTAAATAAAACCTACCCGCCCCAAAAGCAAGTTTTGAAGGATATATCCTTGTCTTTCTTTCTTGGTGCCAAAATTGGTATTATTGGATTGAATGGTTCAGGAAAATCTACATTGCTTAAAATCATTGCCGGTATCGAAAGTTCTTACCAGGGAGAAGTGGTTTTTTCTCCTGGATATACTGTCGGTTATCTTGAGCAAGATCCTCGTTTGGACGAAACGAAGACTGTAAAAGAGATTGTTCAGGAAGGCGTTCAGGAAATTGTTGATGTACTGAAAGCTTATGAAGATATCAATTTGAAATTTGGAGATCCAGATGTTTATGAAAATGCGGATCTAATGGATAAAATGATTGCAGAGCAAGCTGTCCTTTCTGATCGAATTGAACATTTAGATGCATGGAATCTGGATACCAAACTCGAACGTGCAATGGATGCACTTCAGTGTCCTCCTGACGATCAGCTGGTGGGTGAGCTTTCCGGAGGAGAACGTCGCAGAGTGGCGCTTTGCCGCTTGTTACTGAAATCGCCTGATGTTCTTTTACTTGATGAACCTACAAACCATTTGGATGCAGAATCTGTCCAATGGCTTGAAATGCATCTTCAGCAGTACAAAGGAACAGTGATTTGTATTACTCATGACCGTTATTTCCTTGATAATGTTGCCGGCTGGATTCTTGAACTCGATCGTGGCGAAGGTATTCCCTGGAAAGGAAATTATTCATCGTGGCTCGAACAAAAATCAAAACGTATGGAACAGGAGGAAAAGGTTGTTTCCAAAAGACGCAAATCTCTCGAACAAGAGCTCGAATGGATACGAATGGCTCCAAAAGCACGTCAGGCTAAGTCGAAAGCTCGACTTAGTGCATACGATCGATTGATTAATGAAGATGTAAAACAGAAGGAAGAAAAGCTCGAAATATTTATACCCAATGGACCTCGTTTAGGCGAACGTGTTATCTCGGCAGAAGAAGTTTCAAAGGGTTACGGAGATCGCATTTTGTTTGAAGACCTTAATTTTGTTTTGCCTCCCAATGGTATCGTGGGAGTAATTGGTCCAAACGGTGCCGGTAAAACTACACTTTTCCGCTTGATTATGAAGCTGGAGCATGCAGATAAAGGAACTTTCGATGTGGGAGAAACAGTGAAAATTGCTTATGTCGATCAAACTCACAAGGCAATAGATCCGGAGAAGACTGTTTTCCAGGTAATTACCGGAGGTAGCGATTTGATTTCCGTTGGAGGCAAGCAACTAAATGCCCGGGCTTATGTTTCCAGATTCAATTTTGGAGGTGCCGATCAGGAAAAGAAATGCGGATACCTTTCCGGAGGTGAAAAAAACAGGTTGCACCTTGCTTTGGCGCTAAAAGAAGAAGGAAATGTGCTTCTGCTCGATGAACCAACCAATGATATTGACATCAATACTTTACGTGCGCTTGAAGAAGGATTGGATAATTTTGCAGGTTGTGCAGTGGTAATTTCACATGATCGCTGGTTTCTCGACCGAATTGCGACCCATATTCTTGCTTTTGAAGGTGATTCCAAGGTCGTTTTCTTTGAGGGTGGTTTTACTGATTACGAAGAAAACAGGAAGAAGCGCATGGGCGATGCAGGTCCGCAACGAATTAAATATAAAAAATTGGTAAAAGACTAAACATCTAATTTTGTTTTGTTGTTTTAGAAAGGACTGAAGTACATAAAACTTCAGTCTTTTTGTTTTAGAGTATAGTATCTGTTTCCTTTTTTAATTTGAAAAGTCATCTTAATTATGCAAAAAGTTGTATCACAAAAAATACTTGAAGAACTCTCAAATAATGCTTTAAAGTCTCCACGAAAAAGATTAAATCTTAATTTTCATGAAGATTTAGCTGATCCGATTAACAGGATGCTAAATGCTTTTGAGCCTGGGACCTACATTCAGCCGCATAAACATGAAAATCCGGATAAACGTGAAGTTTTTATCGTGATAAGAGGTAGTCTGGTGGTTGTCTTTTTCGATAATTCGGGGAATCCGGAAGAATTTATCTTACTTGATCGCAGAAAGGGTGATTTTGCTGTTGAAATTCCTCCTGGTATTTGGCATACGATTATTGCGCTTGAGTCTGGGTCTGTTGTCTATGAAGTAAAAGATGGTCCGTATTTGCCTATGAATGATAAGAATTTTGCCCAATGGGCGCCGAAAGAGAGTGAAGAGAAATGCGAACAATATTTGAAAAAGCTGACAGATCAATATTATAAACGATAAAAAGAGTATCGGTTGCAGGTTTATCCTGAATTTGCTTAATTTTGCAGCCTTTAGGATAAATTATAAACATGGCACAGAAACCCTCAATTCCAAAAGGAACACGCGATTTTTCTCCGGCTGAAATGACCAACCGGAACTATATTTTCGATACCATCAAAAGTATTTTTCGTTTATACGGATTTCAACCTATTGAAACTCCGGCAATGGAAAACCTGTCGACCCTGATGGGCAAATATGGAGAAGAAGGTGATAAGCTGCTGTTTAAAATTTTGAACTCGGGTGATTTTGCGGGTAACCTTACTGACCAGGAATTACTTGAGAAAAATAGTATCCGTCTGACGAACCGGATATCAGAAAAAGGTTTGCGATACGACCTGACCGTGCCTTTCGCACGTTTTGTGGTGCAATATCGCAATGACATTTCATTTCCGTTTAAACGCTACCAAATTCAGCCCGTTTGGCGTGCTGACAGGCCTCAGAAAGGTCGTTACCGTGAGTTTTATCAATGTGATGTAGACATTGTTGGCAGTGAGTCGCTTCTTAACGAGATGGAATTGGTTCAGATTGTAAATCAGGTTTTTACCAAACTTAAAATCAATACAATAGTTAAAATCAATAATCGTAAAATTCTTGCAGGAATTGCTGAAGTAATCGGTGAAAAAGACCGTATTGTTGACATTACTGTTGCCATAGATAAACTGGATAAAATTGGCCTGGAAAAAGTAAATGATGAATTGCTTGAAAAGGGTATTCCACAAATTGCTGTTGATAAACTTCAGCCTATTCTGCATTTGTCGGGTCAGGTTTCCGAAAAATTGAATCAGTTGGACTCGGCCATTGGTCAATCGGAAATTGGAGCAAAAGGTATTGCTGAAGTAAGAACTTTATTTGCTTACCTGGATACATTGGAACTCAGTACGGAGGTCGAACTGGATTTGACGCTAGCACGAGGATTGAATTATTATACAGGAGCCATCTTTGAAGTAAAAGCTAAAGATGTAGCTATGGGCAGTATTTGCGGGGGCGGCCGTTATGACGACCTGACTGGAATCTTTGGTATGCCAAATGTTTCTGGTGTTGGTATTTCTTTTGGCGCCGACCGTATTTACGATGTTCTCACCCAATTGGAGTTGTTTCCGGCGGCAACAGCCGATTCAACGAAATTGATGTTTGTGAACTTCGGTTTGGCCGAAGAAGCTTTTTGTTTGCCACTGCTTGCTTCAGTTAGAAAGGCTGGAATTAATGCTGAAATTTTTCCGGATAAAAGTAAAATGGCCAAACAGATGACCTGGGCAAACAACAAGAAAATACCGTTTGTAGCTATTGTTGGTGAAAACGAAATGCTCCAGGGAAAAATAAACCTTAAAAATATGCTTTCAGGAGAACAACAGTTAGTAGATGCGCAGGAACTGATAAAAATCCTTTCAGCGTAAAAATATTTTGAGTTATTTCCAGAAAAATTAAGGAAATGACTCTTTCCAAAAAAGAACATCGTTTATCAAAAATCATAGGGGGCGACATCCGTTGTCCTTGAAGTTTACTTTCCAAAAAGTTGTGTGTCAAATTCTATCTTACTTCTTAATTGGTGGATTTGATTTCTTATTCGTTATTTCATGTTCGATATTCAATATTGAAAATTGAATATTGTGTTTCCAAAACTTTCAAATTTACACTTTATGGAAAGAGAAATTCATTATATATCCCCCAAAAAATTAACTTATCCGATTATTGAGCAGATTCTGGAACATCGAAAACTGCTTGTTCTGTCGGAAGAATCGATTGCATTAATACAGAAAAGTAAAGCTTATCTTGATCGCAAAATTAACGAAACTGATGGTCCTTTGTATGGAATAAATACCGGGTTCGGTGCTTTATGCAATATCGAAGTATCGAAGGATGACCTGAGTAAACTTCAGGAAAATCTGGTTATATCACATGCCTGTAACCTCGGACCTGAAATTCCTTCTGATGTTGTCAGATTGATGTTATTACTCAAGGCTCATGCTCTTGCACGCGGAAACTCTGCAGTACAATTAATTACAGTTCAGCGGATTCTTGATCTGTACAACAACGATATTTTGTCAATTGTATGCGAACAAGGTTCACTTGGTGCGAGTGGAGATTTGGCTCCTTTGGGTAAACTTTTTCTTCCGTTACTTGGGTTGGGTGAAGTTTATCATCACGGAATCCTGAAACAGGCTTCTGATGTACTGAAGGAAATGGGCTGGGAGCCCATTTGTTTACAGGCCAAAGAAGGTTTGGCTCTGCTAAACGGAACTCAGTTTATGAGTGCTCATGCGGTATTTACTTTGCTCAAAGCTTTCCGATTATTGGATTATGCAGATATCATCGGAGCGTTATCACTTGATAGTTTTGATGGTTTGATTGAGCCGTTTATGAAACAGGTTCAGGAAATAAGACCACATTCAGGACAAATAAAAACAGCCGCCAACTTCAGAAAATTACTCAATGGAAGTGAACTAATCAGTCGTAAAAAAGCACATGTTCAGGATCCATACTCGTTTCGCTGTATTCCGCAGGTTCATGGGGCGGTGAGAGATGCTGTAAGCTATATTGCAGGAGTGGTAGAAGTCGAAATCAATTCAGTAACTGATAATCCAACTGTTTTTCCGGATGATGATTTGATTATTTCGGGTGGTAATTTTCATGGAGAACCATTGGCCTTGTCGCTTGATTTTTTAGCTATTTCGCTTTCCGAAATCGGAAGTATTTCGGAACGTCGTACTTACCGGTTAATTTCCGGAGATCGCAATCTTCCGGAGTTCCTGGTTGCTAACCCAGGTTTAAATTCCGGATTTATGATTCCGCAATATGCTGCTGCATCTATTGTTAGTCAGAATAAACAATTGAGTACGCCGGCGTCAGTCGATTCAATTCCATCGTCGAATGAGCAGGAAGATCATGTAAGTATGGGTGGTAATGCGGCAACAAAAGCACTGAAGGTAGCCCAAAACATTTATAGTATTCTGGCAATAGAACTTTACAATGCAGCACAGGCGATGGAGTTTAGGCGTCCGGCAAAAACTTCGGGTTTTTTGGAAAAGTTCTGGGCAGACTATAGAAAGCAGGTTTCATTTGTCGGTGAAGACACCCTGATGTATGTAGGAATTAATAAAACGATAGAATTTCTGGAAAAGGGCAAATATATTATTTAAAAAAAGCCGGGTTAACCGGCTTTTCAATTTTTAATTCCCTTTTTGTCCCCTTCTGTATTCCCTGATTAAGTGGTATCTGAACTCATTTTCAGTTCGGTACATCATCAGTACTTTTTTCTTTGGCAATATTTTGAGAAATTGTTTATTGTATTCTTTTAGTAATTGGGCCTCTTTTTCAAAAGAACCAATGTAATTGCTTGTCATTTTTTCGATTTCAGATTCCGTGAGATTAGCAAGTTTTTCATCTGGCATGCGTTCAAATTCATGGATTTGTCTTTGAATATCAAATCTTTTTTTCTCAAATTCGTTGTATACAGGCCAAAATTCCTGAGCTTCAGCTGGTGTTAAATCAAGTTTACTTGTGAAAAAAGAAATTTTTTCGGTTTTTATCTTTTCAAACATTTCCGGACTTGGTCCTTTTCGTTCCTGAGCAATTAATGTTGCAAAAGAAAAAATGGACAACAAACTTATTATAATTATCTTTTTCATGTGACTGTATTTTGATTCTATGATTGACATGTATAACTGCCTTACGATGATTTGTGTTTCATACTTTAGTCTAAGTATATTTTATTCAGGCTAGATCCATGATTCGTTAATTTTGAATTGCGGAATAAATTTCAACATCATTCATCCCGGAAGATAAATAGGCAAGAACTTCATCCTGACTGATTTCAGCTGTCGTGTTGGTTTCATCACCAAAGAGGGTATTTACCAAAGAGTTTTCATCGATTAATGAGAAGCTCATAGAATAGGCCTCAAAAGTATCGGAAATTGCACTTTCAGTCGGTATTATTTGAGCCGTTGGTTTTAATAAGAACGTATTAATTGGGTAGTAAACAAGTAAATAAACCATGGCAAAACTTGCAGCTAATCCTAACGCAGGTTTTAAGAACTGCAACATTTTTGCAGAAGTCGTTTTTGTTTTTGCCCTATGCTCTATTCCTCCCATAATTCTGTCCTCGAGTGAATCGAAGTAGGAATCTGGTGTTTTAAACGGATTAACATTTTTCCGTTTCATGAAATCGGGTTCTATATTTTCTTCTTCGTACATCATCTTAAATTCTGTGGGTTTGACATCACTAAATTCAAATAGTTTAATTTCAGGACTTATTATTTTAAAAATGACTGTTGTTGTATCATCATATCCTTATGGAATATACAAAGCTCAGGTTAAGGATCAATTCTTGTTTCGTGCGATTTAACAAACTCTTCTACTTTTTTTACTGCATGATGGTATGATGCTTTTAAAGCACCAACTGATGTGTCAAGAATTTTAGACATATCCTCGTATTTAATCTCGTCAAAATATTTCATATTAAATACAAGTCGCTGTTTATCGGGTAATTGAGCGATAGCTTTTTGTAAAATTAATTGCCATTCATCGCCATCGAAATAAGTATCACTTTCCAGATTATTTACCAGGTAATCGTTTTCATCATTAAGGCTCGACATCATCCTTCTTTTTCGCTGATTCAGGAATGTTAATGATTCATTGGTGGCAATCCGGTAGAGCCAGGTAAATAATCCCGATTCAGCCCTGAAGGAATCGATACCATTCCAGATTTTTATAAATGTATTCTGAAGAACATCATCAGTATCATCATGGTTCAGAAGAATTTTCCGGATATGCCAGTACAACCTTTCCTTGTATTTGGAAATCAGATGCCTGAAAGCAAGTTCCTTTGTTGTAGGGTCTTTCAGGCTATCTAAAATTTGCTGGTCATTGGTCATGCTTGAGTCGATTGTTAGTAATCTGACAGTTCTTTCGGTAAAAGGTTTAATTCCTCAGATGATCAGGCTGATCTTTGTTGATTTTTTCGTTCTCACTTTTCCTGTTCTTTTACTCAATCCTGAAATTCAATCCTTCCATTTTCAGCTTTTCATATACTTTAATGTCGAACTGATATAATTTGGCGGCACGATGAGCAACGTTTTGCTGTTTTTCTCCGGAATCGATGAGTAATTTCATTTTTGCCAGTTTTTTTCTGAAGTTTCTGGTATCCATTTTTTTGTTGAGAATTACTTCGTACAAGGATTGTATTTCTGTTAAGGTAAATTTCTCGGGCAAAAGATGAAACCCGATTGGGTGATACATTACCTCCTGTCTCAATTTATTGAGCGCCTGAGCTATAATTTTATCATGATCAAAACAAAGTGCCGGCAATTCGTTTAGGTTAAACCATTGTAGAGATTTGGCCAGTTGAGATTTTTTCATGTCATAATATTCCGGATTAATCAATGCATAATAGCCAATGGTGATAACACGGGTGTATGGAACCCGGTCCAATGACCCAAAAGCATTTATTTGCTGAAGATAGACGTTGTTTAGTCCAGTTACCTGAAATAGAAGTTTTTTAGCAAAGTTATCCAAATCCTCTTCCTCAGGCACATGTCCTCCGAATAAGTTCCAATACATATCGCTTGTTAAAACCGGATGTTTTTCATAGATCAACTTGATTTGATCCGAACTGGCTTGTTCCGGGAGAAGTCTTTTAAGTACTTCTTTATCAATTTGATTAAGTAATACGCGAAGTCCGGACTTGTCGAACCCGAAAATAACGCAATCAACAGAAACTGAATTTAATATCATAGTAAATTGGTTTGTATGCAAAAGTAATAAACCGTAAATTAATCTTTCTGTTTGTATTGATAATAATTGGGAAAACCTTGGAATTCCTTTTCCCATTGAAAAATCAGAAAGTATTGATTGTTAAGTTTTCTGTTTCAAAGGGCTGCAATGTACTCTAAATATTAAGTATGAAATTTAATTGCTTCATAGTTTGCCGAATCGATTATCTTTGCACCGAAAATTCAAAAAAAATAAGAACGCATGGCTTTACAGTGTGGGATCGTAGGATTACCAAATGTCGGAAAATCGACTCTTTTTAATTGCTTATCGAATGCAAAAGCACAGTCAGCAAACTTTCCGTTTTGCACCATTGAACCCAATTTGGGAGTGATTACTGTTCCTGATGAACGCTTAAATGTGTTGGCTGATTTGGTCCATCCACAGCGCGTTGTACCAACAACTGTGGAGATTGTTGATATTGCAGGCTTGGTTCGCGGAGCAAGCAAGGGAGAGGGGCTTGGTAATAAATTTCTGGGAAATATTCGGGAAACAGATGCAATTATTCATGTGTTGCGTTGTTTCGAAAACGAAAACATTACCCATGTTGATTCAACTATTGATCCGGTACGTGATAAGGAAACAATCGATATCGAATTGCAACTTAAAGACTTGGAAACTGTTGAAAGTCGGATTGCCAAAGTTGAGAAACAAGCAAAAACAGGCAATGATCCGGAAGCAAAACGGATGTTGAAACTATTGTTGATGTTTAAAGAGGCATTGAACGAGGGGAAATCTGCAAGAGCGGTTGAGATTGATGAAGCGGATCAGAAGCTTGCGAAAGATTTTCAGTTACTTACGAACAAACCAATTCTTTATGTTTGTAACGTTGATGAAGCTGCGGTTATTTCAGGCAATAAATTTGTTGACGCGGTTAAGGAAGCTATCAAAGATGAAAATTCAGAAATGTTGATGATTGCCGCTGCAACTGAAGCTGATATTGCGGAGTTGGAAAGTTACGAAGAGCGTCAGATGTTTTTGGAAGACCTTGGATTAGATGAGTCAGGTGTAAATAAACTTATTAAAAGTGCTTACCGGCAGTTACAACTTGAAACTTATTTCACTGTAGGAGTAAAAGAGGTTAGGGCATGGACTTATAAACGTGGGTTTAAAGCACCTCAGGCAGCTGGTGTAATTCATACCGATTTTGAAAAGGGTTTTATTCGTGCCGAGGTTATTAAATATGCCGATTTTATTTCTCTTGGATCGGAACAGGCATGTAAAGAGGCTGGTAAAATGGGTGTTGAAGGGAAAGAATATGTGGTTCAGGATGGTGATATTATGCATTTTCGATTTAACGTATAGCCAATTTTGATGAAAAATACTCAAAGGCAGTCTATTTTGACTGCCTTTTTTCATTAAAAACAGATTTGTTAATAAATTTTTGGAATGTATGTTGTTCAGGACAACTCGTCATATTTTTGTTTATTGTTGCTTTATTGTTAGGGGTATTATCTTTATAATCATGTTTTTTATTGAAGAATGGTCTTAAAAAAAGGAGTTGTTTTATGATTTTGTATTTTTATTTACGCAGTAATTATGTTTTGTTACGACTCATTTGACATTAAAAGTGTTGTAAAAAGAGAAAAATGTCAATAATTCTTTCAAAATATAATCAAAATGAATATTTTTGAGCACTTGTTAGTTTTGTTAGGATTATATTTTAAACAAATAGTATTATGTGTGGATTTGTAGGAGTATTCGATTTGAAGGAGCAGGCTAAGGATTTGCGTCCTCAGGTTTTAAAGATGTCGAAGAAAATTCGGCATCGTGGTCCGGACTGGTCTGGCATTTTCTCGTGTGATAATGCAATTCTTGCCCATGAGCGGTTGTCCATTGTTGATCCTGAATCAGGGGGGCAGCCATTGTACAGTAAAGATGGTAAATTGGTTTTGGCCGTAAATGGTGAAATATATAATCACATGGAAATCCGAAACCGGATTGGTGATTCATACGAGTTTTTGACTCATTCTGATTGTGAAGTAATTTTGGCCTTGTATCGTGAAAAAGGGGTCGACTTTCTGGAAGATCTGAATGGTATTTTTGCATTCGCATTGTATGATTCAGAAAAAGATGTTTATCTGATTGCCCGTGACCATATTGGAATTATTCCATTGTATCAGGGATGGGATAAATCAGGAAACTATTATGTGGCTTCTGAATTAAAGTCGCTTGAAGGCCATTGCAATAAAATCGAAGAATTTTTGCCGGGAAAATATTTGTACAGCGCCGATGGTGAAGTAAAAACATGGTACGAGCGCGAATGGACATCTTACGATGCAGTTAAGGATAATGGTTTTGATATAGATGTTCTTCGTAAAGCTCTCGAAGATGCAGTCCATCGTCAGTTAATGTCGGATGTCCCTTATGGTGTTTTACTTTCGGGAGGATTGGATTCTTCTGTTATTTCGGCAATAGCCAAAAAATATGCAGCATACCGTGTTGAATCTAAAAATTCAGAAAAAGCATACTGGCCTCAGTTGCATTCTTTTGCTGTTGGTTTGATTGGTTCTCCGGATTTAGCTGCGGCTCAAATAGTTGCCGATCATATTGGAACAGTTCATCACGAAATCCATTTTACAGTTCAGGAAGGCTTGGATGCCATTCGCGATGTAATTTATCACCTTGAGACGTACGATGTAACAACAGTTCGTGCATCTACCCCCATGTATTTATTGTCGCGGGTAATTAAGTCAATGGGAGTTAAGATGGTTCTTTCGGGCGAAGGCGCCGACGAAATATTTGGAGGATATCTGTATTTCCATAAAGCACCCAATGCTCAGGCATTCCACGAAGAAACTGTTCGTAAGTTGGGTAAATTACATTTATACGATTGCTTACGTGCCAACAAATCACTGGCAGCCTGGGGTGTCGAAGGCCGTGTTCCATTCCTCGATAAAGAATTTTTGGATGTTGCCATGCGGATTAATCCGGAAGAAAAAATGGCAAAGAATGGAAGAATGGAGAAATGGGTGATACGTAAAGCGTTTGAAGATTATTTACCTAAAAGTGTTGTTTGGCGTCAAAAAGAACAGTTCTCTGATGGTGTTGGCTATAACTGGATTGATTCTTTGAAAGCGATGGTTGCTGAAAAAGTAACTGACGAACAAATGAAAACTTCAACCTTCAGATTCCCTATAAATACTCCAATGTCGAAAGAAGAGTATTTCTATCGTTCAATTTTTACTGAACATTTTCCGTCTGATTCGGCTGCTAGCTGTGTTCCTTCTGTACCTTCAATTGCGTGCAGTACTCCTATTGCATTGGAATGGGATGCCAGTTTTAAAAATAATGCAGACCCGTCAGGCCGATCAGTTGGTAGCGTTCATTTAGAAGCATATAATACCAAATAATATATTATTTAAAGTTTCAAAATAAATTTTCTCACAATTTGTTAGAAACTAAAGAGCCGGGCTTTATCTCCCGGTTTTTTTTATTGTAAAAACCGATGTGCTTCAATTAAATTCTATTATTTTGTACAAGTATGAAATACGTATCAATTTTAATCAATTTGTCATGAAGAAAATATTGTTGATTGCTCTAATATTTGGAGGTTTAGCTTGTACAAAAACTCCATCTTACCAAGTGAATGTTAAGCTTAAAAATGCTGAAGGTAAAGCATATTTAACTCAAAAAATCAGGGGTGGATGGGCGAAACTTGATTCAGCTGTACTTGTGAATGGAGAATGTATATTTAAAGGTGCAGTGAAAAATCCGGAAGCCTTTTATTTAAGTGTTGGTGCAGAGGGAGAGAAGCTACCGTTTTTTATTGAAAATAAAGCAATTTTAATTACTGGTTCAGTTGATTCGCTAACTGCGGCAAAAGTGACAGGATCTTCAGTTCATGATGAATATCAGGTTGTTAAAGACAAGATAGATCAACTGGACAAACAGGGGACTGCACTCTATAATGAGTCCAAAGAATCCGGGAAATTTGGAGATAATAATAAATCAGACAGCTTAATGGTATTGTCAGATTATATCTTCAATAGTATTGACGATCTGCAAAAGGAATTTGTTAAAGCGAATCCGGCTTCATACGTTTCTCCATACTTTCTCAGCAAAGTATACTACGAGATGGAAGGTGACGTTTTAAACGATTATTTATCCGGATTGGATGCTAAACTTGATTCGGTGCCTGCCATAATATCATTAAAGAACCGTGTTTCTAAGTTGATGTTGGTTGCTGTAGGTCAGACCGCTCCGGATTTTACGTTAAATGATGTTGATGGAAATCCGGTACAACTTAGCGATGTATATTCAAAAAATGAATATACACTAATCGATTTCTGGGCATCCTGGTGTGGCCCTTGCCGACGTGAAAACCCAAACGTAGTTGATGTTTTTAAACGTTATAATTCAAAAGGATTTAGCGTATTGGGTGTTTCTCTCGATAAGGACAAGGAGAAATGGGAAAAAGCTATTGCTGACGATCAGCTTACTTGGACTCATGTTTCGGACTTGATGGGATGGAAAAATGAAGCTGCTGCATTGTATTCAGTAAATTCGATTCCAGCTAATCTGTTGGTTGATAAAACTGGTAAAATTATAGGTCGCAATCTTCGCGAAGCAAAACTTCGTGATGCAATTGCAGATTTGTTGAAGTAGTTAAATTATATTCTTTAACTACAAGATTTTTAAAGATATTAGTGTCTGGAGCTTTGAGTAGCTTTAGGCACTTTTTTGTTAATGGCGTTAAGCCATGGAATAATTAACATTTGCATGTCTGAATTATTATTATCAGTTATTTAATTGATATTAATTGCTTATACCAACATGTTTATAGCTTATGTTCAGGTAGTCCGAAGTTTACCCAACTTTTAATAATCCGAATTCATTTCTGTTAAAGGTCGATTAAACGTCTGAGGAAACATCTGCTGTGGACTAAAATTATTTTGGTTTTTCAAGTTTTCTGTTCTGCGTCCTTTGTCTGTTCTTTTTTTATCTTCGTGCTTCATTTTACAAAAGATTTATGGCGCAATATTTTGGTGAGATTGCTGCTTTGCTTACAGCCTTTTTTTGGATGATTACCAGTTTGTCATTCGAATCGGCAGGGAAAAAAGTGGGCTCATTATCGGTTAATTTAATTCGATTGGTACTAGCCTTTTTTATCTACGGAGTTGTCAATTATTTCCGTATAGGTATGATTCTGCCATTTGATGCAGGACTTGAGCGATGGGGATGGATGGCTTTATCTGGTCTTGTTGGATTTGTTATAGGCGACTTGCTCCTTTTTCAATCGTTTGTTGTAGTTGGTGCCCGGATTGCGATGCTGATCATGGCTTTAACGCCTCCGATCACAGCTTTTGTCAGTTGGATAATGCTAGGAGAAGTACTTAGTCTGATGAACTGGGTAGGAATGATTGTTACTCTGACAGGTATTTCTATTGTTATCCTGAAACGTGAAAAGAATGAAGATATTTCGATTAAGAAACGAAAGATAAGCACAAACTACAGCGTCAAGGGAATTTTGCTGGCTTTTGGTGGTGCAGTTGGTCAGGGAGTTGGTCTGGTTCTAAGTAAAAAGGGAATGGGTGATTACGATGCATTCGCAGCATCCCATATCCGTGTTATTACCGGGATGATTGGTTTTGCGATCATTATTTTTTTCACAAAGCGATATGGAAATGTATGGAAAGCTATAACGCATAAATCAGCTATGAAAAGAATTATTTTGGGTTCAGTTTTTGGCCCTTTTCTTGGCGTATCATTTTCTCTGCTGGCTATCCAGAATACTCAGGCAGGTATTGCTGCCACCATCATGTCTATTGTACCAGTTCTTATAATTCCCCCTGCGATATTTCTATTTCACGAAAAAGTGAACTGGAAAGAAATAATTGGTGCATTGATAACTGTTGGAGGAGTTGCTGTTTTCTTTTTATAAATTGCATCAAAAAAATCAAAAATAATATTCTATGAATCCCAAAGTGAAATCGATATTGGCACATTTAACTCCACTTGGCTGGATTGTTGCTTTTATTTTAAACAGTATCAAAAAGGATTTGCTGACTACATTTTATTTAAGACAATCTCTTGGACTGTATATCTGCTTTTTTATATCCGGCTTTATTCCTGATTATTATATTATTGTTTGGGGCTTATTTTTTGTATTCTGGGTCTTTAGTTTTGTGGGAGCAGTAAAGGCGATGGAAAATTTAATTCCATTTATAGGAACGTATTTTCAGAAATGGTTTGAAAAAATAGTCTGATGATAAATTATGGTAGTTGGGTGAAAAAGCCGGTCATCTATATTTTATCAGGTATAATTTGCATGATTCTCGTAATCTGGATTGCAAGAACAGCTTGGTTTTATGTGTGTTATTTCCCTGTCATCTTTTTTGCATTTTATTTGTCTGTTTTATCTAATCCTGAAAAACATGTAGTCCTTCCTTCTAAAAAGATTCGGATGTTTAGTTTTATTACGGGTATGGTTATCAGTGAACTCATATTCGCTATGATACTGGTTTTACGAAATGAAATAACATTCAATATGCAAATCTCCGCATCTGATTGGACGGTGCTTGCTATTGAGCTGATTTTGTGTGTTTTTGTATTTGTATTTTTCTTTGGGCTGTCTATAGCCATCAGATTCTTTCTTCCTAAAAAATTAACGCTTTAATTCTTTGTTCTGTTATGCAATAACTACTGTTTGGTCTTCAACGGATTTTCAGATTCATAGAAGAATTGTCTCTGCAAAGCTGGTACTATTTCATCTTTTTTGACAGCCTGAATCATTTTCACCAGTTGATCGACTGTAGAGTTAATTAGCAATTCTCCGGCTTCGGCATTGGCCTTTGTACCATCACCTCCGTAATGATTCGGATATTTTGCATACCACCAGATTCCGGTATAAACGTTTGGCAGATTTTTTAAACGATCCTGATCAATTCCTGATTGCTGACCGGTACGATCAAGATGAACCAAATCGGGCTTGATCGTTTTTATCACAGAAGATTCTTCATTTCCGGCATGGGCATTATATGGATCGTGCTGCGTCAATTCTTCAGCTTTTTTTACAACTTCCGGATCATCTGACGGCTGAAACCAATACAAACTGTATGATCGCCGTTCGGATAATTGTGCCATTCCGAAGAAGTTTAGAAAGGCATTATTCCCACCATGGCCATTTACAATGATTATTTTGTCGAAGCCGTTTCGCGCGAGCTCGTTGAGCGTTTCCTGAAGCATTTTCCAGATCAATTCCGGGCTGTAAGCAATAGTTCCGGGCTGATGTCTGGCTTCATTTATCTGGCTGAAATAGTACCAGGGAAAAACTACCGTATATTCTTTTTCGGCAGCGCGCAATGCATATTCACGGGCAGTGTAAAGATCAGTTCCCAAAGGCAGATGAGGTCCATGTTTTTCGAAAACACCGATAGGAAGGATGCAGGTTTTGGACGATTTTTCGACTGCCTTCAAGTAATCTGGTGCTGTTAATTCTTCAAGCCTGAATGGAATTTGTTGTGCATTAATCGATAAAAAAGCGATTAATAAAGCGGTAATACAAATTAGGTTTTTCATTTTGACAGGTTAAGGTTGATCGCATTAAATTTAGTCAAAAGTGAAATAATATACCTGATTTTTACAATTTTAATCTTATAAGACGAAGCAAATAAAAACTATTGAATAATTAGTTTTGAGCTAACCGCCTTGTTCCCATTAGTTATTAAGCGGATCAGGTATACACCAGAAGCGAAACCTGAAACATCAATTCTTGTTGAAAAGGCTGAAACTCTTTCTTTATTTACAATGCATGTGCCGGAATTGTTGTAGAATTTAATATTATTTATCTCTGAAGAAGATTCAATAAAGACCTTATCCTGTGCCGGATTGGGGAAGGTGCGGTAATTGAAAGCAGTTTCAAATCGATCTGCTGATGTAATATTTGATTTACCCAACATGTGCCCATTGAGCCAGGTCAGTCGTGTTTGTATCCAGTTTTTGAATTTTGTCACCTGTCCGGTATAAGTTTCAGGATAACCTCGACCATTTGAGTTCTTGGGGCATAATGTCCCATTTTCCTGAATAACTCAAATGCAAGAACATTACGCATAAAAGTTTTGTCGTTATAATTAGCAAGCAGTATCCAATCGTTTTCCTCAGGCATGCCCAATAGCGAAACATTGAGATTTTCCCCTCTGGCATCACGAGTTTCAAATCCATAAGGTTTTTGGGGAAGAGAGGCCGAATAAGCGCATCTAATTTCAATCCCGACATTTCCGGTGTAAATGTTTCCCGGATCGGATGATTGGTTTACTTTGCCGGATCCGTTGGATATAACCTTCATGGTCGCAGTAATTTTGGAAGCATTAATTATTGACTTTCCGCTTGTATTTACAACAATCAAAGGTAGATTAGTCGAAGTCAATCCGGAAATCTGACCAAATACTTTGACAACAAATAAAATAAAAGAAATGGTTAGTAAAATTCGAAAGGTCATTTGAAGTTAGGTGTGTGTGATGCCTGGTTTAGTTTTTTTTTTGATTAAAGTATCTATTTTTAGTTTAATCCTTTTAACTTTTTATTGAGTGAATTGATATACATTTCTTTGGAAAAAGGTTGGAATTTATGACTGTCAGCAATTTTTCTAAAACCAATCTGAGCAGATTTTAAGGTTTTCGCAGCAATTGTGATTCCCTGCATGTCAGCCAAAACATAACTAAGCAAAGTTTCGTTTGCATCGCCTAATGGCAACAGATTAGCAATGTCTTCTTCTGCAATAATATCAGGAGTTAAGCCATCAATAAAATCAGTAACTCCTGCAGAGTTGGCATACTTCACAATAATTGGCTGCATCGCATAGCTATTATTTGGATTTACATTTCCATTAGCATCCCAATCCATTATGGTAGTCGAGCCAACGTATTTCCCTACAGTATTAATACCAACAAGTTTTACATTCATATAAGGTCTCAATCCGTTGATCAGCAATTCGCTTGCAGAAGCTGTATTGTCAGATACAATAATATAAATTTTTTGAAGATTCAACGTATTAATTGGAGTTGCAGCTTCTGTATCTGTTGCATCAATGGTCGAAACAAAATTGTTGTTTAGAGTTGACTCTCCGTATTGCTGAACAAAATAGTCTTGTAGCAGAGCGTTATATTGTGCCTTTGCAAATATTTTGGTTTTGTCAGTTCCATAAAGCATACTTGCTAAATAGATACTGCTTTGTACCGATCCGCCACCATTGTATCTCAAATCCAGCACCATCTGATCAATATTAGCATCTTTAAATTTTTTGATAACATTGTTTAATTCAATGTCGAAATCAGAATTGAATCCATTGTATACCAAATAGCCAATTTTCTGACTGTTATTCATGAAAATGGTATCCTTAAGTATTGGATTTTCCTGCATCTCAATTGCTGTCATTGTCATTGTTTTATCCAGTGCAGAAATGGTATGGTCCGTAATTGTGGCAAATCCGATGGTATATGTTTCGGTTGCAAAAAGCAATGTTTGGTAGTTGGAAACAGTTAGCTGCTGGTCATTGATTTTCACAAAAATATCGCCGCGCTTAAGTCCTGCCTTTTCTGCCGGAGAGTTTTTATATACGTAACGTACAAATCCAAAAAGATTATCTGAATCTCCAATTCGGCCAAGCATGAAATCGTAACCCATTGTTTTTGATATCCCACTAATCCAATCATCAATTGTCTTTGAATCATCAACCATAAACGACCATTTGTCAACAACCTCGTATTGATATAAGAGGCTGGTGAAAAGGGCTTGAGGGTCGGTGAATTGATTTAGAAAGATGTTTAAATTGTCTGAATTATTGTATTTCGTATCAGATAGATTAGCAACCTGACTGGTCCACAAATAATAATCATGCAATCCGCTCCAGATAAAGGTATTCACTTCGTTCGAGGAGGGAACACTCGATGCTCTTGAAGGACTAACGGTTTGTTGTCTAATTATCTCGTCATCTTTTTGGCATCCTGCAACTAAAAATACTGATAGCGCTGAAAACAGGACGATGTTCTTATAAAATAATGTTTTCATGATAATTGCAATGCTTAAGTGAAACCAAGAATGTATTTCGTGTCAAATTAAAAAATAGATAATTGATATTAACAAACCAGCAGCAAGAAGTACGACAAAATTTAGAATTAAATTTTTGCGGATACCCTTGCTGCATAAAGTTGTTGAATAGATCATTTTTAAAAGGTTGTTGCTATTGGTGGCATTTATTATCGCCAGTACGATAGTCATTTGTCCGATACCGGTTTTTTGCTGAAGCAGATTCAACAGAAACGGATCAATATCAGTCACTCCAACTACAAAAGCTAAACTGGTAATCCCGGTACTTCCATATTTCTTCAAAACGAAATCGGTAATCAGGGCAAAAACAACAAATAAAACTCCAAAAATAACAGCGGTTCTTAATTCCAATGGATTTTTACCTGAAGTCAGATTGTTTTCAGGCACTACTGAAGTATTGTTTTTAAGATTCACTGAACCAAACCTCGAAAGAAGAAAGCTGGTAAGAAAAAGGATAACAAAAGGGATTAACAGGCCCAACGCAACCTGTTGATTAAAAATGAAGGCAAGGACAAGAATTCGTATGTACATCATACCATTTGCAATCATGATTGCTGATACGGTTTGTGTTCCCGAGATTCCTGCTTTCTCTTTTCGAGCCAGAATAACCGTGGTAGCTGTACTACTATATATGCCACCCAAAAGACCGGTTAAAATGATTCCTGAATCAGGGAAGACGAATTTTTTCAGCAAATAACTACTGTATGAAATGCCGGAAACAACTACAACAGCCAACCATAAATGATAAGGCGAAACAGGTATATGCGATGAGATGTTTTCTTCAGGAAGAAGGGGTAAAACAATACCGGCAAATGCAATAAACTTTGCCAGTGTAATAAACTCTTCTTCGGATGCCTTTTTGGATAAGCTTATGAAATGATTTTTAAGTTCGGTAACCATCATTAGAGCTACAATAAATGATAATACCAGCCAAATAGGTTGGGTAAAAACCATTATTGGAATGCAGTATGTTAACAGAGCCAGAATAGTGCTGGTTAAACCATATTTTCCGTTTTGAGCTATTTTGTGATGGTATTGAATGCCGAGAAAGGAACCAATTAAAAGAAACCCGATTAGAAAGGGGATGTAATTAACTGAATCGGCAATGAAAAGTACATACGCCAGTAACCCGATAAATGTGAAGGTACGGTCTGTCCCAAACAACAAGTCTTCATTCTCGTTAATGTGATGTCGTCTTTGTTCCAGCCCAATTAATAACGAAAATGTGAGTACCAAGATAAATTTGATAAATCCTTCAGGTATATAGTTCAGGAATTCCATTTTGGGTTATTTGTTCACAGACAAGAAATTATCTCAATTATTGCAAATTAAGCGAATAAATTGGTGATCGCTTATTATTTCCGGTTCTCTTTTTCTCTTTTTAAAATTTGAACGTCAAAATGTACGCTATTATTTTCTTTAGTTCGCTAAACTATGAATTAAAGCCAATTTAGTGGGCTGATTCTTTGAAAATGCCAAACTATCTGTTACTTTTGTCGCCGATTCGGTTTGTAGCTCAGTTGGTAGAGCAGCTGACTCTTAATCAGCGGGTCCAGGGTTCGATCCCCTGCAAACCGACATTGACAATAAAACACTTACGCATTAATTTGTGTAGGTGTTTTTTTTGCCTGGTATTTAGACAAATTGGCAATAAAAAAAGAGGTTGGAACTTACGAACCAACCTCTTTTCAGAAAGAAAATTATTTTTCTTATACACGTTTTTCTTTGATACGGGCCTTTTTGCCTGTAAGTTCGCGTAAATAATAAAGTTTTGCTCTGCGAACAATACCTTTTTTATTCACTTCAATCTGGTCGATAAAAGGTGAAAAAAGAGGAAAAATTCTTTCAACACCAATACTACCTGACATTTTGCGAACAGTAAAAGTTTTTGTTACGCCAGTTCCTTTTACCTGTATTACAACGCCACGATAATTCTGGATACGTTCTTTGTTACCCTCACGGATTTTGTAATGAACGGTAATGGTATCACCTGCTTTAAATTGCGGTTGTTCTTTGGTCTCAACGGCAAAAGCGTTTTCTGCTACTTGAATTAAATCCATTTTTTTATGTTTTTAGTGGCAATATTACATCAACTCAATGAGTAAGAGATTGCTGAAATGTGGCGCAAAAGTAATAAAATTATTCAATTTGCCACTTGTATTTGGTATAAATTATTTTGTTCCTCCGAAAATTAATGGGTTGGAGCACCAGTCATCTTGAAGTGATCTCCGGTTTCATCAACTATAACTTTTTTCCACCAATCCGGATACCCCGGTTGATCAGGACCTGGAGGCATTCCGGTTTCTGTTCGCTCGAAAACACCATCTTTTTCTTTCTTAATGTTTCCATCGATAAATTTCACAAACAGAAACTGAGATAATTTTTTCCATTCGCTGGTCATTCCGTTTGCCAGATTGACAGAATAGTCAGTTAGGAATTGAAGTGTCTCTTTTTTCTTACCTGCATTCCATAGGTTCTGAGCAGCCAGATCGACACTTGGCGTGTAAGCAACAAACTTGTCTTCCAGATTTTTCTGAACTTTTAAAACATCCGGAATCATGGCATCATAACGGAGGTAGGTGAAATTCGAAACTACATTGAAAGTCCAAAAAGCGGATGTTTCAGAGAAAGTAAGCATATCGCCGTTGCCAACTTTAAAACATTCAGGAATTTCGGTTATTCCGCAATACATTGGCACGTAGCAGGTGCTGTATGTATCATCAACACCAAACCATAATATTCCACCAATCGGATTTGGCAACCACGAACGCGACTGAGACACAAAAGAAAATCCGGTTTGCTGAGTCGAAATGGCTCTTTCATTCACATAATTTGCTGAATCGACTTTAAAAGTAAGTGGTCGCCAGCGATATGGGAGCTTAAATGGACCTGCACCAATGTCTTTGGTCATATCCATGGCGGTACCTTCAAAATGGTCACGCATCATTCCCATTACATCCTGAACACTGAGTTTGTTGTCTGGTTTTACCCACAACGGCATTCTGTTGGAAGGAAAATTGTTTTCACCATCATGTTTTACATTACCCAGCACATATTCTTCATAAGGTTTCATACCCGAATATACCTTGTTAAATCCTGCAAATACGCGGGCATCGCTAAAACGGGCTCCGCTAAAATCAACCGGTGCATATACATCAGAAAAACTGAAATCTTTATTTTTTCCATCAAACCATCCTTTTTCGCGGGCAAATGAAATCACATCTTTTGCAAAAAGACAATTTGCTTCATCATTCATCGGGAAAGTCGTGATACGTGCCTGATTGGCATGACCACAAATATATCCGTCCGGAACTCGCTGAGCTACCCAAACAGCACCTTTTTCACCTTCTCCTTTCCCAATCATTTCCATAATCCAAACTTCATTCGGATCGGAAATCGAAAACGATTCGCCTTCACTGGCGTATCCATATTTCTCAACAAGGTCTGTCATAATTTCGATGGCTTCGCGGGCAGTTTTAGCGCGTTGAAGTGCTACGTAAATAAGACTGCCATAATCCATTATTGCACCCGATTGTGTATAAAGGTTTTCGCGGCCACCATAAGTGGTTTCACCTATAGAAACCTGAAACTCATTCATATTCCCAATTACACTGTTTGTGTGCAGAGGTTGAGGTATGCGGCCTAAAAACTTGCCCGTATCCCACTCGTAAATATCGCGTAATGTTCCTTCAGGATAGTCTTGCGCAGGCTGATAGTACAATTCACCGTATAAGGTATGCGAATCAGCAGCATAAGTTATCATGGTCGATCCATCAATCGATGCGCCTTTGGTTATTAAAAAATTGGTACATGCATACGAAACCTGCATGCCCAATGCAACTGTCAAAAGTGATAGTGCTATTAAACGTTGAACTTTTTTAATCATGATTATTATTTAATTTGAAAGTATTCGTGGCACAAATATAATTATTATCAGGATTTAAAATTTTTAGTCCTGATTTTAAGCAGATAAAGAAGCCTGAATTAGAGCAAACGAACCATGAGAAAGCTCAGGTCTGGGTAATTTGTATTGTTAAGGTTGAAAGTTAATGTAATTTCGATCAACGTTTCCCGACTGAAATGGCCAGAAAAATCCAGCCTGCAACAAGTGATATCCCTCCAATTGGGGTGATTGCCCCCAATATTTTAATTCCTGACAAGGCAAGAGCATATAAACTTCCGGAGAAAATAATGATTCCGGCAGTGATTAAAATACCTGACCAGCGAAGCCATTTCGAATCGAGCTGATAAGAAATTAAGCCAACAAGAATAAGCCCAAGTGCATTGTAGAACTGATACTCAACACCTGTTTTGTAAACCATCATCATCTCGGGTGAAAGTTGTGTTTTAAGAGCGTGTGCTCCAAAAGCTCCAAGCAGAACTCCCAAAGCCATAAATATTGAACCTGCCAGAAGTATCTTTTTATTTTTCATGTTCATGTTTTTCTGAAGTCAATAACAATATTTTGGCGATGTAGTTTTTATAAACAAAAAATCCCGATGGAATTTCCGGCGGGATTTTTCTTGAATTTGTATTTTTGCGATTAAACCTGAGGCATTAATCCAGTTTGTGAATCACCAATCCTGATCTCAGTTTGGGCTCGAACCATGTTGTTTTTGGTGGCATAATGTTTCCTGAATCAGCAATATTAATCAACTGCTGCATCGAAACCGGGAAAAGAGCAAAAGCTACTTTCATACTGCCGTTATCGACACGTTTTTTAAGCTCACCCAATCCTCTTATTCCTCCAACAAAATCAATGCGGGTGGATGTCCGTAAATCGGCAATTCCCAAAATTTGGTCGAGAACCAGATTCGACAAAATAGTCACATCCAATACACCAATCGGATCATTGTCGTTAAAAGTACCTGGTTTGGCATTTAGTTTATACCAGTTTCCGCCGATGTACATACTGAATTCATGCAGTCTGGCAGGTTTGTAGATTTCGGTGCCAACAAGTTCAACGTCAAAGCTTTGATTCAATTTGTTTAGTAATTCAACTTCAGTTAAACCATTTAAGTCTTTTACTGTACGGTTATAATCAATAATTTGTAGCTGGTTATCCGGAAAATGAACAGCCATAAAGAAATTGTATTCTTCATGGCCGGTATGATTTGTATTCTGATTTTGTTTTTCAAGACCAATGCGGGCTGCTGCAGCTGTACGGTGGTGTCCGTCGGCTACGTATGTCGCAGGAACTTTGGCGGCAAAAAGTTGCTCTATTTTCTGATTTACTGCAGCATCGTTTATTGTCCAAAAATGGTGACCAAATCCGTCTTCAGCAACAAAATCATAATCGGCTTTCTGATTTTTAACAATAGATTCAACAATTGCATCAATTTCTGGAACAGCACAATACGAAAAGAAAACAGGTTCGATATTGGCATTCAGGTACCGGGTAAGAATCATGCGGTCTTCTTCCTTGTCCGGACGGGTGAGTTCGTGCTTTTTGATGATTCCCCGATTATAATCTTCGCAAGAAGCAGCGCCAACAATTCCGTATTGAGTGCGGCCATTCATGGTTTGCGCATAAATGTAATATTTTGCTTCTTCGTCCTGAATCAGCCAGTCTTGCTTTTGGAAATTCCGGAAATTCTCAACTGATTTTTCATACACTTCTTCCGAATGTATATCTGTTCCTTCGGGACAGTCAATCTCGGCACGTGTAATGTGTAGCAACGAACATGCTTTTCCTTCAGCCATTTGAGCTGCTTCAGTACTGTTCATTACATCGTATGGTAAACAGGCCAGGTCGCTGGCAATCGCCTGAGGCGGACGAAGTCCTTTAAAAGGTTTTACAATAGCCATAAATCTGTATTTTTTCTAATTTAGAATTCTGCGGCCAATTTACGGGTACTATTCGGAAATACGCTCTTGCAGCAAGTTAATTTTCCGACAATAATACCTTTTCTTAATACTTTTTTAGCGGTTTCTATATTATTAACCAATTCTGAAAATACACTGACAATATGTTTTTGTACGTTACCACAACAAGTCATAGTATCAATCCGAATTTTGTGTTCACTAATGCTACTTGAAAATTAAATTCAGGAAGAATTGATTATTCGATTTCGATGTTATACTTCCCCAGAAGCCCTATTATTCCTGCATAAGAAAATTTTGCTTTTTTTATTCTGTTCGTCTCCGGGTCCATCGAATAATTTTTGGCTGTCCGGAAATCCGCTTTTTCCAGATTGGTCCGGTGAAAAACAGTTTGAAGCAGGTCGCAATGATGGAAGTCTGACAGGGACAAATCAGTTCCCGAGAAGTCCACCTCCTTAAGCGAGCAATCAGTGAATTTTGTTTTTTTCATTTTTTTCTCCGCAAACACCGAATAATCGAGAACACATTTTTGAAAGTTGACTGAAAATAGAAAATCGGAGCAGGCAGCAAAGCTCATCCCTATCAGTTTACACCCAATGAAGTGAACATCTTTCATTCCGGTGCCGGATAATCGCGCATTGGAAAAATTGCAATTTTCGAACCTGCAATTCACGAAATCGCTTTCTGATAAATCGGAATCTGAGAAATTACAATTTTTAAAAGTCGAGGTTTCAAATTCAGTTTGAACAAGTTTTTGCCCGGAATAATCAATGTTTGTAAAGGTTTGTTCCTCAATCCACTTCAATATCATTCTTGTTTTTTTTTTATCTGTTTACCCGGAAGGTTTGATCGCCTTTTTCAAAAAATGCTACAATTTGTTCTGCTGCGGCAACTCCTGCATTTGTATTGGCTTCATTTGTCTGGGCTCCCAGCTTTTTGGGTGTAAAGAAAAATCTTCCCTTGAACTGTTCCTGAAACGTGTTTTTGCAATCCGGTTCAATGTCTGATAGATATTTAATTGTTGGGTTTTCTGTCATTATCCGGACCAAATCATCTTCATTTATCACCTCTTTCCTGGCGGTATTCACAATGATAGAATCATTTTTCAGAAACTTCATCACTTCATAACTTACCGATTTAATATGTTCGCCTCGTGCCGGAACATGGATCGAAATAATGTCGGAAGCAGCATATAATTCTTCAAGCGAATGAGCCAGTTCAAGTCCTTCTGAAACCGCCTGAGCCTTACTGTATCTGGTATATACCAGAGCACGCATACCGAATGCTTTAGCTATACGCTTGACATTGCGGGCTACATAACCATATCCATGCAGACCTATTGTTCGTCCACGCAATTCTCCACCTGATTTTCCGGAGAAAAACTCCCGCATACCATACAATGCTAATCCAATGGCCAGTTCGGCAACTGCGTTTGCATTTTGTCCGGGAGTATTCATCACACAAACATTCTTTTCATTGGCTGCTTTTACATCTACATTATCGTATCCGGCACCTGCGCGAACCACAATCTCAAGCACTTTGGCTGCTTCAATAACTTCACGATCAATAATATCACTTCTAATAATTATTGCATGAACATCCTTGACAGCCTCCAGAAGTTCTGACTTTTCAGTGTATTCTTCCAGAGTGACTATTTCATAACCGGCTTCTGCAAATATTCCGGCAATTTGTTCGGCTGCCATTCTGGCAAATGGTTTTTCTGTGGCAATTAATACTCTTTTCATAGTTAGTTTTCCCCTTTTAAAAAGAAAAGCAGAACCCCCATTCTGCTTTTCTCCTGATTGTTCTATTTAAGCTTTGTTTTTTCAAATGCTTTCATTGCATCAACTAAGGCAATCACACTTTCTTTCGGAAGCGCATTATAAGTTGAGGCACGATATCCGCCTACAGAACGATGACCTTCCAGTCCCAACATTCCCAATGATTTGGCATAGGTGAGGAATTCAGGTTCCCATTCTTTGTATTCGTCATTCATCACAAAACAAATATTCATTAACGAACGATCGTTTACATCCGGAACATTGCCTTTGAATAGTTTATTGCGATCGATTTCGTCGTAAAGAATTCCTGCTTTTTCGATGTTCATTTTTTCCATCATTTTTACACCACCCAATTGTTTAAGCCATTTCAAGGTTTGAAGTGCAGCAAAAACCGGAACTACCGGAGGAGTGTTGAACATTGATTCGTTGGTGATATGCGTACGGTAATCCAACATCGTAGGAATTTTACGGCTTACTTTACCCAGTACATCTTCTTTTACAATAACAAAAGTAACACCGGCCGGAGCAAGGTTTTTCTGGGCTCCGCCATAAATAATTGCATATTTCGAAACATCGAGCGGACGGCTAAAAATATCGGATGACATATCAGCAACCAATGGAACTTTACAATCGATATCCTGATGAATTTCTGTTCCGTAAATGGTATTATTGGTTGTAATATGGAAATAATCAACATCTTCAGGAATAGTATAGCCTTTTGGAATATAGTTGTAAGTGCTTGCTTTTGAAGAAGCTACTTCTATAACTTCACCAAAGAACTTCGCTTCTTTTTGAGCTTTATCGGCCCAGGTTCCTGTGTTTAAATAAGCAGCCTTTTTCTCCAATAAATTGTAAGGAGCCATCATGAATTGCGAGCTGGCACCACCGCCTAAAAATAGTACATGGTAACCTGCAGGAATGTCAAGCAATTCCTTGAAAAGTTGCTGAGCTTCATTGCTTACAGCAACAAATTCTTTGCTACGGTGCGAGACTTCCATAAGGGAAAGGCCTGTTCCTGCAAAATCAATTAAAGCATCTGCTGTGTTTTTAATGGTGTATTGCGGCAAGATTGAGGGACCCGCATAAAAATTATGCTTCTTCATTGTGAATTTATTTATGGGTTAATAACTATTTACAATTAGGTTAATTGCAAATAATAGCTCAAAATAAACGATTATTTACAAATGGTTTTCTGAGATAAATCAGACTTAATTTTGCTATAACAAGTTATAAAACATTCAACTATTTTACATCAATATATTTTGAAAAAAACAGAGGCACTTATATAATTTTCACTGACTTATTTTAGCCAAGGGAATCGGTTAATTTATCATTCTGAAATATGGGTACAACCTTTGTCTGGTCGGCGGTCAGACAATATTCGATGCAATCGTCCAATCCTTTTGATGCCAATCTTTCTTTTTGTGCTGCTTTTTGAATGTATCCGTTCAAATCTGATTTTGCCAGGCTCCATAAATCCAGCGATGCTGTTGCGGCATCACAAATGGTTTCGAATTTGCCCGAATTCAGTAACTTTTCGGCCAGTGCTCCTGCAAAAACGGTATCCTCCAGGCTAAAACGATCTTTCCAGGATGCACAGAAAATTAATACAGGCGAATTTTTATGAATGAGCCATTCAGCTAACGAAGAGATGTTCAGGAATGATCCGATTACGACTGCTTTTGAATGACTTGCCATGTGAATGCAGCGTGTTCCGTTGGTGGTAGAATAAACGATTTCCTTTCCGGATACGATTTCAGGAGTAAAATTAAAAGGCGAATTTCCAAAATCTGCAAAATCGAGTACATAACCATCACGTTCAGAAGCAACCATAAAGCCTTTTTGTTTCATTTCTCTGGCTTCTTCTACAGTTGCTACGGGGATGATACTTTTTACTCCGTTATGTATGGCCGCACAAATTGATGAAGTTGCACGTAAAATATCAACAATAACCACCATGTTTTCGTCATCAGCGTGTTTATCATAGATTGCGGGTGATAAGCAAACTTCTAGTCGTTTTTTTTTGTTTTCCATTTTCAGGTATAAGTCGCAAAGATAAAGAAAGTACCCAAGCAAAGCCTAAATAAGTTGATAGAAAGCAGCATTTAATCTAAATGTAAAATACTGTATTGAAAGGAACAATTGTTAGAAGATTAGTGACATAAGTAGCATCAAATTTCATTTTGAGTTAGCAGGGTGGGAGTGTGCACAAAAAAAAAGTCTGGCAGCATGCACTGTCAGACTTCAGGAAAATTTATTTTGAAAATTATGCCGGATTAATAAACGGCAACTTAACAATTTTTGCTTTAAGCATTTTATTACGAACTTTCAGGTATACTTCGGTTCCGATGGCAGAATAGGCAGTATGCACATAACCCATTCCAATACCTTTATTCAGCACCGGAGACATAGTTCCGGAAGTAACACGACCAATTATATTGCCGTTATGATCGGTAAGTTCGTAATCGTGACGGGGAATTCCACGGTCAATCATTTCAAATCCGCGAAGTTTACGCTCTACACCTTCCTGCTTTTGCATTAAAAGGAAGTCTTTGTCGATAAAAGTATGACCATTAAATTTGGTTATCCAACCCAGGCCAGATTCAATGGGAGATGTGGTGTCGTCAATATCATTTCCGTATAAACAGAATCCCATTTCGAGCCGAAGGGTGTCGCGGGCTGCTAAACCAATTGGTTTAATGCCAAATTCTTCGCCGGCTTCAAAAATCTTGTTCCACATTTGTTCGGCTATTTCATTCCTGAAATAAAGTTCAAAACCTCCCGATCCGGTATATCCTGTTGCTGAGATGATTACATCGTCAAACCCTCCAATAATTCCTGTGACGAAGGTGTAATATTTAATTTCCGATAAGTTGATATCAGTCAATTTTTGAAGAGTTTTTTCGGCTTTTGGTCCCTGAATAGCCAATTGGCTGATTGCAGGTGAAGCATTCTCCAGAATGGCATTATTTGTATTCTGTGAAACAATCCAGTTCCAGTCTTTTTCAATGTTGGAAGCATTTACCACCAGCAAATATTTCTCCTGCGAATAATAATAAACCAACAGGTCGTCAACAATTCCGCCTTTCCCGTTAGGGAAGCATGAATATTGTGCCTGACCTAAGGTTAACTTGGAAACATCGTTTGAGGTAACACGCTGAACCAGTTCCTGTGCATTTGGTCCCTTTACCCAAAACTCACCCATGTGCGACACATCGAATACTCCGACCGATTCGCGGACAGTCATGTGCTCGTCCATAATTCCGGAATACTCAATTGGCATTTCGAATCCGGCAAACTCTACCATTTTGGCGCCTAGCCGTTTATGGACCTGATTAAAGGCTGTAAATTGCATAAATATATTTTCAGTTTTTATGAAGCAAAAGTAGAATATTAACTATGTATAAAGCATGAAAAAAATCATTTGCCAAAGGTATTAGTTTTTAGCTTCATTGTTATTAGAATTTGCAATCTGCAACTTTCAATATACAATTATGGTAACAAGAGGTAGTTTTGAATGAAAATTTTCCGTATTATTGTGTTATTACAAACGATTTCAAAAAAAACATCAATGGCACAATCCCGCTACACCAATTTGGATTACCTGAAGGAAATTACAGGCGGAGAATCCGAAATTATGAAAGAATTTATCCAGATGTTTTTTGATCAGTTACCCGAATTCAGAGATGGTTTAACTGGTTACTTAGCAGAAAAAAAATGGAAAGAACTTGGTGAATTGGCACACAAGGCTAAATCATCGGTGATGACTTTCGGGATGAATGACCTGGGAGTTCGCCTAAAAGAATTACAGATAAAAACGCAGAAACTGGAAGATATCGAAAGCTATCCGCTTTATGTTGAAGAGTTTTTAACAATTATGACCAAAGCCGAAGAAGAATTAAAGGAAGACATGAAAGAATAACTCATATTTGAGAAATAGGAATTTAAACCCATAAGATCTTCAGAGACTTATGGGTTTTTTATTTAGATTGATGTTGCAGTTCGCAACTTCTTTTTTGTGCAAGGAATGCCCATAAAATCACATATTCAGTAACTATTTGAAACATTTCGGTTAACTTAACGCGCTGAAATATAACCGACCAAACTAAGAACGAACAAGCCATGCGATCACATTTTTTATATATTGTAATGCTTTTTCTGGCATTTCCTGCCGCATCACAACCAACCCAATTGGTTTCTCCTGAAAGAATCAATCCTGAATTATTAGCAAATCACTGGAAAGCACAGTGGATCACTCATCCAACGGAATCGGCACTCGACTATGGAGTTTTCCATTTCCGAAAAAGCTTTTTCCTCGAATCTGTTCCGAAGGAGTTTATTATTCATGTTTCGGCCGATAACCGATATCGTTTGTTTGTTAACGGAAAAGCTGTTTGTTTTGGACCGGCACGGGGAGATTTGGCTCATTGGTATTACGAAAGCATAGATATTGCCCACTACCTTAATCCGGGGAAAAACCTGCTGGCTGCTTTGGTTTGGAACTTTGGTGAAGATAAGCCCTGGGCTCAATTTTCGCATCAAACAGCACTGATTGTTCAGGGTGATTCGGCTGTAGAAGAAGTCGTTAACACGGATGCCACCTGGAAAGTAATTTGCGATAAGGCATATCAGTCTGCATCTTCGGATGCCAAGGAAACTCTTGGGCAATTTATAGTGGTAGGCGCCTGTGACAGAGTAGATGCTGCAAAATACCCGTGGGGATGGGAGACAGTAATTTATAACGATAACGATTGGAGCAAGGCAAAAACGATTGATGTAGGACATCCGCGAGGAGTTGGAACCGATATTAACTGGGTGCTGACCCCAAGACGAATTCCGCAGATGGAAATAAAAGAACAACGGTTTTCAGAAGTCAGGCGGGCTTCAACTGCTACCACAAGTTCAGTGACCGGAGTAACGAATATCGTTCCAGATGGTTTTCTTCAGGGAAAAGCGAAATGGACTGTTCCTGCCAACCAAAAGATTATTGTTTTATTCGATCAGGGAAATCTTACTACAGGATATCCAGAGTTGCGGGTTTCGAAAGGAAAAGGAAGCAGGATTAAACTGATATATGCCGAAGCTATGTTTGATGAGCAAGGCAATAAAGGAAATAGAAATGAGATAGGTGGGAAAAAGATTAAAGGCTATGCTGATATTTTTATTCCTGATGGTGGAACAAGCCGCTTATTTCGTCCGCTTTGGTTCCGAACATGGAAATATATTCAGCTAGAAATTGAGACCAGGGAAGAAGCTTTGGTTTTGGATAATTTTCAGAGTGAATTTACTGCTTACCCTTTGAAAGAAAATGCAGTTTTTGAGGCTGATCAGAGCGATTTAAAACAAATATGGGACACTGGCTGGTGGACTGCCCGGCTCTGTGCCAACGAAACGTATTACGATTGTCCTTATTACGAACAACTTCAATATGTAGGAGATACGCGTATTCAGGCTTTAATCTCAATGTATGTTTCGGGAGATGATCGTTTGGTGCGTAATGCCTTGATGACTTTTAATGAATCGCGCTTTTACGAAGGCCTAACCCGTAGTCGCTACCCATCGGCTAGTCCGCAGGTTATTCCACCTTTTTCGCTTTATTGGGTCGATATGGTTCACGATTACTGGACGTTACGCGATGATCCGGAATTTATTCAACAATTTCTCCCGGGAATAGATCAGGTTTTAAGTTGGTTTATAAACCGGATTGATCCAAAAACCGGACTTTTGGGTAAAGTGGAATACTGGAATTTTGTGGACTGGGCCGACGAATGGCCATGGATTAACAAGTATCGCATAGGAGGCGTTCCGAAAGGCGGACGTAACGAAGGTCAATCATCAATTCTGACTATGCAACTGGCTTATGCGGTGCAACGAGCAGCTGAATTGAATGATTTTTTTAATCAACCAATTCAGGCACAAAAATACAAGCAACTGGCACAAAGTCTTACCAAATCCGTTTCTCAAAATTGTTGGGATGAAAACAAAAAATACCTGGCAGATACGCCGGAAAAGACAGAATTCAGTATGCATGCCCAAATATTTGGGGTACTTTCGAATACCATACCTGAAAATGAACAAAAAGCGATGATAGAGCGGATTGTGAATGATCAAACATTGTCTCAACCAACATTGTATTTTCGTTTTTATCTGACTCAGGCACTGAAAAAAACAGGCCTTGCAGATCAGTATTTAAATACTCTGCGTCCATGGAAAGAAATGCTGAAAAATGGCTTGACCACTTTTGCCGAGAAACAGGATCCTACCCGGTCGGATTGTCATGCGTGGAGCGCAAGTCCAAATTACGACTTTCTGGCTACCGTTGCCGGAATTCGTCCGGCTTCTCCCGGATTTAAAACCATCCGCATGGAACCGGCTTTTGGTGAACTGAAATATATTAAAGGGCAGATGCCGCATCCTTCAGGAATGATTATTTTTGATTTGAAAAGAACAGGAATGGAAGGTATTAAAGGTGAAATAACTTTACCTGAAGGTCTGGCGGGGACATTTAGCTGGAAAGGAAAAACTGTTCAACTGAAAGGAAAAACTGCGATTGATTTATAGATTTGTTAAACCAGAAAATCGTGCTGACTCAAAAGTAATTGAACCTGTAATCCTGAACTTGTTTAAGGATCTCAATGTAATGTATTTCAGATCCCGAAATAAATTCGGGATGACCAGATATACAAGTTATGACTTTTGAGTCAGCCTCAGGAATAACTTTAAATTTTATTCAATGATTTTCCCATTGACAACCACATTTTTTAGTGTCAGTCCTTCGATGATCGATTTATTTAGCTCTCCGTTTTCAGTCGTAATTTTAAGATTTTCGAAGGTGAAGTTTTTCAGTTTGTCGTATTCCGAAACATCTATATCTGCAAAGATCTGACATGTCAGTTCAATATTACGGAATACCACATGATCGGACGCTGACAGGGGAGGAGTTTCGCGTCCCTGCAAATCGAAGAACTGGATCCATGGTTTGGCAAAAAGTAAGCGATCGGCTTTCCCAGTGATGTTTTCAACCAGAATGTATTCGTAAAGTTGTGGGGTGTCGGGTCGGTTTTTTAACCACAAAACACGTGAAGGACCGTCAACCGTGCAGTTGCGTACAATGATGTTACGGTTATGAATAGACTCACTTCCGCATGTCACAGCCGAGTGGCAAAATCCAAAGGTACAGTTCTGAATGATGATATTCATGTTAGGCCCATTGGTCGAATCTTTGTCAGCCCATGGGCCTTTACCGCCTTTCAGGGCAATGGCATCGTCGTTTACTTCCATGTAACAGTCGTTAACCAGCACATTTGAACATACATCAATATCGATAGCATCGGTGCTGGGTGCTTTTACCGGAGCGACAGGCGAAAAAATATGCAGACCGAGCAGTTTCACGTTGGAACATTTGTACAAGTGTGTAGTCCAGAACCCGGAGTTATGCAGTTTGACGTCCTGCAACTGTACGTTTTTGCTGTTTTGAATGAAAATGAGCCTTGGACGAGAAACTTCGAGGTTGGTGCACTTCGGGTTTTCGGCTCTGCGCTGCCAAAAGGCTTCCCAGTATTTTAGTCCGTTACCGTCAATGGTTCCTTTGCCGGTGATGGTAAATCCGTCAACACCATACGCATTTACTACAGCAGGGAAATAATCGATGCTTCGCCCTTCCATGCGGGAGGGCATGATTGGAAAGTTGGCAATATCATCAGAGCCAAGCAGCATGCCGCCTTTGTTCACATGCAGGTGAGTCCCAGGCTTAAAAAACAGGGCGCCGGTTAAAAACTTTCCTTCAGGAATGATTACGACTCCACCTCCATCGCTGGCTGCTTTATCAATGGCTTTCTGTATGGATTCAGTATTCAGTGTCTGACCATCGCCTACAGCCCCGAAATCGGTGACAACTAATTGAGTGCCTAGCGTGTCGGAATTAATTTTTGCTGTATCGGCAAACCATACCGGAATTTCTGTTCCGTCAGGAAAATATTCAACCGTTTTTGTTTCGGGAGTTTTGCACGATATAAATTGTAAGGTAATGGCAAACATTACGAGTAAAAAGGAGATATTCTTCATGCTTTTGGAAATTTTAACAGTCTTCGGCAAAAATAAGCTTTTAAGGGGCACTAAACAAGCTATTTCGAAGCTGCAAGACAAACATGTGGGTAAGTTACAATATCAGAATAGTTAAATGTTTTGGTCTTCGTCATTCAGCTGCATGCTTTATTAATAACATTTTATCGTAGTGAATGTCTTATGTCAACTTCGGGAATTTTATTTTTTTTTGCAGGCTAAAATATGGTTAAAGTCATTTATATTTTAATATTTGTATTGAATGATAATTTCGAAGTTTTTACGAAACTGATTGATATGTTGCAATGTTTTTTAAGTTAAGACCATGTGTAGACTCATTTTCAACCTTACCAAAAGTTCGTTTATCGGTAAAAACAGGTCACTCGTACCATTTTATTTTTCATGAATGAAACATTGGTTATAAATTCACGCATCAAAACCCAAAAATCATGAACCCAAAAATCAATATTCGTAAAGAAACTTCCTCTGATTACAACCGTGTATTTGAACTTACCCGAAAAGCTTTTGAATCCCTCGAAATCAGTGACCACAATGAAGGTAAGCTTGTCGACAAACTTAGAAAAGCACCAACTTTTATCGATGAGCTATCGCTGGTGGCCGAACAGGAAGGACAGATAGTTGGTCACATTTTATTTACCCCGGTTATAATCGACAATGGAACGCAACGATATCATTCGCTTATTTTGGCGCCGGTTTCGGTTCTTCCGGAATTTCAGAAAATGGGAATTGGCGGGCAATTAATTCGTGCCGGACATCAAAAAGCTATTGAACTTGGATTTCACTCTGCTATCTTGCTGGGTCATCCTGAATATTATCCTCGTTTTGGCTACAAACCAGCTTCTTCTTGGGGAATTAAATCGCCAATTCCATTGCCTTCCGATGATGTTTTTATGGCCGTCGAACTCATTAAAGGTGCCTTAAACAAGGTCTCTGGAATGGTTGTTTTTCCTCCGGAATTTGAATAAAAATCTGTTAAGCCTCTGTGTTCTCTGTGGTAAAAAAAACCACAGAGTTAACTGAGTAATAAATAGAGTTCCACTGAGAAATAATAGAAAAACAGAAAAAATGCAAAAACAGAAAAAAGCAGTAATTATCGGAGCCGGAGTGGGCGGATTAGCCACAGCCAACTTTCTGGCGAAGAATGGCTATGCTGTCGAAATCTACGAGAAGAATGCTAATCCCGGTGGCCGATGCGGACAAATAATTCAGGAAGGACACCGATTTGATCTGGGCGCCACCATTTTGCTGATGCCTTCGCTATACCGAAAAGTTTTATCGGAGCTGGGCGTCGATCTGGACAAAGATCTGGAAACAACATCCCTTGAACCGGTTTATAAACTTTTTTTCAGCGACGGAAGCGATTTCGCTTTTACCCGTGATCCCGAACGAATGAAAGCTCAACTTGAGAGTATCGAAAAAGGAAGTTTTCCGAAATATCAGGAATATGTGAAAGAAGGGTATGAATATTTCAACCTTTCGATGAATGGTCTGCTAGGCAAAAATTTCGATCATTTGTTTCAGTTCGTGAATTTCAAAAGCATGATGTTGCTTTTGAAACTGAAGACCTATTTATACCATACCGATTATATTAAACGATTTTTTGCCGATTCGAAGCTACAGATGGCATTTACGTTTCAGAACATTTACGTGGGACAAAATCCATACAAGGCTCCGGCATTTTTCTCGATGCTACCCGGTGCCGAAATTGCCGAAGGTGCTTTATTTGCGAAAGGTGGAATGTACCGGATTGTTGAAAAATTACTCGAACTTGCAAAACAAAATCAGGTTGAGATTCACTATAAAAAACCAGTTGAAAAAATTCTGGTAAATGGTAAAAAGACTGATGGTATTTTACTGGAAGACGGCACCATTATTCATGCTGATCTGGTTATTGCCAACGCTGATTTGCCATACGTTTACGATAAATTATTACGAGATAAACCTAAAACAAAGTCGCTCAGGAAGAAAAAATATTCCTGTTCTGCTATTGTTTTTCACTGGGGACTCGATAAAGTTTATCCGGAGTTAGACCATCACAGTGTTTTCCTGAACGATCCTTATAAGTCGGGTTTAGAAAAAATTTTCAATGAAAAATCACTTTCCGAAAATCCGAGTTTTTACGTACATGCACCTGTTCGCTCTGATAAGTCAGCGGCTCCGGAAAATCAGGATACCATTTCGGTGGTAGTTCCTGCAGCACATTTGGATGAAAAGTATGATCAGGACTGGAAAAAGCTAAAACAAACTGCCCGCGATGGTGTCATTCGTCGACTTGAAGAAGCTGGGTTGTACGACATTGAAGAACACATCAAATTTGAAATCTGCTATCTGCCAAAAACATGGGAAAGCACCTGCAATGTGACGCGGGGTTCTGTTTTTGGAAGTTTGTCACATTCAATATTTCAAATGGGCTATTTTAGGCCACACAACCAACACAAAAAATACCGAAATTTGTATTTTGCAGGTGGAAGTACACATCCCGGAAACGGAGTTCCATTGGTTCTTCTGGGAGCCAAACTCACGAGCGAACGCATTTTAAAAGACGCAAAGAACCTGAATTTCAACTAACATGGAAACTGCTATTCAAACCCAAACCGACCTGTATCTCAATATTTTCGAATCCATCGATTTCGAAAAAATCATCGATCATCCGAATATTCTGATCGCCGCCCATTTTTGGGACAAGGAACGCTATCAGGCAGCAAAAAACTGCTACAAGTTTATGCGTGCCATCGACGATTTGATCGATAACTACAAATCAGAGCATATCACCATAGCTCCTGAAAATCAGGCGCAGTTTGAAGCCGATGTTTACCGTTGGATTAATACGATTGCCGAAGCTTCTCAGGATATTCCATCACATCTTGAATTGGTTGAAACCATACAACGATTCAGTATTCCGTTCTGGCCGCTCGAAGCCTTTGCAAAATCGATGATTTACGATATTTACAATGATGGATTTCCGACTTTGAAAGGTTTTATCGATTATGCAGGTGGCGCATCAGTAGCTCCGGCTTCAATTTTTGTTCATTTGTGTGGTTTGACAAGACAAAACGGCCAGTATGTGCCTCCTGTTTTCGATGTAAAACGCGTTGCGACTCCCTGTGCCATTTTTAGTTATCTGGTGCATATTATTCGCGATTTTCAGAAAGATCACCTTAATAACCTGAATTATTTTCCGGATGATTTGATTGCTAAATACGGCATGAATCGCCAGCAATTACTTTTTATGGGCAAAGGAGGACAAATTACCGATGGTTTCCGGAACTTGATTGGCGAATTGTATGAAGTGGCAGACGTTTATCGTTTGCATACGTACGAAATGATTCGGGAAATCAAACCTTTTATTGAACCACGCGGACAGCTGAGCCTGGAAATTATTTTTGCACTTTATCTGATGGTTTTTGAGCGTATCGACATTGAAAACGGAACCTTCACCGCTAAAGAATTAAATCCTACTCCGGAAGAAATTAAGGAGCGCGTTTGGCAGGTGATTGAACGGTTCGAAGCGGAATAGGTGTCCACACATAATTGCGTTTCGGATTTGACGTCTAATTAATAATTCATCATATGGTCTCAAATAAAATGAACCCGGTTGCTGATTATAATCATCCAAATGCATTTTCAGAACTGGAAAGCGCAATACAGATTGCTCTGGAGACTTATTCCAATGTTCACAGGGGAAGCGGACATTTCTCGATGGTTACCACACATTTATTCGAGCAAGCCCGGAAAATTGTGTTGGAATATCTTGGACTTAAGGAAAGTCAAAACACAGTTATTTTTTCCAGTTCCAGAAGTACAGAAATCCTCAAAGGACAATTTCCGAAGAATTCTTATCAAATAGTATCGAGTAGGGAAATTGGTCTAAGTTTAGGAATCTGCGCCTTTGCCGTCAGCAGAAAAGCTTTGTCCAGAGTAGCTCCTTTGCACACCGGTGGCGGTACAGCCAGATTAATCGCTAAAGATTGGGTTGTTTGGGCCAAATCAAACGAAAAATTTGAAGCAGGTACACCTGCTATCATTAACGTCATCGCGTTTGCTAAGGCACTGCGCATAATTCAGCATTCAGGGAAAGACATTTTTCTGAATCCAGCTGTGGAGAAACTGACTGCTTCTGAATTACTTTACCACGATGAATTAGAGAAACTCTCCAGACGAGAATTATTGATTGAATTCAGGAAAACCCTGATCGGCCAAGACATTTCAGTACCAACGACTAAAGGAATTCGTCCGTTTATTAACCTTGATAACAGTGCCAGCACTCCGACATTCTATTCGATATGGAATGCTTTTCGCCGGACATTGCAACAACCAGAGCAAATAAAGCAGGAAGTTATTCATGAAGTTAAGTCTATTTGTGCCGGAATACTGGGGGCTCCAGGGACGGACTACGAAGTAATCTTTACTTCTAATACTACAGAAGCCATAAATCTTGCTGCAGAAAGTTTGAGACTGGAATTAGAGATGGACTCTGAACCTGTTATACTCAACACACTTCTTGAACATTCTTCGAACGATTTACCCTGGCGCATGATTCCCGGGAGTTCAGTGGTCCGGCTGTCGGTAAATGATGAAGGTTTTGTGGATTTGAACGAAATGGAAAACATTCTGAGCGAATATAACCAGAAGAACCTGCATGGGAAGAAGCGAATCAAAGTTGTAGCTGTAAGCGGCGCATCGAATGTTCTTGGAGTTTGCAACAACCTGACAGAAATTAGCCGAATTGTTCATCAGTATGGGGCGCGGTTATTGGTCGATGCAGCTCAATTGGTTGCCCACCGGAAGATTGATATGGAAGGTTTTGGAATTGACTATCTGGCTTTTTCAGCGCATAAAGTTTACGCACCATTTGGCTGTGGAGCGCTGGTTGTAAGGAAAGGAATTCTTCAATTCAATTCAGCCGAACTTGAACTAATCCGGTCTTCAGGAGAAGAAAACGCCGGAGGAATTGCGGCTTTGGGAAAGGCACTGGTTCTCCTGCAACGTATAGGAATGGACCTGATCGAGGAAGATGAACTGGCCCTGACAAGTCGTGTTTTGCAAGGGATGACACAAATACCAGATTTGGAGATATATGGAATAAAAGATCCGGATTCAAATGAATTTACAAATAAAACTGGTGTGATTCCTTTCGCGTTAAAAAACAAAATGGCTACTCAGGTAGGTAAAGAACTGGCTTTATATGGTGGAATTGGAGTACGAACGGGTTGCCATTGCGCACATATCACGGTCAAACATATTCTTCATGTTGGACCTGGTCTTGAGAAGTTTCAAAAGCTAATCGTGACTTTATTTCCCAAATTATCACTTCCCGGGGTGGTAAGGGTAAGTTTGGGCATTGAAAACAGCGAAGCGGATGTTGACCGATTGATTCAAGTGCTGGGTACAATTGCCGATAAATCCCAAAGTCCATCAAAGAAGGAAGTCCGGCAGCAGGTAAACGATTTTGTCCGGTCTGTGGCTGAAAGAGTGTATAGCTAACTTATTTAAAGAGAGCATTGGACAGATGATCAGACGGCTTGAAGCGGAGTAAACCCGATTTACTTCTGCAGGTTCATAGTCAGGGTTTCACTCCAAAGAGAAGCCCTGATTCTTTATTAAGAAAACTTAACAGGCAGATTTAAACAAAACTCGTTTTTAGAGGTTTCTGGAAATAAAGTGTTCCGGTAAACATTAAAATTAAATTACGATGAAATGAGCCATGAGAGAAAACCTCATATACAAAGAGATGATTATGGTGGCGGGTTCCATGTGGCAAAAAATAAACAAATTATAAACACATGAAAAAACTTCTAATTCTTTCGGTTTGTATGGCACTTATTCAATCAATTTCAGCACAATCACTGAAGACTGTGAAATATGCGGATGGTACTCAGGAACTAAATGGACTGGTTACCTCCAATGCATGTAAAAACCTGCCCGGTGTATTAATTCTTCCGGCCTGGATGGGAATCGACGATGAAGCTAAAACAGCGGCACTTCAGCTCGAAAAAGAAGGTTACATTGTCTTTGTTGCTGATATCTACGGAAAAGGAAATATTCCGACCGATTTCGGCAGTGCAGCTAAAATTGCAACCCAGTTTAAAACTGATTATAAATTGTACCAGAAACGCATTTCACTGGCCTTGGAACAACTGAAAGCTGCAGGGGCGCAGAGCAGCAAAATAGCGGTCATTGGCTATTGTTTTGGCGGAACGGGTGCACTGGAAACCGCGCGTGCCGGGTTTGACGTTAATGGAGTTGTTTCCATTCACGGTGGCCTTGGGAAAGCTTCAGACCGACAAAACGAACCGATTAAAACCAAAGTTCTGGTTGAAAATCCGGCTGAAGATAAAGGCGTAACGAAAGAGATTTACGACCAACTGGTTCAGGAAATGAAAGATGGAAACGCCGACTGGCAAATTATTACCTACGCCAATTGCGGACATACATTTACCAATCCCACTTCAAAGGAGTACAACGAAGTAATGGCCAAACGGGCATGGAACCATACCCTTTTGTTTTTGGGAGAAATACTGAAATAATTTGCCTAAAATGTGTCAGGTAAATGAAAACATAGATAATGAAAAGGATAAAAATTAATAACACTGATTTGGAAGTTGCTCCGATTAATTTAGGAGGAAATGTTTTTGGGTGGACGCTTGACGAAAAGCAATCGTTCCAAATTCTGGATGCTTTTGCCGATGCCGGATTCAATTTTATTGATACCGCTAATACATATTCGTGGTGGGTGAATGGCGTTGGCGGACAGTCGGAAACCATTATCGGGAACTGGATGAAATCCCGGGGAAACCGCGACAAAATGGTGATTGCAACTAAAGTGGGTTCGCAAACCAAAGATCATCCGGTTGACATCAGCAAAAAGCAGATCCTGAAATGTGTTGACGAGTCGCTCCAACGTCTTCAAATTGAATGCATTGATTTATACTATACGCATTTCGACGACGAAAAAACACCCGTTGAGGAAACGATGTCGGCTTACGACGAAATAGTTAAGGCTGGGAAAGTGCGTTATATAGCTGCCTCCAATTTATTGCCGTCTCGTCTGGTCGAATCGTTTGAAGTTTCTGAAAGGAATGGTTTTTCGAAATATGTGGCTTTGCAACCGCACTACAATTTGGTTGAACGCACTAACTACGAAACCAACTATTTGCCTTTGGCCGAAAAATACGGGCTGAGCGTTTTCCCTTACTGGTCGCTGGCAGCAGGTTTCCTGACCGGCAAATACCGTACTGAAGAGGATTTGGGAAAAAGTGTTCGTGGAGCCGGTGTAAAAAAGTATTTGAATGAAAAGGGATTTGGTGTACTGGCTGCTTTGGATCAGGTGGCCAAAAAGCACAATACCAAACAAGCAACTGTTGCATTGGCGTGGTTAATAGTGCAGCCGCACATTGGCGCTCCCATTGTAAGCGCAACCAGTCGAAGCCAGTTGCAAACTTTGTTCGATGCCCCTAACCTGAAGCTTGATGCAGATGATTTAGCGCTGCTGGATAAAAAGAGTATGTAAAGATTTGCTATTGCTTTTAATTCAGGGTTTCACTCAAAGTGAGGCCCTGATTTGTTTTAGCCATATATAACCCAACTGTTTATAAGTTGATGATTTCATGAAAACTCTTTTCTGAAATCAAAGTATTTCGGGGGAGAGTTTTTATATTTAGCAGAAATATATGGTTTTGCGAAGATCATTCCTGTATATGATTAAGCGCAACTCACATCATAATTTTCAGCAGTTTCGGTTGCACCTCTTTTGTTTTTTCGAAATATATTAAATGAATTGCCATATGCAGAATATAGAATTGATGAATTTATACTGGACAACTGCAGGAGTATTTCCAGGTCAAGGTGAAATAAGTCGGTTTGATTTTAAGGAAAGGGTACAAGTTTCGGCTAAAGCAGGTTTTAAAGGTATTGGAATTTGGCATACTGACCTTGAGCATATACTTCAGCATAGAACACTTCAGGAAATGAAAAGTATTCTTGATGACAACGGTATGAAACAGCTCGAGCTGGAGTTTATCACTGACTGGTTTCTTGATGGCGCAAGGAAGGCAGAGTCAGATAGCCGCAGGAAAAGACTGTTTGAAGCTTCTGAAATTCTTCATGCCAAACATGTAAAAGTAGGCGACTTTTACAACTCCGCTTGTCCGATGCCCAAAATTGTTGAGTCCTTTGCTGCATTGTGTACAGAAGCAGAGAAATACGGGGCGACCATCGGTTTTGAAATTATGGGTTGCGCTATGATCGACAATATCAAAGACGCGGTAGCTATGGTCGAAGCATCGGGAGTGCATAACGGAGGTTTGATCATCGATATATATCAGGTAGCCAATCTTGGTATAACTAATGAGGAAATAAGAAGCATTCCCTTGAAATATTTGACCAATGTCGAATTGAACGACGGAACGCTACCCGGAAGTCCAAATCATGATCCCTCCAACAGAAATTTTTGTGGAGAAGGTGAATATGATATCAAAGGTTTTATCAATTGCGTGATTAATATGGGATACACTGGTCCGTGGGGTGTAGAAGTTATTTCAGAAAAACTGGCCTTGTTGTCCTTAAAAGAGATGAGTACAAAAGCATACAACACTTCCATGACTGAATTTGACGAACTATTTTAGCGATACAGTAGTCATGGTTTCACTCGAAGTAAAGTCCTGATTGATTATAACCATATAATAACCAGTTATTTGCATTGTTAATAATTTTATATTTATAGAAATATGAACATTATGAAAGCAATTATCCACACCCAATATGGTCCACCGGAAGTACTTCAACTTGCCGAAATACCAAAACCAACTCCTAAGGATAATGAAGTTCTGATAAAAGTACGTGCTACAACGGTAAATCGCACTGATTGCGGGTTCCGGAGTGCTGAGTATTTTATCTCCCGATTTTTTAGCGGATTATTTAGGCCCAAAAACCAGATATTGGGAAATGAGTTTGCCGGAGAAATTGTCGAGGTTGGTAAAGATGTTAAGTCTTTTCAAGTTGGTGATAAGGTGTTTGGGTACAATGAAAAAACGTTTGGCGCACATGCCGAATATATGGTCATGGCTGAAGATGGCCCAATTGCTACGATGCCGGTGAATACAACTTTTGAAGAAGCCGCGCCAATTCTGGAAGGTGGACATTATGCATTGTGCGATATCCGGGCAGCAAAAGTCGGGAAAGGTCAGAAAGTATTGGTGAACGGAGCAAGTGGAGGCATTGGTTCTGCGGCTGTGCAACTATGCAAATATTTTGATGCTGAAGTAACTGCTGTTTGTGCAACTAAAAATCTCGAACTGGTTAATTCTCTGGGAGCAAGTCGGGTGATCGATTATACACAAGAAGACTTTACCAGAATTGGAGAAAAATTCGATTTTATATTCGATGCCGTGGGCAAAAGCTCATTTGGAAAATGCAAACCGCTGCTTAAAAAGTACGGAATCTATATTTCTACGGAACTTGGTTCCGGAGGCCAAAACCCTTTTCTGGCATTGATTACTCCACTTTTGGGTGGTAAAAAATTATTATTCCCGATTCCAACAATAAGTAAAGAAGATGTGATCTTTTTAAAGGAATTGGTCGAAGCCGGACAGTACAAACCGGTGATTGACCGAACATATACTTTGGATCAGATCGTTGAGGCAACCAGATATGTTGAAACCGGTCAGAAAACCGGGAATGTGGTGATTACCGTCAGCCACGAATGATTTGTGAAGAATCCTGTGTAAATTGCTGACAGTTTTTTAATGTCAATTTATGAATGAAATAGTCTACCTCAACGGGAAATTTAAGTCGAAAAATGAAGCTTTGATCTCACCCGATGATCGCGGTTTTAATTTTGCCGACGGCATTTACGAAGTGATTAAATATTACGGCGGGAAGCCTTTCCGGTATGCCGATCACATGGAGCGGCTACGGCGAAGTCTGCACGAAATCCGTATCGATCTGGAAGATTTCAATCAATTCGAAACCGTTTTTCAAACGCTTCTGGAACAAAACGGGTTATCAGATCAGGATTCAGGTATCTATTTGCAGATTTCACGCGGAAGTCACACCCGAATCCATCAATTTCCCGAAAACATAAAGCCAACGGTTTACGCTACTGCTTTTCCTTTTTCCTCGAAGCGGGATCAGCTCGAAAACGGAGTTAAGGTTATCACTACCGAAGATATTCGCTGGCTGCGTTGCGACATCAAATCGATTTCGCTGTTGCCCAACGTGATTGCCGCCGAAAAAGCCCATGAACAGGATGCCGTTGAAGCTATTTTTATTCGTAATGGAATTGTCACCGAAGGCTCTCATTCTAGTTTCATGGCCGTGAAAGGCGGTGTTGTTTATACCCATCCTGATTCGAACCTGATTTTGCCGGGAATCACTAAAATTGTGATCCGTGAAATATGTAAAGCCAATAACATCAAACTTGTTGAGGAAGGAATTCTGGCTTCGGAACTGGTCAGTATGGAAGAAATGATGATTATTGGCACCGGAAGCGAAGTTACTCCAGTTGTGCAACTGGATGAAAGTCTTGTTGGAAATGGTAAACCCGGACCGGTTACCGTTTTCATTCAGAAGAAATTCTTTGAACAAATACCCCGATAAAATGAAGTCATTGAAGACCATTGAATGACAACCAATAACTAAAGCAAAATGAGTCCAAATATTCCATTTCAGGCTATCGATTGGTCAAACATACCAAAAACAGAGCATAAAGGTGAAACTGGCACTGCATATTGGCAGACGGTTCAGTTGCCCGGACTGAGGATTCGAATCGTTGAATACACTGCTGGTTATCTGGCCGATCACTGGTGCCGGAAAGGCCACATTGTACATTGTCTCGAAGGTGAGTTTGTAAGCGAATCAGCTGATGGAAATCATTCGGTTATGGCAACAGGAATGACTTACGTTGTAACTGACGAACTAAGTTCGCACCGATCGGCAACCAAAAGCGGGGTGAAATTGTTGATAATTGACGGTGATTTTCTGAAATTTCAGGAAGAATAAAACTAATTTATGCATGATACAAAAGATTTGCCGGGAAGATTACAGGAAGCATACTCAGAAGCAAACCTGAACAAAATTGCACGAAACCTGATCAGACTTTACAAGGATAAAGAGTTTGAAAAGCTGAATATTATCTCGGGGATGATATCGGAATGGGTTGAGATTGTGATTGAGCAGGATGGAAAAGGGTTTTCAAAAATCATTACACTTTATCATCCCGATCGTGGCGATTATTACCGAAATCAGATCGCTACAATTACAAAAATGCAGGATGAGCATGGACTAAACCAATTTGGTCACATCTTTGTGATTCAGGACATTGAAGAAATTGCCGCCAACATCGACAGCTATGAAGATATCGACTACCATCCGGAATATGAATGGGATGTAAAAGATTCAGGCTTCAGCTATTTTCAGGATAAAAAGAAAAAACCACGCGCTAAACCGAAGGAAGCTTCATCGGCAGGATACTCGTTTTACGATGCGGTGAAAATAAGACAGTATGGTGACGTTGCTATTGATTTTCCGACCTATTACCTCGAAGACATGGATGAGTTTGAACTTTCGGAATCAGACATTGACGATTTGGACGGGATTGAATATTGTCTCCATACCGTGATTCTTGATTTGTCTTTTAATCTGATTTTTGACATTTCGCCTCTTGCAAATTTGAGCATGCTGAAGGAACTCAATTTATCGAACAACAGAATTGAAGATATTGAAGACATAAGCAACCTTCAACAGCTGAAAAGCATTGATTTATCGAACAATTTAATCAGGGATATTTCTCCCTTATTCGAAATTGAAACACTTGAATTTGCTGACCTGACCGGAAATAAAATACCTGCAGAACAGATCAACGAGTTAAAGGAACTTGGAGTTACAGTCGAATTCTGAGATTTATTCTTTCCGCTTATTTGCCATGATGATCAACCAGTATGTTCAGCTTCTTCCAGTGATTTACAAGTATAAATACAACAACGATAGCAGATAAAGTGTCGGAAATTGGCATCGATATCCAAATGCCATGAAGTCCAAAATAATTTGGAAGAATGAATAAAAGAGGAATGAGTATGATTACCTGTCGAAGCAAAGTCAGTACAACAGCGATTTTTGCTTTCCCCATCGATTGAAAAAAGTTACCGGCAACCACCTGGAAACCGACAAAAGGCAAAGCCATCAGGCCCAGCTGGAGACCTTCTTTCCCAATACTTAACAGACCTTCATCCGATGAATTAAAAAGTTTAACAATCGATTCAGGAAGAGCTTCGACCATGATAAACGCAAAAATGGCGATTGCTGTGGCCGAAATCATGGCTATTTTCAGCGTTTCTTTTACGCGGTTAAACGATTTTGCACCGTAATTAAAACTGATAATGGGTTGGGAAGCCATGTTGATGGCAACAATTGCCATGATAATCATAGTTGCCACGCTATTTACAATTCCCATTGCACCAACTGCTAAATCGCCTCCGAAAGCAATGAGTTTGGTATTGAGTAATCCCTGAACAAAACTATTCGCGATCTGCATAAAGAAAGGTGCCATACCAATTGCGACAATTTCAAGCAGAATCTTGTAATCGAACCTGATATTTTCAGGTTTAAGTTTAACTACCGATTTCGAACTTCGGAAATGAAGCAAAACCCAAATGCACAATACGATCATCGAAATTACAGTTGCATAGGCAGCGCCTTTTACGCCCATTCCAAATCCAAAAATAAGGATCGGATCGAGAACCAGATTTGTCCCGGCACTTATTAACATCGAAGACATTGCTATTTTTGCATTTCCTTCAGCTCTTATAATGTTGTTGAGCGAGAATCCAACTACCTGAAAAACAGTCCCGGCCAAAATTATATTCAGGTAATCGTTGGCATAGGCAATCGTTTCGGCGGTTGCTCCAAAAGATCGTAACAATGGGCCTTTAATCGAAAAACCAATAGCTGTAATCAGCACCGAAACAAGTAACATGAGCATAAAGCTACTTCCAAGTACCTTTTCTGCCTTGTTCATATCGCGTTTACCCAGATTAATCGAGATTATAACTCCGGAACCTATGCCGATTAGCATGCCGAATCCCATCACAATCAGCATTACAGGGAAAATAACAGAGATGCCGCTTAATGCCATTGAACCAACACCTTGACCGATAAAGATGCGGTCGATAATGTTGTAAAGTGCATTTACAAATACTCCGATAAATGCCGGAATAAAAAACTTAAGCATTAATCGTGAAATATTGAGTTCGGCCAGATCTCTGGTATTTTTATTCATATACAACTACTTTAAAGGATGCCAAAGATAGAAATTTGATGAGATTTCATCGCCGGAATCTGTTTTGTCAGGGTACACGTAACAATTCTTTTTTTTTTATAAATACTTCAATTTAACAACCATTGCAGAGAAAAGGCACATCGTAACTTCAATTTATTAATTTTGCAGAAAATTAGAATAATTATCAGATGACGAGCGAATTTACACAAAACGAAAATAAGAATATTTTAAGGGGTCTGGAATCAGCCGATTCTCTCAAAATTATTGAGACACTTGAAGAGTTGCGCATTTCAGGAAAAGTATCAGACATTCCGGTTTTGATTGAACTGCTGCATGGGAGTCAAAACCCGGAAATTAAGTCGAAGATCTGCGGCTTATTTGCCAATTTAAAGGAGAGCGATGCCATTCCTTTAATTATTGAAGCAATTCAAAATCAGAAGTATGAGCCGGAATTAAAAGAGCTGGTTTCGTGCTGTTGGGAAAATGGTCTTGATTACAGCAATTATTTGACACTGTTTGTCGATTTACTTATTGATAGCGATTTCCTGGTGGCTTTCGAAGCATATACTGTTATCCTGAATATGATATCTACAATTGATCCGGCAAAAATTGATGCTGAAGTAGACAAATTGGAAAAGGCAATGCATTTGGCAAGCGATCAAAAGAAAGAACTGATATTGGAGGTGATTGATTTTTTACCTTCAATCCGTAGTTAAAAAGAAGATAAGGGAAAGAGTAACCTAAGAAGAGCAAACTGAATTGATCCGTTTGCTCTTCTTCACAGGTATTGTACCGTTTATTTTCCCGAAAAATATTTCATAAACTGTGCTCTTTCATAGGTCATCGGGTCAGGAATGTTTTTATAAGACAATCTTCCCCTGAAATCATCTATTGTTTTAAAATTCCACTTCTTCATAAACCTGATCAGATCGTCGGTCATACCGGCAATAGCCTGGGCACCGTTAATGTATACCGAAGAACAGATCTGTGTTGCCTGAGCTCCCGCCAACAACTGTTTGATTACTGCTTCTCCATCGTGGATGCCAGTACTTGCGGCTATTTCAACTTTAGGTAATTGCGATGAGATTAGTCCAATCCACCTCAATGAGCGACGAATGTCGGCAGGCGAACTAAACACTTCGGAGGCAGTTATTTCCAGTTTTTCAATGTTAATGTCGGGTTCATAAAACCGGTTGAACAAAACCAGTCCGTCAGCTCCGTTGGCAACTAGCTTGTCGGCCATAGCAACCAGATTGGTATAATAGAACCCGATTTTTACCGAAATCGGTATTTTTACATTCTTTTTTACTTTCGATATAATCTGTAAATATTGCTGTTCTATTTCTTCAGATGTTTTATTCCGGTCGGTTGGAACAAAAAACAGGTTAAGTTCCAATGCATCAGCACCGGCATTTTCGAAATCTTTGGCAAAAACAATCCATTCAGAGGCCGACATGCAGTTAATGCTGGCAATAATCGGAATTTCGGTTTCTTTTTTTGCCTCACTCAGCAAATTCAGGTGATGCGTAATCGAATTATTCCGGGTGTAATTCCAAATGTAGTCTTCCTCCTCAGGATATAAATTCTTGGGGTCGCGGTTTATCAGGTTACTCACTTCATTATTGATTTGTTCCTCAAAAATAGATTTCAGAACAACAGCTCCTGCACCGGCCTTTTCAAGGTCTTTTATTTTTTCAACCGAGTTTGACAGACCCGAACTGGCTATAATAATTGGGTTCTTCAGTTTTAATCCCAGGTATTTGGTTTCCAGATTTGGCATGTTTTATATGTTTTAGAGTTTGTTTAAGTTTCTGTAATTGTAAAATGTATTCAGTTTTGATGATATTCAAATTTGTTCTATAACACTGAACAGCTTTATTAGGTTGTAAAATTGATATTTCGTTCACCAAAAATTGTGCTTCCTATTCTAACCATGGTACTGCCTTCTTCAATTGCGATACGGTAATCGCCCGACATACCCATCGACAACTCCTTAAATTCAGGATTATCAGCGAAAAAAGTCGTTTTCAGCTTGTCAAAATAAGTTTTCAAACAAGCGAATTCTTTCCTGATCTGAACTTCATTGTCAGTATAAGTTGCCATTCCCATTACTCCTGAAATCCGAATGTTTTCAAGGGTCTTAAATACTTCCGAATTTAAGATTTCCTCAGCCTCATTCAGCGAAAAACCAAATTTACTTTCTTCCTCGGCAATATGAAACTGAAGCAGACAAGGAATGATTCGATTTACCTTTTTTGCTTCTGAATTGATTGTTTTGAGAAGCTTGAAAGAATCAATACCATGAATTAAATGAACAAACGGGGCAATGAATTTGACTTTGTTTGTTTGCATGTGACCAATAAAATGCCATTCAATGTCTTTCGGAAGCGCTTCATATTTTCTACTCAATTCCTGGACTTTATTTTCACCAAAAGCCCTTTGACCAATATTATAGGCCTCCATCAGCAATTCTTCCGGCTTGGTTTTCGAAACAGCAACCAGCTTTATTCGCTCAGGTAAATTTAATTTGATCAGTTTTATATTTTCTGCTACGCTCATGAATCAAAAATAATATACAAAAGTCGAAATCTCAGCCATATCTAAAAGCAATTTTGAAATTTTATTTTCTCCGGAAGTACAGTTTCCCAATCTTCTATTTCTATAATGCAGCCTCAGTACTTGCTTTTCAATGTTTTCTCTATCTTTGAAAACCGATATGAGAGAGATACAGAGAGATACAGTTGAACGTATGAATGCATTGGGGGCACAGGGCAAACCCTTTGCTTTTGTTATCGACTTCGATTTTGAAAAACCGCTGATTTTTGAACCGGAAAATACGGTTCAAATTCTCTGGAAAACACCGGATGCTTTCAATTTTTTAACTGAAACAAACGAGGGGAAGGAATTTTTCTGGAACATAAATCCGGTTGATTACGAGCGCTACCAAAAAGCATTCAACAAAGTTCAGGACAGAATTCATGGCGGAGATACATATTTGCTAAACCTGACCATGCCTACCGAAGTTGAAACAAATCTCTCTACGGAAGAAATTTTTCGGTTAAGTGACGCACCCTACAAAATATGGCTAAAGAATCAGTTTGTTTGCTTTTCTCCTGAAATTTTTGTCCGCATTAACGAAGGCATTATTTCTTCTTTCCCGATGAAAGGAACCATTGATGCAACTGTTGAAAATGCGGAAAATATTCTTCTTAATGATGCTAAAGAAGTTGCGGAACATCATACGATTGTTGATTTAATCAGGAATGACCTGAGCATGGTAGCTACCGATGTTGAGGTTGATCGGCTGATGTACATTGACCGAATTTTTACCAATCGTGGAGAATTGCTGCAAATGAGTTCTCAAATTTCAGGAAAACTTCCGGTGAATTATCAGCAAAATATCGGATCAATTTTGGCAAAAATGCTTCCTGCCGGTTCAATTTGTGGTGCGCCAAAGGCTAAAACAGTCGAGATTATTCGAAATACTGAACATTATCAGCGCGGATATTATACCGGAATTTTTGGTTATTTCGATGGGAAAAATCTGGATAGTTGTGTTTTAATCCGATATTTGGAACAAGAAGGCAACCGGTTGATTTTTAAAAGTGGGGGAGGAATTACCTTTTTGAGCGATTGCCAGACCGAATACAACGAACTTATTCAAAAAGTATATGTGCCAATTAGTTGAATCATTAAAACTAAAAGATGGAGTACTTCAGAATTTGAGATACCATCAGGATCGGATCAATCGGTCAATGGAAGAACTATTTCCTGATGCCGGAATAATAGATTTGGATGAAGTAATTTCTATTCCTGAAAATTGCAAATCAGGCGTGTTTAAAGTTCGCGTTTTGTACAGGAATTCTCTTGAAAAAGTTGAAATCGAAGCATATACTTTTCGTACCATAAAAAGCCTGAAAGTTGTTCGTCACGAAAGTATCGATTATCATTTGAAATATACTGACCGTCAAATTCTGCAGCAATTGTTTGCTAAGCGCGGAGATTGCGATGACATTATCATCATCAAAAAAGGCATGGTGAATGATTCGTTTGCAGCAAATCTTCTGTTTTTTGACGGACAAAAGTGGTTTACACCAACAACCTCACTCTTAAAAGGCACCAAACGACAGTTTTTACTGGATTCCGGAATCATCGCTGAAAGAGAAATCAAAGAAGAAGATATTGTCGGTTATCAGAAAGTTGGTTTGATTAATGCGTTAATTGACTTTGATGAAATGCCGGTCATTGCGATTGGGCAAATTTTCTTTTGAAAGTATCAGATATCAGATAGGTATCAGGAAAAATAGAATGGAGACTAAATCTATTTTTCAAACCTCAACTATCAATCCGTCATAAGCAAGGAAAACATTCGCCGGAAGCTCAGTCTGAACATCATCATAAAAACCCATTTGGTGTGAGAGGTGGGTCAGATAAGCTTTTCCTGGTTTAACTTCTTCAATTAATTCGAGTGCCTGGTTTAGATTGTAATGTGAAATGTGTTCTTCTTTTCGTAAGGCATTTATTACCAGAATTTCTAATCCGCGAAGTTTATCAATTTCTGCATCTTCCAACCTGTTTACATCTGTAACATAGGCAATCCGGCCAAATCGAAAACCAAAAACCGGTAATTTGTAATGGAATCCACGTATCGGAATTATTTCAATGTCTCCAACTTGGAACGGCTTATTTTCAATTAGATGCAGGTTCATTTGAGGAATTCCGGGATACTTGTAATTGGCAAATACATAGTCGAAAATGCGTCGAATAGCAATCTGCACGCGCTCCTCAGCATAAATATCAGTTGATTGTTTTTGAACCCAGTTGAATGCCCGGATGTCATCGAGTCCAAAAATGTGATCGACATGCTCATGAGTAAGCAAAATACCATTTAAATGCCGGACCTGATGTGTAAGCATTTGCTGCCTGAAGTCGGGGCCTGCATCAATTACCAGACACTGGTTTTCGGTTTCAATCATTACAGAAGCCCGTAATCGTTTGTCTTTTTGATTGTTAGATAGACATACCGGACATTGACATGCGACAACCGGTACTCCCTGAGATGTTCCTGTTCCTAAGAATGTAAGTTTCACTATTGTGATATTTGATCTACAAAAATAAGGATTGCCCTCTGCCTACCGAAGGTTTTTGACTATTTTTGAAAAAAAATTACACATGGCCAAACTTTATTTGATTCCGACAACTTTAGGAGACACCAGTATCGAGCGGGTTTTACCGCCCGATTTAACGGGATTGATTTCCTCCGTTTCAGTATTTATTGTCGAGAATATCCGCACAGCCCGCCGTTTTCTGAAAAAAGTAAATCCGGCTATCGTGATTGATGATCTTGTTTTTTTTGAACTGAACCAGCACACTGAAAAAAAAGAAATCAGTCGTTTTTTGGAACCCATCTCAAAGGGATTTGATATTGGGATTATTTCAGAAGCAGGTTGTCCTGCTGTGGCCGACCCGGGTGCCGATGTGGTAAAGATAGCACACACTAAAAATATCCAGGTTGTGCCACTTGTCGGGCCATCTTCTATCCTGATGGCTTTGATGGCTTCAGGAATGAGCGGACAGAACTTTGCATTTAATGGCTATTTACCAATTAAAAACCCGGAAAAATCGCAGCAAATAAAAATGCTCGAAAAGCGGATGCAAACTGAGGGACAAACCCAGATTTTTATAGAAGCACCCTATCGCAATGCCCAATTACTTGCTGAATTGCTGAAGAACTGCGACCCAGAAACCATGTTATGCATTGCCGTTGATATTACGCTTGATACTGAATTCATACTCAGCAAACCAGTTTCGTACTGGAAAACCAATATTCCTGAAATACAAAAAAGACCTGCTATTTTTATGGTCGGGAAGATTTGATTTAATAAAAGTTGTCCCGATCGAATTTTTTGAGAATAGTTTTGAAAACAATAAATTATCAGATTATCATGATTATTATTCATCTAACATGAAGCTTGTGTCTTGATTTTTATATTTTTAAACCAGAAAAAGGGGATAATCTATTTTTTTAACCGTTCAATTTTCTTTTTAAGATCAGTTTAATTGTTCGCAGGGGATTTTTCTGGTCTGGAGAAAGCCATTTTATTTTGCCAATCGGTGAAATATTGGCGAATTGTATTTAAATACTTGATTTATTATTTGGAAAAGGCATAGAGGAGGTGAAATATGAATGTTTTTCGTCAGGAAAGTCGGTTGGTTGAAGAAATCTTGGTAGTTGATGATATTTCTGCAAACCTTATTTTGTTATCCGATATGATAAGTTCAGAAGGATATTCTGTTCTTAATACAACTTCAGGAGAACAAGCATTTCAGATTGCGAAAGAAAACTTGCCATCAATAATACTGCTTGATATTAAAATGCCTGTTGTTGATGGCTTTGAAGTTTGCCGTCGCTTAAAAGCTGATTCGGTAACTTCGGGTATTCCCATTATTTTCGTTAGTGCTTTGGACGATCTTGAGGCGAAATTAAAGGGATTTGAGCTTGGAGGAGTTGATTTTATTACCAAACCATATCGAAAAGCTGAGGTTCTGATTAGGGTTAAGACACATATCCGGTTATCGCAGTTAATGTTTCAACAGAAACAGCATGCTAATGAACTGCTCGCTGTTAATAAGCAATTGAAGGAAGAGATTCGAAGAAGAGAGCAAGCAGATAATGCGCTCAAAAACAGCGAAGAACGATACAATGCTTTTGTGGATGCCAATGAAGATATGATTTTTTTGAAGGATGATCAGTTTCGATATTTGGTAGTGAATGATGCGATGGCCGTTTTTTTTGGGAAAACAAAAGATGAAATGCTCAATAAAACAGATTCGGAACTTGCTGATGAAAAAATCATATTCCCATGTGGCTCATCTGACCAGAGATTATTGGAATCAGATTCAGCTTTTATAATTGAAGAGCAATTAGGCGAACACTTTTGCGAAACAACAAAGTTCCCGGTAAAACTGAAAGGAAATAAAAAAGGAATCGGGGGAATTATACGCAATATTACCGAACAAAAGAAAATAGCCACAGAACTGAAAGAGAGCGAAGAAAAATTCAGAAATCTGGCTGATTCCTCACCAGCTGCAATAGGTATTTATCAGGATGATTATTGGGTATATGTAAACAGGTCAACCGTGGAGATGAGTGGTTACTCTTTGGAAGAACTTTACCGGATGAGGTTCTGGGAAATCGTCTCCCCCGACTATCAGGAATTGATTTTGAAAAATGGTCAGGAAAGGCTCGCAGGTTCAACGACACCAAAATCATATGAATTCCCGGTAAGAGTTAAAAGTGGTGCCTTGCGGTGGGCATATATGACTGGTAGTAGCATAACCTTTAAAGGTCGGCCTGCAGGAATAATTACTATTATTGATATTACCGAGAAAAAGAAGGCCGAGACAGATATTCTGGAGGAACGCGTATTATTACGAACATTGATTGATAACTTACCAGATCCGGTCTATGTTAAAAATAGAAATGGGCGTAAAATGCTCTCAAATATTGCAGACATAAAAAATATGGGTGCAAAAAATGAAGCCGAAGTATTAGGGAAGTCTGATTTGGAACTTTTTAATTCAGAAATGGGTCACCGTGGGTACGAAGATGATATCATCTTGTTTGAAAGCGGAGAACCAGTGATCAACCGGGAGGAAATATCTATTGATGAAAATGGTGTCAAGCGCTGGTTATTAACCTCGAAAATTCCTTTGTTTGATCAGGATGGAAACACAACAGGACTCGTTGGGATTGGTCACGATATCACGGAAATCAAGAAAGCCAACGAAACCATCCAGAAACTTTCGCAAAGCATAGAACAAAGCCCATCATCCATTGTAATTACTGATCTTAACGGAGATATAGAATATGTGAATCCGAAGTTTACAGAGATTACAGGATATACTGCAGCTGAAGTAATTGGGAATAATCCACGAATCCTTAAATCAGGAGAAACGCCTGACGAATATTACAAAGACATTTGGGATACGATTTCAATGGGTGAGATTTGGCGGGGGGAATTTCATAACCGAAAAAAAAATGGCGAATTGTATTGGGAATGGGCCACAATGACTTCCATTAAAAATGAATCCGGAAAAATCACTAATTATATTGCAATTAAAGAAGATATAAGTCTCCGGAAGCAAATGGAAGCCGATCTCATAATTGCCAAAAACAAAGCAGAGGAAAGTGATCGTTTAAAGTCTGCTTTTCTGGCAAATATGTCGCACGAAATTCGTACACCACTGAACAGCATCATTGGCTTTTCTGAACTTTTATCTGATACGCATTTTGACATAGAACAGAAAGATGAGTTCATTCAACATATAATAGATAATGGAAACAGCCTGCTAACCATCATAAGTGATATCATGGATTTTTCAAAGATGGAGGCAGGGCAAATTACCTTTCGGGAAAAAACGATTCCAATAAATAAATTCCTGAGTGGAATAAATGAGGAATATATTCATAAGTTTAAAAGTAAAGAACTAAACCTGATTTTTGAAATTCCAAATACTGATGAGGAGATTTTCCTTTATACAGACATCGACCGTCTCCGGCAAATTTTTAATAATTTAATTAGTAATGCACTTAAATTTACGTCAAAGGGAAGTGTAACTGTTGGATATGAGATCAAAGATGAAATGATACACTTTCATGTGAGGGATACCGGAATTGGAATACCAGTTCAATATCACGATAGGATTTTCGTGCGTTTTAATCAAGTCGAATCATCGAATACGCGGATTTATGGAGGGAATGGTTTGGGTTTAGCCATCACACGAGCCTTGGTTGAAAAAATGGATGGAAAAATTTGGATTGAATCCGAACCGGAAAAGGGTTCAACCTTTAGCTTTATGCTACCTGTTCAAAAAAAATATGTTGAAGGGTGATTTTGAAAGCAAAGTATTTAATTCGTCAAGAAAAATACAATTACGTATTGAGCTTGCTGATTTGATTCTTAAAAATTGAGATAAAAAAAGCTTTAACAGGATATAATTCATGTCTGTTTTCATAATAATATAGCAAAGGTATTTTTGTCATAAAAATGGCGAAAAAGAGATTTAATTACATAAATACAAAGGCTTCTCTTATAGTTTTTCATGAAAACAAACATTTTACTTTCAAATTAATTTTGGAAGTTCAAATTAATTTTTACATTTGCCCTTATTAATTGCAAACAACAACAATGAAAAATATTAGCATTATATCTCTTGTCATTAGCAGCGTGGTGGTCGTCCTTCGTGCTGAGTGAGAATGGTATAGTGTGAGTTTAAAAACTTTAAAGCCATTCTCAGATACTAAGAATGGCTTTTTTAATGAAAAAAAATCACTATGAAATCTGCATGTTTTCTACTGGTTCTCGTCATTGTCGTCGTCATTCTCATTGTTTAGAGAGGAAGGCTAGTTAGAATATGCATTTAAATGATATTTGAGCCTTTCTCTAATGAATGAGAAAGGCTTTTTTTTAAGAAAAAATAATTTCAGACAAAAAGGTATGCAGAAACGATTAAGATCAGCTACTACGACCGAAGGTCGACGTATGGCTGGAGCAAGAAGCCTTTGGCGGGCTAATGGAATGAAAGAAGAACATTTTGGACGACCGGTGATTGCGATCGTCAATTCATTCACTCAGTTCGTCCCCGGACATGTTCATCTCCATGATATTGGTCAATATATTAAAGGAATAATTGAAAAAGAAGGTTGTTTTGCAGCTGAATTTAATACTATAGCCATTGACGATGGAATTGCCATGGGGCACGACGGGATGTTGTATTCTCTGCCTTCACGCGATGTTATTGCGGATAGTGTCGAATACATGTGTAATGGTCACAAAGTTGACGCCATGGTTTGTATTTCTAATTGCGATAAAATTACCCCTGGAATGATGATGGCAGCTATGCGCCTGAATATTCCAGCCATTTTTGTTTCAGGTGGCCCTATGGAAGCTGGAGAGATTGATGGTAAAATGTATGATCTTGTTGACGCTATGGTAATGGCAGCCGATAATTCGGTTTCAGACGAACAAATTGCTAAAATTGAACGGGATGCTTGTCCTACCTGCGGTTCATGTTCAGGAATGTTTACAGCCAATTCGATGAACTGTTTGGCCGAAGCTCTTGGTTTGGCTCTTCCGGGCAATGGTACAATCGTTGCAACTCATGCCAATCGTAAGCTGCTTTTTGATGAAGCAGCTAGCCGGATTGTTGAAATGACATGGGATTATTACAAAAACGGCAATGAAAAAGTGCTTCCACGAAATGTGGCGACAAAAGCTGCTTTCCAAAATGCAATGAAACTGGATATTGCTATGGGTGGTTCAACAAATACGGTATTGCACATTCTTGCTATTGCTGCTGAAGGTGAAATTGACTTTACCATGAAAGACATTGACGAACTATCACGTGTCACTCCAAACCTTTGTAAAGTGGCTCCAAATGGAACTTACCACATTCAGGATGTAAACCGTGCCGGAGGTATTCTGGGTATTTTGGCCGAACTTGCTCGTGTCGGGATGCTTGATTTAACTGTTCCCCGTGCTGACGGAAGTACTCTGGGAGAAGCAATTGCAAAATACGATGTTATGTCATCGACAGTCATCGAAGATGCATTCCGGAGATATAAATCGGCGCCGGGCGGAGGTCGCAACCTTGTTATGGGTTCTCAGGAAAGTTATTATAAAGAATTGGATACAGATCGTGCAGATGGTTGTATCCGCGATTATGAGCACGCCTACAACAAAGATGGTGGTTTGGCTGTTCTCTACGGCAACATCGCTAAAAACGGATGTATTGTAAAAACTGCAGGAGTCGATCCTTCTGTTTATTATTTTAAAGGGACTGCCAAGGTATTCCAATCGCAGGATGATGCCTGTAACGGAATTCTTGGCGATAAAGTCAAGGCCGGAGATGTGGTTGTAATTCGGTATGAGGGACCAAAAGGCGGACCCGGAATGCAGGAAATGTTGTACCCGACTTCATACATCAAATCGATGAATTTGGGAAAGGCTTGTGCATTGATTACTGATGGTCGTTTTTCCGGTGGAACTTCAGGATTATCGATTGGGCATATTTCTCCGGAAGCTGGTGCCGGTGGCGAAATTGCACTGATTCAGGATAATGATTGGATTGAAATTGATATTCCAACCCGAAGAATAAATGTTTTGATTAGTGATGAAGAAATGGAAGCACGACGCGCCAGTGAAATCAGTAAAGGTAAAGATGCATTTACTCCTGTCGGACGTAACCGTAAAATAAGTAAAGCACTTAAAGCTTATGCTAGTTTGGTTTCATCGGCCGATCGTGGAGCAATACGATTGATAGATTAATAAAGAAAACGAAGAAAATAAAAAAAACTCAAAGAATATGGCAACACAGCGAATTAGCGGCTCAGAGGCTGTAATAAAATCTCTTTTGGAAGAAGGAGTTGATACCATTTTTGGGTATCCTGGAGGTGCAATCATGCCAATTTATGATGCACTTTACGATTACGATCAACAAGTTACACATTATCTGACCCGACACGAACAAGGGGCTATTCATGCTGCCGAAGGTTATGCTAAAGTAACTGGCAGAGCAGGTGTTTGTTTTGCAACTTCAGGTCCGGGAGCAACCAACCTGATTACCGGTCTGGCCGATGCAATGATTGATTCCATTCCTGTGGTTTGTATTACCGGCCAGGTAACCTCGTCTTTACTTGGTACTGATGCTTTTCAGGAGTCGGATGTGGTTGGTATCACGATGCCGGTAACCAAATGGAATTTTCAGGTTACACATGCTGAAGAAATTCCTGAAGCAATTGCAAAAGCATTTCATATCGCGAATACAGGTCGTCCAGGCCCGGTATTGCTCGATATTGCTAAAGATGCACAGTTTGCTATGTTCGATTTTGAATATAAAAAATGCACTAAAATAAGAAGTTATTTGCCTGAATATCCTGTTGACCCTTTTCAGGTAAAGGCAGCTGCTGATATTATTAATGAAGCAAAAAAACCATTAATTTTATTCGGACATGGAGTAATGATCGCTCATGCTGAAGAAGAATTGAAAGAATTTATTGAAAAAACTGGTATTCCGGCGGCCTGGACATTACTTGGACTTTCAGGTCTTCCAAGCGATCATCCTTTAAATGTAGGAATGCTTGGTATGCATGGTAATTACGGCCCGAACATTAAGACGAATGAAGCTGATGTGATAATTTCTGTTGGTATGCGTTTCGACGACCGTGTAACCGGGAAGGTTGCCGGATACGCCCGCCAGGCTAAAATCGTTCATTTGGAAATTGATCCGGCAGAAATTAATAAAATAGTCCATGCCGATGCGCCGGTTTTGGGTAATGCCAAAAAATCACTTCGCATGTTGATCGACAATGTTAATGCGAATTCACACGAAGAGTGGGTGAATGAATTTCGCGCTTGCGATAAAATTGAATACGATAAGGTGATCTTGCATGACATTTATCCCAAAAAGTCAGGTTTAACGATGGGCGAAGTCGTTCGGATTGCTTCTGAAAAAACGAACCACGATGCTATTCTTGTTACTGATGTTGGTCAGCAACAGATGATCGCTTCGCGATATTTTAAATTCTCGCAACCCCGAAGCAATGTGACTTCAGGAGGTCTTGGAACCATGGGTTACGCTTTGCCTGCTGCAATGGGTGCTAAAATCGGCCAGCCCGACCGTGTTGTTTTTGCTATGGCTGGTGATGGTGGCTTCCAGATGACCATTCAGGAGTTAGGAACTATTGCCCAGTATAATCTGGATATTAAAATTATTGTTCTGAATAATAATTTTCTTGGTATGGTGCGTCAATGGCAGCAATTGTTCTTCGAAAAAAGGTATTCATTTACTGAAATGAAAAATCCGGATTTTGTTGGAATTGCTAAGGCATACGGACTGGCATCACAGAAAGTAACCTCACGCGATCAGTTGGAAAATGCTATTCAGGAAATGCTCGACCATAAAGGCGCCTATGTGCTTGAAGTAGTTGTTGAAAAGGAAGACAATGTTTTCCCAATGGTTCCGGCAGGAGCTTCAGTTTCTGAAATTATACTTGAACCATAGGACATTTATCGGGAATGTTTTCAAAAGACCAGATGACAAAAGGCAATTACAAAACAAAAAAATAGTAATATGAAACAAGAATATATCATAACCGTTTTTTCGGAAGACCATATTGGTTTGCTTAGTAGGCTGACCATTGTTTTTACCCGCAGGAAAATAAATATAGACAGTTTAACTGTTTCTGAATCAGCTATAGCCGGAGTTTTTAAATTTACTATTGTAATTAACGAAACTGCAGATCGTGTTGAAAAAGTGGTTGGGCAACTTGAAAAGATTGTTGATGTAATGAAAGTGTATGCAAACACCAACGATGAAATGATTTTTCAGGAGATCGCATTATATAAAGTGTCAACCGAATTTTTATTCGAATCGGATAAGATCGAAAAAATTGTTCGTGATTCAGGGGCCCGAATTCTTGAGGTTACCCGCGAGTACGTTGCAATTGAAAAAACCGGACACACGAAAGAAACTCAAAAATTGTTTGAAGAATTAAATCCTTATGGAGTGGCTCAGTTTATCCGCTCCGGAAGGGTTGCCATTACACGCAGCAACATTGAAAAACTTTCTGAATTTCTGAAAGAACGAGATGCCATGCTTGAGCAAATTGACTAATTACTCCCGGCAGGGTTAGTCTATATTTCCTAACCTTGCCGGAAATAATAACTGTATTCAGAAGCTGTAAGTATCCTGAAAATGAAGTTAATACCTTGATGACTTGCCTGCCGTAATAAAAAATTCGACTTTTAATTTCTGTTGGATTCACTAAAAATACACCCTCTAAGTGGCGATATCATTATTGTTTCCAATAGTTAAATTTTGCTAAAGGAAATAAAATGGGTATCGGTTTTTCTTACTTCGGAATGAATCTTGTGCTTACTCCTTCAGATTTAAAAAAAAGGATAAAGCCATGAAAAGATTAGTTATTATTTTAGGACTCATCATTTCTGCCGGTATATTATTTGCTCAGGGGAATGATGAAAATTCGACGCTCACCCGAAAAGAAAAACGAAAAGTTGAAATTAAAAAGCAGTATGAACTGACTAAGACCATGCTTGAAAATAAAGATTTTGTGCTTCAATCTGATTTTCTTCAGGATCGTTATGGTAATCGTATTTCAGTAAGTTCCACTATTAATTTTGTACAGGTCGACTCAACCGAGGCTACTATTCAGATTGGATCAAACTGGGGAATTGGTCCAAATGGTGTTGGTGGAGTAACAGCCAAAGGCCAAATAACCAAATGGGAATTAACTGAAAATGAAAAGAGTAAATCATTTGCTTTGCGTATGAACGTGATGACCACCATTGGTATTTATGATTTGTATTTTTCAATTAATTCTTCGGGTTCAGCAACTGCTACATTGACCGGGTTACGCGCCGGACAATTAACTTTTGACGGAGATTTGGTCCCATGGAAGGAATCTGCAATATTTGTAGGGCAATCATTGTAGTTGTAGTGTTTTAGGCAAAGAAAACAAAATTCAGAAACCGCATCGTTCTTGCATTAACTAATTTGTTTCTACTTTCGTAAGCAAATTAAAAATGGTCGTTAATTCATGAAGCAAGCTTCCGAACAAATTCCGGTTTACAGTCTCCACAACTTTAGCACTCCTGAACGAAAAAGTCAGCAATTTCAGGTCGAAGTATTTGATGCTAACCGGCATTTTAGCGTGAAATACCCGCATAGGCACGACTTTTTTGAAGTATTGTATCTTCAAAAAGGCTCCGGATACCATGTGATTGACGCCAATAAATACAAAATCCAACCTCCCTGTGTTTTCTTCATGTCGCCAGGTCAGGCGCATAAACTTGAACTTTCTCACGATATCGAAGGCTACATTTTTATTTTCACAGCCGATTTTTACCTTCTGAACCGCAGTAATCAGAACAGCCTGATTGAATTTCCGTTTTTCTATACCATCCATCAGGATAACCCGCCATTATTGCTTGATAAAGAAACTGATATCCGTTTTCTTGAAATTTTATTCAGGCAAAGTATTGCAGAAATAAAGCAGTCGGATGAATCATTGCCTGAAATGTTGCGCTCCATTCTCGATTTAATTCTTACCACATGTTCTTCACGTTATCCGGTAAATGAAAATCTGGTGAATAAGGGTAAAGGACAGATTCTGGTGAAAAGGTTCTTTCATCTGATTGAGGAGAATAATCAAAAAAATCTTTCACTGGGTGACTATGCCAATATGATTGGTGTGACAGCCAATCACCTGACTCAGACAGTGAGATTGCTGACAGGTAAAACTTCATCACAGATAATAAAAGGAAAACAAATGCTTGAAATTAAGCGTTTACTGGTACATACAAATTTAAATGTCTCGGAAATTGCAAACAAGCTTAACTTCGATGATCAATCGTATTTTACAAAATTCTTCAAGCGCGAAACGGGTGTTACTCCACATCAGTATCGCACCGAAGCTCTGAAGTGACCTGTGAAATTACCAAATCCAAATTGATTATAACTTATTGGTATCTAGTTTATATGTCTGCATGAGTTAGTCTGAGAAAATGATAATCCATGAAAAGTACCTAAAATACTTAATTTTTTACTCTGCTTTTTGACGAATATTCTATTGCTTTGTATGATATAAAATTGAATTGAATTTATAAACACAAAATAATCAGATAAAATGGCAAATTATTTCAACACACTACCGCTTCGTCTTCAATTGGAACAATTGGGAACCTGCGAATTTATGGACAGTTCAGAGTTTGCTGACGGCGTTAAGAAGCTGGAAGGAAAAAAAATCGTAATCATTGGTTGTGGAGCCCAGGGTTTGAATCAAGGTTTAAACATGAGAGATTCAGGTTTGGATATTTCATATACGTTGCGTCCTGAAGCGATTAAAGAACAAAGGCAGTCATATAAAAATGCAAGCGGAAACGGATTTAAAGTCGGTACATACGAAGAAATGATTCCGACGGCCGACCTGGTTATCAACCTGACTCCGGACAAACAACATACAGGCGTAATTACAGCGGTAATGCCATTAATCAAAAAAGGCGCAACTCTTTCGTATTCTCACGGTTTTAATATCGTTGAAGAAGGAATGCAGATTCGCAAAGACATTACAGTAGTTATGGTTGCTCCAAAATCTCCGGGTTCTGAAGTTCGTGAAGAATACAAACGTGGCTTTGGAGTTCCAACTTTGATTGCTGTTCATCCTGAAAACGATCCGAATAAAGATGGTTTCGAAATTGCCAAGGCTTATGCTGTTGCCACTGGCGGCCACAAAGCTGGAGTATTGAGTTCATCGTTTGTAGCAGAAGTAAAATCGGATTTAATGGGCGAACAAACCATTCTTTGCGGTATTCTGCAAACCGGTTCAATCCTTTCATTCAATAAAATGATTGAAAAAGGAATTGACGCAGGTTATGCCTCTAAATTAGTTCAGTATGGTTGGGAAGTAATTACTGAGGCCCTGAAACATGGTGGTATCACCAATATGATGGATCGTTTGTCGAATCCAGCAAAAATTAAGGCTTTCGAACTTTCCGAAGATTTAAAACGTATCATGCGTCCATTATTTCAGAAACACATGGACGATATCATGTCTGGTCACTTCTCTAAAATAATGATGGAAGACTGGGCCAACGACGATAAAAACTTATTGGCTTGGAGAGCTGAAACTGGTGAAACTGCATTTGAAAAAACTCCTGCAGGAACTATGGAAATCAGCGAACAGGAATATTTTGATAATGGTGTTTTGATGATTGCTTTCGTAAAATCAGGTGTCGAACTTGCTTTCGAAACCATGACTGAAGCCGGAATCAAGGAAGAATCTGCCTATTACGAATCATTGCACGAAACTCCGTTGATCGCCAATACCATTGCACGTAAAAAATTGTTCGAAATGAACCGTGTTATTTCGGATACGGCCGAATATGGCTGTTATTTATTCGATCATGCCTGCAAACCGCTTTTGGCTGATTTTATGTCAAAAATTGACACTGATGTTATTGGAAAAGCTTATGGCGCAGGCAAAGGAAATGGTGTTGACAACAAGCAACTGATTAGTGTAAACGAAATTATTCGCTACCATGAAGTTGAATTAATCGGAGAAGAATTACGTGCAGAAATGACAGCAATGAAAAGCATCGTGTAAGTAATAAATAAATCCCCCTTTGAAATTAATTAAGCCTCGTTGAAAAACGGGGCTTTTTTGTTTGTGGAATCAAAATAGGCACACAGTTTACATGGTATAAAAGATAAGAGAGACCTTTTGCCGATTTTAATCTTGGCAAGATTATGCGTCAAAACAAATATTGAAATGTTTAATCTGTTGTATTCTATGAGGTTCTCCTAAATCTTGCGCATCTCAACCAAAACTTCTTCAATCTTGCGGATCGCTTCGGTTTGGCTGCACGAAAAATTATTCAGCATAAAAGCAAAAGAAAGTTCCCGTCCCGAAATAGTTTTTAAATAACCCGCATAGCAGCGAACACGTGTCATCGAACCACTTTTGGCATGAAGGCATTGATTGGGAAAGCTTTCTTTTTTAAACACAGTCAAAGTGCCAGTTCCGGCTGTTGCCAGCGATTGTTCAAAATCTTCAGAATACGTGCTTTGGCTTTTCATATAGTTGAGAATTGAAACCATTTGACTGGCAGTGATTGCATTAAAACGCGATAATCCGCTGCCATCATTCATGAATAAGCCATTCATATCGAGACCTTTATTTTTCCAGAATTCAATAACGAATTTACATCCGTCTTCGGTGGTTCCCAGTCCGTATTTATAAAAAGCCAACTGTTTCAGGAAATGTTCGGCAAACAGATTTACACTTTCGTAGTTTGTGATACGAATAATATCGCGAAGTTTAGGCGATTGATTTACTGATAGTTGAACGGACGAGCTATCTTTTGCGAGTACCTTTTCGTATTTTGTCTTTCCTGAAAGTGTGATGTTATTTGCAGTAAGTTTTTTTCTGAATTCGTTGACCAAAAGCGCTGCAGGATTTGGAACAGAAGCTTTGACGATAAAGTCTGATTTGTTTTTCGGAATGGTACCTCGAATGATCCTACGGTATTCAAGCGGACTTCCAAAGACATAAGCCTGATCGCTGTTTACGTCTGATGAAAGTACTTCGTTTTGCAAATCCAGATTTGGAATTTCAGGATTGATGCCGATAACCTTAGTTGGAATTTCAGCGAGATTTTCTGAACTCATGTGTATTTCATAAAGGTTATCGTAAACACTTATTCCTGAAGCTCCTGCTCCGTAATAATTGCCAATATCTTCCCATATCCACGTATTTGGAATCATTTGCGATTCGTAAATTGTGGCATCAGCAATTAGATCTCCGTTAATTATCCTGATGTTTTTACTTTGAAAGGCTTCGATCCAATCGTCCAGGAAATGGTTGTTCTCCGGAAAATATTTTGATCCAAGAGTCGGATCACCACCGCCAATTATTTGTATGTCACCAAATAACGTATCATTTCGAATGATTCCGGAGTAGGAGAGTGTGGTTGAAAAGCGGAAATCAGGACCTAAAACCTCAAGGGCAGTGGCTGTTGTTACCACCTTCTGAATTGATGCTGGCGCTATACTTAGTTGAGGTTCCGATCTGAACAGAATTTCTCCGGTTTTATTGTCTGTAACATCAATACTTATGCTGGCATTTTCAAATCCTTTTGTTGATTGCAATCGCACAATTTTTTGCTGAATCGAAGTTGTCTGGCTTTGTGCATAACATCCGAATACCCAAAAGACCATACCCAAAAGACTTATTATTTTCCGGAGTATACTTTGTTTATACATAATTTTCAATTTTACACGAAAGATAAAGAGTTTATCAGGATAATTAAAATAACTTATTTATTCCGGGTGACAACTTTCCACTAGTACATTGATTTCTCTTTTTCCTTGTTTAAATTAAGGTTATGCCTTTGGGCAATTCAAATATTTTTCCGTAGCTTTTATTATCTTTGTCGTGTTTTGAAAAAATCATTCAAAATCAGTATATTAGAATAGATAAATTAATCATTATAAGTTTAATTCTAAACCATATCACAATGTTTATTGATAAAGTAGTTGGTAGAGAAATTTTGGATTCACGTGGTAATCCAACCGTTGAAGTTGAGGTAACTCTCGAGTGTGGTGCATTTGGTCGCGCTGCAGTTCCATCCGGAGCATCAACAGGTGAAAACGAAGCTCTTGAGTTGCGTGATGGTGACAAAGGCCGTTACTTAGGTAAAGGTGTTTTGAAAGCTGTTGCCAATGTGAACACAGTCATTGCCAAAGAAATTATGGGAATGGATGCTTCAAATCAGGTAGCTATCGACAAAAAATTATTAGCTCTTGACGGAACTAAAACAAAATCTAAATTAGGTGCCAACGCTATGTTGGGAGTTTCTTTAGCTGTTGCCAAAGCTGCAGCCGATGCTCTTGAGATGCCTTTGTATCGTTACATTGGTGGAACAAACGCAAAAACATTGCCAGTTCCAATGATGAACATTATTAATGGTGGATCTCACTCTGATGCTCCTATCGCTTTCCAGGAATTCATGATTCGCCCTATTGGTGCTAATTCATTCCGTGAAGGTTTGCGTATGGGTGCTGAAGTTTTCCATCACCTGAAAAAAGTTCTTCACGATCGCGGTTTAAGCACTGCAGTTGGTGATGAAGGTGGTTTCGCTCCTAAATTAGATGGAACTGAAGATGCATTGAACAGCATCATCAAAGCAATCAAAAACGCTGGATACAAACCAGGTCGTGCAGAAGATGGTGGTGATGTTTCTATCGCTTTAGACTGTGCTGCTTCTGAATTCTTCAAAGATGGTATCTACGACTATTCAAAATTCGAAGGTCCAAGCGGAGCAAAAAGAACTGCTGCAGAACAAGTTGAATTTCTTGCTAGTCTAGTTGCTAACTTCCCAATCGATTCTATCGAAGACGGAATGAATGAAGGTGACTGGAATGGTTGGGTTGCTTTAACTGAAAAATTAGGCGACAAGTGTCAATTGGTTGGTGACGATTTATTCGTAACTAACGTTGAATATTTGTCAAAAGGTATCGAATTGGGTGCTGCTAACTCAATCCTGATTAAAGTGAACCAGATTGGAACTTTAACTGAAACTTTGGACGCTATCGAAATGGCTCACCGTGCTGGTTACACTTCAGTAACTTCACACCGTTCAGGCGAAACTGAAGATTCAACTATTGCTGATATCGCAGTTGCTACCAATGCAGGTCAGATCAAAACTGGTTCTTTGAGCCGTTCAGACCGTATGGCAAAATACAACCAGTTACTTCGTATTGAAGAAGAATTGGGTGCTTCTGCAATCTACGGATACAAAAAAGTGATCAAGAAATAAACTGTATAAGCTGCAAAATAGAAGCCGGTTTCTGAAAAGGAACCGGCTTTTTTATGATTTTTAAATTTACTGATCAGGTGAATCAAAACCTCCCGGTGAGTAAAACATAAATGACATGTATAGCAAAGACGAAGCAAAACTTTTACGTAAAGAATTCTGGATTGTATTTGCACGACGTTGCGAAATTGTACCCGAATTGCAATACAAAAGGAAAAAATGGGTGTTGTACGATACCGGGTTAAGTGGTATCGACCTGAAATTTGACGTGACACGCACTGAAGCGCTTGTGATGATAGAAATAAACAGTCGGTTGGAAAATCGCCGGCTGGAAATATTCGAAGCCATACAAAAATACCAAAAGTTCATAGAAGAAGGATTTACAGAACCTCTAATCTGGGATATTTGCTTCGTCAGGGAAAGCGGTCAGGAAGTTTGCCGTATTTACAATTCGCTCCCCAATGTTGATTTTCACCGGCAAAACCAATGGCCGGACATTTTTAATTTCATGATCAAAAATATGCTCTTACTCGAAAATAACCTGATGGAAATTAAAGATATTCTGGAAGCAGAACTATAATAATTTAGATTTTGATAATTCTGTAGTGAGAGTGTAGGCAGCAGACTCACCGTACGAGAAAATCTCACTTGCCTTAGTATTTCCCGTCAAACTTTAATTTAGGGATGAGGTAAAATTGAGCTAGTTTTGCGGCCGAAATACATAAAAGTCATTCATTATCAATTTATCAGTAAAATGAATCGGAGAGATTGGATGAAAATAACGGGTATTACCGGGCTTGGTTTAATGTTGACCAGCTATTTTAATTTGAGTAAAAATAAGATGAGCAAATACAGAACATCTGCCAAAACGAATTTTAACTGCAGCAGGGCCGATTTTGGTTCTGATTTTAAGTGGGGAGTTGCGGCGGCGTCATACCAAACTGAAGGAGCCTGGAATGCGGACGGAAAAGGTGAATCGATCTGGGATCATTTTTCTCATAAATCCCGAAAAATTGAACGCGGCGAAAATGCCGATATGGCTACCGATTTCTACCACCGTTATGATGAAGATATTGATCTGATTAAGGCAATGAATTTCAAGGTTTTTAGGTTCTCGCTTTCGTGGCCAAGGATTTTACCCAACGGAACCGGTGAAATTAATCAGGAAGGACTCAATTTCTACCACCGGGTAATTGATAAATGTCTGGCGGCAGGTATCGAACCCTGGATCACAATTTATCATTGGGATTTGCCACAGGTTTTGGAAGAACAGGGTGGCTGGACAAACCGCAAAATTCTTGACTGGTTTTCGGAATACACGAATGTGGTGACACTGGAATTCGGAGCCAAGGTGAAAAATTGGATGGTGATTAATGAGCAACTTTCATATACTGCTGGCGGATATTTGGCAGGTTTCATGGCACCAGGTCGTAGAAGTATCAATGGGTATCTAAAGGCAGTTCATCATTCAGTATTGTGTAATGCTGAGGGTGGTAGGATTATTCGCAAAAATGTTCCGGATGCCAACATCGGAACGACCTTTTTTACAGCTTATATTGAACCTGTTAATCAGGAGAAAAAAAATATTGATGCAGCTGCACGAATTGATGCGGGAATTAACCGTCTTTTTATTGAGCCAAGTCTGGGTTTAGGATATCCGGAAGATACTCTTCCGGTACTGAAGAAAATTCGGAAATTCTATGAAGACGGAGACGAGGAGCGGATGGTGTTCGATTTCGATTTTATTGGCATTCAGTATTATTTCCGTTCGGTGGTTGAGAAATCGATTATTCCTTATGTTCGCGCCAAAGAAGTAAAAGCTTCGGAACGTGGAGTTGCTGTAAACGAAATGCAGGGCGAAATTTATCCAGAAGGATTATATCATATCCTGAAAAAGTTCGGTCAATACAAGTGTATCCGGAATATGCTGGTGACCGAAAACGGAACCTGTGTTCCCGATGTGCTTGAAAATGGCAGAGTTCATGACCAAAAGAGAATTGATTATTTCAAGGATCATCTGGCTGCAATTTTAAAAGCCAAACGCGAAGGCATAAATGTGAACGGTTATTTTGTATGGTCACCAACAGATAATTTCGAATGGGACAAAGGCTTTCGCCCACGTTTCGGACTGGTTTACATCGATTTCCAAACACTGAAGAGAACAATCAAAGATTCGGGGCTTTGGTTTCAGCAGTTTTTGAAAAATTGACTCTGATCATCATATGTTAATTTACTCATAGTCAGATGTTGTGTGTGGGTTTGATGAAATAAATAAATTAAAAAATTTGATACTTACTTATTAGTAAGTATATTTGTGAATTCTTTGTAAGAAAAACAAAACAGATGTCTATCACTCGTGAGAAAATAATGGAATTGGGGGAAGATTTGATTCGTTCCAAAGGATATAATGCATTTAGTTATCAGGATATATCATCTGAATTGGGTATAAAAAATGCGGCTGTTCATTATTATTTTCCTTCGAAAGAAAATCTTGGAACCAGTATCGTAAAGACTAATATTCAACGTTTCGAGGAAATGGTGGAAAATATGCATAGTCGTTCTTTCGATGAACTACAGCAGCTTGAAACGTTTATCAAAATTTATATAAAGAGCCATCGTGAGCAAAAAATTTGCATTGTAGGTTCTTTAGGCCCTGACTTTAATACATTGAGTGAAACAACGAAAGCGGAACTTAAAAGAATGACAGAGATTATTTTGAAATGGCTTTCCGGAATTCTTGTTTCCGGAAAGGACAAGGGAATTTTTGTGTTCAAAGAAGATCCTGACAATAAAGCGCTGGTTATTTTGTCAAGTCTGATTGCAAGTTTGCAATTGGCGCGAATTCTGGATAAATTAGATTATAAGGGAATCTCTCAAACGATTACCGAGGATTTAAAACCATAAAAAATTTATCCATACTACTTACTTATTAGTAAATAGGTATATTATTTGTAAAAGCTTGAATACTAATTATGATATAATATGAAACGTGCAGTAATTACAGGAATTGGAACTATTACACCAATTGGGAATAATGTGATCGATTTTTGGGAAAATTTAATTCATGGTAAAAGTGGTGCTGCTCCGATTACAAAATTTGATGCAACATATCACAAAACAAAATTTGCCTGTGAAGTTAAGGGCTTCGACTCGTTACAATATTTTGAAAAGCCGGAAGCACGAAAATTGGATTTATTTACACAATATGCTTTGGTTGCAGCCGATGAATGTATAAAAGATTCGGGATTAAATCTTGAAGAAAGTGACCGGAATAGAATTGGTGTTATTATCGCGACAGGAATTGGTGGCATGTTAACTTTTGAAGAAGAAGTTTTAAGTTTCGGACAAAATGTTCAAAATCCGCGCTTTAATCCATTTTTCATAACCAAAATGATTCCGAACATTGCGACTGGACAAATATCAATTCGCTATGGGTTACACGGAATAAGCTATTCAATCACTTCTGCTTGTGCTTCGTCCAACAATGCGATTGCCAATGCACTTGACCTTATTCGTTTGGGACGGGCAAATATTATTGTCGCAGGAGGAACTGAGGCTCCAATAACACATGCATCAATTGGTGGGTTTAATTCGATGAAGGCATTATCGACAATGAATTTATCGCCGGAAAAAGCATGCCGGCCATTCGATGAAGCGCGTGATGGTTTTGTTGCAGGCGAAGGTTCCGGAGTTTTGATGATTGAGGAACTAGAACATGCATTAAAGCGGGGAGCTAAAATATATTGTGAATTGGTTGGGTATGGCGCTGCTTCCGATGCCTATCATGTAGCCGCTACTCATCCTGAAGGGTTGGGAGCTATTCTCGCGATGGAAGGTGCCTTGAGTGATGCCGGTTTAACCGAAGGCGATGTTAGTTATATCAATGCTCATGCGACTTCAACTCCAGTTGGAGATATAAGTGAGTGTAAGGCAATTGAAAAAGTTTTTAGCCATTCGTTGGATAAGATTCAAATTAGCTCCACCAAATCTATGACTGGTCATTTGCTGGGAGCAGCCGGCGCAATTGAAGCCATCGCGTGTATAAAATCAATTGAAAATAACATCATACCGCCAACAATCAATTTAAGTCATGTCGATCCTTCAATCAATCCAAACCTGAATTTCACCCCGGATAAGGCGATACAAAAGGAAGTAATTGTTGCCTTGAATAATACTTTCGGATTCGGAGGTCATACAACAACAACCGCATTTAGAAAGTATTCAGAGTAGAGAAGAAAGATTGTCAATTTTTTAAAAGAAATAATCCGGAGAATTCAAATTCTCCGGATTATTTCTTTTAATTCAACTCTGAAAATCAGGAATGTCCTTTAACTACAATCTTAATAATCTTCAGGTTCAGGACAAAAAACCGAATAATTTGCCAGGGTATAAAATTTCTCCAAAAGATCGTCGTTTTTGTTGGCATAGGTGCATAATGTTCTTGTGTGTATCCTTTTTTTATAGTTTTCATTTTTTCATTTTTAGATGTAATTTTTTCATTTGAAATTCAGAATTTATTCCGGCAGTAAATACCAGAACGGGTAACCTTTGGCTTTGTGTAAAAACATATAATGCATAAACCATTTAAGCCAATGCCCGGCCAGTCCGGGTTCGCCCATCGTATCTTTAATGTTGCGGCCCCATTCCGGATATTTTTCCCAATCAGGAACGATCGGAGAAACCGTCATAGCAGCCGAATTGCCATTCAGAAAACCGTAACCTGCTGAAACAATGCAGGCGGCTCCCATTTTACCCATCGAAGCACGGTGTTTCATTTTGGGTTGTCCGGATTTAATCCATTCGGTAATGTTTTGTGCAACAATTTTACCCATTACCCCTGAAGGCATTCCGGTACGCGGAGCGGTTGGGAAAATAGCTGTCCCATTCTTGCTCTTCAGTGGTTTTGAAATGGTATGAGGAGGTGCGAAAGCAATTCCAGGAGCGAAAATATTCGGATAGTCCTGGTTTTGGTAGGTAGATGGCCAGTCGTTGATCGTCCAGTCATCATATGCTTTCCCTGAGTAGTCGGCATCTACTTTCATCAGGTTGTTCGGCATGAAAAGTTTCAGAGTAATATCTTCGCCGTTCTTGTCGAATGCTTTAATGCCATGTCCGGCAAACGCAGGAATGAGCATTGCAAAATCGAATGTTTCTTCCTTGTATTCTCCGTCAAGCGTTTCGTAAAATACTTTATTAGGTTCGACCTTATATACCCCGGCTTGCTTGATCCAATCGATACCACGTTCGATAAAAAACGATTCGGTAAAAATTTTGGTCGAAGTAACATATCCACCTTTTTTGATAAAAGCTCCACCCATGCCAAAATCGCCTAATTCGAATTCATTCGAAATCCATTTGATTTCTGCCATGTTGCGTAATCCACGTTTGCGAATTTCATGCTCCACATTCAGGATATACTCAAAGGCAGCGCCCTGACAGGTTGAAAGTGCATGCCCGGTTCCGATAATGAATTTTTGCTTTTGGCCAGCTTTCATTTTTTCGAAACTTTCCTGAAGTTTATTCCAGGTGTGGCTGGCATGGTCGTATGTACAAACCGACAAAGTGTTTTTATCCGGACCAAGACCTTCGGTAGCCCCAAAGTTTAATTTTGGTCCGGTGGCATTGACCAGAAAATCGTACCACACTTCTTCTGTTTGACCTTTATGTTCTTCATCAGTGTATTCAATCTGAATAAAACCTTGTGAATTTGTTGTGCTACCTTCAGGATGAATAGCAGTACAGCGTGCCTGTTTGAAAATAGTTCCCCACCGTTTGTAGAGTGGCTCCAGTTTAAACCGAATCTGGTCAACGGTCATTCGGCCTACTCCAACCCAGATGTTGGATGGAACCCACTGATAATACTGATTGGGTGTAACTACAATTACTTCGTGCTGCTTCGACAACCATTTGCGCAAATACGCTGACGCAGTATGACCTGCAACACCTGCTCCTAAAACTACAACTCTTGCCATAATAATTATTTGAGTTTAAAATGGAAAATTCGTTGTCTGCATCGGTATTCTTCTGAATTATCTATTCAGGAAAAATCGACCTGTTGTAATTGCTGATTCGCTGAAGCTGAATTTCTTTTGTAGTAATTTGCTTTCCTGGATTTGAACTTCAGCTCATTAAAGTTATGCATTTAAACTGAACGGAACAATAATTTTTGAATTGAAACTGAAGTTAATTTGCGATGATTTGGGGCGAGTTGAAGATTGGAAAATTTTAATTAATTGACTTTGGCTTTTGTAATTATTCATTGCTGTTCCCTAAAGTTTTGATGAAGTAAAAAATAAGACTTTTGCCATTTTAATAATTCGTCTATTTTAATAAGAAATAGCCTGACTTTCGTCCGGAATGCTAAATTTGCAACTCTTAAAACTAAAAAAACTAACATCACACTAACCATGAAGTTTCTTCTTCTGGCTTTTTGCCTTGCCTTTTTTTCTATGCCAACATTTTCGCAGTTTCTCCGGATTAACGAAGTAATGAGTTCGAATGGAGGAGCGCTAACCGATGCTGATGGTGACACTTCAGACTGGATCGAATTTTACAATGCGGGAACAACACCGGTGAACCTGTTGGGATATGGACTGTCGGATAAAAAGGATCAACCTTTTCAATGGATTTTTCCTGGTTTTGATGTAAATCCGGGACAGTATCTTGTGGTTTTCGCTTCAGGGAAAGATTATCGCGAGGCACCGGCTAATTGGAATACCATTATTTCAAAGGGAGATGAATGGAAGTATCTGGTACCTTCGTCTGAACCTACTGCAAATTGGCGGCTTAACACCTTTGAAGATGCTAGCTGGCAATCAGGCAAAAGCGGATTCGGATTTGGTGATAACGATGATGAGACTGTGGTTGCCGTTAACAGATCTATTTTTATGCGAAAGAAATTCACAGTTGGAAATCCCGCATCAGTCAATCAACTTGTGCTGCATATGGATTATGACGATGGTTTTGTTGCTTACCTGAATGGAGTGGAAATTGCACGTTCGCAGATGTCTGGGAAGGGCGATTTGCCGGTTTTTGATTCAACTGCATCCGATCAGCATGAAGCATTAATGTATCAGGGACAATCTCCAGAAAAGTTTGTGATAAGCAATCCTGCATCAATTCTAAAGTCAGGAGAAAATATTTTGGCGATTCAGGTGCACAATATAAACACCACTTCTTCTGATTTATCAGCTATACCTTATCTTTCGCTCGGGACGCCGGAAAAGACAGAAAATTCCAAGGAAATTGATTTGTTAAATCTGACTTCGAATGATTTTCATACCAACTTTAAAATTAGTGCCGATGGTGAATCAATTTACCTTACCAGTCCTTCAGGAGCGATTGCTGATAGTGTCAGACTTGATGCATTAATGATTAATACTTCTTACGGACGATCGCAACATGATCCGGCAACCTGGGCAGTTTATCAAATCTCAACGCCTGGAAAACAAAATTCAGGAGAAGGATTATCAGGAGAAAAACCTGGATTGCCTGTATTTAGTTTGCCTGGAGGTATTTATTCGGGCAATTTTAAGGTGAAACTGGTGGCTCCTGAAGTAACAGATACAATTTATTACACGTTTGACGGTTCGGTTCCAACCCGCTTTTCAACCACATATTCCGGAGAGATTAACATCAGCGCATCGAAAGTAATCAGGGCACGAATTCTGAAAACGGGCATGCAGCCCGGAGAGACGGTTACTAATTCATACATCATGTATGGCAATAAAAAACTGCCTGTTGTTTCTATTTCAATGAACCCAACTGATTTGTGGGATTATAATACAGGAATTTATGTAAAAGGTCCCAATGCAGCAGCTGATAATCCGTATTTTGGAGCAAATTTCTGGATGGATTGGGAAAAAGCCTGTCATTTTGAAATGTTGGAAACTACCGGTCAGAAAATGATTGACGTTGATGCCGGAGTGAAAATATATGGAAATTGGTCGAGAGCAAATGCACAAAAGTCAATGGCTTTTTATTGCCGAAAAAGTTATGGTTCGGACTTCATGATGTATAAAATTTTTAAAGAACGGCCCTTCGATGAATTTAAAGATATTGTTCTGAGGAATTCTGGAAACGATTGGAACGATACCATGTTTCGTGACGGATTGATGACGGGACTTACCATAGGATTAAATGTGGACCAGATGGCTTATCGTCCGGCAAGTGTTTTCCTGAATGGAGAATATTGGGGGATTCTGAATATCCGCGAAAAGATTAACGAACATTTTATTGCGGAAAATCATGATGTCAAGCCTGAAGATGTGATTCTACTGGAAAATAATGGTATTCCGATTATCGGAAGTGCGGCCGACTGGCAAAAATTGACCACCTTTTTGGAACAAAACACATTAAGCAATCAGGCAAACTTTGATCAGGTGGCAACTCAAATTGATCTGGAAAGTTTTAAAGATTATTTTATTTCTGAGATTTTTTTCAGGAACCACGACTGGCCCGGAAACAACATCAAATACTGGAAAACGACTGACCAGAACAGCAAATGGCGCTGGATTATTTTTGATACCGATTTTGGCATGGGTATCTGGTCTTCTCCGGCCAGTGAGAATACACTGGCGTTAGCAACTGCAACCAATGGAGAAAGCTGGCCAAACCCACCCTGGTCAACATTGATGCTGCGCCGAATGCTCGAAAATGCCGGATTTCGCAATCAGTTTGTAAACCGCTTTGCCGATTTAATGAATTCCACTTTTTTGCCTGTACGTGTGAATAGTGAAATTGACAAAAAACAGGCTGCGATTACGGAAGAAATAACCAATCATTTATCGAAATGGAATGGAGGAACGCATAATGATTGGGTGTGGCGCGTGCAGATGATGAAAACTTTTGCATCAGATCGTTCTGCAAACGTATTTAATCATATTCGTCAGAAATTTGGTTTTCAGAGTCAACAAATCATAACCGCGAGAGCCGATTCGATGCAAGGAACAATTCTGCTGAATTCGTTGAAATTGGCGAAATTTCCATGGCGTGGAATCTATTTTCCTGACGTTCCTGTTACGCTCACTGCGTTGCCTAAAGCCGGCTATCGTTTCCTGAAGTGGGAAGGCGTAACCAGCAACAGCAACTCCAAAACCATCACAGTAGTCCCGCAATTCAACCTCGATTTGACGGCTGTTTTCGAGAGCGATGGAAGTCATTATGACGATATTGTGATTAACGAGATCAGTTTTAATAACGATGCAGCAAGCGATCCGGGTGACTGGATTGAATTATACAATAAAGGACAATCTGATATTGATATTTCGGGTTGGAAAATTACGGATTCAGATCCAAACCATCAGTTTGTTTTTGCTGCTAATACGTGGATTAAAGCCAATGAATACCTGGTTGTTTGTAATGATTTGGGAAAAATGAAAGCTGTTTTCGGGTCAGTAAAAAATTTACTTGAGCCTTTTACTTTCGGTTTTGGTCTGTCAAATACGGTAGATGCAGTTAATTTGTATTCGCGCGATGAACAGCTTATTGATGAAGTTAGTTATAGAAATTCTGAACCATGGCAAACCTATAGTTTAACCGAGCTTTGGTCGCTCGAACTCATCGATCCTAAAAGAGAAAACAACTCAGGACTCAACTGGATTTTGTCGGAGAAAACAGGTACGCCAGGATTGAGAAATACACCCTATTTCCCTGAATCAATCAGTGATTTACCAGTTGCTGGAAATTTAACTGAATTGCTGCAGAATTACCCTAATCCTTTCAATGAAGGTACTTCTATCGGATTTAATTTAGACCGGGCAGGAGAATATAAGATTTCAATACTGGATGTGAATGGAAGGATGATTCGAATCTTGAGAGGAATGGAAGCGCTTAGCATGACTCATACAATTTTTTGGGATGGATGTGATGATTCCGGAAAATCGGTTGTCCCGGGTGTTTATTTATACCGGCTCGAATGCGATGGCTACAACGAAATAAAACGCATGGTGAAAATGTAGGAATAGCGATTCCATTTGTCAAGGCAATTAAAACATTCTATTTATCAGCAAATTTCAGGAAACGACGGAAAGTCACGCCAGTGGCAATTCCGTTGTTTTTTTTTGTTTTATAAATTGAACTCAAATTTTCAGGAAAACGTGTGAATCATGTAAATTTTTTAGGTAGTTGCTTAACTATTTGAATTCTGGGTTTCCCTAACTTTATATCATCAAAAAACATATTTCTTTAAACTTAATTCATTCTTAAGTTGTTAGGTTTTAAATGAACGATTAAATCAGAATGTTTATTGAAATAATGTAAACCTTTATTTTGTTGTGCAGATCACGTTTATGGATTTTTTTACTGAAAACAGCATAGACATCATCAGGTCTGTGTTTGTATATCCACAAAGAATTGCTAAGGTAGAATAGGGAAGATTGATTAGAGAGTGACTGAAAAATCTGGCAAAATGCGTTATTAAAATGAAAAATATTTTAATTCTTCCGCCATGAAAGTGCTTGTTTTATTGCTGGTTTCTGTTTTTTGTTTTTCCTTTCGTCCGTCAACCGAAAAAGCTGAAAGTAATTCCCATAACGGCTTTTATATTCATGTTGAAGATTTAACTGATCGTTCATACCATAAATATATTGTTGAGTCGAAAGATTCAGTTGACGTTATTTTCAACTCTTTTTTTAATTCGGAACTCGAACTTGGCAATGTCGATCGTCCGATTACTATTTACAACGGCAAACGCAACTTTTATATAGCCAGAGTTACTGTTTTTGAAGATTCGAACGGGAAAAAGAATTTTAAGCACTTAAAATACCCTAAGGTATACACCAAACGTTCGAAAATTAAAGAAGCGATATTCTAATCCAATTGTTGAACGAGTTTCTTCTGTATGAAAAGCAGTTTGCGATTCAGCCAGGCCATGAAAAGAGTCAACTTTCTCTGTTGGTTAATCACTGTATGTTTTATGATAGTTGATTTGTGGTTAAAAAACATGATACCAACAAACTCAAATGTTTATTAGTATTGTTTGAATTAAAATTCATCAGCAAGGAATTTCCAAATTTTAGAATTACATTTCACTACTAATTTAAACATCAAACCTAATAATAATGAAATCTTCAATTTTTAATCTATTGGTAATTATCCTATTTCTTTCCGGATTAACTATTTCTATTCAATCTTTTGCGCAAACCGGGGTGGGAGTGAAGGCCCCGAAAGGCGCAGTCGTATATTTTGATGGAACCTCACAAATGCTTCACAACAATTGGGAATACTGGGAAGGTCCACGATTTTCTGCCGAAATGCCAATTAAATGGCAAATCGTAAATGATCCGATTGATGGAGGTCTGGCTGTTAGCAGCAACGACCCCGCAGGAGCTGGCGGCAAATACGGCTCGGCGGATATAGTTACCAAACAAAAGTTTCGCGATTTTCGGCTGCATGTCGAATTTCTGGTCGCTGCAAAAGGTGGTAACAGTGGCGTATATCTTCAGAACCGATACGAAATTCAAGTACTCGATGGTGATTCAACAGCGCACGGAATGGCTGCGGTGATCAATGAAGAAGCATCGCCTTATTTAGCCTATAATGGGACCGGGAAATGGAATGCATACGATATTGTTTTTCGGGCAGCCCGGTTTAAAGAAGGAAAACTTGCTGAAAGTCCGATGGTAACGATGTATTTTAATGGAAGGAAAGTGCATACAAATAAAACGATCAGTCAGGTTTGGGGAGGCCCGAATTCAGGAATTGATGGTGGAAACGATGGTGGCAAAGGAATTACGGACACTCCCGGAGGTATAAAATTACAGGCCGAAGGTCATGAGGTTCTTTACCGAAATATCTGGGTAAAAGAACTTGATTTGAAAAAGGCTGAAACGGATGTGAAATTCTAATTATTTTTGATTCATCTAAAGATTCATCATCGACTCTGTCACTAAAGTTGTGACTATAAAACCGGATAATGTCTCTATTAAAGGGCTTCCATCTTAAAAAATAAAGATGGAAGCTTTTTTTATTCCAGATGTTCGAAATATATTCTTTAAAATTCTGCTGAGATTATCAATTGATAATCATTGATTAAAATTGAAACTAAAGTTTGTAGTAATATAACTATATTTTATAGTTGTATTACTATAAAATATAGTTATATTTGATCAAAGCTTAATTATCATGAAACATCTTACCAATCGTGAAGAAGAAATAATGGAACTCTTTTGGGAAAAGGGTTCTTTATTCGTCAAAGAAATTATTGATATGTTGGCCCAACCGAAGCCGCACTACAACACTATTTCTACCATTGTGCGCACTTTGGAAGAAAAAGGTTTTGTAGGACACGAGCAATTTGGAAATACCCACCGGTATTTTGCCGCCATTTCTCGCGAGGAATTCAGCAAGAATACAATTAAGAATTTGGTAAGCAAATATTTCGATAAATCGTATACCTCAGTTGTCTCCATGTTTGTGGAAGAACAAAAAATAACTACTGAAGAAATTCAGGAACTGATCCGTCAGGCAGAATCACATAAAACCAACAAAAATGAATGATTTTCTGTTGTATATTCTGAAATCGACATTCAGTATTAGCTTGCTTTACCTTGCTTTTAGGTTGTTGATGCGTAGAGATGCTTCTTTCTCTCTCAATAGGGTAATTATACTTCTGATGGTGATCGGTTCAACTATTATTCCACTGCTTTACCTGCCACAACAGCTGCAGACTAATATTCAGGTCGAATTTATTCCTGAATTTTCGGAGAATAAAATCCAGATAAACAATCTTCCGGTATCGGAAATAACAGAACCTGTTTCCACTGCGGAAGTAATAGAACGTTCAGGGAACGAATTGACTATCTCATTGCAACAATTGCTTCTGGTTGGATATCTGACCGGAATACTGATTTCCTTATTGATTTTGATTCAAAGTATTGTTTCGGTTTTGATGCTGTTCAGGAAAGCTAAAGTAAAACATATGGATGGCTACCGCTTGTTCATTATTGATCGCGAAGTTCCTTCCTTCGCTTTCGGGCGTTCAGTTGTCATCTCTCAAAGCGATTACGAATCACACCGAACTGCAATACTGGCTCACGAGCATGCACACATCCGGTTGAACCATTTTTATGACCTGATACTGCTTGAGATGGTCAAAATCTTTCACTGGTTTAATCCTGCGATGTACGGGATAATCTCTGATATGAAAGAGATTCACGAGTTTCAGGCCGACGACCAAACCCTTCAATCTGGCATCGATGTAACCAAATATCAATTACTAATTATTCAAAAGAGTGTTGGCCCAAAAAGGTTCGCGCTTGCAAACAGTTTTAACCATTGTCAAATTAAAAAGCGTATTACTATGATGAACAAACAAAAAACCGGTAAAGCAGGATTTTGGAAGGTGGCGACCTTTCTTCCCCTGCTTGCCCTGTTGCTGATGGCTTTCGGCAAATCGGGCGAAAATGAGTCTGAAAAAATGTTTTTACTCGAAAAAGTTGTGGCTTTTCCAGAAATCGTTCAAAGCCAAAATGAACTGACAAGTCGATTAATTGAAATTAAAAGTGATGGCAATTACATTGACAAGAAACCGTGTTCAATGGAAGAAATAGTAAAGATTGGACAGGATTGGGGAAAGGCAAGTAATGATTGGATTCATATTCGAATTGATGAATCGATTCCGTTCAACCGTATTGATGAAATCCGGAGAACGCTTAGAGATGCAAATGTATATCACATCACCTTGTCAACGGCCAATTCTGATGAGACCGTATATTTTGCAGGTGATGTATCTAAAGCCGCAGAGTTTTCACAAGGCAGTCTGAGTGATTGGATAATTCCACAAATAATACAGCTTACAGGGGGCAAAAGCAAGGAATTAAATTATTCTGTAATAACTAGTTTTATTACTGATAAAAATGGCAAAGTGCTGGATGCCAGGTTATCAAAAAAGAGCGATTTCCCGGAAATAAATGAGGCCTTCGAGAAAGTTTTAGCTCAAATTCCTGATTGGATTCCCGCAATGAGGGGAAATGAAAATGTAAGCGTATATCACGACATAATGTTTGGGAATAAAAGCAAGAATGTAAAAAAAGATGTTTCAGAATCAAAATGAATTCTGTTTTTAAACTGAAAAGCTGCTGGCTTTGGTGCGTCTCCATTGCCGGCAGCTTAAATCATTGTCAAATGATATTGTATTGCTACAACAAGCCAAAGTTAGAAATTATACTGAAGAGTTAACCAAACGCCATATGCAAATGAGGTAAAGAGCAGTATATGTCAATCCCTGACATTTAAACAATTATTTGCAATCTTATATTTGCGATTCAGGATGAACTTTTTACAAACAACTACGTTTTTAGCAGAGTAGTATAGTTCAAATTAAAGACAATCTTATCTTTTTATTTGCAATCCGAATAAAAATGTCTGTTTTATTTTCATTTTAAAAAATAATGATCATATTTGCATCAAATTATTCAAAAATGACACGATTTGCTAACATTTCCCTTCTAGGTCTCATTATCGGTATTCTCCTAATTTGGATGCACGAATGAGAATGGTATGGGTAAAACTATAAAAGCTTAAAAGAAAGCCATTCTCATAACAGGGGATGGCTTTTTTTATTCATTTCAATTGAAACAACAGCATGAAGAATCAAGAAAATAATAGTTTATTCACGATTAAAACGTCTCAAACCCCCTCTCTTTTGCCGGAGAGGGGAAGCCTCCTGACTTTTTGGATTGAGGATTAAAACGAGAGATTATAAATTGAAATAACATATAAAAAAATAAATAGCTATGAGCGATAGATTGTACATTTTTGACACCACATTGCGCGACGGAGAACAAGTTCCCGGGTGTCAGTTGAATACTGTGGAGAAAATTGAAGTGGCACGCGCATTGGAGGAATTAGGTGTCGATGTGATCGAGGCCGGATTCCCGATTTCAAGTCCGGGAGATTTTAATTCGGTAGTTGAAATATCTAAGGCGGTTACCTGGCCAACTATTTGTGCCCTTACCCGTGCAGTTGAAAAAGACATTGATGTTGCTGCCGAAGCGCTTAAATTCGCAAAAAAAGGTCGTATTCACACTGGTATCGGAACTTCTTTTTATCACATACATTATAAGCTGAATTCGAATCAGGATGAAATTATTGAGCGTGCCATTGCTGCAGTGAAGTATGCCAAACGATATGTGGAAGATGTTGAATTTTACGCGGAAGATGCCGGTCGTACTGAAAACGAATATTTGGCCCGTGTCGTTGAGGCAGTTATCAAAGCTGGTGCTACAGTAGTTAATATTCCGGATACAACTGGCTATACCATGCCGCACGAATTTGGTGCAAAAATTAAATACCTGATCGACAATGTGCCTAACGTGCATAAGGCAATTTTGTCGACTCACTGCCACAACGATTTGGGAATGGCAACTGCCAACACCATTGCCGGAATCATGAACGGTGCCCGTCAGGCAGAGGTTACTATTAACGGAATTGGTGAGCGTGCCGGAAATACTTCGTTGGAAGAAGTGGTCATGATTTTGAAAAGCCGCTATGCTATTTTGAATATTGATACAAATATCAATACCAAAAATATTTACAAAACCAGCCGCATGGTTTCGAATATGATGAATATGCCTGTTCAACCTAACAAGGCTATTGTAGGTCGAAACGCTTTTGCACATTCCTCTGGAATTCATCAGGATGGCGTGTTGAAAAATCGTGAAAACTATGAAATCATGGACCCTGCCGATGTTGGCATCAATGAATCAAGCATCGTTTTGACTGCCCGCAGCGGACGTGCAGCCTTGAGACATCGTCTGGAAATCATGGGTTTTGAATTAGACAAAGAGAAACTGGACGAAGTTTATGAGCAATTCCTGAAATTGGCTGATAAGAAAAAAGATATCAAAGACGATGATGTTGCTGCCTTATTGGGTGATGTGACTCAGAAAGAACGTCGTATTAAGCTTGACTTTCTGCAGGTTGTTACCGGAAAGGGTTTGGTGCCGATCGCAAATGTAAGATTAGACATTGCCGGGGAAATACTTGATGCCACAGCTTCCGGAAACGGACCGGTTGACGCCGCGTTGAAAGCAGTTAAGAAAATCATTCACCGAAAAGTTATTTTGGAAGAATTCCTGATTCAGGCCATTACTCATGGTAGCGATGACTTAGGTAAAGTGCACATGCAGGTAAGACATGAAGATGGCAACTACCATGGTTTTGGTGCAAATACTGACATTATCACTGCTTCGGTTGAAGCTTTCTTGGATGCCATCAATAAGATCCCGGGAGCAACGAAAGTCAAAACGGCTTAAAAGGCTTCCCCGATCCATCAAAAAAGGGGAGAAATAAAGAGGGATAAGTTGAAGTATTTTATCCTTTGCCGTTTGCTTTAGCTGACGGAAATGATTAGAATCGAAATAAAAATAAATTTTTCGCTGCGCCAACTTCCCTCTCTCCGAGAGAGGGGATGGGGTGAGGCTTTTAACAAATAATAATGGAAGCAAAAACTTTATTCGACAAAATTTGGGATTCGCATGTGGTAAAACAGGTTGAAGGCGGCCCAAGCGTTTTATACATCGATCAGCATTTGATTCACGAAGTAACCAGCCCGGTTGCATTTCTGGGATTGGAAAAACGTGGATTAAAAGTGCTTCGTCCGGAGAAAACTGTTGCCACTCCCGACCACAATGTACCAACCATCAATCAGCATCTGAGCATCGTAGACGAATTGTCGCGTAATCAGGTTGAAATGCTGAAGAAAAATTGCGCCAATCATGGAATTGTATACCACGGATTAGGTAGTGAAGGTCATGGCGTTGTTCACATTATCGGTCCTGAAATGGGATTAACCAAACCTGGAATGACGATCGTTTGTGGCGACAGCCATACTTCAACCCATGGTGCTTTCGGAGCAATCGCTTTCGGAATCGGTACCAGCGAGGTGGAAATGGTATTTGCCAGTCAGTGTATCATGCAGCCGAAACCAAAGAAAATGTTGATTTCGGTAAATGGTAAACTGAATAAGGGTGTAACTGCTAAAGATATTGCACTTTATGTAATTGCCCAGATTTCAACATCAGGAGGAACAGGCCATTTTGTTGAATTTGCCGGAACAGCTATCGAAAGTTTATCGATGGAAGGTCGTATGACACTTTGCAACATGAGCATCGAATGTGGTGCCCGCGGGGGTATGATTGCTCCTGACCAAACCACTTTCGACTATGTAAAAGGTCGCCAGTTTGCACCTAAAGGTGAAGATTGGGAGATAGCTTTGGCTTACTGGAAAACTTTAAAATCGGATGATGACGCGGTTTTCGATACTGAATATGTGTACGATGCAGCTGATATTGAACCGATGATTACTTTCGGAACCAACCCGGGAATGGGAATTGGTATTTCGCAAAATGTTCCGAATAGCAGCAAACTTACCGGAAGCGATAAACTTACCTACGAAAAATCATTGAAATACATGGGTTACGATCAGGGCGACAAAATGGTCGGTAAACAAATCGATTATGTTTTCGTCGGAAGTTGTACCAACGGTCGTATCGAAGATTTCCGGGTATTCGCCAATGCTGTGAAAGGCAAGAAAAAAGCCGATAACGTGACTGCCTGGATTGTTCCAGGATCGCGAGCTGTTGAAAAACAAATTATTGCTGAAGGTTTGGTTGAAATACTGAACGCTGCAGGATTTGAATTGCGTCAGCCGGGATGTTCAGCTTGTTTGGCGATGAACGACGATAAAATTCCGGAAGGAAAATATTCGGTATCTACCTCGAACCGCAATTTTGAAGGCCGTCAGGGGCCTGGTGCACGCACCTTGCTGGCCAGTCCGTTAACTGCCGCCGCCGCTGCTGTAACCGGGAAGATTACTGATCCAAGAGATTTTCTTTAGGAATCTTGAGTTATGAATCTCGAATCTTGAGTAAAAATGCCTTTACTGAAAAATTTCAGGTCTTGGAGCATTCAAGATTCAAATATTCTGACCTTCAAATATTCTAATCATGTCTGATTTGTCATCGTTTAAAGATCAATTAAAAAAGCGAACTAAGAAGTTTGCTCATGATTGTGTTAAGTTCTCTTTGAACCTTCCTAATGATCAACTTGGAAGACATATCAGTGTTCAATTAATTCGATGTTCAACTTCGGTTGCAGCAAATTACCGTGCATCATGTATTGCACAGACTGTGCCTTCTTTGATTAGTAAAATGAGTATTGCAATTGAAGAAGCAGACGAAAGTGAATTTTGGATCGAATTTGCTTTGGATGAAGGTTTGAATTCAGATTCTAATGGTTCGGATTTAATAAAGGAAGCGCATGAAATTGCCTCAATTTTAATAAAGTCAAGAATGACAATGCAAAACATCCCGCACAAATAATCAGCTGCATTTGTTATTCAAGATTCAAAGTTCTAATATTCTAATATTCTTAAAATGGCTTACGATAAATTTACAACATTGACTTCTACGGCAGTTCCACTGCCAATTGAAAATATTGATACTGACCAGATTATTCCGGCTCGATTTCTGAAAGCCGTTGAACGAAAAGGTTTTGGCGATAACCTGTTTCGCGATTGGCGTTACGATAAAAGCAACCAACCGATTGCCGATTTTCCATTGAATCAATCAAAATATTCAGGAAAAATTCTGGTTGGAGGTAAAAACTTCGGAAGTGGCTCTAGCCGCGAGCATGCTGCATGGGCAATCTATGATTATGGATTCCGTGTGGTGGTCTCGAGTTTCTTTGCCGATATTTTTCAGGGAAATGCCTTGAACAATGGTATCCTTCCGGTGGTTGTATCACCTGAGTTTCTTGAAAAAATATTTGCAGAGATTGAAAAGGATCAGAATACTCTGTTCGAGGTTGATCTTCAAAATCAGAAATTTATCATCAATGTGACTGGTGAATCGGCTGATTTTACAATCAATCCTTACAAAAAACATTGTTTGACAAACGGACTCGATGACATTGATTATCTGGTTGATATGAAAGCAGAAATCGCAGCGTTTGAAGAAAAATAAAACACAACGAACACAAAGTTTCGCACAAAGAGAACTAAATTGATTTTCTCTTAGCGATTTCTTGGTGCACTTCGTGGTTAAATTAATTTTTATGACAGGAAAAGTAGTTGAGGTTAAAAATCAGATGCTTAGCATCATGGATACGACACTGAGGGATGGGGAACAAACCTCCGGAGTGTCGTTTACCGACGTTGAAAAGCTGAGTGTCGCCAAAATTTTACTGGAAGACGTAAAAGTAGACCGGATCGAAATTGCCTCAGCACGCGTTTCTGATGGTGAATTCATGGCTGCGAAACGCGTTATGGCCTGGGCAAAGGAAAAAGGGCATTTGTCAAAAGTGGAGATCCTTGGATTTGTTGATGGTAAAACATCGCTCGACTGGATTAATTCAGCAGGCGGAAAGGTACTGAATCTGCTTTGCAAAGGCTCTTATAAACACGTCACTCAACAGCTCCGGAAATCTCCGGAACAGCATATTGAAGACATTAAGAAGTCAATCAATTATGCTGAAGAATTAGGAATTAAGGTGAACGTTTACCTTGAAGACTGGTCGAATGGAATGCGAAACTCTCCGGATTACGTTCATTTTATGATAGCAGAGTTACTGAAATTGAACGTGGATCGAATCATGCTGCCAGATACTTTAGGTATTCTTGATCCTGACGAAACTTATGAGTTCTGTCGTGAGATGATCGAAGCTTTTCCGGATGCACGGTTTGATTTTCATGCCCACAACGATTACGATCTGGCGATTGCAAATGTGTTTCATGCAATTAAGGCTGGAATACGTTGCGTACACACCACCGTAAACGGATTGGGTGAACGGGCAGGGAACGCACCACTTTCGAGCGTCATTGCTACCGTGAAAGACCATATGAAGATGGAAACCCGGGTGAATGAAACCATGCTTAACAAAATTTCGAAGCTGGTTGAGTCATTCTCCGGAATCCGGATTCCAACGAATAAACCTTTGATTGGTGAATTTGTGTTTACCCAATGCAGTGGGATTCATGCCGATGGTGACAGCAAAAACAACTTGTACTTTAATGATTTACTTCCTGAACGATTTGGTCGTACACGTATTTACGCGCTCGGGAAAACTTCAGGGAAAGCGAATATTAAAAACAATCTGGAAGATTTAGGAATTGAATTGGATGCTGCGTCACTCAAGTTGGTTACTGACCGGATTATTGAACTGGGCGACCGCAAGGAAACTGTTACCATCGAAGATTTGCCATACATTGTGGCCGATGTTCTGAATTATGAAGATAGCGAATCGGCCATCAAACTGATAAACTATTCGCTGTCGAGTGCGATGGGTATGCGTCCTTCAGCAACGGTTAGTTTTCAGATTAAAGGCGAAAACTATGAAGCAACCTCTGCTGGTGATGGAATGTATGATGCATTTATGAATGCGGTTAAATCGGTATACAGTGAGTTGAAAAAGCCGTTTCCGAAGTTGCTTGACTATTCTGTTACCATACCTCCCGGAGGACAAACCGATGCCCTCGTTGAAACACTGATTCTTTGGGAACTCGACCGGGAGTTTAAAACCAGAGGACTCGATTCGGATCAGACTGCTGCAGCTATTAAGGCTACAATGCGTATGCTGAATTTGATTGAAAAATAAAAAAGTTCCAAATTTCAGGTTTCTGTAGGTAACAGAAATGTTTTGGATATTGGGCTTTCATCGTTGTATATTTTTTACTGAATGAATTCAAAACAAATAAAATCGTCTCCGGAAGCCATTCGGGAAAACTTCGACCAACAGGTTGAACGATTTTCGAACATCGAAACCGGTCAGACAACAGCTATTGATTCGCCTTTGTGCATGGAATTAATTGCCCGGTCGGCTGCAATGCTTAATCCCGATGCCACAAAGATCATGGATTTGGGTTGTGGTGGTGGAAATTATGCCGTAAAAGTCACTTCTTTTCTTCCCAATGTTGATTGCACATTAATCGATTTGAGCGCGAATATGCTTGCAAAAGCAGAACAGCGCGTTCTTGAAAATATTACAGGAACCGTTACAACAATTCAGGGCGATTACCGTGAAATTCAGCTGGACGAAAACGCCTACGATGTAATTACTGCCGGAACAACGCTTCACCACCTGCGAGAAGATTCGGAGTGGAATTTCGTTTTCACCAGAATTTTCAAAGCGCTGAAAAAAGGTGGCACTTTATGGATAAATGATATCGTGATTAGCGAAACTGATGAAATTAATCAAATGATGCTGGATGGTTGGCTGAGTATTTTGCGTAAGCAGGTTAGTCCGGACGAAATAGAAATGTTTATGGGGCGTTATGAATCGGAAGATACTCCACGCACTTTAAGTTATCAACTTAAACTCATGGAAAATGCAGGTTTTTCGAAGACAATAGTATTGCATAAACATTTTAACTTTGCAGCCTTTGGAGCAATAAAATAAAAGCCACCCATTACTGTCATCCTGAACTTGTTTCAGGATCTGACTGAATTTCAGCAGACCCCGAAATAAATTCGGGGTGACGAATATAGAATTTTTTAAAAACCAAATATATGAAACTCAATTTAGCCATTCTTCCCGGCGACGGGATCGGACCTGAGATTATCGATCAGGCTATGAAAGTAGTTAAGGCAGTTGCTGCCAAATATAAACACGAACTGGAATACACTTTTGGATTGACCGGAGCCTGTGCTATCGATGAACTTGGTGCTCCATATCCGGATGTAACCCACGATTTGTGTATGAATTCGGACGCCGTTTTATTTGGTGCCATTGGTGACCCCAAATACGATAACGACCCGAAAGCAACTGTTCGTCCGGAACAAGGTTTGCTGCTGATGCGCAAAAAACTGGGTTTGTATGCCAACATTCGTCCGGTTGTAACTTTCCCGTCGTTGTTGCACAAATCACCACTTCGTCGCGAACTGATCGAAGGTGCTGATTTTGTAGCTATCCGCGAATTAACCGGTGGTATTTATTTCGGCGAAAAAGGTCGTTTGGACAACGGAAATACAGCATTCGACACTTGTACTTATACCCGCGTTGAAGTGGAACGTATCCTGAAACTGGGTTACGAATACGCGATGAAACGCAATAAGAAACTGACTGTTGTTGATAAAGCCAACGTTTTAGAAAGTTCTCGTCTGTGGCGCGAAGTTGCTCAGGAAATGGCTCCAACTTATCCTGAAGTTACCACAGAATACATGTTTGTTGACAATGCTGCGATGCAGATTATTCAGTGGCCAAAGAACTTTGATGTGATGGTGACCGAAAATATGTTTGGTGATATTCTGACTGACGAGGCCAGTGTAATTACCGGTTCCCTCGGATTATCTCCATCGGCTTCTATTGGAATCCATACTTCGGTGTTCGAGCCAATTCACGGATCGTATCCACAAGCTGCAGGTAAAAATATTGCCAACCCGGTTGCAACTATTCTGTCTGCTGCAATGATGTTCGAATACGCATTCGATCTTCAGGCTGAAGGCACTATCATCCGCAAAGCGGTTGATGCGTCACTGGATGCGAAGGTGGTAACTATTGATATTGCAGAAGAAAAATCTTACTCGACTTCGGAAGTGGGCGACTGGATTACCGACTGGATTGTAAAAAACTAGACTATAGCGGCTTTTAAATGCTATTCAATAAAATACCAAAAGGCTCATTGCACATGCAGTGAGCCTTTTTATAGAATAACATGAAGTCCGGAGTCTAACTGATCTCCATTTGTTTTTGGTTGGTATGAAATACTGTGTTATTCGGAATAAGTTTCAGGCTTGTTTGAACTTGAATTTAATTCTTAATTCCAACGATCTTTTTTAGCAATTGTGTTTTTTCTTGAATATCAGCAGTAATTCCAAAAACGGAAACAGTAGCTCCTGAAATGGAGTCAATGTTTTTTCCTATTGTAAGTGAACGGTTTCCATCATAACCTTGAAATTGTTTTAACCAGCCTTTGTTCGATACCTCTTGCCCATGTGTTGCCTGATAATTATAGACTTTTACTTGCTGAACCGTCAGATTTGTTTCGAAAACGATCAGGTAATCAAAATACTCCGGTGTTTGTATGTTAAACGTTCCCGATGGATTTGAACAGCCACCTTGACGGCAACTGTTCACTCTTCCGATATAAATATATTTTTTCTGATTATTTTCTTCTGTCAGGAAAAGAAATTTACCCATAATAGAGCCGGACGAAACCACTGATTCCGGAATTAAAATTTCTTTCCATTCAGCAAGATCAGTTCCACTGAATTTGATCAGTTCCTTTTTCAATACTTTGTCTTCAAAATCTATCCCTTTGGGATTAGATGATGTTGTTGTTGACATCCAAAGACTGACGGTTAAAATGAATAGTTTAAACATTCTGAGGAATTTATTAAAACATTACGCCAATACCTGCACTGAATACCTTTGAATATTTATCTACTCCATCAGGTTTCACCCACTGCATATCGGTTTTCAGCACAGCACCTTGTGCCAGTTTCAGAGTTAACCCACTGGTAATAGTCGAATTTTTGTACGATTTGTTTTTTGAAATATTTGAAGGTACTTCTGCGTGCGTGTCATAACCTTCGAATCGTACGAATGGAATTAATTCGGTTTTTGTTTTTTCGATATGTCTGAAAACATTATAGGCTACCTCAACATAAAATCCCGTCATCGAGCTTCCCAGATCATTTGGTGTAGTTATAGTTTTTCCGGTAAAGCGATTATACTGTTCGGTATTCGACAGACCTACCTGGTAAAACTGACCTCGCAATTGCAGTCCTTTGTATGTGTAGCGTGCATCAACGCCAATCATCGAAATACTTACAACCGATGAATCAGCTTTAGCTAATGCAGCTGTATTGTCTTTGGCAATTCCGTCGTACAGTTTGCTTTGTGTATCCCCAAAATAACCCGACACACCCACATTAAGTCCTCTGATACCATAGTATTCCACTTTGCCGGTAGAATTTGGCGAACTGATGTAAGATGAGGCCCCTTTTTGACGGCCGCTTCGAAGTCCACTTTTGCCATTCAGATTAGCCGTTCCGTCGTAGCCATTAAATCCATTTACCAGATAAAGCTGGTACTTTAATGAGGCTGGATATATGTTTCCTGAAAGTCCAAATCCGATTTCACGCCAGGTTGTTGGCGCGATTTTATTGTCGACCAATGGGCGTTCAACACCGTTAAATGTGGTTGGTTCGTGGTATTCGTTTATAATTCCCATTGGGATTAATAGTAATCCACCACGAAAATTGATCGATTTATTGATTTTGTGCTGAAGAAAAGCTTGTTCGACGTACACTTCCGAAACATGTTCAAACTCGAGTTCTGTAACAAACTGGGTTCTGTCGCTAAATTGGTAACCGAAAAGCATAACCATCCGATGAACGTCGAGTTCTCCGTTTTGACGAGTATCAGAATTTAATGCCTGATGATAATGCACTTCGCCGTAACCACCAATGGTGAGTTTATTGCCGGACAATAATAGATTATCTGCTACATTCTTGTACACAGCAACATCGGGTTGATATGTTTGAGCTTGTGATAAAAAGCTAAGAAGTAATAATGCGGAGGAAAACAAAATTCGTTTCATATACTTTCTTGTTGATTTTATACCGACAAAAGTATATGACCGTGGTGAGTCCTGTAATCCCTAAAAATAGGGATTTTTACGCAAAGTGCCGAAAAGCTGTCCGATATTTCAGGAACAAACAAAAACACATATTTTGTTTTTCGTTCTTCCTTTAAGGACAAGGGTTCTTGAGTTTATTAATACGACAATAATTAGTTCTTATTACTTAAACCGCATTAATTTTATTTCATAAATTCACCAAAATGCCAGAGAATTCCGGAGGGATCGTGTACATAACATTCTCGGCCCCATTCAAAAGTCCGTATCGGAGTCAGCTTTACTTTTTCGTATTTTACACTTAGATCTAAAGCTATAAGTTCATTCCAAAACTGATCAATATCTTCAATTTCCATAAAAACCATCGTATTGTCGATCCAATCTTTCACATATGCATCCTGTAAATAGAATCCGATACTTTCAGATTTAAACAGCGACATGTTATGCAATAACACAACTTCTTCGAACCCAAGAGCGCGGTAAAATTTGCGCGACAATTCAAAATTTTTAGCGCCGATAAACGGACGAATTGATTTTGCTTTGAGTTCCATCGTTTTAGTTTTTAGTCCTGATTAAATGATTTCTTCTTTGTCGCTTTGTTTCAAATTGGTTCTTGAATGAAAATCACATCACACCAACTCGATCATGGTGATTTCAGGCAATATGCCCAGCCTGCCCTGGTATCCTAAAAACCCGAATCCGCTATTGACATACAAGTACTGGTGTTGTTCCTGATACAAACCTGCCCACTGTTTATATAAGTATTGAACCGGGCTCCATTTAAAGCCGGGAATATCAATCCCGAATTGCATTCCATGTGTGTGGCCACTCAATGTAAGCGAAATATCGGGATATTCTGTGCGTACTTGTGCATCCCAGTGCGATGGGTCATGACTAAGAAGTATTTTTACCGGCAGGTTTGAATTTTCCAATCCGGCCACCGCTTTTTTCATGTCTCCGTATTTTGTAAAACCTCTTGCTCCCCAATTCTCAATACCAATCAGCGCCAATTGCTGCTTGTTTCGTTCCAGGATCACATGTTCATTCATCAGTAGATGCCAACCCATGGCGGCATGATGTTGTTTGAGCGTCTCCAGATTTTGTTTCTTGGCTTCTTCTGATGGCCACGAAACGTAATCGCCATAATCGTGGTTCCCCAAAACAGAATAAACACCCAAAGGTGCGTTCAAAACTTTAAAGACATCCATATACGGCACAATTTCTTCTGCCTTGTTATTCACCAGGTCTCCGGTAAATAAAATCAGATCAGGATTTTCCTTCATGATGGAAGCGACACCTTCCGATACCGCTGCCGGATCATCAAAACTGCCCGAATGAATATCCGAAATCTGCGCGATTTTCAAACCTCTAAATTCCTCAGGTAAATCTTTCAGCATAACCTGAATGCGCCTGATTTTGTAACGATACCGGTTAGTCATTCCATAGGCTAGTCCTGACGTGAGTGCAGCCCCCAGCAATAAAGCCGTTTGAGAGATAAAAGTAAAGCGGCTGATAAAACGCGATCCGTCCGGAGGACTACCAACCGGATGATTTTTAAACGATACGAAGTAGCTGATGATATTGGGAATAACCATGATAATGTCGGTTAGCAACAGGATTGCTGCAATCAAAACTTTCCCCAGAAAAACGCCGATTAAAATGTTCACCGTATATTTTAGCGTGAGCGAAGGCCATGCGGTGCGGAACCAATGTGGCATGGCATAAAAACTCCATAAAACAGCCAGGGATAAAATTCCGTAAACCATATACATTGCTATCTGAAAACCACTGCTTGTATTGCGAAGTACAGATCTCGTGGCTACGAATGAATAATATTCCACTACCAGAATAAAAAGGCCAAAAATCAAAAATTGCTTGCTCATTATGTTCTTGTTATCATGCTTTTAAGATTCGAATTTCCATCCAACTGATCATCAACTTTTGAAAAAATAAACAAACCGACGTTGAAGTTTCACTATTAACAAGCAAATCGAAAGGATGTTTGGACCTGAAAAGAATGAACCCGGGTTTAGCACATTTTTATAGGCAACTTTTCCTCGGTTGTAGCGGGTTAAATGGTTTTGAGTTTTTATTTTTAAAGAAAATAATGCGACACAGATGCAAAAAAGCGGGGCGGTGCAAACAAATAGCCAGGCGTACAGCAACTATAGCTGTTCGTTCAGTGCAGTTAGCAAAAGGTTTAACACACATAAACAGGGGTTCCACGGAGTTAGCAAAAGGTTTAACGGACATAGCCAGTCGTTCCGAAGAGTTAGCTAACGGTTTAACAGACATAGCCAGGTCCACTGCAGATATAGCCAGGTCCGAAACGCACATAGCTGGTCATATAGCACTGTCAGTTGGGTTCGCGGCACACTTAGCCGGAAAAACATCTGCAATAGCCATTTCCCGGCATTTCCGCATAAACTCAACCCGCCAGTGGCAGCCTGGTGCTCCCTTAATTAAAATACGAAAGGCCTCTCAATTCAATGAAAGGCCCTTCTTTTTATCGAAGTTGTTCTATCAATTCATTATCGAATTATCCGTTTACACAAACCCCGGTTCCGGTTCCAGTTCCTCTTGAACTGCTATTTCCATTCCCTGAATTTCCGTTTCCGTTTCCTCTACCATTGCCTTTTCCGTTTTTATTTCCATTTCCGTTTTGCATGCCATTTTGATTACCTGCTTCCATGGGTGAATTTACGATGGCATCAAATACTGCCTGATCCATAAGTTCGGGAGTGTAAGTCAGGTTGTAATTTGCAAGCGCAGAAACAAAAGAGCGCAAGTGGTTTCTTGAGCCGCGCAACAAGTTACTGTAAATCTGGATAACAGCAGAGTTCTCTGTTTCAGCAATGAGTTTCTCCAGGTCAAGAATATCTAATTCTTCAATGTATGCACCGGTTTTCAATGCTTCTTCTGCCGAAACTGCACCCTTTTCAATCAGTTGTGCATACAATTCAGCAATAGCTGTATTGGTAAATGTACCTGCAACACCAGTTGACGGATCGGTTAGTTCATAGGCAGTAATGAGCGTATAAACTGCATTGTAATGATTGGTTTCGGCTGTTGCAATATTTGCAAATTCAACCAGACTCCACTGCGAATAAAAACTGGTGTAAACATCGTGAGCCATTTTTTCTTCTTCACGCATTTTCAGAATTCCGGTTTCTTCTCCTGAAACAAGTTCAGGAAAAACAGTGGGTAAGCTCATGTTTGCAGACTTTAAACTCAGGTCATCAGCCGGAGCAAACGATGATTGGTTGCACGAAGTAAAAGCAAGGATTGAAGTTGTTAAAAGCATCATTCCCAATAAACTGTTTTTGTTTTTCATTTTTTAAATTTTAAGGATTAATATTTCATTTTGATATCGATACTATCGGCCTCTTCTTCCGGCGCCTGAGCCATTGCACGTTCCTGATGCCCGCTGACCTTTCCCCTGGTTGCCGCAGTTTTGCTGAGCACCTCCGTTTCTGGCAATCTGATCAAATTGTTTTTGCTGATCGGCATTCAGAATAGCTCTTACCGCATTCCGGTGGCTTTCTACCTGAGAGTTCATCTGCATCCTGATTTGATCTTTTTGAGTGGCATCTGCGGTTGAACGTCGCTTTTCCCGGAAATCATTCATTGCAGACTGATGTTGGGTTTCCATGGCCGTGATGCGGTCTTTCTGATCCTGACTAAGTCCTGAGATCTGGTTGATACAGGTTGCATTAGTTGAATTGTTGCGTCCTTTGTTTTGAGAAATGTTACTTGAAACTGCACTTAAGGCAGCTACGGTTAGGGCAAGGAATATCCATGCAAACCGATTTAACCGACTTGTTTTCATAATCTTGAGATTTGTATGATTGTTTATTTGTTACGCCATCTTCCTCTTTGGTTCCCCGGCTGAGGGAGGTTTACCTGGCTGTCTTTATTCAACATCGATTGAAAAATGCTATGCAATTTTACCTTTTGTTCTTCAGTACAAATTGTTTTCATATTCAGGTAAAAAGTTGTTGTTACCTGTTTGAGTTCACGATGATTTTCACCGATGTCGTTAGCCAGTTTATTTAGCTGGATGGTATCCGGATTTTGTTTTCCGAGTTCATCAATCAGATTTTGACGTAACTGCGATAAATCCATTTCAATGCCTCTGGCAGTTCGGTTAAATGTTCGGTTAATGTCGCGGAACTGATCGATTTGACTGGCGTCCAGATTTAATTCATTCCTGAAGAATCGGGTGCGTTGGTCCCCCGGAATCGAAGTTTGTTCTTCCTCAGTTGTTGTCTTTATTTTCGATTCAGCGAAACGGTGATAATAGAATGAACCGATTGTTGAAAGGTTTGTGGCTATCAGGATTACAATAATCCAGATGAGGTTTCGGTATTTGGGATCGGTTTTCATAACTTTTCAAGTAAAAATGATTCAATAGGTTCTGCCTCAAAGTCGTCCATCATTTGTATGTTCCGTGTTACAGGTTGATTTGTTGTGGTGTCCGAAGCATTGCTTCCTATTTTTAATCCTCCATAAATACCGATGGCCAGAATGAGTGAAAAAAATGCTGGTTGTACAAATCTGATCCATTGGCTTTGTGGCTGATATCCCTGTTTTTCTTCCAGTCGTGCGCTTAATCGGGTAAAAAAGAAAGGTGATACTTCCGGATTCTTTTCATCACTGATAATCTGCATTTCTGATTTTAGCAAAGCAAGAAATTCCCTGCATTCAATACATTCATTCAAATGTTCCTGAACAATAATCCTTCTTTCGTTTGGCAGTTCATTGTCGAGATAGAAGATAAGATCCTGATGTATCGTTTTGCAATCCATTTTGTTTCGTTTTAAGTATGACACCATTTTATTTTAAAACTTGCGTTTAAATGCACTTTTTTTTATAACACTCATAAAGTTGTTTTTGCAGATTCTTCTTTGCCCTGTGTATCAGAGACTCAACCGAGGCCAAAGAGATTTCCATAATTTCGGCAATTTGCTGGTAGGGTAGTTCCTCATATTTATTAAGTGTAAAAGCCACGCGTTGTTTTTCGGGTAATGTATCCATGGCCTGATGCAAAAGATTACTTCGTTGTTGGTCGGTAATGTTTTTGTCGGGTTGATCACCGCTGTTATCCGTTATTTCATTATTTCGGTTTCGTCCGCCGGTAAATGCTTCTTCAAAGGATTGAAAAAAACCTTTTCTGTTTTTATTGCGGATAAAATTCAGTGAACGGTTGGTAGCAATCCGGTACATCCAGGTCGATAGTTTTGCATCGCCCCTGAAGTTTTCGGCAGTGCGAAATACTTCGAGAAAAACATCCTGGGCCAGATCTTCCGCATCAGCTCTGCTGTGAACAATGCTAAAACATGTATTCACAACCATTTGCTGGTATTTTTCAACCAGTATCTGGAATGATTTGCGATTGCCTTCTTTAATTCCTGTAATGAGTTGGGATTCCTCCATTCTGAAATGTCAAATGTGAATTTAGTTAATTTGACACCTAAACATTCAAAAACTTGCAAAATACTTCAAAAAACATGCGTTGTTTTTATTATGTCTTTGTTTTCAATATTTGTAACTTGCAGGCAATAAAATAACCAATAACAACTAAAATTATAACTCATGACTATTTTGACTCTGTTCTTTGGCTTTCTTTTTGGAGCTATCCTGCAAAGTGCCCGGCTGAATAAATATGATACAATCAGTGGAATGGCGCGCCTCGAAGATTATACAGTTGCAAAGGCCATTCTGGTGGCTGTTGGTGTTGGAGCCATTTTGCTGAACATTGAAATCGGGATGGGATTTGCTACTTACCATGTGAAACCGCTTATTCTGGTTGGAATTAGTTTAGGTGGTTTGATTTTTGGTGCTGGTATGGCCATTTTGGGTTATTGCCCCGGAACAATGGCTGTGTCTCTCGGTGAAGGCTCGCTCGATGCCTTTGTCGGAATCATTGGAGGAATTGCCGGCGGTGTTGTATATACTTTAGTTCAGCCTGCTATTCAGGGAATGATGGGACCCGATCTGGGCAAAATTTCGCTTCAATCGGTCATGGGTGATGGTACTACATTTTATGTCGTTCTTTTTATTTTCGGATTTGTACTTATCGGCATTGCTTTTTGGCTTCATAAAATTGAAATGAAGAAAAATTACTATTGGCTTTATGCCGGGATTTTACTTGCTGTGCTGAATTCAGTTGTCTTTCTTACATCCGTATTCAATCGCCCAATTGGCGCTTCAACATCGTATCCGTATGTAGGTGATGTGGTGGTTGGTTTAACTCAAAACGAATATTTTACTGCTATTCAAAAACCAGGTTACTGGGAGTTGATTTTCCTTGCCGGTGCTTTCCTTTCTGGTATTATTGTGTCAGTTTTGAGGAAAGATTTTAAAATTCAGATGATCCATCCCGGATGGCTGAAAACGGAAGGTAACTCTTCCATGAACCGAATTGTATGGGCTTTTATCGGAGGATTTATTTTGCTTTTTGGCGCCAGAATGGCTGGTGGGTGCACCAGCGGACATGTTATTTCCGGAGGAATGCAGGTTGCCGTTAGCAGTTTGCTTTTTGGCGCATTCGTATTTGCCGGACTTTTGCTTACCGGAAAGTTCTTCTATCAGAAAAAATAGAACCTATTGGAATGAAATAATTTCGGGCCTGTCGGTATTTAAAACTCCGGCAGGCTTTTTTTGTCTATTTCTTAACCTGAGTTTTCATTTCAGTTCCTGAATAAACAATATTTTTGGCTTGCTGTTTTGAAAGTGAAATTTATCCTTTCATTTCGATGCATTAATACTCTAACAATAATATACCATGACACAACAATCCATTAAATATTATCCAAACCTGAAGGATATAACTCAGGCCAAACTGAACCTCAATTCGGTCGTTAATGCCACTCCTCTGATGAAAAACCTGAATTTGTCAGATCGGTATCATTCCTCCGTTTTTTTGAAACGGGAAGATCTGCAGATTGTGCGATCATACAAACTCAGGGGTGCGTACAATAAAATATCGGGATTGACAGGAGAGGAGCGGCAACGGGGAGTAGTATGTGCCAGTGCCGGAAATCATGCCCAGGGTGTAGCTTATTCGTGCCAGTTGCTGGGAATCAAAGGCAAAATTTACATGCCAACTACCACGCCGAAGCAAAAGATAACGCAGGTTAAAATGTTCGGAAAGAACTGGATCGAGGTTGTTTTAGTGGGCGATATCTACGATGCAGCTTCTGATGCGGCACACATCAATGGTCAGGAAACCGGCATGGTGTATATTCATCCATTCGACGATCCTCAGATTATTGAAGGGCAGGCTACTGTTGGAGTCGAAATTCTTCAGGATTTCTCTGGAGAAATTGATTATTTGTTTTTGCCAATCGGAGGTGGTGGGTTGGCGGCAGGAGTGGGGGCGTACTTCAAGCAAATTAGTCCGAATACCAAAATAATCGGTGTTGAACCTGCCGGAGCTCCTTCCATGAAAACAAGTTTGGAGAACGGGAAAGTGACTACCCTGAAAGATATCGACAAGTTTGTTGATGGTGCCGCCGTGCAGCGTGTTGGTGACATTACTTTTGAAGTTTGCCAATTGGTTGTCGACGATATCATTACTGTTCCGGAGGGAAAAGTCTGCACCACGATTCTTGAATTGTATAACCAGGATGCTATTGTGGTGGAACCTGCCGGAGCATTGTCAATCGCAGCTTTGGACTTTTATCAGGAACAGATTCCCGGGAAAAATGTGGTTTGTATTGTTACCGGAAGCAATAATGACATTACACGAACGGAAGAAATTAAGGAACGTTCGCTGCTTTACGAAGGATTAAAACATTATTTTATTGTGCGATTTCCTCAGCGGGCCGGAGCTTTGCGCGATTTTGTCGATCAGGTTTTGGGGCCAAACGACGACATAACCATGTTTGAGTATTCGAAGAAAAACAACCGGGAACAAGGTCCGGCATTGCTCGGAATTGAACTTCTGGACAAAGCCGATCTCGCAGGTTTACTGAAACGGATGGAAGAAAACGGCTTTGTTTTCGAGTACGTTAACGACCGTCCCGATTTGTTCCAGTTGCTGATCTAATCGCACCAAAAATACTACTTGCAAAATAAGACGACCAACTTTAGCTATTTCTTAATCGCTTCGAAGTTGGTCATTTTTATTTAATCCGGTTTTTATTCCCTAAATTACAGGATGCCAAAGGATACAAAACCCGGATTTAGTAGCTTACTTTGTTATAGAATTCAGAAATCATTTTAAAAATATAACATGAACAATCAATCAATTTTTACGGATTTCCCCCACCGTCAGGGATTACTTGATGAATTAAAAGGCAAGGGAAAACAGGAAGTTCTGCTGGTAAACGGCCACTTTCATACTCCATTTTCGTTTAGTGCTTTTACCGAAATCGAGCAGGTATTCAAGATGGCCGACGCCGAAGGGGTTCAGGTGCTCGGAATTAATGATTTTTATACCACCGACGGATATTCCGAATTTACAAAGCTTGCTCAGAAATATAAAACCTTTCCGCTTTACAACATCGAATTTATGGCCTTGCAACGTGATTTGCAGGAACAGGGAATTCGCGTTAACGATCCGGCTAATCCGGGCCGTACTTACATGAGCGGAAAAGGTTTGAGTAACCCGTTCAAAATTGGAAAGACCGAATTGGCTCTTTTAAAACAGGTTCAGCACGAAAGCAATGTCCAAACCGCCGAAATGGTCGAAAAACTGAATGTTTTTTTATCTGAGTTGAATGCCGGATTCAGCTTTAGTTTTGATGATCTGAAAGCGAAGTATGCCAAAAATATGTTGCGCGAACGACACATTGCCAAAGCATTGCGTATCGCCATCGACGATAAATTTAGTACTCCGGAAGAAAAGAAAGCTTTTTATGTCCGGGTTTTTTCAGGGAAAGAGCTAAAATCGAAATTGACTGATGTAACAGGTATTGAAAATGAAATTCGCGGTAATCTGCTTAAAACCGGTGGTCGCGCTTTTGTTCCTGAAGATCCTAAAGCATTCTTAAGCCTGGAACAGGTGAAAGAAGTGATCATCAGTGCCGGTGGTATTCCATGTTATCCGGTGTTGCTCGACGATGCCAAAGGTAATTTTACCGATTACGAAGGCGATTTTGTTAAGCTTTACGAAACTCTTAGGACCAAAGGCGTGTATAGTTTGGAATTGATTCCCGGGCGTAATACGTTCGCTGTGCTGAAAGAGTTTGTAACTTTCTTCCGCTCAAAGAACTTCCTGATCACATTCGGAACCGAACACAACACGCCGCAACTCGATCCGGTAAAAGTTTCGTGCAGTGGTGGCGTTGATCTGGATGAAGATCTGGAACAAATCGGTTTTGAAGGTGCATGTATTATTGCTGCACACCAATACCTGATTGCCAAAGGCGAACAAGGTTATCTGAATGCTGACGGTGATGCCAAAACAAAAGAATACAGTTCTTTTGTCGAATTAGGGCAGGCAGTAATCTCGCATTTTATCAATTAAACACAACGTCACAGCGACACGCTATTTTTTATAAATTATCTCTGTGACACCGTGTTGAAAAAATAATAATTATGAAACCAGAAATACAGGAATTAATCGAAATATCGCAGTTCTACGGAAAGCAAAAAGATTTTGTAATCGCCGGAGGTGGCAACACTTCGTACAAAGACGAAAACCATATTTACATCAAAGCCAGCGGACATAGTCTGGCAACCATTGGCGAGGATGGGTTCGCACAACTCGACCGCAAAGCTTTGCAGCTTATCGGAGGAAAAACCTATTCAGAAGATGTAATGGAACGCGAAAATCAAATTAAAAATGATTTACTGAATGCCCGTGTTTATCCTGAAAAGGGACAACGTCCATCGGTAGAAACATCTTTACACGACCTGATTGCATTCCGTTTTGTGGTGCATACACACAGCACCAAAGTAAACGGGCTGATGTGTGGTAAAGATGCTGAAAAACGCACGGCTGAATTGTTCGGAGATGAAGTGGTGTTTGTACCTTATGTCGATCCCGGATACATTTTGTATAAGGAAGTGGAAACACGAATCAATGCTTACCGCAGTCGGGTGGGAGTTGAGCCTAAAATAATTTTGCTGCAGAACCACGGTATTTTTGTGGCTGCCGACAGTACTGCCGAAATAGACGAACTTTACTTCAAAGTGATCGCCAAACTGGATGTCGCTATTGGAAAAATTCAGGAACTGGTGAGCCTTCCTGTTGACGAGGCAGCTGTTAAGATTATACCAGCCATTCGAATGATGCTTTCCGGAAACGGACTGAAAACGCTGAAAGTGATCAACAATACCTATTACGAACGTTTTCTTGCTTCAGAAGCTGAATACCGGAAAATGGCTTTGCCTTTCATACCTGATGGTATTGTTTATTGTAATTCATCGTTCATTTATGCTGAATACACAGGTGTAGTTGATGCTTTGCTGAATGATCTTTCAGCAAAAATTAAAGCATACATTGCCACGCAGCCAAAAACGCCGAAGATCATTTGCATCAGGGGAATCGGTTGTGTTCTGGCAAGCGACAACGCTCAGGGCCTAGCAACTCTCGAAGATGTGATGATGGATACTTGCCTGATAAGTTTGTATTCTGAAAAGTTTGGCGGACAAAGCCCGATGACGCCGGAACAGGTTCAGTTTATTGATACCTGGGAAGTGGAACAGTACCGCAGCGCCCTTGCGTTGGGAGCAACCGGCGGACGGGTGGACCGCAAAATTGCCATTGTTACCGGAGGTGCTCAGGGTTTTGGAGCCGGAATTGTTGAGAACCTGATGGCCAATGGCGCCAATGTGGTGATCGCCGATCTGAACGAAGAAAAAGGAAAAGAATTTGCTGAGTTACTAAATAATGGTAAAGGCAAAAATAAAGCATACTTTGTAAAAGCCGATGTATCGAATGCAGAGTCGGTTCAAAGTCTGGTGTTTCAGACTGTTTGCGAATTTGGTGGACTGGATGTTTTTATCAGTAATGCCGGTATTTTACGTGCAGGAGGACTGGATGAAATGACACCTGAAACCTTCGAGTTAATGACCAAAGTGAACTATTCGGCTTATTTCCTGTGTTCCAAATATGCATCAGCGGTTATGAAACTTCAGAACAAATATAAACCAGATCATTTTACTGATATCATCCAGATTAATTCAAAATCAGGATTGAAAGGCAGCAATAAAAATTTCGCATACGCCGGTGGTAAATTTGGTGGTATCGGCCTTACCCAGTCGTTTGCAATGGAACTAATGCCGGCCAAAATCAAGGTGAATTCAGTTTGTCCGGGCAACTTTTACGATGGTCCGCTTTGGGCAGATCCCGAGAAAGGATTGTTTGTGCAGTATTTGAATGCAGGCAAAGTACCTGGAGCCAAAACCATTGAAGATGTGAAACGTTTTTATGTAGCGCAGGTTCCGGCAGGCCGTGGCTGCACTCCGCTTGACGTGATGCGTGCTGTGTATTACATCATTGAGCAGGAATACGAAACCGGACAGGCAGTACCCGTTACCGGTGGCCAAAATATGTTGAATTAAAAATTAATCAAACACGGCGCCACAATGGCACAGCGAAATAATTGTTTGAGAACTTCAATGCAAAAGAAGTAATTCAATCTGTTCGAAAATATTGTTTCGTTGCTCACATTAACGAAAGTTTTTAAAAAGTTTTAATAATAATCTCCGTGTCACGGTGTCACTGTGTTAAAAAAAATAGATATGAAAACAAAAGCAGTTCGTTTATACGGAAAAGAAGATTTGAGACTCGAAGAGTTTGAACTTCCGGCAATCAAAGACGATGAAATTTTGGCAAAAGTTATTTCCGACAGCATTTGCATGTCATCATACAAAGCCGCCAAACAGGCTACCGACCACAAACGTATCCCGAATGATGTGGCTGAAAATCCAATCATTATTGGTCATGAGTTTAGTGGTGAATTGGTTGAAATTGGTGCTAACTGGAAACACAAGTTTAAAGCCGGACAAAAATTCTCGATTCAACCAGCCATTTATTACGAAGAAGGTCCCGTTGGCGTATTGAGTGCACCGGGTTATTCGTACCAGTTTATTGGCGGCGATGCAACTTATGTAATCATCCCGAAAGACGTTTTGGTTCAGGATTGTTTACTGGCTTACGATGGCCCTGGCTTTTATCCGGCATCGCTGGCAGAACCACTTTCGTGTGTGATTGGCGCTATGCATGCCAATTACCATACTACGCCGGGTTCGTACATCCATAATATGGAAATTGTTGCCGATGGTAAAATGGCCATTTTGGCTGGAGTTGGTCCTATGGGACTGGCAGCCATCAATTATGTGATTCACCGTGCCGACCGCAAGCCAAAATTGTGTGTGGTAACCGATATCGATCAAACAAGACTGGATCGTGCAGCATCGATTTATACTGTTGCTGAAGCCGCCAAACGAGGAATCGAGTTGATTTATCTGAATACAAAAATTGAAGATCCGGTTGCTGAACTTCGCCGTATTTCGGGCGATACCGGTTACGATGATGTATTTGTATTTGCTCCGGTTGCTCCGGTTATTGAGCAAGGTGATGCAATCCTGTCTTTCGATGGTTGTCTTAACTTTTTTGCAGGTCCGTCTGATCCCAATCTGGGAGCCAAAATGAATTTCTACAATGTTCATTATGCCTACACACACATCGTTGGAACTTCAGGAGGAAACACAGACGACATGAAAGAAGCCCTTGACGTGATGACTAAAGGCCTTGATCCTGCCGGACTGGTAACTCACATTGGCGGATTGAATGCCGTGATTGAAACAACACTGCACCTTCCGCAGATACCAGGAGGTAAAAAACTGATTTATACACATCTCGATATGCCATTGACTGCCATTTCTGATTTTCAGGAAAAAGGAAAAACGGAACCATTGTACGCGAAACTGGCAGAAATTTGCGAGCGTCACCAGGGTCTTTGGTCGGTTGAGGCTGAAGAATATTTACTGGCAAACTAAAGGGGCAGGAGTAAGAAATCAGGAAAAAGATATTAGATAAGAGATATTGGACAACAAACAAAAGAAACGGAAGTAGCTTTTTATTCACTTCGGATCTGTTTTATATCTTAAGTCTTTTGTCTAATATCCAAAATCTGATGTTTCTATACTCTAAGCTGTAATTGGCTACCTATCTTTGACGCCACAGATAAAAAATATTTACAACTATGATATATATGGCAGACACAGCCAACCTGGACGAACTCCGGGAGCTGTACTCATTTTTCCCTTTAGAGGGTGTAACAACAAATCCAACGATTTTAAGTCACTCCGGACATAAACTTTCTGTTGCCATCGAAGGTATTCAGGAATTAGTTGGTACCGGAATGGTGCATGTGCAAATGCTTTCGGCTGAAAGCGACGATATGGTTCGTGAAGCAAAAAAATACCGCAGTTATTTCGATTTTGGCGATAATTTTTATGCCAAGATTCCGGTAACAGAGAATGGTTACCGTGCAATGCGAATCCTGAAGGATGCCGGAATTAACGTTACAGCCACAGCTATTTTTACTCAGCAACAGGCTTTGGTTGCCATGAAGGCTGGTGCCGATTACGTAGCACCATATGTGAGTCGTTTGGATAATATTTCTTCGCACGGAATTGAAGTGGTGAGCGATATCGTTCAGAATATTTTTGATTACGGACTGAACGGCAAAGTACTGGCTGCAAGTTTTAAAACTGTTGACCAGATTTACCGTGTTAGCATGGCCGGATCACATTCTGCAACCATTGGTTCCGAATTACTTCATCAGCTGATTAAACACCCAATGACCGATATAGGTGTAAAACAGTTTGAAATTGATGCCCAGGGATTATACGATATTGATTTTTAAGGCAAAGAGCAAATTGCATGGTGCGCAGAGCATAATGCTAAGAGCACGTTAAAAGTTCCGGGAAACCGGAAACCGAAATAGAAAAAGGGATTTTATCTGAAATGCAGATAGAGTCCTTTTTTTGTTTTTAGAATGCCTTTCTCAAAAAATAGGTTGTCCGGTAAATTAAATATTTTATCTGCTACGCGAAAATTTCTTCAAAGGGCTTCCTGTGCTTGTCGAAGGGAGATTTAGTATTGGAGTAAAATCAATACCCGAATGCAGTTTATCTCCCGGAGTTTAACCTACATGAGTTTTATAGGCAGATGATGTGGAAATTTCAACTGGCACCAAAAAAAAATAAATCATATTATTTGTGAGATCATGTGAACTTTTTTTACTTTCGTACGCTTAACATGAACGTATATAGATTTATAGATATGAAAAGAACATTTGTTATCCTGATTTTAGTTTTTGCGCTTATTATTGACTTAAAAGCCCAGGCAGTTCAAGATGTAAATGCGGTAAAATTTAAAGAGTTGATTGGAAAAGGCGATGCCATTCTTCTTGATGTAAGAACTCTTGGTGAATATTCACGTGGACATATTCAGGGTTCGACTAATATTGACATTGCTGATCAGAATTTTCCTGTAAAAGTAAAGTTGCTGCAAAAAGATAAAACCATGTTGATTTATTGCCTTTCGGGTAGCCGAAGCGATGCTGCGGCGGCATATATGAGCCGTTTGGGATTTAAGCAAATTTATACCCTTCAGCAAGGTATCATGACCTGGAACAGAGCGGGATTTCAGCTCGAACAGAGCTCACAAATGGTGGCCAGTGCCGGAACTACTTACACCGAGCAAAGTTTCAGTAAGTTATTAAAGGATAATAAAATTGTGCTGGTCGATTTTCATGCGGTTTGGTGTGCTCCATGCAAAGCTATGAATCCGGTAATCGATAAGGTGTCGGCTATTTATAAAGGTAAAGCACGGGTTGAAAAGGTTGATGTGGAAGCAAATAAGGCAATTACAACTGCTTACCAGGTACAGTCGGTGCCTGGATTTGTGATTTTTAAAGATGGTAAAAAAGTATGGAGCCACAACGGAATCATCAGTTACGAAGATCTTTCAGGGGTAATTAATAAGTATTTATAAAATAGGGGGAGTGTTAAGTGCTGGTTTCAGGCCGGTATGAAAAGGGTCTCCTTCGGGAGATCTTTTTTTGTTTACAGCAATTTTTACGGATTCCATCTTTTTTTTCAGGACATACAATAAGGATTTTGACTTAATTGTCGGTTAATTTATGAAAGAATCAGTCGCAATTTCTTCTGCTTTCCAGACACTTTCTTCCAAAGTGTTTTTTGTCTTTCAGGTATTTATTAAATTTATGTTTTATGTTTTTTATCGTTTGATTAAAGAAACTAAGCAAAAATGGAATATCCCGATAGAAAGCCAATCCGAAATCCGAAACATGACTATAGTAAAAGCGCCACCTATTTTATTACAACGAATACCAGAGGTGGAGCTTGGTTGTTTGGAGAAATTAAAAGAAAAGGCATGATCCTTAATGATCTGGGTAATGCCGTTCATCTATTTTGGATGGAGATTCCAAATCATTTTCCTCAGGTTGAAATCGATGAATTTATAGTGATGCCTAATCACATTCATGGAATTCTTCGAATTACTGACTCACCGAAAACTATCATCGACCCAAATAGTACGGACTGGATATATCCTGTCTGCGATAATAGCAACAGACCATATACACCGAATCATTTTGGAGCCCAGCAAAAGGCTTCGGTTGGAATTATTGTAGGACAGTTTAAATCGGCAGTCACACGTTGGGCCAGGAAAAATGGCCATGGCGGAATATTCGATTGGTTACCAAGATACAATGATCGAATTATTAGAAATGAAAATGAATTGGCAGCTATCCGGAATTACATTAGAAATAATCCTTCAAAATGGATTGAAAAATATGGGACTACGGATTGATTTTTTATATATGATGGGGAATGGTCAGGACATGTCCTGACCGCACTATGTCCGATAAATTGAGATTTCTAATTCATAATTTCGGAACAAAAGATCATCTGAAAATGAAAGTCGGTTTCTGTTATAGACCAACGATGATCTAATCAAACAGTATTTGTATATGACGGGGAATGGTCAGGTCCTGACCGTACTATGTAAGTAGCCGTAATATTATTTGATAAATTGAGATTTTTAATTCATATGTCCGGCATAAAAAAACGTTTGAAAGCGAAAATTTGTTTCTGTTATATGCCATCAATGATATAACCCATATAGTAAGGACAGAACATGTCCTGTCCGAAAATCCTAAAACTCACATGTCCTGTCCGCAAACTACCCTTATATTTTCCGATTTTAGCCTTTTAAAGCACTTGCTTCCGGGCCTTCCGGCTGATGAGGTAAACACCTGCTAGTATTAAAGTCATACAAACCAGGTGCAGAACGGTTACCTTTTCGCCATCGAGGACTCCCCACATAATGGCAAAGATTGGGATAATGTAAGTAACCGACGAAGCGGCAACTGCCGACGAATAGCGAATGAGGCTGTTCATGAGCAGCATGGCCAGAGCAGTGCCGACAATGGCTAATGTTGCCAGGGCGAACAAATGAACCGGCCACGAAGGATCGGCAATTACTGGAGCAAAATCGGTTGTGAGCAGGTAAATGAGCGCCACAGGTCCAATAAACAAAAACGATAGCGATGTAACCTGAATTCCGGTGAGGTGCGGCAGTTTGGCTTTGATTTGGTTAATGCTAATGGCATAAAAACTAGTCGCCAGAACAATGTAAAGTGCATAGCCATTTATGGTACCCAAATGGAACCCGTCGCCGGCAAGGATCAGACCGGCAGCTCCTGCCAACCCGAGCGATAAACCGACCACCTGTAGCCATCGAAAAGCCGTTTTATGAAACAGCATGCCAACAATCAGTGTAAAAACCGGCGTGAGCGAATTGAGCATACCGGCCAGCGAACTGTTGATTTGTGTTTCGGCTTTCATAAACAGGAATGCCGGAAAAAAACTACCGATAAAACCGGCAATCAACAGGCTTTTTAAGTCCTTTTTCTGAAGGTTCTTCAACTGTTTAAGCGAAAGAGGCAACAACACCAGTGAAGCAATGAAAATGCGCAAAGCACCAGCCTGTTCGGGACTGAAACTCTTCAGTCCGATTTTCATCAGTATAAACGAACTGCCCCATACAAATGCCAAAACCATCAGAATAGTAAACTGAAACCAACGTTTTTCCCAAATCATACACGTGATTTTTTAATAGGCCGAAAGATAGCGGAAAAGTTCGGGAGAGGAAAAACCTTATTTCTTAATTCGGGGGAGTGGTCAGGACATGTCCTGACCGTACGATGATTGAATAAATTGGGATTTCTAATTAATATGTCCGGAAAAAAAACATTAGGAAATGGAAATTTGTTTCTGTTAAGGATCATCAATGATATAACCCAACAGTATGAACAGGACATGTCCTGTCCGCAAAACTAACACTACATGTCCTGTCCGAAAACTCATATGTCTGGCCAGTTGTTTCCATACAGTTTACCAAACCAGCGATCGGGAGTCTTCGGTAACCGAATATTTATTTTTAACAGGCAAGGTAAAAAACACGGTAGTTCCCATGTTTGGTTTACTTTCAATCCAGATTTTGCCTTTGCTTTTCCGGATAAAATCCTTGCACAGTTTTAATCCCAGACCGTTGCCAATTTCATTATTCAGGCCCATGGTGCTGAAAAAAACATCCGGATCCAAAATCTTTTCCACCATATCCTGCGACATACCCACACCGGTATCCGACACACTTATTTTAACGAAACCCGGTTCGATCCACGAATCAAACGAAATGATGCCGCCTGAAGGTGTAAATTTATAAGCATTCGAGAATAAATTCCGGATGATCGTTTTTAGCATTGTCTGATCTGCAAAAACGACATGATCGGCATCGATCCGAATGTTTAACTGTATGTTTTTCGACTGAATTCCGATCTGGTACAGATTTACCAAACTCACAATGGCTTCGTTCAGGTTAATATTTTCAGGCTCATTCTTAAGCTTTCCGCTTTCGTTTATAACCCAGTCATTTAAATTCTCAAGCACCGCAAAACTTTTGTCCAGGTTAGATATCAGATCGAGAATGGTTTTTTTATACTGTTCATCTTTTGTCGGGTCGATAATCCCTTTCGACATAAACTCAAAAATCATTTTAAAATCGATATTCGGACTTCGAAAATCATTTCCAAAAACAGAAAACAACCTGTTTTGCACTTTTCGGATTTCGTGTAAGTTATGAGTTGTTTCAAGCAACTGGGCAGGGGTAAGTTTTAATTCGAAATGCTTTTTTATACGGAGCAGAATTTCTTCTTTCCTGAAGGGTTTCGAAATAAAATCATCACCTCCGGCCTCGAAAGCCTGAATGATGAAATCGATTTCGCTGGCAGCTGTAGTAAAAATGACCGAAGTGTCTTTAAAAGACTGGTCCTGTTTTAAAATGCGGCAAACCTCAAACCCGCTGATGTCGGGCATCACAACATCCAGTAAAATTAAATGAGGCAAATATTTCCGGGCCATTTCGAGGGCAGCTTCTCCACATTCGGCAAAATGAACTTCATAATCATGAAAATCGAACATATTTTTCATGACAATTAAATTCAGATGATTGTCATCAACGGTAAGTATGCGTAATTTTTCAGATTCCATTTGGTTCATATTTTATTAAAAAAATGAAGAATGAAACTCGTGTTCTGTTAAGTTTAAATTCCGGTCGTCATTCTGAATCCATTTCAGCATCTTGTACCTGAACAACAGATTCCGAAACTAGTTCGGAATGATTTTCCGACATTAGATGCTTAACACAACACTGGTTTGGGCTAACTTCCCGATATCGGGTACAAGACACAACGCCAATAAAGTACCGAAACCGGAATTAACAAGTATTCATAACAACGGAAACGTAAAAATGATTTAATCGTTTCATTTTTAACTTCTTTCCTTTTTTTTTTTTGCTAAAAAGAGGAATTGAACTATGAACAGGGCCGGAAAGTGATCAGGTTCCTTAGCTCTCCCTCGTTTGTAACGAGGGGCAGGTTGCGGCAAAGGGGTGGTGACGAGGAAATAGAAACTTATTTTATTAAAGCAGTTTAAGTCAGGTAAAGTCAAACTTTGATCGTTTTGTTGCATCCTCCTGATTATTAATTACATTTGATAGAAGTTGAAAATGGTAATTAGAAAAACTTACAATATGGAGCAGGAGAAAAAAGGGGAACCGGAAAAGAAAAAGGAAAACGTCCAGGAGAAAGCGAAAAATTGGATCGGTAAAACAGAAGAATTTATTGACGAAACCACAGACAAAATACACGAAAGTAAAACCTACGGAAAAGCAGGCAAATCGTTGGAAAATGCCACAATAAAGATTTTCCGGAAAGCCGGAAGGTTGTGGGGAAAATCGGAACACTACTTTAAAACCCAAGGGGATAAAAAGGGAATAAAATAAAATAACCACATCGCTGCCGCCCGATTGCTTTTCTTCCCCTCGTTTCCGGGCAAGGCGGTTCGTTGTCCGTAAGTTTGCAACTCATTTTTGCAGGCTGATTATTTGTCGTTAAAAACGACTTACTGCTTATCCCTTGTTGCAAATGATGGGGCCGGTTTACGAAATTATTTATGACATTATCCCCTTACCAGGTCCCTGAGTGTTTGCCGTAAAATACCAACCTCCATTTCCAGTTCTTTAATCCTGTTTTGAAGTTCTGCAACTTCCGATTGCTTCGATTGCTCTGCAAAAACTGGTTCAGTATAGGGGAATTTGGCAGCCAGTTCCCGAAAGAAATTGAAACTCAGAAATTCGGATAATTCGGCCAGACGCTGCACCTGAAATGTTGGACTTTTTAACATTCCGGTAACCGATGAAGGATTTATTTTTAGTCCGCGCGATAATTCGCCGGTGGTGATTCTTTTGCGCTGCAACTCGCGCTTAACCATTGGGAGTACTGGTAATGTATCCATGAAAGATGTTTTTAGTAAGTTGAATACAATTTACAACTATTTTTACGAAATAGTTGTATTTAATCCATCATTTATTATGGATTAAACAAATTTATTAATGTGTTAATTAATATATTTACTATTAAAAACAAAAAAGTAGATTTTATTAGCTATAGAATTAATACTTCTGTCTAAAAAGTTTATTTTCGGAACTAAAAAGTAACTGTTCCTGTCTAAATAAATGATTTTTGGAACTAAAAAGTAACTGTTTCTGTCTAAATAAATGATCTTTGGAACTAAAATATTTATTTTCGGAACTAAATAGTAACTGTTCCTGTCTAAATAAATGATCTTTGGAACTAAAAAGTAAATGTTACTGTCTAAAAGATTTGTTTTCAGAACTAAAAAATTAATGTTACTGTCTAACTGATAGATATACTTAACGAATGAATTGATGTTTAAAACAAATAAATTGTTGTTTTATCCGTATATACAAAACTTCTGAATGAGATTTCCGGAAATGTAAATGACAGATTGCCCGATATCATTCCTGCTCCCCCTCGTTTGTAACAAGGGGTTCGTTGTTTGGGAGCTTACAACTCATTTTTTTTTTGCTGATTTTTTTGTCGTTAAAAACGACTTGCGGGTTACCAATCGTTGCAAAAGAGGGGCAGGCTGAGTTTATTCTCAATTTTAGATTCATTAATTTTATAGTCTTTCAAACGATGATTTTATGAGCAATATTAATTTCGTATATGAAACAGATATTGAAATTTTCCAAACCAAATTACTTGAATGGTATTCTGAAAATGGAAGAAGCTTTCTTTGGAGGAATAAGTCTGCAACCAATTATGAATTAATCATCTCGGAAGTCTTTTTGCAGCGAACTAAAGCAGAAACAGTATCCAGATTTCTTCCTTTATTTTTCAAAAAATATCCTTCATGGAAGCAATTGGGTGAAGCTACTGAAGAAGAATTAAAAGAAATAATAAAACCGCTTGGCTTGTATAACCAACGTGGGAAAAGACTATATCAGCTTGCCCAAGAATTAAAAATAAGAAGTGGTCGATTTCCTAAAGATCGGTATCAGGTTGAGGACTTGCCCATGATGGGGCAATACATTACCAATGCCTTTGAATTATACATTCTAAAAAAGAAAGCTCCATTACTTGATGTTAATATGGCTCGACTACTCGAGCGTTTCTTCGGGGAACGAAATATGACCGATATTCGCCACGATCCTTATTTGCAAACCTTAGCTTATAGAATTGTTAATGTTGAAAAGTCTAAAGAGTTAAATTGGGCAATACTTGATTTTGCAGCAACTATATGTAAATTTAAAAAACCAGCATGTCGGAGCTGTATTTTACAAAACAAGTGTTGTTTTTTTTATCTAATAATAAAGCACAAAATTTAAATCATTAATTTGATTCAATTAACGTCATTTCCTTTTTTAGATCAAATAGAAGATATCCTAAGACTTTTTTGTCAGTTCTATTACTAATTAAAGTATTGCTAATTGCTTTATTAATTCTTAATCTTAAACCTAACTGTAAGCTACGAATGGGTTTTTTTGTTTTCAGAGCAAAATTCATCGAATTTACAAATGAATTAACCAGAATTTCCCTGTACTTCATAATAGTCTCAGCAGCCACTCCTTTATAAGCATCAGGCTCAAACTCCCTGATTCCAATAATATCATCCATATCAGTTGGCATATCACCAAAACCAATTCCACATATTAACTCTTGCTCTATTTCTCGAATAAAATCAGCCGACCTACAGGCTAATAAAATCATTGATCGTCCTGTTAATAAATCAGTATTTTTCGATATTGTAATTAAAGGTTCTTTCGAATAATTCTTCATTAATCCCCCATACAACATTCTACTGTGACCATGTCCTAAAAACAAAATTGGAATGTCCAAGCTAGTATTCTTAATTTGTTGAATTGTTTCTTGATAAGCCAGCTCTGTTGGGGCAGTTCTAATTATTTCAACTTTTAAATCTACAACTGATTGAATAGAATCAATTATTGGAATTAAGAAATCAGTGGTTTCATCTTTAGGATATAATATTAAAAGATCAAGCATATTACTCATTTAAATGAATATAATGAGCTACTGCTCTTTCCATAATATCTAATTTAAATTCCTCACCTTCCGCAGTCTTATTTTCAATTAAAGTGACAATCTCTTTTAACTTTTTATTCTCAAACATTGGATGAATATTTTTAAAAACTTCGTTAGGGTAATCTTTCAAATTATCTAGTAAAATTCTTTCCATATTAATTGGAATCTTCTTCAGATATTCAACTAATACTTCAGAAAATTCTTTTTGTCTTTTAAATGTTTCATCTGGGAAATTTTTAAAATACTCTTTCATAACCTTGTATTGAGTTTCAAAATCTCCATTAAATTTTTCGGGATGCCATTCTTTCGACAGCTTTTCCATAAGTCTATCATGATCCCCAGAATACATAATCAAAGGGATTTTCCCTTTACGCCAATTCTTTTTTATGTGTAACGCAAGATCAACACCATCAGTGATTTTATCACTTAAGCTGAAATCAAGTAGAACTAAATCTATAGATTCAAGATTGTAACGACTATTCAATTGTTCAACCACTTTGTCCTTATCAATGAAAAACTCATCATCACTAAAAGCTAGACATTCCTGACTTGTAGGATCAAACCAAAATCCCTTGACATTAAAGCCATCGTGATGAGCTTTTCCTTCAACATTCTCAATTTCAGACTCTTGATCATCATTATCAATTACAATAAATTTTCTCATATCATCCAAAGATTATTTTGAAAGAGGCACCTTTTAAATATATGTTATTACCGACGAACTCGATTTTTGCGTTCATTAATTTAAGCATTTTACGCACAGTATGAAGGCCTATTCCAGATCCATCAGTACTTGTGATTCCTAATTCAAAAATTATTTCTGGAGTTTTAAGAAATTTATTGTCAAGCCCTTTCCCATTATCGGAGAACTTAACTTCTAATTTGTTTCCGTTATTATCCAAATTAATCTGAATTAATTTGGCACCTGCTTTCTCTGAATTAGCTATCATATTGTCCATTGCAATTGAAAGATCAAGTAAATTAATCTTTCTAATAAGTAATGCCGCATTATTAAAAACTACAAAATTTATTTCATTATCATCAAAAAGATTTGCATATTCAGTAAAGTACTCCTCTAAATACCTTGCAATATCAATAGTTTTCTTCTCACTTTGACCTTTGAAATCAGCTCGCGTTATTAATTTGCTAATTTTGACTGCCTTATCCGCACTAGACCTAATTATACCAAGTCTTTCAAGTAATTCCTTCTTTTTAAGAGTATCATCTTTTAATTTTCGCGTAGTAATTTCAATATTAGAATAGATCTTATTCGTCACAATTTTAATACTGTGCAACAAAGCCCTTGCATCATCGCTAATTGTTCGATCTATTAGTTCTATATATCTTCTTTGCTGTTCAGAAAATTCCAAGGCTTGAGTAACTTCTTCTAGTGTACTTTCAGATTCTTCAGCAATTCGTTCTGCCTCTTTTGTCCTTTCTTCAAGTTCCTCAATCCTCCGTTGAGCCAAAATTACGTCATTTAAGAGCGTGTCGGATCCAGTATCTTCTGCAACTCGCCTTAGGTTAACAAGCAATCTCTTCGCGGTATTTTCTTGTTTGGCAGATAATATATCGACTAATTTCTCACTGTACCATAACTTAGTAATAGCCTGACTGTTTGTTAATTCTTGAATTAGAGTTAATATTTTATCTTTCTGCTCTTGATTGTTTAGATTTTCAACATCAATGTCTTTCCCCCATGAAATAACATCTACGACATAATTTTCAAATCGAGAGAGTAAATTGTGATAACATTCTTTCAGCTCAAAAAATGTATCATTTTCGATAATTCCACCGTCCCGACTTGTTGACTCAATAAAATCTTCATTATCTCCATGTATTTCAATTCTGCCTGTTATAGATCTAGTATCAAGTCTACTTCTTTCCTTGTGTGATTTTCTTAATTCAACTCCTAATGGGTCGTCTTGGACTTCTCCAAAGGGATATACTCTAAAACCATTTTTATATAGGAAAACGTGACCATATGAATATACAGGAAACCCCATTGTTCTTGTAAACAAATTTTTAGCAGAGTTATTCATATGAAAAATTAAAAAGCTAATATTCCTTAGCTTTTTGTATTTGTTATCTTCAGTAATACTATATATTGGTTCTCCTCTGTCAATAATCTCAGTCATTATTTGTGACCCATCAGAGGTTATCTCAACATTTATTTTCGTCGTTTTTAATTCAAGTTTTTCAAAAACAAAATTTGTAATGGGTCCATTAACCTTTTTATAATAATCAACTAAGTTATCTTGAAACTTTTTATCTTCTGAGAGTTCTTCAGGTACGTCAATTATAATTTCAAATTTTCTTCTTTCACTGTCATGAAAATTATTTTTATCTGCTCCCGCATTTGGTAATATTAGTTTTTCAAGTTTCTTTTTTAACTCTAAAAGCTTTATCCTTGTCCAATTAACCTCAAGTCCAGTGATTTCAAGAATTGTACCGTGGTTTAAAGGAAATTCAGCTCCATCTTTTGATTCATAAATGACACCAATGTCTTCAAATCGAGCTTTAGCATTATTTTCAAATTTTGTCCAATCAGTATACAATATTTCTGTTTTAGCATTAGGATCATCATATCTTGTTATCAGCTTTAACTGTCTTCCTAATTTATCACAGGAGAATCTTCCAACACCCTTTGCTCCGGCATAATATCTTCGTACTCCAAGGTTATTTCGATAATCATTATCTTCAGTGCCATCTTTTTTCGCGGAATAAGCAACGAATAGCCATCTTTGTTTGATGTGTTCGAAATTCATTCCCTTCCCATTATCTTTAATCGTAATCTTGCCATTGGTATCGTTAAGATTTTGAAAAGATAGTGTTACTATGGTCGCATGAGCGTCAAACGAGTTTTTCACTAACTCAAATACCGCAACATATTCATCCGTAATTAGCTGTTTCCCGATTAAATCCTTAAGTCCAGAACTGACTGAATAAAATAGACCTGAACGTTCATCTACTTTCTTTGTAGATTCCAGGTTTAGCTTGTCACTTTTTCTTTCAACTCCATTCTTTTTTAATAATGTGTTATAACTTCCAACTATCTCGGCAAGTGGATTTATTTCAAACGATTGAAGCAAAGACGTTACATCTAATCTAGAAATATTAACAACATATAAAATTCCATCAAGGTTAATTATGCTTAATATATCATTTTGATTAGCATATTTGTTTAAATTTGTAAACCAGATTCTTGGATCCCCTCTTTTTGTTTTTGGGCGGTAAAGTGAAGCAGATGAATCTATAAGCTTATTTGGCTCTACCAAATAAGCCTTTATTGAATGTTTATGGATTGGTCCCAATTCCTGCTCTTGGTAATCATGTAAATTCTGTTGTTTTAAATAAAGCCTAACCGGAGCAGTCGCATCCATGATTGATTTTTGGAGTCCTGTCTGAGTTGGCTCAATTAAGGCTAATGAAACTGATTTTTCAGTAAGTGCTTTAATCCTTTCAGTTTCAGTCTTGGTGAAATTCCTCATTACTTTATGTTTTTTAATATTTCGAGAGCAACTGCTCTTGCCATTAATGGAGGTACGGCATTTCCTACCAAAGTATATTGCGGAACTTCATCTTTTCTTTTATTTCCTCCGGTTGATCTTTTCCCCTGAAAAACAAAACTATCATCAAAAGACTGAAGTCGAGCCATTTCTCTAACGGTTAATGCTCTTGGATTTGAATAATGAATATAATCGTCTGGCATTGTCATAATCGTTGAACTCTGCTTTGTTGGATCCAATACGTTATAGTTTCTTTTTTTCGAAGATAAATTCTTTTTATCTAATTCCATCTTCGCTGCAAAATAATCTCCAGCCTTTCTAATTACCTCTAAACGTGATAAGACAAGATCTGATTGTTTGCTTGCTTGATGATTATGTAATTCTGCATACTGAAATGAACCATTACTATACTCTTCAAAGTTTGCTACATATATAGGCTGCTTAACTTTAATGTCAGGTCTTATCCGTCCAACTTTACTCCATTCGAAAAAAGTTTTTCCTTCCTCTTCATTTTTTTTGCCATCAACCTCTCTAGAATATATTGGAAAGCCATTTAATCTTTTCGATTTCGAATTGTAGCTAATAGCTTTTTCACCAGCAATTAAAAAATCTAAATCATATAATGCCTCTCCAATTCCTACTTTAGTATTGGAATCAACAGAATAAGGTATTTCACGAATTAGTTTTTGATCATTTCTGCAACCTATAAATAATACGCGTTCCCGATTTTGAGGAACTCCATAATTAGATGAATTTGCAACATATGGATCTTCAATCTGATAAAGGCAAAGCTTGCCTAGTAAAGTTTCAAATTCTTTCTCTAGATTAACCAACTTTGATTCTTCTTTTATCTTTTCAAAGCAATCATAAAGAGAAAAGGCCAAAACATCAAAACCATATGTTAGTTTATCTATTTCGCCAAATTTATGGTTCTCGGATAATTCAGATATTGCAGATTTTATTTCAGAAATGATCGAATCGACACTAATAAAATCAAGGAAAGAATTGAATCTGTCCATGAAATTATCATTATCAATATAACTTGCATCTTTAATTTTGACAATATCTCGCTTAGCTTTCTCTAATTCATTCCTCTTTTGTAATAAGTAGATTCCATGTTTTACAGTAAGTATTCGACGGTCAGTTTTATTCTTTTGATAATCGAAATATTTACTCGTTATTTTCACGAAAAGTTGTTCTAAAAAGCTCAAGTAATTCGATAACTCTTCCGCATGTTCTTTTTGATTCTTACTTTCAATTTTTGTTATCCATATAAGGCATTCGAGTTCGAAACTTTTAGCCGGTAATTTTGACTTAAGGTTATTTATGAAAGTTACAAGTTTTGGATATTCTTTATGGTCAATTATTGATCTTATCTCTTTCAAAATCATTTCTCGAACATTTCCATCTTCTTTTGTAAGAATACCCTTCACATTTTCCATTACAAAATATTTCGGTTTTAGCTGTGTAATAACCTTTAAGTAATGTGAAAATAGATCATCCTTTTTGTCAAATTTCCTTCGTTTTCCAGCTAAGCTAAAGCTCTGACATGGAGGCCCTCCACATACCACATCTATATTTCTACCTTTTATTCTTTTCAATAAATTATCAAGAAAATCTGGTTCTGTAATATCCTGTCTAAGGAATTCAGTACCTAGTCCAAGCTGATAGTTGTAACGAACTCTATGCGTTAAGTCACAGTTTTCATTTATATCACTTGCGAGTAAAAAGTCAAAGACATTGTTGTGATAGTCTGCCTGTAAAAAACCTTCGCTAAAGCCCCCTGCACCTGCAAAAAGATCAATAAAAGTAAAGCTGCGTTTGAACAGTCGTGGATCTGATTCAACAATATCAATTTCTTTATCGTCTTTGTGTTTTACGACAAATTCTTTCAATGTAGATTGGATTTTTTCTTTTGTTATCGTAGTGAATTCATACTGGGTTAGTAATTCTTCCGCTTTGGCTTTTAAAGAAGTTATGAACGAATTTTTCCTTTGGGCATCTTTGTCATATATCACAATCTGCTTTTGTTTGTTCCAATTTTTAGGATCAACTTTGTAGCCAGTTCCAACTTTTATTCCAACTCTTTTGCAGTAAATTTTGAGATGTATATTGCATTGTCCATCCCTGCCTATCTTGTCGTCAAGGAAATAGTTAATTGTTGCCATTTTTATTACGGATAAATTTACGGATACGGACAAATTTACGGACAATCTTTTTAAATCAAAATTGTCCAAACTTTATTTTTCAAAGAAGTTATAAACAATAGTAATGTTCGATATGTATTCTAATTAAATAGCCAAATTAAAATGTTGCTGTAGCATTTCAGGTTTGGTGTTTTTGCCTTTTATATGGAGGAAAAGGATGTGCTGTTGGATGGATCATTAACTTTGCACCAAACGGTAACCAGTTTGCAATGGATGATTATCAGAAACAAATACGTTCGGAATTATCGGTCTGGCAAAAGCAAATGCTTCAGCGGCCAACTCTTTTCAACCGGCTGTCGAAAGACGTTCAGGTAAAAATCAATGCATGGATACCCGAAAAAATACATCAGGCCATTACAGCAACCATCAAACAAATGATACGCGGTGTTTTGTTTGGTGCTAATCATACCACAGCCTCTCCTTTGTCGGGCCTGTCGCTGCAGGCACGTGAGGCAGCTGTTCTGAAACGGATCGAATTTTACCGGACCACCGCTGCTGTTGAAGGGGGAATAACAGGTGCAGGCGGGATATTGCTGGGATTTGCAGACTTTCCGATTTTAATTGGCATCAAGCTGAAATTGCTGTTTGATCTTTGTTCGCTGTATGGGTTTAATGTCAAAGATTATAAGGAAAGGGTTTACCTGTTGCATGTTTTTGAACTGGCTTTCTCGAGTCATGAACACAGGCGAAAAATTTATTTAAAAATGGTTGACTGGAATCAGAAGAGCAAAGATCTTCCGGAAGATATCCATCAGTTTGACTGGCGAAATTTTCAGCAGGAATACCGCGACTACATTGACCTCGCCAAGATGGCTCAGCTTATACCCGTTATAGGTGCACCTGTTGGTTTCCTGGTTAACTCCCGCCTGATTAAAAAATTAGGAAAAACGGCCATGAATGCTTACCGCATGAGACTTCTGAATAATGATGCGATCGTCTTTTGAAGGATTCCATCTTTTCAAAGAGATGGAATCCCTGTTGTCGTCAGGGCGCCAATAAGCAGATAAGCCCGGAGGGTCCGCCTGTTTCGGGCAGTGATTGAATTAAAGTTATGAAGCTGTTTTGAATTTCCCGTAGGGAAAGAATATGGGTAGAAAAATGCCGGCTCTCATTCCTGGTTTTGTCCCGTATGGGATAAAAAATAGTTGTATATCATTTACTTACTACCCACATTTTGTTCCTGACGGAACAATTAAATGAAATTTTAAAAGTCTCTAAGCTTATTCAAGCCGCTTCGGGCTTTTATCTTTTTTTTTGTGTGGGACAGGCCATGGCCTGACCGTACTATGATTGAAAGAAATGGCATTATGAATTATTCAGCCCATGAGGTTGTGTCAAAAGTCATTAATCCCAGTCATCCTGAACGTTCGACTGAGCTCACGTCGAAGGCTTGATTCAGGATCTCAACGCATTGGATGCCAGATCCCGAAATAAATTCGGGATGACGAAAATTGAGATTGTTTTGACTTTTGATACAGTCTCAGACAGGTATTCTGAAATTTTCAACTTCTTTTAAGAACTTCCTGCCTGAGCCTTGCTTGCCGAAGGAGGGATTTAGGGGGCGGTTTTTATTCCGCGATATCGTAAACCATCAATACACTTCCATGCCTGATCAGCAACATTTTGTTATAAATTGAAGGGTGTGCCCAGTGGGGTCCTTCGCCACCTTTTACCTGAAATGTGCTGATTATATTCAGGTCGCCGGTGTCGGGTTTTACAAGGGCAACATGTCCGCCTTTTTCCTCATAAAAGTACAGCATCCCATCGGCCGAAATAACAGATCCTTTGGTGAACCATGGTTTCTCCCAGTTGGTTTTTCCGGTTTCCCAATCAACCGATGCCCAGTTGCCCCGGGTATTATCGAGCATCGTTGAGCCATAAATCGCCCCGTCAAGAAGCACCAAACCCCCATGATGCGTATCGAGAACATCGTTTTTCCATTTCAGGGAAACCGATTTTCCATCGTCGGAAATATGAAAAAGCATGGCAGGCTGTTCGTTGCCATACGTAATAAATACATCGCCATTTAAGAAAAGTGGGGTATTTGCCGCTTCGCCTTCACCTTTTTCTTTATGGTACTGAATGGTGTTGTAACTCCAAAGCACATTTCCGTTCGCTGCATCAATCCCGATCAGATCGTTGGAAGTTTGCAGCAGCACGATTTTCATTCCGGCCCATTCGACCAGTGATGATGAAGCATACGATTTGCTGCCTCCCATACTTTTGCTTTTCCAGAGTAACCCGCCGGTTTCTTTGTGATAGGCTACTATGGTTGTCTGATCGCCACCGGTAGCATATAAAGCAGCATCGTCGGTTAAAAGTACCGACTCCACATTTCCCCAGTACATGTTTTTTCCCTCGAAATCTTTTAACGGCTCTTTTCTCCAGATAACTTCTCCGCCGTCAGTACTCAGGCAAACCAGGTCACCCATTCCGCCAATCAGGTAAATCCGGTCGTTTTCGATGGTTGGTGTCCCCCTCGATTCCGGATATGTTCTTATCCATGCATGACTGTATGTTTTTTCCCAAAGCAACTTCCCCTGCATATCGAAGGCCGAAATAACATCGAGTGTATCGGATTTAAGGCCGGTTATATAGATTACATTTTTATATACGACGGGCTGCGACAATCCTTTCCCTATGTTTTCGATTTTTAATTTTAACGCCGGTCCTTCGGCAGGCCATTTTTTCATCAGCCCCGTTTCAGGATAAATACCATCGCGGGCAGGGCCTCTCCACTGCGAAATTTCATTGTCCGGACTTACCAGTAGTGCCACGAATGTGATTAAAAGGAGCAGGAATAGTTTCATGGTAAAAAAACGTTTTGATTCAGTTGGTTTTGGTTTTATAAAGAAAAGAAAAAATCAGGCAAAAAAATACCGGATCACATATTGTAATCCGGTATTTCATTTTGGGTTTCAGAGCAGCCAATGCCCTTTCGGTTTACTCTTTGTCGAGCACATAGGTTTCGGCCATTTCGCCCATCTGCGACGCTGCATTAAGCTGCAGTTTTAAGTTGTCTTCAACCATCTCGAAAACTTCCTTCATGGTTGCTTCGCCCTGGTCCTGTGTGGGGAATTTACTCGAAATGGTCAGTGTTTTTCCGTCTTCGGACCAAACCGCGGTTGATGTTTTTTTGCTGTTCATCCAGCCAATATTCACACATTCCTTTCCATCGAGACTAATCTTGTCTTTAGTCACGTATTCCGTGCCCTGGAAATTTCCATGTTTTTCAACGATCAGCGTATCGGCCGTTTGGGTCACGATTAACTGGCTTGGCGCCAGGCTGAACTGTTCGAAAAGGACACTTTTTTCATTGTTAATTTTCCAGGTTCCTGAAAAATTAATTCCCTCTCCCATGGTAGCCATGGAGAGCATTGTAAGAGCCATTAAGTAAAATAGTTTCTTCATTTTGTCAGGTTTTATGTTGTGAATATAAATAAAATCTTAATCGGTTTAACATTTTTATTCTTACGAAAGTTTGCCGTGATCCGGGGAGGTTTATCACGTTCGGGCGGTAACGGAAACCGCTGGCAAAAAGGAATTTAGGCATCAATAATTCGGGTTTGATGTTTTTGCATTTTATGCGGATCATGTTGCAGCTTTTGGTCGCTGAATCGTGCATGTTGCCGTTGGAGTAGTATTAGTCCTTCTTCGGTTTTATTAATGATTTTTAACGCAGGCAGTTAACTGCAACGATTTTAATTTAATTTCCTTTACGGGATCGTTCACCCAAAAGAAATGAAGTAAACGACGAATCAGAAAAAACCAAAAATACGATATGAAAAAAATCAGTTTGGCCTTCCTTGCATTTTTTGCCTTAACATTCAGTTTGACTGCTCAGAATGATATTTCCAAATCGCGGAAAAAAACGGGCGAAATCAGTATCGACGGAAATGACAAAGAGTGGGTAAAACCTTTAAATTTCTACGACAACGGCAGCGGAATGAAGTTTGCCATCAGTAACGACAACGATCGTCTGTACCTGATTTTTTCGGTGAATGACCAGATGAAAATGGTTAAGCTGATGCGTTCAGGCTGGACGATGGAACTTACATCGAAAGAGAAAAAGAAAAAATTTCAGGCCTCAATTGGGTTTCCGGCCATACAAACGATTGGAAATTCATTTCGCCGGGGCGATAACGAACGGGAAACGAGGGCCGAGGGCAACCTGATGATTCATGAGTACCGGGCGCAATTGCCTGCTGTTTTACTGCATGGGTTTTTGTCCGGACAAAGCGAAATGAAACTGAACAGCAGGAAAGATATACAGGTTGGAATCGGGGCGGGAAGCGATCAGAATCTTATTTACGAAATCGCTATTCCGATAAAAGAACTCATGGTCGAAAACCAGATCCGTTTGAATGAACTGATCACCTTAAATGTGAATGTAAATCCGATGACCCGTCCGGCGGGCGCAGGCAGTGGTGGCAGACCTGAAGGCGGAATGTCAGGCGGCGGCGGAGGACGCCGTGGTGGAGGTATGTCGGGAATGGGTGGTGGTCGTATGGGCGGTGGCGATCGCAGCGGTTATGGTTCGGGGCAGCAAGGCACTCCGTTCGAAAAGGCTTCTTTTAAACAAAAGTTTGTGCTGGTCGGGAATTAATCGATTACAAACAGATCAATCGTTTAATCACAGAGACCACAGAGGGTTCACAGAGAATAAAGAGTTTGTAACTTTCAATATGTGTATTCTTTTTTTTATCTAAAATGAATGCAGCTAATTTCTTCAGACTGGCCTAAGCCGTCAAGCGCAGGTTTTTCGTGCGAAGCGGGTACAGCCTTGACTTTTTTTGATTACTTTTTTGTTGGTTGGAGAGCTTGTCGAACCAGTTAAGACAAAAAAGTAATCAGGGTTTGGGGCAAAGCCCCATTTACCCAAACCAGTATGGCATATAGCCGGATACTCCTGATTTTTAATGTTACAAACTATTTCTTCTCCCTGAAGACTAATTCTATTTCATTTTTTCAATCGCTATATCGGCAGCGCTCAGGATGGCTTCGTTAGAAAGTGGTGATCCAACGGCCTGTTTCATCCATTCGAAAGGAGTGAGTTGTCCGAGTGCGTAAATGCGCAGCACTTCAGGAGCAAACTCGTGGGTTTTGAAATGTTCTTCGAGTTGAAAATGAATAATGTCGCCAAACGCATAGTTGGGCAGGTACATGGGTGAGTTGATCATGTGCGAATACACTCCCAGAATGGTTTGATCCTGCATTCCGAAAACCGGCGCATAATAGGTATTCCAAACGTCTTTGCTGATTTGCAGAACAGCATCGCGCAGATCGGCTGCAGTGCTGGCTGGATTGGCATAAAGCCATTGCCACATCTTCATATCGACCATCGAAACGCCCATAATTTCGTACATCGACCAGAAAATATCGAGTGTTTTCAGGTATTCTTTCTCCGGATTGTTGTCTTTAATGCCGAGTAAAAACAGGTCGCGTTCCTGAAATACAAAAGCGAGCGCTTCGGTAAAAGCCGTATTTGGTACGCCGTTAATCATGTAATTCGGCACGTCGTTCAGCGAAATGGTTTGTTCAACGTTGTGTCCAAACTCATGAACTGCAATATTGTAACCCTTGTAATTCATGCCTGTTGCCGGAATCCGGGTGCGGAGGTGCGCTTTTTCGCTTTTCATCGAAGCTCCCCATGCATGTCCCGAACCACGAGCCGGATCAACCGAAATGCGTGAAGCGATAAATTCAGCTTTTTCTTTGGTGAATCCCAGTTTCAGTAGCATGTTCCCCATGTCGGTCTCGAAGGCTTTGGCATTCGGGTATTTCTTTTCGGTGATAGCATTCAGGCTTTCTTCAGAAATTGAACTGCGAGCTTTAAAACCGTCGTACCAGATGTCCCATGGCTGAAGGTCGCGACCCAGACGTTTTTTAATAATGGCGGCTACTTCCTGAACCTGCGGTGAACTTAAAAATTCGTTAAACAGTTTTTGAACTTCAGGTTGAGGAATTTGCATGGCAACAGAAAAAGCGCGTTGAATAGCGGTTGGCATATCCGGATTGTAAACATCCAGAGCCTGATAAAGGTGGAAATTATTCAGAATTTGCTGGTATCGCCCATCGGTTTCGGCTTCTGCTTCGGTTTTTGTTCCTGAAACAAATACTTCATTTGTGATCGGGTTCCAGTCCTGATTTCCAGAGTTAATCACCATTTTTGGAATCGACTGATCGACGATCCGTTCCATTACCTTGTATATCAAAGCCTGTTTTTTGAAACCGACTTCCTTGTTGGCATAGTTGGCTTTTATTTCGTCGCGCAGGTTCCAGTGGCTCAACAGTACCATTTCCTCCGGAAAAAGTTTTTCGTTGTCATCGTTCAGCAGATTGCCCATGTAAATGTTGTAATCAGCAATGTAGGCATCACCTTCGGCTGCCACTTTCGATTCGAGCTGAACCAGTTCCGATGGAATTCTTGAACTGAAAACATCACCTAAACGCGCATAACCCCATTGTTGGGGAGTCCATCTGCTGCTCAATTCGTTTTTTTCTTCGGTTGAATAATACGGAAAGTTAAGGGCAACAATAAATGCTATTTTGTTATCGTAGAAATCGTTGATCATGTGTGCGCCGGGATTGTATGCGGCAAACTGCTGATCGATGGGCAGTACTTCGTTCTTAACCGTTTGCACGTTTTCCTGCATATCCAGGCTTAGTTTATTGAAATGTCCGTTTAAAGATTCGAGATATTCCGCAAAACGGGTGAATGAGGCCGCTTTCTGTGCAGGATCAGTGATGTAGTTTTCGCTGCAAAACTGAATAAAATCTTCCGGTGTTCCATCGGTTTCGCGCCAAAGTGAGGCGGCATGTTTCACTCCTTTTTCAATCATTCCGTTGGTGCTTCCCTGGGCTTTATCCCTCACCGCAGTGACGGCATCAGCAATAGTCACTTCGGATATTCCGGCTGGTACTGATGTAACTTGTTTTTTTTCGGTGGGCTGGCAGGCTGTTATCATACCAATGCATGTTAAAATGATGAAGAAGTTTTTGATCATGATCGATGAAATAATTAAATGGTTTGGCTTTTGATTTTAACGGCTATAAAATACCAAAAAATAAAGGACATAAGAAATGATGTTTGACAGGCATAAAATTACGGCTGATGTGAACATTTACCGGGCTGTTTGGTTGTTGATTTGTAATTTATTATGCAAATGAATCCTATGGTTTTACAGAAAGTTTAATCTTTAAATTTCATAAAATGAAAAACTTCACACGTATTCCTGCTTTTTCAATTGTCGTATTGGTTTTCATAGCGTTTATAGTTCTGCCGGTAAGTGCATATAGTCAGAAGAAGACGAAAGAAGAGACTTTGGCCGCTTTCCCCGAAAGTGTCTCAGGTATTTTCAGTAATTCGTGTGTAGGTTGTCATTCGGATCAGAGTAATTCCAAGGCAAAAATATTCATGAATCTTTCGGATTGGGATAAACTAAAAACAAAGAAACAGGTAAAGGCTGGCAAATCAATCAATAAACATGTAACCAACGGGTCAATGCCTCCTGAAGGATTTCTTAAACGTCGACCAGAAGCTGCTTTAACTCCGGAACAAATAGCAAGTATTTCTGAATGGTCTAAGGCTATTAAAAGGAAGAAATAACAATTGTGTTGGATATCATAGGACTCCGTTATACTTCATCCTATGCTGCTATATATCGGGGCTTTGCCCCTCGGGTTGCGATGATTTGCATTTTGTTACGGAGTCCTGAAAGGACGGCATATAGCAGCACAGGGTGAAAACCCTGTGAATATATAATTTGAATGTTGGAATTGAGGTCATAGCCCTCCATTTCATTTCGGACTATGCTTTTACATATCGGGGCTTTGCCCCTTGGGTTGCGATGATTTGCATTTTGTTACGGAGTTCTGAAAGGACGGCATGTAACAGCACAGTGTGAAATCCTGTGAATATATAATTTGAATTATGCAATTGCGATCATAGCCCTCCATTTCATTTCGGACTATGTTGATACATTTCGGGGCTTTGCCCCTTGGGTTGCGATGATTTAAACATTTATTTCGACTTAAAATTTTGTGGGTTTTAATGTTGGAATTGAGGTCATAGCCCTCCATTTCATTTCGGGCTATGTTGTTGCATTTCGGGGCTTTGCCCCTTGGGTTGCGATGATTTGCATTTTGTTACGGAGTCCTGAAAGGACGGCATTTAGCAGCACAGGGTGAAATCCGGTGTGTGTGGATATTATATATTTATGTTGTATTTTAGTTAAATGAAACCATAATATCCGAACAAATGCCACAATCATTAGCTAAAGTAAATGTCCATATCGTTTTTACCACAAAATATGGACTTGAACTGATAAATGAAGAGATAAGAGAAGAACTTCAGGCATATATTATTGGGGTGTTGTCAAATCTCAAGTCTTATACTTATGAATTATATGCAAATCCTGATCATATTCATATTTTGTGTACAATTTCCCGAACAATCACTATGGCTGATTTGGTCTCTAAGATTAAAACATCTTCATCTAAATGGATCAAGAGTCGGGGAATAAATAATTTCTACTGGCAGGATGGGTATGGTATTTTTTCGGTGAGTGCTTCAAAAATATCCGCAGTGAGGAAATATATTATTAATCAACCAAAGCATCATAAAGAAGTTTACTTTAAAGATGAATTCAGGCAATTCCTGAAGGAGAACGGAATTGAGTATGATGAGCGATTTGTTTGGGATTAAATTTGAATGCTGTGATTGAGTCCTGAAAGGACGGTATGTGGTAGCACAAGGTAAAATCCTGTGAATAAATAATTTTAATGTTGGAATTGCGATCATAGCCCTCCATTTCATTTCGGACTATGTTGATACATTTCGGGGCTTTGCCCCTCGGGTTGCCTTGATTTAAACATTTATTTCGACATAAAATTTTGTGGGTTTTAATGTTGGAATTGCGATCATAGCCCTCCATTTCATTTCGGACTATGTTGATACATTTCGGGGCTTTGCCCCTCGGGTTGTAATGATTCCCATGTTGCGATTGAGTCCAGAAAGGACGGTATGTGGTAGCAGAAGGTAAAATCCTGTGAATATATAATTTGAATTATGCAATTGCGATCATAGCCCTCCATTTCATTTCGGACTATGCTTTTACATATCGGGGCTTTGCCCCTTGAATTGCCTTGATTTAAACATTTATTTCGACTTAAAATTTTGTGGGTTTTAATGTTGGAATTGAGGTCATAGCCCTCCATTTCATTTCGGGCTATGTTGTTGCATTTCGGGGCTTTGCCCCT
>JBGSUC010000038.1:0-14949 GCA_041736275.1 Prolixibacteraceae bacterium
CGCAGAGGTGGCCATAATTAAAGTAATTAACTGGTAATTAATACTTTAAAGATACAAATCTCTGCGGTTTTAATCTAATAAATAATCAGTTATTTTGCTGTAAATCAGATAAATAACTAAGTTTTGAACGAAGTATTGATACTGGATACTGACGGTAAAATAATATTCTGTAATAAATATTTGCTAAACCTTTCGGGATATACTGCAGATGAGATGGTTGGTGTCGATTGGTTCGATCGGATGATTCCTAATGGTCTGCCTGAAGTAAAAGAAGTATTTTTGAATAGTTTGAAAGATGGAAAGATTCTTTCGCGTTATGAAAATCCCATCATTACCAAAGATGGGCGAATTCGAGATATCATCTGGAGTAATGCCATTCAACAAGATTCCAATGGTTTAGTTTCCGGGGCATCAAGTATTGGCGAAGACGTTACAGATCAAAAACTTGCGCAGAAAACAATTCAGAGTAAAGATAAATTACTACACCTGACTGGCGAAATGGCAAAAGTTGGAGGCTGGGAATTCGATACCAAAACGATGAAGGGCAAATGGAGTGATGAAGTAGCCAGCATTCATGCTCTTGATCCGGGAATGGAAACCAACGCAGAGTTAGGTATAAGCTTTTATAAAGGCGAATGGAAAACTTTAATTGAAAAATCAATTGGAAGAGCCATTTCCAATCAGGAGTCATATGACTTAACCTTAAAAATGACTGATGCCAATGGGTTAGAAAAATGGGTTAGGACTATGGGCATTCCAATTACTAAAGATGGTGAAGTAGTGAAAATTCAAGGTACTTTTCAGGACATAACTGAGCTGAAAAATGCAGAAGAAGCTTTGCAAACTCTTAATAAAGAATTGGAACAAAGAGTACTGGAACGGACTAAAGAACTCGAAACAATAAATATAGAGCTGGCCCGCATGAATAAGTTATTTGTAGGCCGTGAACTCCGGATGATTGAATTGAAAAATGAGATTAAAAACATGAAGACAAAACTTGATCAAATATCAAAACATTAAGTCTATTCCTATGGAATTCTAATCACAATAAAATGAAAGAATCAATAATTCTTGAACTATTACAAAACACAGCTATTCTACTTACATTGAGTATGCTATACAACTATTTCTGGGCTGGAAATGAGAAATCGAAAAGTATTTTCACGAAAATTTCAACGGGATTTATTCTAGGGATAATTGGAATTGTACTTATCTTAACACCCTGGAATTTTACACCAGGGATATTTTTCGATACCAGATCAGTAATGTTGTCTGTTTCAGGCTTGTTTTTTGGCCCGATCCCCACAATCATTGCAATGATAGCAAATGGAGCTTTTCGTTTTTACATTGGTGGTGAAGGAACATTGATGGGAATTGCGGTCATTTTCACAAGTGGCTCATTGGGATTGCTCTGGAGATTTTTTAGACCTGACTGGAAAAACAAAAACCACTACATTGAATTAATCACCTTAGGTATATTGGTACATCTGGTGATGTTGTCATGTACTTTTTTATTGCCAACTGAAATTGGAATTATTACATTGAAAAGCATTGCTTTACAAGTAATGATTATCTATCCAATAGCAACGGTTTTGCTCGGAATACTTATTCTTAGCCAGGATAAAAATTGGGAAAACAGGAAAGCGTTGAGAGTAAGCGAAGAGCGTTGGCGTTATGCATTGGAAGGTTCTGGTGACGGCTTGTGGGACTGGAATCCACAAACCAACGAAGTTTTATTTTCAGAAAAATGGAAGAACATGATTGGCTATGAAGATCATGAAATCGAAAACGAACTCGAAGAATGGGATAAACGGGTGTTTCCAGACGACAAAGAATTAGTTTATGAAAAACTAAACCTGCATATTGAAGGAAAAACGCCTGCCTATCTTTCGGAACACAGAATGCTTTGCAAAGATGGAACTTACAAGTGGATACTTGACCGTGGAAAAATTATGACTCGTGATGAAGAAGGAAAACCTCTCCGCTTTATTGGAACCCACACAGACATATCAGATCGAAAACTGGCACAGTTAGAATTCAAGAGACTTAATGAACACCTTGAACAAAAAGTAATTGAAAGAACCAAAGAATTGCAAAACAATGAGGCCGCTTTGCTAAATCTTGTTGAAGACCTAAATATCAAAACCGATGAATTGCATCAAAGCACGAACCTCCTTGTAATGGCAAATAAAGAACTTGAAGCTTTCAGTTATTCAGTTTCGCACGATTTAAGAGCACCCTTAAGAGCTATCAATGGGTTCATTAGTATTTTAACAGAAGATTATGAAAAAGTTCTTGATGAAGAAGGCATCAGGATTTGCAACGTTATACATTCAAATGGAATAAAAATGGGTCAGTTAATTGATGATCTCCTCTCCTTTTCCCGGTTAATCAGAAGTGACCTTCACCATTCAAGAATTGACATGGATGCCTTGGTTCGGAGCTTAGTTTCTGATATTGGAACAGCAACTGACTCGCCACAACCAACAATTACAATAAATAAGTTACCTCAAACTATTGGAGATTCGAACCTGATTAAGCAAGTATGGATCAACCTAATTTCAAATGCGATAAAATATTCATCAAAAGAAGAGAATGCGAAAATTATAATTGGCTCCTCTCAGGGAGAAAATGAAGATGTTTTTTTCATAAAAGATAATGGGGTTGGTTTCAACATGAATTATGCGCATAAACTTTTTGGGGTATTTCAGCGGTTACACAGACCAACTGACTTTGAAGGAACCGGTGTGGGATTGGCTATTGTACAACGTATTGTAAACAGACATGGTGGACGTGTCTGGGCCGAAGGTGAAGTGGAAAATGGTGCTTGTTTCTACTTTTCGCTCCCTTCAAACAACACAAATTATCAATAGTTTAAACCATTTATTTTTGCTGAAATCTCTTTTATATTCTTAGAACAAAATTTGCTATATTAACAATTTAGTATTCAAACAAAGCATATAATCATGGGAAACTATAATGCCGTTGAAATTCTTCTTGTAGAAGACAATCCCCAAGACGCGGAATTAACGATTCGCGCACTTCGTAAACACAACCTTGCAAACCAGATCTATGTAGTTGAAGATGGAGAAGAAGCTCTTGAATTTATTTTCGGTAAAGGGCAATATGCTGACAGAGATTTGACTATGCATCCCAAAGTAATATTTCTCGATTTAAAACTTCCAAAAATTAGTGGACTGGAAGTCCTTAAGGAATTGAAGTCCAATCCAAATACAAAAATGCTTCCAGTTGTCATAATTACTTCGTCACGCGAAAATCCTGACATCAAAAAAGCATATGAATTGGGTGCAAACAGTTATGTTGTAAAGCCTGTTAATTTTGATGACTTTTTAAATGCAATGACTCAAACAGGTATGTTTTGGCTTTTAGTAAACGAAGTTCCTACTTCATAATTAGATATAAAAAATTCAAAAGGGAACCAGAAGAATATGAATCAGAATTATCGTATCCTGCTTGTTGAGGATGAATTACATGATGCGGAGCTCAATATAAGGGAAATAAGAAAAGCACTTCCGAATACTGTATTTGAGCAGGTCGACAACAAGGCCGATTATACAAAAATGCTCGAATCTTTCAATCCGGATGTTATTATATCCGATTACAATATGCCATCATTCGATGGATTGACAGCCTTAAATATTGCGCGAATTAAATCTCCAATCACTCCTTTTATTATTGTTACCGGTTCAATAAATGAAGATACTGCTGTCGATTGTATGAAGGCGGGCGCAACCGACTATGTATTAAAAGATTCATTAAAAAGACTAGGATCAGCTGTGCTTAATGCATTAAAACAACGTGATTTAAGTAAGCAAAAATATGAATCGGAAAAACGTCTGGTTGAAAGTGAAAAGAGTTATTTTGGATTATTCAATTCCGTTTCAGAAGCAATATATATATTGAATAGAAAAGGTGAATTTAATGCGGTTAATGTAGGGACTGAAAAAATGTATGGTTATTCAACAACGGAAATAATTGGCAAAACGCCAGAATTTCTACTGGCGAATGGAATAAATGATTTGCAAAAAATTTCTGAAGTAATTAAAACAGTTTTTGAAACCGGGAAACCACAACAATTTGAACTGTGGGGAAAACGTAAAAACGGCCAGATATTTCCGAAAGAAGTAATTTTCAATCGAGGGAGTTATTTTGGAAATGACGTAATAATTGCAACCGTCAGAGATATCACAGAACGAAAGGAAGCTGAAGAAAGGCTAAACCGAGAGCGAAAACTCCTTCGCACTTTGATTGATAATTTACCTGCCACGATTTATGTGAAAGATGCTGAATGCAGAAAGATCATTGCCAACAAAACAGACCTGCAAGTCATTGGAGTCCAAGCTGAAGAAGAAGTATTTGGAAAAACTGATTTAGAAACATTTGGAGAAGAAATTGGCCAAAGGGGATTTGCTGACGACAAAAAAGTAATTGATACTGGTGTCCCGGTATTGAATCGTGAAGAAGACTTTTACGACACTTTTGGAAATCAACGCTGGTTGCATACGTCAAAGATACCATTGTATGATGAAAATGGAAAAGTTATAGGATTAGTAGGTATCGGACGGGATATTACCGAGCAAAAACAGGCCCAGGAAAAAATCACAAAACTGTCAAAAGGACTTGAGCAAAGCTCCACTACGGTCTTTATCACAGACATTAATGGATCGATAGAATATGTAAATCCAAAATTCTGTGAAACGACAGGTTATTCCGAAGAAGAAGCTATTGGAAATAATCCACGGATACTAAAATCAGGATTTATGGCACCTGAACTGTACGAGGATTTATGGCAGACAATAAACTCAGGAAATGTTTGGAAGGGTGAAATTTATAACAAAAAGAAAGATGGGACTTTATATTGGGAACGGGCTACAATAACTTCAATAAAAAATGACAAGGGATTAATTACTAACTACATCGCCATTAAGGAAGATATTACTGAACAAAAAAGAATGCAGTCTGAATTAATTCTTGCCAAAGATAGAGCTGAAGAAAGCGATCGGCTAAAATCTGCATTTTTAGCGAACATGTCGCATGAAATACGGACTCCCTTAAATAGTATTATCGGATTTTCCGAATTATTAAGTGATCAGGATTTTAATCAGAATCAGAAAGAGGAATTTATTCGAACTATAATTGATAATGGGAATAGCTTACTCGTTATTATCAGCGACATAATGGATTTTTCAATGCTTGAGGCACATCAAATGAAGATAAGAAATGAAAGTATATCTTCAAAAAAATTATTAAGTGATTTAGTAAACGACTATCACCAGAAAGCAACACAAAAAGGAATTGAGATACGTATTGATTCCTCTGTTAATGATCCTGATATTTTGATTGAAAGTGATTTATATCGTATCAAACAAATTTTCAATAATCTTATCGGTAATGCACTGAAATTCACAGCTAACGGATACATCGAGATTGGATATAGATTGAATAATGATTTTGTTGAATATCATGTAAAAGACACTGGCATTGGAATTGATCCTGCAAATCACCAATCCATTTTCGATCGTTTCAGGCAAGTGGATTCAGCCAGAACACGAAAATACGGTGGAAATGGTTTAGGATTAGCTATTTCCAAGAATCTAATTGAACTTTTAGGTGGAAATATTCGAGTTGAATCAAAAGTAAATGAGTTTTCAGATTTCTTTTTTACAATTCCATTCCACAAAATTAACCATTAAAAATACTATCGTCTCTTTCTGCCTTTTAGGGCGATGAAGAGAATAACAATAAAAATTATAAGAACCAAAATCAGATAGAAATTAAAATCCGAATTGATTGGCTCAGACAGAGGCTGATTTGGTTTTTCTGTATGTTCTTCGGAAGCATAACCTTCAAACCAACCAGCAAGACTTACTAAGCTTTCAAGTTTTGTTTCCTGTTCGTCCGGAAGTTCCGAGAAAAAATCATATCCGGTTAGTCTTTCCACTTCATCAGTACTTACTGCAAAATCAGTAATAGGACGATTGCTTTTTGCATTTGGAAGAATAAATGCAATTAATTTAGGCTCGTCGGTTGTATCATAAATAATTTTAAAGAAACTCCCTGGAACAGTTACCTTATCGAACCCTATCGAACCTTTGTTTGCAATAAAAACAGGGCCGGTTACCACAATAATTTTATTTTCTTTTTTTGCCCATTCACGAACCAATGTTTCAAGTTCTTTCCATATTCCTCTGTTAAAATCCGGAGACTGTGGTGAAATATTTGACATCATAAAACTTTCTTCCATAGCGATTGGATCAAAGCCCATGTCAGCCGCCGGGCATAAATGGCCACGATCGTATCCGCTTTTTGTATAATCCGATGATTTAGCTGAACCTGTTAAAACAAGCTTGTCGATTTTAAAATTATTTTTCCTTTTCTCACCGCTGTTAATAGCCATGCTATCGGTTAAAATATAGTAAACCCAGTTGGCCTGCTCAAATTGCTCATTATACGATAGTGTATAGTATGTATGCCGAACGATATCGGCCGCAGGCACAGGAATAAAATCAGCAGAAATTGCAAAAAAACCATTAGAGGTGATCAGCAAAAAAAAAGCGAAGAAAAATTTCACAGAGTAAATTTATTAGTTTGATTTATGATTATTCGGACAATAAAATCCATTTGCTTTTTTGAAATGAAACCTTCAGGTTAGACATTAGAAATAAAAGTTCAAAATAAAGCCTTTCCTGAAAACAAAAATTATTTTTGCAGAAATAATTTTATTCAATGACTACCGAAAATAAACATTTCAGCGAAAACGACCGTATTTTTTATTCCGATGGTTATAACCTTGCCCAAACAGCAATTCAGCAAGGCTTTTCAAATGCTACTCTATTTTGCGCTATTGAATCGCTATATGCTTCAATTGACGGACTTAATGACTCAATTATAGCATTGGCAGAGAGACAAAATAATAAAGTGGCCTGTTCTAAAGGGTGTCATTGGTGCTGCCATCAGGCTGTTTTTGCAAATTCATACGAATTACATTTTTTATCGGATAAAATAAAAAAGAAATTTAAGGCAGTAGAGCTTAAAAAAATAATCAATTATTCTGAAGCAAAATTTTCAGTAACCTCAAAATTAGGTGATGATGAAATTTTAAAATATAAATCACCTTGTCCATTACTTAAAGATGATGCATGTTCAATTTATGACGCTCGTCCAATGGCATGTAGGATCTATCTTTCAACAAAACTGAATACTTGTCTTGAATTTTATCACAATCCTGAAAATGAAACTAATTATCCGGCATTAATTGATTTCCCTCTTAGAGCAGGACAAATGATGAACGAAGGGTTTAGTGCTGCCCTAAAAGAATTTGGAATAAAAACAGCTGAATTTAAACTTGAAGAGGGTTTATTAATTGTCCTGAATAACAATCAGCCAGAATTTAGATTCGACTAAAATCAGGCTGATAAATACATTTCTAAGAGCGACATAAACCTCAAATATTGTTAATAACTATCTAAACTTAAAAATTACATTCATATATATTACTGTATTTAAACAAATTAATTGCGAACAGTAGTTATTAACAATTGTCAACAACTACTGTTTGCTTGACGTTTATTCAAAATCAAAAAAACGCTTGACTTTTAGGTAAGTAATGTATTAACTTTAATGTATCAGACGAGCGATAAAAAGCTGCTTTGAATGAATAGAGAGGGAACAGGTACTTAATTGTATCTAAAACCAATCACCCCAGTCTTAGGATTGGTATTCGTGAAAAGCTGAAGTTAGAACCAGACAATTCTTGTTGGGTTCATCAACAAAACAAATGATCGCTAAAACGTTCACTACATGTTGATCCTGAAAAAGCAGGAGACAAATCAGAACTTCGGTTCCGCAGATGTCGTACTGGAAACGAAATGATCCACAGATCATTAATAGTTTTTCGCCTATGTTAGTTTGCAAAAACAAGCATCTAAAGGTGGCTTGGATGGAACTTCGTTCGGGAAGACAAATCTTAGGATGCGTCGAACGAACAGCTGGAATGTAATGCTGTAACAAGCAATACAGGAAAGCTTTAGGCTGAGAAAAATGGTTGGAGAAACCGGATGAATCAGCCAGCTCTAATAACCGTAGTCTGGCACCAAGGAAAACCCTCGGGTTGACCAAAAGTGAATGGGAACTTTCCGAAAAGGATTGTTCCCATTCGTGTTTTTAGGAGAACCCTGTATTTGGCCGTTTATATCATTTTTTTCGCATTTAATTTTACTACTTTTGTCGGATTGATAAAAACAAGGAAGTGAAAAAAGACAATATAGAAGAAGTTTTTAGCAAATTTTCAAAATTAAATGTATTAATTATTGGTGATGCGATGGTCGATAGTTACTTATGGGGAAAGGTTGACCGAATATCACCTGAAGCCCCTATTCCAATCGTAACTGTTACCAAGCAGGAAAACCGGTTGGGAGGAGCAGGAAATGTTTCTCTTAACATACAGGCTTTGGGCGCAAATCCAATACTTGTGTCGATAATTGGTGACGATGAAAAAGGGAGAATTTTCACTGAACTATTACAGGAAAACAGGTTAATAAACGATGGTATTTTTGTAGATGAAACTCGAATGACCACCGTAAAGACCAGAATAATTAGTGGAGGCCAGCAAATATCAAGAGTCGATCAGGAAATATCCACTTTAATAAATAACGAACTTGAAGATACGATTTTCAATAAAATCAAAAGTATTGTTGATCTGGAACACATTCATATTATCATATTCGTTGATTACGATAAAGGACTTATTACATCCAGGTTAATCAAAAATGTGATTGAATTGGCAAAAGTTAAAAATATACTGACAGTTGCTGATCCCAAGAGCAGAAATTTTAACAACTATCAGAAAGTTGATCTCTTCAAACCTAATTTTAAAGAATTTAAGGATGGTCTGAAATTGCAAATCGAGAAAACAGACATGGAAGAACTTAAAAAAGTATCCGAAAACTTTAAAAAGGAAAATCAGATTGGACTCCTGTTTATTACGTTATCCGAATTGGGCGTTTTCCTGACTAACGGAGTAAAACAAAATTATTATCCGGCTGAAGTGCGAGATATTGCTGACGTTTCTGGTGCTGGCGATACTGTTGTTGCTGCTGCAAGTCTTTGTTTGGCGGCAAAATTGCCAATACCTTTTATGGCTCAGCTATCAAATTTAGCAGGCGGATTAGTCTGTGAAAAACTTGGAGTTGTGCCTATCGATTTGGATTTGTTAAAAAAAGAAGCAAAAAAAATTCAGATAATATGATTCTTCTGAAATGAAGGGGAATCTAACTGCCAAATGATTTTCTGTACAACCTGTCAGAAGCTCATAACAATAGACAATAACATGCGTTCTAAAGGAAATCAGGCATAAACAAAAAAATAAATCATAATAATCTGTCTTTAAGATAATTACAACTAATTTAAGTTTAATTAGCAAATATTTCAAACCGGTTATATTATAAATATTAACTTTGGAATTTACCAAATAAGTACATTTTTTATATGGGAAAAGTAATTGCACTTGCTAACCAAAAAGGAGGGGTTGGAAAAACCACTACTGCTATAAACCTGGCAGCAAGTCTGGCCGTTTTAGAGTATAACGTATTAATCATTGATGCTGATCCGCAGGCCAATGCCACATCCGGAGTCGGTTTTGATGTTAGAAACGTAAAAACCAGCATTTACGAATGTATTGTAGATGAACTTGATCCCCGAAAAATCATATTAAATACTGAAATACCTGGACTTGATCTTCTGCCTTCACATATTGACCTGGTAGGAGCCGAAATTGAAATGCTTAATCTTCCTAACAGGGAAAAAGTACTTAGACACGTGATCGAGAAAATCAGGGATGATTATGATTTTATATTGATTGATTGCTCTCCATCTTTAGGGTTAATAACTGTAAATTCATTAACGGCCGCTGATTCTGTCATAATTCCTGTGCAGTGTGAGTATTTTGCATTGGAGGGTCTCGGAAAACTTCTGAATACAATTAAAATTATTCAGACAAAATTACATCCTGATCTTGAGATTGAAGGTTTTTTACTTACCATGTTCGACTCGCGGTTGAATCTATCCAATCAGGTTATGGAAGAGGTAAAGAAGCATTTTCAGGAAATGGTATTTGAATCAGTTATTCAGCGAAACATTAAACTTAGCGAAGCTCCAAGCTACGGCCAACCAGCCATTTTATATGATGCAACGTCAAAAGGAGCTGCCAGTTATATGAATCTTGCCCGCGAATTGCTGCAAAATAATGGCTTGACTAAAATTAAAAATTCCGAAAAAATTATTGAATAAGATCTATTGATTATGGCAAAAAAAAATGTATTAGGAAGGGGTTTGGGTGCTTTAATTGATGGAGCTGACACATATTCGGCAAAAGAGGTTAGCTCTTCAATTAATGAAATTGAAATTTCAAAAATTGTTGCCAATCCCTATCAACCCCGAACCAAATTTGATGAAGAAGCATTAAATGAATTAGCCGCCTCAATTAAAGAAATTGGTATAATTCAGCCCATCACATTGCGTATGATTGATGTAGATCAATATCAGATCATTGCAGGTGAACGCAGATTCAGAGCTTCCAAAATTGCAGGACTTACTGCCATTCCTGCATACATCAGAACTGCTGATGATGAAGGAATGCTTGAAATGGCTCTTATTGAAAACATACAGAGAGAAGACCTTGATGCCATTGAAATAGCTCTTAGCTATCAACGACTTATTGATGAATGTAAATTAACTCAGGAAGACCTTAGTGACCGTGTAGGTAAAAAAAGATCTACCGTTACCAATTACCTTCGGCTATTGAAACTACCTGCACGTATTCAGAAAGGTATTGTTGAGAAAAATATAACCATGGGACATGCACGGGCTTTGGTAAATATCAAAGACACTGAAATGCAACTGATGATTTATGATGAAATCATAAAAAATGAATTTTCAGTCCGTCGGGTAGAAGAAATTGTTAGAAATTATAATGAAGACAACAATAGTTTTCAACCTGAAGAAAAGGTAAAAAATCCTAAGTTCCCTAACGAATACGCTGATTTGAACAATCATCTGAGTAAGTATTTCCAATCAAATATTGATTTCAGGATGGATCAATCCGGAAAAGGGAAAATTACAATCCCATTTAGCTCGACAAAAGATTTGGAACGAATATTAGGAATCCTTGATCAATTAGATGCATAGAAAAAGAGATATTATTCCATTAAAGCTAATAGCTGTCTGCTTTTTTATAATCCTGTTTCTTGCAACAGGATTTTCTGCCTTCAGTCAGAATTCTGATATTGACTCAATTAAGGTAAAGAAACCTATGGTCGAGCATTCACCTCGCAGAGCCACAATTTACTCAGCAGTATTACCTGGCTTGGGACAAATTTATAACCGAAAATACTGGAAAGTGCCAATAGTCGTCGGAGGTTTTGCTACTTTAGGCTATTTTATAAACTATAACAATGATGTTTATGCAACGTATAAACTTGCTTATTCGGACCTCATTGATAACGACCCGAATACAAATTCTTATAAGAATTTAAAAGTAAACCCAATCTTCTTCGAAGATGGTCAAATAGCTAACCTGACTGAAAGATTACGAAGAGCGAAAGATGGATGGAGGCGGAACAGGGATCTGGTAATTATTGGAACAGTGGTGTTTTATGCTGTAAATATTATTGATGCAAGTGTTGATGCAAATTTTTTTAACTTCGATATAAGCGACGATTTAACGATGAGCTGGAGTCCAGAACCAGTTATTTTAAAGGATAGCAAACTGATAGGAATACATTGTAGAATTACATTTTAAAAGATTAATATGAGGATATTACAACTGACAGTTATTATACTAGCAATTTCCGGAGTAAATACTTTTGCTGCCAGGATAAATAAAGATAATTTACATAAAGCTTGTACCATAAATATTTCATCACTCGATACGTTAAATGGATATGAAAAATACTATAACATTCCTGATGAAATGCAAAGCAAATACTTTTCGGATAAACTGGACAGCATGCTTAGCAGTTGGTATGTACAAAATGCATTTTTACTTGATAGTACAGAACTGGCAGAAGCAGATACATTAAAACAAACCCTACCCGATTCGGTTTACATCCAGAGATTGCAGTCGATGCAGTCTGCTGTTAGCCTGTCATACAACAATACGGTTAAAAATTTCATTTCCATGTACACTCTCCGGAAACCTAAACAGGTTTCGGTTATGCTTGGATTAGCCAATTATTATTTTCCAATGTTTGAAGAAGCACTCGACAGGTATGATTTACCATTGGAATTAAAATATCTCCCTATTATTGAATCAGCATTAAATCCGGGTGCAAATTCAGTTGCAAGTGCTGTAGGACTTTGGCAGTTTATGTATTCAACTGGAAAAATGTACAAACTCGAAATCAGTACGTTTGTCGACGAGCGCCGTGATCCGTTAAAAGCTTCAGACGCAGCAGCAAGGTATTTGAGAGATTTATACAACATTTATCATGATTGGCATTTGGTAATTGCTGCATACAACTGTGGCCCCGGAAACGTTAACAAAGCGATTAAACGAAGCGGAAATGCGAAAGATTACTGGAAGATTTATTACCGCTTACCTAAAGAAACCAGAGGATATGTGCCCGCTTTTATTGCAGCTAATTATGTAATGAATTTCTATCAAAACCATAACATATATCCTAAATCTCCCGAATTCCCAATCATTACCGACACAATAATGGTTAATGACTACCTTCACTTTAATCAGATCTCCGAAGTTATAGGTATCGCTGCAGACCAACTCCGTACTCTGAACCCTCAATATCGAAGGGATATTATTCCGGCAAGCAAAGAAAAACCATATAGCTTAGTATTACCTCAGGAAGAAATTTCAGCCTACCTTGAAAATGAAGTAGAGATTCACGATCACAGACGTGCAGAATTTTTCCCGAACAATCAAATTGTAAATCCGCAAAACAATTATGCCAATATAAGTCCAAGTGATATTAAAGGAAGAGATAAGGTTATTTATAACGTAAAATCAGGTGATAATGTAGGATCGATAGCCAGCTGGTTCAGAGTTCGAAATTCTGATCTGAGCTATTGGAATAGACTACACAAAAATCTAATCAGAACAGGACAAAAATTAACAATTTATGTACCTGAAGGTCAAGGTGAGTATTATTCGAAAATTAGCCGAATGAGTCGTACTGAGAAACAGAGATCGCTGCATAGAAAACCTACATCTTCTTCAAATACTAAACTTGCAGCAGGCTCAAATTCAAAATCATCAGGAAAAGAAGTAGTAACAAATGACAGTAAAAATAATGAATCTAGCTCTGCCGGTTTGGGAGAATTTGTTTACTACAAAGTGCGAAAAGGAGATAATTTCTGGACGATAGCTAAAAAATTTCCGGGAGTATCGAATTATGATATCATGAAGCTAAACAATATTAAAGAAGCGAATAGCCTGAGAGTCGGCCAGGTATTAAAAATCCTGCCAAAAGCATAGGTTCTTATTCTTTATGTAGGATATTCGTTACCATGATTGTAAATCAGGAGCAATGAAATACATTACCCGAACTGTTTGGATTCTGTCACTCATCAGCCTCTTTACTGACACAGCCAGCGAAATGCTTTATCCGGTTATGCCAGTTTTCCTAAAAAGTATAGGTTTTTCTGTTGTACTTATTGGTATTCTGGAAGGAATTGCGGAAGCAACTGCCGGATTGGGAAAAGGCTATTTTGGCAAACTTTCTGATAATTCTGGCAAACGGGCACCTTTCATTCAGTTTGGTTATACTTTGAGCGCCATATCAAAACCGATGATGGCACTTTTCATATTTCCTGTCTGGATATTTTTTGCCCGTACACTCGATCGTTTGGGTAAAGGCCTTCGCACCGGAGCACGCGATGCAATACTTTCAGAAGAAGCTACACCGCAAACCAAAGGAAAAGTATTTGGGTTTCATCGTTCAGCCGATACATTCGGTGCTGTTCTCGGTCCTGTTTTTGCTTTGATTTACTTATATTTTTATCCATCCGATTACAAAACACTTTTCCTTATTGCTTTTTTTCCAGGTCTCGCTGCAATTTTTTCCACCTTTTTGGTTAAAGATAAAAAGCATAAACGCCCGTCAGTTAAAAAATCCACTCCTTTTTTCTCATTTCTGAAATACTGGAAACAAAGCCCTGTGATGTACCGCAAATTGATTACCGGGTTACTTGCATTTGCACTGTTCAATAGTTCGGATATGTTGTTGCTGCTGAAAGTGAAACAGTCGGGAATGGATGATACGAGTGTAATTGGATTGTATATTTTTTATAACCTGATTTATGCACTCTCTTCATTTCCAATAGGAATGGTTGCAGATAAATTCAGTATGAAAAAGGTTTTTATGGCAGGATTGAGCTTATTTGCAATTGTTTACATGGGAATGGCACTTACCTCAAATCTATACATTTATCTATTTCTTTTCTTTCTTTACGGATTATATGCGGCAGCAACTGAAGGCATTGCCAAAGCCTGGATCAGTAACATTACCGATAAGAAAGACACAGCAACAGCCATCGGTTCATTTGCCGGATTTCAAAGCATTGCGGCACTCTTCGCCAGTTCATTCGCCGGAATCATCTGGTATAACTTCGGTGCTGAAGCAGCCTTTATTTCAACTTCTGTGGTTACAATTCTGGTAATTTTCTATTTTCTGATTGTTGTAAGACATTCAGAAACGCCACAAATTCAAACGTTATAATTCCTTTTCAGTAACAATAGTTAGTTTGTTCGATTTAATACTTTCCACCAATAATTAGTCGGCCCTTAAAAATGAGCGAAGGTGTTGATTATTAACATCATTTTGTTGATTTCGCAGTTTGTTTTGATGATTTTATTTGCAGGAATTTTTGCAATTTAGTGGAAAACCTTGCAGAAATATGATCGGGAAAAACAAA
>JBGSUC010000049.1:0-256758 GCA_041736275.1 Prolixibacteraceae bacterium
AGATAAATTTTTTTTATCTGCTCGTTTTGGCTTCATTGTCAAAACAATCAGAATGGATTAATAACTACTGTAAGATATTAATTATTAGCAATATAACAAAACAAAATATCTCTATTTTTCAATCTGGTAAAGTAGAATTATATTAAAAGTGATAATCAAACGCTTAATACATTCTATGATTTAACGAAGTATGCAAATTATGAAGTAAAGAAAGACAGTGTAAAAATAAAAGATTTATTGACCATGAGCTCAGCATTTAGTGGTTCTGATGCTCATAGTGATTCCCCCGGAAATGAAGAAAACATGTATCCGACAGAAAATTGGGTGAAATTTACTCTTGATTTGCCTATGGATAATTCGACAACTAATGGTAGAAAATGGGATTATTTTACTGCAGGAGTGGTATTGTTAGGCGATATTTTAAATAAAACCGTTCCGGAAGGATTAGAAAAATATGCTGATGAGAAACTTTTTAAACCTTTAAATATTACTAAATATCAATGGCAATATACACCCCAGAAAGTGGTCAATACTGCGGGAAGTTTACAAATGACCTCTTTGGATTATGCGAAGTATGCCCAGTTATATAAAAACAATGGTAAGTGGAATGGAAAGCAAATCATACCTTCTGAATGGGTTGAAAAGACTTTCACGCGCCAAATTCAAATTACTGAACGAGACAATCAGTTCTATAGTTATCTGTTTTGGAATAAAACAATTGCATATGAAGGTGAAAATTATGAAACATTTTACTGTGCAGGAAATGGCGGAAATGAATTTATAATTTTCAAAGATCTGCCACTTATAATTATTATAACCTCTAAAGCTTACAACAAACCTTACGGACACCCGCAAGCAAATACAATTGTTAAAGATTATATTTTACCCGCAATTCTAAGATAAGTCTTATCTACACGATAGCTCAATCGAGTAGTTGACTCCACCAGTAATTGGCTGACGGAGTGCTCCTCTCACTAAAGAATACGTAATGTTCTTGTATATTGATCTGCCAAAAACACAGCTAACCTAATTCCCTTTCAAACCTATCAATTTTCAAATCATCTCATTGCTGAATTACGGACTTTCTGCTTAACAAATTTTAAGATACATTAAAGTTTATAGTGATAGTTCCACTTAAAAAAACGGGACATTTGTACCTGTTTTTTTCGTAGTTTTGTTTTTTAACCAGAATATAAAAATATACAATAATGTCCTTTTTTGCCGATAAAGTTGTATCCGAAGGTTTAACTTTTGATGATGTATTGTTAATACCCTCTTATTCAGAAGTTTTACCGCGCGATGTTGAATTATCAACCTGGTTCACCAGAAACATTAGGCTGAATACGCCAATTGTTACGGCTGCCATGGATACGGTAACTGACGCACGAATGGCTATTGCGATTGCCCGTGAGGGTGGAATCGGTGTAATTCATAAAAATATGAGTATTTCGGAACAGGCTCGACAGGTAATTCTCGTGAAACGTGCCGAAAATGCCATGATCTATGATCCTGTCACCATTTCCAAAGAAAAAACTGTGCGTGATGCCATCGGGCTGATGAAAACACACAAAATTGGTGGAATTCCAGTCATCGACGATCAGGAACGTTTAGTTGGAATTGTCACCAACCGTGACCTTCGCTTTGAATTTGACATGAACAAATTGGTTTCCGAAGTAATGACCAAAGAAAACCTGATTACCACCGATGCATCGACTTCCCTCGATTTGGCTTCGGCAATCCTTCAGAAATATAAGATTGAAAAATTACCTGTTGTCGATAAAAACAACAAGCTAATTGCTTTGGTAACATACAAAGACATTACCAAAGCCAAGGACAAACCACTGGCATCAAAAGACGAAAAAGGACGCCTCAGAGTTGCAGCAGCTGTAGGAATAACATCAGACACCATCGACCGGGTTGACGAATTGGTAAAAGCGCAGGTGGACGCTATTGTTATTGATACCGCTCACGGTCATTCGATGTATGTGCTCGAAATGCTCAAAAAAGCTAAAAATAAATATCCTGAAATTGATTTTGTTGCAGGAAACATTGCCACTCCCGAAGCTGCTTCAGACATGGTGCTTTCCGGTGCCGATGCTGTTAAAGTAGGAATTGGTCCAGGATCAATTTGTACCACACGAATCATTGCCGGAGTAGGAATTCCACAACTTTCGGCCATTTACAATGTAAGTAAGGCTATAAAAAAAAGTGGTGTTCCGGTTATTGCTGATGGTGGTATCCGTTATTCAGGCGATATTGTGAAGGCGTTAGCGGCAGGTGCTCATTCCATCATGGCCGGATCATTGTTTGCCGGTGTCGAGGAATCGCCAGGCGATACCATCCTTTTTCAGGGTCGTAAATTTAAAACTTACCGCGGAATGGGTTCTTTGGAAGCCATGCAATCCGGATCAAAAGACCGGTATTTCCAGGACATGGAGGACGATATTAAAAAGCTTGTTCCTGAGGGAATAGTAGCCCGTGTTCCGTTTAAAGGCTCATTAGACGAAGTACTTCACCAGCTCACCGGAGGAATAAGAGCCGGAATGGGCTATTGTGGTGCCAAAAATATTGAAACGCTTCAACATGCACGATTTATGCGCATAACAAACTCCGGAATACAGGAAAGTCATCCGCACGACGTAAGCATTACCAGTGAATCACCTAATTACAGTTCAAGATAAGTCAAGTGAAAATAAAATACGGATTTTGTCATTTTACACCTGACATTGAATAAGTAACCAATAGCCTTCCCAATCCTATTCCATGAAACGGTATAACAACCAGTATTTTATAAGCAAACAAAAAAACATGATCAGATTATTCGTAATAATTCTTTTTGCCATATTCTCATTCACTGCATCAGCTCAGAAAAAGAAAGACATTATAGTTACCATCGGCGGACATCCGGTAACCACAGAAGAATTTGAAGCTAATTACCGTAAGAACAACACAAATATTCTGGAAGAAAAAGATAAAAAGACACCCACAGAATACCTCGATCTGTATATCAACTTCAAGCTGAAAGTACTGGAAGCACAGAAACTGGGATACGATACGGTAAAGTCGTTTATCGATGAATTAAAAGGTTACCGGCAGGAACTATCAAAACCTTATCTTACAAACATTACATTTAACGATGAAATGGTGCAAACAGAGTATCACCGCACCCAATATGAGCGAAAAGCCAGTCATCTCCTGATAATGGTTAAACCTGATGCCATACCGGCAGATACTCTTGCAGCATGGAATAAAATTAAAGATCTCCGCAATCAGATTTTAGCAGGAGCTGACTTTAACGAAATTGCAGCCAAATATTCTGAAGATCCGTCAGCCGCACAAAACAAAGGATTATTGGGTTATTTCAGTGCTTTCCAAATGGTATATCCGTTTGAAGATATTACCTACAAAACGGCTGTCGGACAAGTTTCTGACATTGTCAGAACGCGTTTTGGATACCATATTATTAAAGTTCATGATGAGCGCAAAACCCCCGGAGAAATTAAAGTGGCACATATCATGAAAATGTTTCCTCAACAAGCCAGCAAGGAAACTATTGAGAATTTGAAACTGGAAGCTGACAGCCTTCTGCAAAAAGCAAAAAACGGAACTGATTTTGCGGAACTCGCTAAAAAGTATTCTGACGATAAACAATCTGCAGCCGAAGGTGGTGTAATGAACTGGTTTACGCCAACCAATATGGTTCCGGCATTTGCTGAAGCAGCTTTTGCTTTGAAAAATAATGGCGATATTTCGGAAGTAATCCGCACGCCTTACGGATGGCACATCATCAAAAGACTCGAACTTCGCACCACACAGTCGTTTGAAAAACTGCGACCTGAAATTGAAACAAAAATTAAGCAAAACCCTGCCATCAGTAAATACAGCGACGAAGCTTTTGATCGTCAGCTGCGGGCAGAATACCAATTAACAATAATGGAAGTGCCTAATTTGGCAAAACTTGTGTCTTCTGATTCGGATACATTAAACAGAGAAAAAATAAAAGAAGAACTTTTGGTTCATTTTGCCAACCAAAATCTAACTGTTGGCGATTTTATAGCATTTCTTAAAAGTCAAAAATACTCTCTGGAGGTGAAAGATCCTGAATCTGGATTGAAAGTTATGCTCAACAAATTTATCAATCATAAATTACTCGAATACGAGAATACCCAATTGGAGAAAAAACATCCCGATTTTGCCCGTATTTACGAGGAATATCACGACGGAATTTTACTTTTCAACATTTCAAAAGATAAAATATGGGACGTAGCTTCAACCGATTCGGTCAGACTGCAAAACTATTTTGACAAAACAGCAAAAAAGTATTACTGGAACAACCGTTTTAAAGGATTGATCATTGAAGCCAAAAATCCTGAAATCCGCAGTAAGATTGAATCAATGCTCGATGAGAAGGATTATGAGAAGCAAGAAATAAAAGACATTTTCAATACAAAAACTGAAAATAACATATTGATTAATGACGTGGCTGCAGAAAAGGGTGAAAACCCGGTAATAGATTATTTTATTTGGAGTGGTCCAAAACCTGCAGGTTTTAATGAAACTACTACCTTTGTGCACGGAAAAATTATACCTATTGAGCAAAAAACGCTGAAAGACGCCTGGGGACTTTATTCTTCCGATTTTCAGGAACAAGTTGAGAAAGAATGGATTGATTCGTTAAAACAGAAATATCCAATTGTTATAAATAATAAAGTGCTGAAAAAAATTCCGGTTATTGAATGAGAAAATCTGTATTATATATCCTTTGTGTAACGTTTATTTTAAGCTCATGTAAGCTTTTTGTTGAACAAAGTGAACCAGTTGCCAAAGTTGGGGAACATGTTTTGACTATGGATGAACTAACCAAAGACATACCTGATTACCTGGATGCAACTGATAGTTTATTGTTTGCTGACGATTATGTAAAAAAATGGGTGCAACGTGAATTACTACTTCTGAAAGCTGAAGAAAACCTGGGAGATAAGATGAAAGATGTAAGCAAGGAACTCGAAGAATACAGAAACTCACTCATTGTTTACAGGTATAAAAATGAGCTGATAAAGCAGAAAATGGATACGACTGTCAAAGAAGCGGACATTCTGAAGTATTTTAATGACCATAGAGAAAGCTTTATTTTGAATCGAAACATTGTAAAAGCAATATATATTAAGGTGCCTATTGAGGTTTCCAGTCCTAAAAATATCAAAGATTTATGTACCACAGACGATCCGGAGAATCTGGCAAAACTTAATGAATTTTGTATGAGCTACGCCAAAGCATACGACCGTTTTAATGACCAGTGGATTGCTGCCGATAAAGTATTGGAAAACCTACCGATTGAAATTGCGAACCAGCAACGCTATCTGGAAAGAAACCGTTTCATCGAAAGCAGTGATATGAATTATTACTATATTGTCTGCATCCGCGAATACCGTTTTTTTGGTCAGGTATCACCGGTCGAATATGTCCAAAACGACATTCGCAACCTGATATTAAGTAAGCAGAAACTCGAATTTATAAAACAAATTGATAAAGACATATACAAGGAAGGCCTTGATAAGAATAAAGTAAAACTATTTAAAATAAAAAATAATCGTTTATGATCAGAAAACTAATTGGTTTATTTATCCTGTCGGGATGCATATTGTATACCAATCATACCCAGGCACAAGATAAAGTTGTGGACCAGATTGTGGCTGTTGTCGGAAAAAATATCATTCTGAAATCGGACATCGAAGGTATGTTTCAGCAACAACAGGCTCAGGGAATAACCACCGATGGCGATATGAAATGTGAAATACTTGAAAGCTTACTGGTAGAAAAATTGCTTCTTGCCGAAGCAGAACTGGATACCACCATAACCGTGAGTGATAGTCAATTAAACCAAAATCTTGAACAACGCATCCAGTATTTCATTTCCCATCTTGGATCGGAAAAGGAAGTGGAAGCTTATTTCAAAAAGCCAATTGTCGAGATTAAGGCGGATTTGGAAGAAGTGATCAGGAATCAACAGATGACTCAACAAATGCAAAACAAGATTATCGATAAGGTAACTGTCTCTCCTGCAGAAGTACGATTCAACTTCAAAAATTTGAAGGAAGACGAAATACCTCAAATTGACGCTCAGCTTGAATATGCACAGATTACAGTGCAGCCTCAGATTTCACTCGAAGAAGAAGACCGGATTAAGGCAACACTGCGCGAACTAAAACATCGTATCGAAAGCGGCGAAAGTAGTTTTGCACCCATGGCTGTTCTATATTCGGAAGACCCTGGATCGGCCAGAAACGGCGGTGAACTGGATTATATGGGACGTGGTAATCTGGATCCTGCATATGCTGCAGCAGCATTTAACCTTAAAGGAGATAAAATCTCGAATGTAGTAAAAAGTGATTTTGGTTATCATATTATTCAGGCTATGGATCGCAAAGGGGAACAACTCAAAACTCGCCACATCCTGATGAAACCTAAAGTTTCTCCTGAAGAAATGAAAAAGGCTTTCGGACAAATCGACAGTATTGCCGATTTTATCCGAAAAGGAACCTTAAAATTCGAAGATGCTGCATTGCGCTATTCATACGATAAAAACTCAAGAAATAATGGTGGTGTAGCGATCAATCAGGAAACCGGAGAAGTGAAATGGAAATTGAGCGAACTTGATCCTGATGTGAGTAAGATTATCACCGGAATGAATGTCAATGAAATTTCCAAACCATTTCAGACAATTGATGATAAGCAGAGACCCATATATAAAATTGTAAAACTCATTAGTAAAAGACCCGCACATAAAGCAAATATGCGTGACGATTACGTAGAGTTGAGTAATATGTATATGAATACTAAAAAAGAGAAAACACTGGACACCTGGATTCGCGAAAAACAATCCGGAACCTATGTTCATATTGATGATACCTATCTGAACTGCAACTTCAAATATCAGGGTTGGGTTAAATAAAATATAGTTTAGTTTCAACCTTAAAAGTCCCTATTGGAGCAAAATATTTGTAACCCCGGCTTTTAAGCTGGGGTTTGGTAGTGAAAGAAATTTTGTAGTCGATAGGTTAATTATTAGTTGAATATAAAAATTCTTCCGGCGCAATTTCCCAATACCGATTGATGGAGATTTGATTCAATAAATAGCAATTATTGATTTGAGCAAATAACAGAATAGAAAATTGAAATGATGACATTTAAGAATGAAGTTGAGGCTGTAAATGCACTAAGTAGCAAGTTTGAAGAGTTACGTTCCGAAATTAAAAAACGTATTTACGGACAAGATGAAATTATCGATCAGGTTTTGGTTTCCATGTTTAGCAAAGGACATTGCTTGCTCATTGGTGTTCCGGGACTTGCAAAAACCTTGCTGGTAAATACAATTTCAGAAGTACTCGGACTTCAGTATAAACGAATACAGTTTACGCCCGACCTAATGCCATCAGATATTATCGGCACCGAAATTCTGGACAAAGACCGCGAATTCAAATTCATTCGCGGACCCATTTTCTCTAACATTATCCTGGCCGATGAGATCAATCGTACTCCACCTAAAACTCAGGCAGCTTTGCTTGAGGCAATGCAGGAGAGAACAGTAACCGCAGCCGGTCAGAAATATGAACTGGATAAACCTTTCTTTGTTCTGGCTACTCAAAACCCGATCGAACAGGAAGGAACCTACCCGCTTCCCGAAGCCCAGCTCGACCGGTTTATGTTCTCCATTTGGCTTGATTATCCTAAATTTCAGGACGAATTAACCATTGTGAGAAATACGACGTCCGACTTTTCTACTCACCTGAAGGAAATCATCAGCAAAGAAGAAATCCGCTATTTTCAGGATTTGATACTGAAAGTTCCTGTAAACGAAAATGTGTTGAAATATGCTGTGGGCTTATCTGCGAAGACACGTCCAAACACAGAACTGGCTGCACCTATTAGTAATAAATACCTCAAATGGGGTGCAGGCCCGCGTGCTTCACAATATCTCGTTCTGGGAGCAAAAACACTTGCGGCTCTTCAGGGAAAATACTCGCCTGATATTGAAGATATTAAGAAAGTTGCCGTAAGCATTCTCCGTCACCGCATAATTAAAAACTACAAGGCTGAAGCAGAAAACCTTTCTGTTGAAGATATCATTTCTGAATTGATGCAATAAGCTGAATGAGAAAAACAGGTTTATTTATAAGAACAGTTAGCCGGCTTATCCTCTTTGGACTCATCTGTTTACTGGCATTCCCGGGAAATAGTAAAGCTCAAAACAGGAAAAAGATTGATATACTACATTGCGACCTGCTCGACGTTAACGAACAGATTGTTGCCAACGCGCGTCGTCTTCTGGGCAATGTAAACATCACTGTTGATGGTGCATTGATGTGGTGTGACAGCTTATACTCTTATACAAACAACACAGTAGATGCATTCGGCAATGTACACATCGTGCGTGGTGACACGCTAAATATGTATGCCGATTTTGTTAATTACGACGGTAATATCAAATTTGCCAAAGCCCGTCGAAACGTAAGACTTATCGATAAAGAAGTTACTCTGACTACAGATTCTCTCGATTATTCGATGGTAAACGATCTTGCTTCATACAATTACAACGGAACAGTTACAGACTCGACCAATGTTTTAAATTCTGTTATCGGCCAGTATTATGTGAATGAAAAGAAGGCTTATTTTAAAACCAAGGTGGATGCGGTAACCAAAGACTACCGGATAAAATCTGACACGCTTATTTATTTCACCGATACTAAGAAAGTTTTTATTGAAGGACCGACTCATATTTATAACGAAAAAGATACACTTTATTCTGAATACGGTTGGTATGACAGTATGAATGGGATTGCCCGTCTCACAAAAAAGTCACGTATCTGGAACGAAAAACAAAAGGTGAAAGCTGACAGCATTTTTTATGACAAGCCAAAAGGTGAAGGACTGGCCATGGGAAATGCACGTATTCAGGATATTGAAAATAAGATTATTGTAGTTGGAAACCGGATAGAATACAACGACATTACAAAAATTGCTTTTGCAACAGATTCGGCTATGCTAATTCAGTATTCTGAAACTGATTCTCTTTATCTACATGCCGACTATCTTCGAACAATGCCGGATACCACAATTACAAATGTACCGGAACCCGAAAAAAAGCCTGTAGCAAAAGCCGCAATAAAGATTCTCGTTCCAGACTCTTTGAATAATGCTGCAACACCCAAAATTACAGCTTCCGACTCGCTGATTGCAATCCCTGCACCATTTGCTCTTACTAACACCAGACTGGCTACTGACACTCTGAAAAATGAAACTTTAGTTACAGACACCTTGAACACTGATAAAAAAAAGGATGCACGACTGGTTTTGGCTTATCATAAAGTCAGGTTCTTTCGTGACGATTTTCAGGGCAAATGCGATTCCCTTGCATATTGGTCAAAAGATTCAACTATTCAGCTTTTTATTGACCCGGTAATCTGGTCGGCCCGAAACCAGATATCAGCCAAGTACATCGAAATGATTAACCGAACCAAGGATCCAGACGAAATCAGAATGAAAGAAGATGCCTTTATTGTTTCAATGGAAGACGACAGCATTCGGTACAACCAAATCAAAGGGAAAAACATGGTTGGGTATATACATAGCAACGAATTGACTAAAATCGATGTTAATGGTAACGGTCAATCGAACTACTATGCCAGCGACCAAACCGGTATAATTGGGTTAAACAAGGCAGAAAGCAGCAATATTACCATATACATGAATAAAGGCAAGGTGAAGAAAATTGCATTCATCAAATCGCCCGAAGGAGAACTAAAGCCGCTCGGAGATTTGGACAACAGCGACAAGTTGTTACCTGGCTTCAAATGGCTTGCTGATATACGCCCTAAAAACAAAGAAGATATTTTCCGCAATCCGGTTTCTGAAGAGGTTCCGGCAACGATTCCCGAAATTGGACTCAAACCGAAAAACAAAACGCCTTTGACACCAGCAAAGACAATAGAATAAAGTGAATCGGACGATAGAATTATACATCCTAAAATCAAAACTGTTTTCTGATTTTTAAAATTACGAATAACTTTCACCTTCGTATGAAATGGATTGCATGAAAGATATTTCATACTACCAGTATCTTCATCGAATCAAACTCTTTATTGAACCTCCCATGGCAGCATATTTAGGCCAAATCATCATTTATTTCTCATGAATATGCTTCTGTAATTCAAAGATTTTTAATACTTTGCATATTATAATAATCTAAACCATTTATCATGACAAAACTATTAAAACACTTTGTTATCCTGGCTGCAATTCTGCTTGCATTACCCTCCTACTCTTTCACTCCCCCGGAAGATTTTGCCAAATCAGGCATTTCTGTAGGTGTTGTAGTTGAAGACCTCGACAAATCGCTCGACTTTTACCTGAATGTGATTGGAATGGTTAAAACCGGTGCTTTTAGTGTTGATGCAGCCCGTGCTAAAGAGCTTGGACTGAGCAACGGAAACGGGTTTGATGTAACCATCCTGAAACTTGAAAACAGCGAAGGAGCAGCAGAATGGAAGCTGATGTCGTTTGGGAAAAAAGCTACCCATCCGAAACAAACTTATGTACCCGACGATACCGGTATGCAGTATGTAACCATCTACGTAAAATCGATGAAACCCATTCTCGATCGAATCAAAAAACATGGAGTAAAAACTCTTGGAATTACACCTACCAAACTCGACGAAACACGCGAATTTATATTGGTACAGGATCCTGACGGTACTTTTATCGAACTGATTGGACCAAAATAGAAAGTAATAAGGCAGTGATTATTGGTAATTTAGTTCTCTGCTATCCTAAAGTAATTGGATAGTTTTGTAATATATTCCTTTCAAAGAAACAACCTCTATTAAAACAAAAACGCAAGGCTTTAAACCTTGCGTTTCTGTATAATAACGAGAATTAATATTCGTCTTCGTTAAAAAAGAAATCATCTTTACTCGGATAATCCGGCCAGATGTCTTCAATACTTTCATAAATCTCCCCTTCGTCTTCAATTTCCTGAAGGTTTTCAATAACTTCAAGCGGAGCACCACTGCGGATGGCAAAGTCAATCAACTCATCCTTACTTGCAGGCCATGGGGCATCCTCTAATTTAGAGGCTAATTCTAGTGTCCAGTACATATCTATTATTAATTATGAGGTTACTAACTGGGTTTTTTAAACTTTTGCGAATATAACAAAAAAACACATTCTGCAAACATTAAAATATTTTAATAATTTATATCCGGAGACCACAGTATTTCCGGTGCTTTCTGGTCTAATGTCACCTTTCTTGAAAGCACAAAAAGGTAATCAGACAGCCGGTTAACATACTTAATCAGGTTAGCATCAACTTCAGCACTTTCTGATAATTCAACAATACGTCGTTCGGCTCTCCGACAAACGGTTCGTGCCACATGACAAAAAGACGAAGCCTGGCAACCACCCGGTAGAATAAAATTCCTTAGCTCCGGCAAATCCTTATTTATTTCGTCCATTTCCTTTTCGAGAAGTTCAATATCATTCGTGCTGCAAGGAAGTTGTTTTTTAATCAGGACGATGGAATCTTCGGTAGCCAGATTTGCCCCAATAACAAATAATTTGTTCTGAATCATTTCGAGCATTTTGTCTGCACGTTGATCCGTCTGCATTGAACGGATAAGTCCAACATAGGAATTCAGTTCGTCAATTGTTCCGTAAGCTTCGAGCCTGATATTGTATTTTTTAACGCGCGTACCACCGACTAATCCGGTAGTTCCGTCGTCGCCTGTACGTGTATAAATTTTCATAATAATCTGTTATATTGAGAGATACACAAACAATCAGGCATCTACACTGTTTATTAGTACACTGGATTCTCATTCACATAATCGGCTTCGATTTCACCATCTTTTAGCCTGATTATACGATGTGCATGTTTGGCAATTGATTCTTCGTGAGTAACCACAATCAACGTATTTCCCTTGCGGTGAATTTCGGCAAAAAGTTGCATAATTTCTTCTGATATCCTGGAGTCAAGGTTACCCGTTGGTTCGTCGGCAAGCAGAATACAAGGATTATTAACCAATGCCCTGGCAACAGCCACACGCTGACGCTGACCTCCCGAGAGTTCGTTCGGTTTGTGTTCAATACGATCTGCCAGACCAACTTCGGTCAGAATTTTTTCAGCCTGAATTATCCGTTGTTGCTTTTTAACACCAGCATAAACAAGTGGCAGCATCACGTTTTCGAGGGCCGAATTTCGTGGAAGTAAATTAAACGTCTGAAACACAAACCCTATTTCCTTATTTCGGATTTCTGCCAATTCGTCATCCGACAAATGACTGACATCCTGATTGTTAAGTTCATAAAAACCACTTGTAGGCGTGTCGAGGCAGCCGATCACATTCATTAAAGTTGATTTTCCGGAACCAGAAGCTCCCATAATGGCGACATATTCACCTTTATTGATGTTTAACGAAACAGAGCGCAATGCTCTTACAATTTGAGTTCCTACCTTGTAATTTTTTACAATTTTTTCGAGCTTGATAACAGTTTCCATCTTTTGGTCGATATGTTTAAATTGAATTAGTTATTGACAGTCTCGGTTCATTACAATTTATGTATCCAGAATATTTTTATTTTTCATTTGCCGGCGAAAATAAAATTTTCAACTGAGTTACTAAATCTGCACTAAATATAATTATATAACTTTTCACTAAACCCTGAAAATATCTTTTTGTTGCATAATTAAGAAATATACCTGCACAAAAACTTAAAAAAAAGCTGCTCCGGCAACAAGAGTCAGATAATTTTTATATTTGCCCTATGTCAGAGTTTCTGGATCAGGATATTAAATTTTTACCCGGCGTCGGACCACAACGGGCCGAACTGCTAAAAAAGGAATTGAAGATTTTCACCTTCAACGATCTTCTGTATTATTTCCCTTACAAATACATCGACCGGACGAAATTTTACAAGGTATCAGAAGTCACAAACAACATGCCATACATTCAGCTGAAAGGAAGAATTATTCGTTTCGATACAACAGGTGAAGGAGTACGTCAGCGACTTATTGCTCAATTCCGCGACGAGTCAGGCACAATGGAGCTTTTGTGGTTTCAGGGAATCAAATGGGTAAAGACAAATATCCAGCCAAATGTCGAATACATTGCATTCGGGAAACCATCTGTTTTCAGCGGAAAAGTTAATATGATTCATCCGGAGTTGGAACCTGCCGATACCAAACCTATTACAACCGGTGTATTTCAGGCTTTTTACAACACCACCGAAAACATGAAAAAGAAGTTTATGACAAGCAAAGCTTTGAATAAATTTCAATTTAATCTGTCAGCACTGATTGAAGGGAAAATATACGAAACCCTCCCTCCTTCCTTAATTTCGCGCATAAAAATAATGTCATTGCCTTTGGCGCTCAGGCAGGTTCATTTTCCTGAAAACCCTGTCATTTTAAAATCGGCCATTTTCAGGCTGAAGTTTGAAGAACTTTTTTTTATCCAGCTAAAAATTCTGAGTCTGAAACACAAGCGAGAAGGTTCATTCAAAGGACTTGTCTTTTCGCAGGTAGGCTACAACCTCAACACGTTTTTCAGCAATCACCTTCCGTTCGAGCTTACCAATGCCCAAAAGAAAGTGATCAGGGAAATCCGTAAAGATATGGGCTCGGGCAAACAGATGAACCGACTGCTTCAGGGCGATGTGGGTAGCGGGAAAACCCTAGTTGCGCTGATGACTGCACTGATCGCTTTTGATAATGGGTTTCAGGTCAGCCTGATGGCCCCAACCGAAATACTGGCAATACAGCATTATAATTCGATAAAAAAAATGACCGATGGCCTCGGAATTAATATTGCTCTGCTAACAGGATCAACCCGCAAGGCGAAACGGACAGTCATTCACGAACAACTGGAAAACGGAAGTCTTCAGTTGCTGATTGGGACCCATGCTCTGATTGAAGACAAGGTTAATTTCCTGAAACTCGGATTGGTGATTGTTGATGAACAGCATCGATTTGGAGTAGCACAACGTGCAAAACTCTGGAAGAAAAATGAATTTATTCCACCGCATGTTTTGGTGATGACAGCCACACCAATTCCGAGAACGCTTGCCATGACAGTTTATGGCGATCTGGACGTATCGGTAATTGATGAATTGCCACCAGGACGGAAGCCGATTCATACTTTACATTATTATGAGAACCGCCGAAAACAGATTTATGATTTTATTCGGGAACAAGTTAGCCTGGGAAGACAAATCTATATTGTATATCCATTGATCAAGGAATCGGAAAAACTCGATCTGAAGAATGTGGAAGACGGTTATGAACTTTTGAAACAGGTTTTTCCGCGGTATTCAATCAGTATGGTGCATGGCAAATTAAAACCTGCAGAAAAAGAGGCAGAAATGAAACTGTTTAAAGATGGCAAAACGCAAATCATGGTAGCCACAACAGTTATCGAAGTTGGAGTTGATGTTCCAAATGCTTCGGTTATGATTATTGAAAGTTCGGAACGATTTGGTTTGTCGCAATTGCACCAGTTACGTGGACGTGTTGGACGTGGTGCCGAACAATCATACTGTTTGCTCATGTCTTCCTACAAAATCAGTAATGAAAGCCGCAAACGCCTCGAAACCATGGTGCGCACAAATGATGGATTCGAGATTGCAGAAGTAGATATGCAGCTTCGCGGACCAGGTGATTTGGAGGGAACGCAGCAAAGCGGCATTGGCTTTACCCTGAAAATTGCTAATCTGGGCCGCGACGGAGAAATTCTGCAGCATGCACGCAACAATGCCTCCGACATTCTGGACGATGACCCAAGACTGGAAAAGCCGGAAAATCAGATTTTGGTTCATCAGCTAATGAAAATGAAAACCACCGAATTTAACTGGAGTTCGATTAGCTGATGAAAATACAGGATTCTAGGTAAAACGTACACGCTAAAAGGGAAATGAAAACCGTGAAACCTGATTTTATTCAGGAAGTGCTTTAAATGTTTTTACCTATATTTCGAATCCAAAAAAATATCCATAACATGAAGAGAATAATTATAGTAACAGGTGTAATGGTTGCACTGGCTTTTAGCAGTCAGGCGCAAAATGCAAGCAAAGGAAAAGTAATTACTGAAGAAAAGGGTAAAGGTTTCTACTATGAATCGATACTGAAGGATGTGAGTGATGTGGAAGAAAAACTTACAGAAAAAGAACCTTTTGTTCGCTTTGTAATGGATCAGTCCGGAATGGATCTTCCAAATAATCCGTCATTATATACAACTGCATGGAGCAATCCAACACTATCTCAGGGAAATGCCGGAACTTGCTGGAGTTTCTCAACAACATCATTTTATGAATCGGAAGTATTGCGTCAGCATGGGAAAAAAGTCAAGATTTCTGAAATCTATTCGGCCTACTGCGAATACCTTGAAAAAGCACGCAGGTTTGTTGAAAAACGCGGAGACTCTGAATTTTCTGAAGGATCTGAAGGTAATGCAGTTGCCCGCATCATGGAAATGTACGGTGCTGTTCCTGAAGAAGCTTATTCAGGTCTGATTGATGGCAGGAAATATCATAGTCATGCTAAAATGGTTGAGGAAATGACAGCATTTCTAAATTCATTGAAAACTTCGAATGCATGGAATGTTGAATACGCTTTGGAAACCATTAAATCAATCATGAATCATTATCTGGGAGTTCCTCCTGCTGAATTTTTAGTGGAAGGGAAAAAATATACCCCACAAACTTATCTGAAAGATTACCTTCAGATCAATCCTGAAGATTTTGTTGAGATACTTTCCTACAAACAGGAACCATACTGGGAGCAAGTGGAATACAAAGTTCCTGACAATTGGTGGCATAGCAAAGAATATTACAATGTGCCCCTGGATGACTTTATGACTGCTTTGAAAAATGCCATTAAAAGCGGATATACACTTAGTATTGGCGGAGACGTTTCTGAATCCGGATTCAGCCGCGAAACCAACTGCGCATTAATTCCCGATTACGATATTCCGTCAGCATACATCAACGAAGATGCCCGTCAGTTCCGTTTCTCGAATGAAACCACAACCGACGATCACGGAATGCAACTGATAGGTTACCTCGAAAACTACAAAGGACTGGGCAAAGACTGGTTCCTGATTAAAGATTCAAGTTCGGGTTCTCGAAATGTTGATCCAAAAAATCCAAATTTTGGATATTATTTCTTTCATGAAGATTACATTAAACTAAAAATGATGGGCTTTACTGTTCACAAGGACGCAGTTAAAGACCTGCTCAAGAAATTCAAATAAATAAAACCCATTTACTATCAAAAGCCTCAGGAAACCGGGGCTTTACTTTTATTCCAAAACTAAAACACATTAAAAATCAATTTTCTGTATATTACTTCGGAAAAATGATTAAATGCATTTCCGTTGCCGGCAAAGGAAATAGAAGCATAAGTAAATGCGGTAAGTTTTCATTCAAAATTCACTAGTGTGCAATCGATTACATAACAATAAAATCCAAATTGGCATTTTCGATACCAATTCCTCAATTTCAATGAATTAGTTTCGATTTTTCCAATAACACGAGCAAATATTCTATAAATTTGACAAAATTTAAGACTTACTACGATACACTAATACAATGACTTTTGTCATGTACGCCAACAACGACCTGTTTGTCAGCAAGATGAAAAGCGAAAATTTATTGCCTTATTTAGATTATTTTTAAATAGCATTACGTATTTTAAAAATGAAATACCCCTTTGTTTTAGTTATTTAAACATCTTTAGATTTGCATGATTTTAAAGAAATACAGCTACCAAACAGATGGAAGAAAAGGTTTTACATGCGGGTATTATTCAGGAGGTTTCTGTAGATAAACTTACAGTTTCCATTGTCAATGCTTCAGCATGCTCTGCTTGTCATGCCAAAGGAGCCTGCCTTGCATCGGACATGAAAGAAAAAGAAATTGATATTTATCGGTTTTCAGGAGATTATCACCCGGGACAAGTTGTCAATATTGTCGGCAGAACTTCTCAAGGTTATAAAGCTGCGTTTTTCGGATATCTTCTTCCTTTTATTTTTGTTCTTGCCACACTCATCATTACTATTTCTTTAACCAAAAGTGATGGTTGGGCCGGTATTCTATCATTGGCTGTTTTGATTCCTTATTACTCCATGCTTTATTTTTTCAGAAATAAATTCAAAAGCACATTTGAGTTTGAAATTTCTGCCACTAATTAACAGAAACGTATGAGTACAATCATTATCTATACTATTTTAGTCCTCAGTATTATTGGAGTTTTAGCTGCTATAATACTATACTTTGTTGCACAAAAATTTAAGGTATACGAAGATCCACGGATCGACCTGATTGAATCGGCTTTACCTGGAGCCAACTGTGGTGGTTGCGGATACGCTGGTTGCCGTGCTTTTGCTGAAACCTGTGTCAAAAGCGAAAACTTATCTAATCTTTTTTGCCCGGTAGGTGGAAACGAGTGCATGAGTGGAGTGGCTGATATTTTAGGTATTGTTGCCGAAAAGAAAGATCCTAAAGTTGCCGTGGTAAGGTGCAACGGAACTTGTGAACATCGTCCAAAAACTAACATTTACGATGGAACGATGTCGTGTGCGGTTGCAGCCTCATTGTACAGTGGTGATACCGGATGCCAGTATGGTTGTTTGGGATGTGGTGACTGCGTGACTTCGTGCGATTTCGATGCATTACATATGAATCCGGTTACTGGTCTTCCAGAAGTGGATGACGATAAATGTGTGGCATGTGGTGCATGTGTAAAGGCTTGTCCGAAAACACTGATTGAACTCCGGAAAAAAGCACCAAAGAACCGCAAAATTTATGTATCGTGCCGGAATATGGATAAAGGTGCTGTGGCACGCAAATCGTGCAGTGTCGCTTGTATTGGCTGTGGCAAGTGCGAAAAAGAATGCAAATACGACGCCATCACCATAGCGAATAATCTGGCTTTTATCGATTCGGATAAATGCAAGCTTTGTCGGAAATGTGTTTCAGTTTGTCCAACCAATGCCATTATTGAACGGAATTTTCCACCGAGAAAAATCACTCCGATAGACGAGAACGTTATAGTTGCTGCAAAAATAGATGCAACCCCCAGGACATTAGGTAAAATAAAACCTGAATCTTCTGCAAATTAATTAACAAGGAGGAAAAGCGTGTTAAAAACATTCAAAATAGGAGGAATTCATCCGGCTGAGAATAAACTTTCAGCTCAAAAAGCGATAGAAGTTGCTGCTCTGCCAAAATCTGTTTTCATTCCTGTTGCCCAACACATTGGTGCACCTGCCGATGCCGTCGTTCAAAAAGGCGACAAGGTTAAGGTAGGTCAGCTTATTGCCAAATCATCCGGATTCGTTTCGGCTAATATTCATTCATCTGTTTCAGGAACAGTGAAAAAAGTTGAGTTCGGACCAGACACTTCAGGATACCCAAAGAAAGGTATTTACATTGACGTTGAGGACGACGTTTGGGAAGAGCAAATAGACCGTACCCCCGAACTAAAAAAAGAAATCAATCTGGATGCTGCTGCAATACTTGCAAAAATTCAGGATGCCGGTATTGTTGGACTTGGAGGCGCCACGTTCCCGACACATGTAAAACTGATGCCTCCCAAAGGAATGAAAGCAGACGTACTCCTGATAAACGGAGTAGAATGCGAACCATATCTAACTTCTGACCACCGAATGATGCTGGAGCACGGTGCTGAACTGATAGTAGGAATTCAGCTTCTGATGAAGACATTAGATGTAACCAAAGCAGCTATTGGTATTGAAAACAATAAACCTGACGCAATAGAAAAGATGAACAGCCTGGTCGCCGGACAAAACAGCATCACGGTATATCCACTCAAGGTTAAATACCCGCAGGGAGGCGAAAAGCAGCTGATCAAGGCAGTTACCGGACGAGAAATTTCTTCAGGAGCATTGCCCATTTCGGTGGGAGCGGTAGTTACCAATATTGCTACAACTTTTGCGGTGTACGAGGCGGTTCAGAAAAACAAACCTTTGTTTGAACGGGTTGTCACAGTAACCGGAAAATCAGTTAATAAACCGGCCAATTTCAAAGTTCGGATTGGAACAACCATTAGCGAACTGATTGAGGCAACAGGCGGACTTCCGGAGAATTGTGGTAAAATAATTAATGGCGGCCCTATGATGGGTAAAGCATTTGCAAATACCGAAATACCTGTAACCAAAGGAACTTCAGGAATATTAATGATGCCTGAAAAAGAAGCAAAACGACAGGAAGTAAAGCCATGCATCCGCTGCTCTCGTTGCGTCTCTGTTTGTCCGATGGGATTGGAACCCTATTTCCTAATGACCGTTTCCGAAAAACAGATCTTGGATCGTGCAGAAAAAGAACGAATTATGGATTGTATTGAATGTGGTTCATGCAGTTACACCTGCCCGGCAAATCGTCCGCTGCTCGATTATATTCGCCTCGGGAAAAGTAAAGTTGGCGCGATAATCAGGAATAGAAAACAATAGAAACAACAAAAAATAGATAGAACTGAACAAAATGAGTAAACTTTTTACGATATCTCCTTCACCACACATCCATTCGGGCGAATCGGTGAATAAAATAATGTACAGTGTACTTCTTGCATTACTCCCTGCATTTATTTGGTCGGTGGTTATGTTTGGACTCGATTCGGTGCGTGTAACTTTAATCGCGGTGGCGGCCTGCATGGCTTTCGAATACTTGATTCAGAAATTTATCCTGAAAACTATTCCGCAAATCACGGATGGTTCTGCTGCATTAACGGGTGTTTTGCTTGCTTTTAATGTTCCAGCATCGGTGCCATCGTGGATGTTGATTGTGGGTGCACTTGTCGCCATTGGAATCGCAAAAATGCCTTATGGCGGTCTGGGAAACAATCCCTTCAACCCCGCATTGGTTGGCCGGGTATTCATGCTAATATCGTTTCCGGTACAAATGACCTCATGGCCTGCAATAAATACTTCGGGTGTTGATGCGATATCTGCTGCCACTCCATTGGCAATTATGAAAGAAGGCCTAAAAAACGGACACGCGGTTTCTGATATAGTTAAAAGTTTGCCTGCAAATCTTGATCTTTTTATGGGTAACATCTCCGGTTCTCTGGGCGAAGTGTCTGTTATTGCTCTCCTGATAGGCGGAATTTTCATGCTGGCACGTAAGATTATTACATGGCATATTCCGGTTTCAGTGCTGGCCTCAGCAGCTATTTTCTCCGGAATATTCTGGATCATAAATCCGGAAAAATTTGCCGATCCACTTTTTCAACTTATGACCGGTGGACTTGTTTTGGGAGCCTTTTTCATGGCGACCGACATGGTTACATCACCGATGAATGGAAAAGCTCAGCTGATATTTGGTGCTGGTATCGGCATTCTCACCATACTAATACGTACCTGGGGTGCTTATCCGGAAGGCGTTTCATTTGCTATTTTAATAATGAATGCTGTTGTACCACTGCTCAACCGATTTATTAAACCCAAACGATTCGGCGAAGTAAAAATTCAAACCAATAACGGCTAAGATTATGGCAAAAAAAGAATCTACCTTCAAGAATATGACGATCGCACTTTTCGTCATCACAGCCGTTGCCGGATTGGCGATGTCCACTGTTTATTCATTAACAAAAGAGCCAATTGCAGCTTCACAAAAAGCAAAAATCAATAATGCCATCAAATTGGTTATTCCCGAATTTGAAAGCATTTCAGATACTATTATCATGTCTGAAGACGGAAAGGACAGCATCAAAATTCACCGTTTGCTCAAAGGAAAGGAGAGCTCGGGGAATGCTGTTGAAACATATACCGACAAAGGATTTGCCGGCAGGTTTTCGTTAATGGTTGGCTTTATGCCTGATGGCTCAATAAGTAATATAGAAATACTCGGACACAAAGAAACTCCGGGTTTGGGAACAAAAATAGCCTCGCCCGCTTTCAAAGATCAGTTCAAAGGAATTAAAACTTCTGATTTGCCCGGTGGAAAATTAAAAGTAAAAAAAGATGGTGGAACTGTCGATGCCATTACGGCAGCAACAATAAGCAGCAGAGCATTTTGCGATGCAGTGAACAGAGCTTCTGAAATGAATAAAAAAGGAGAAAAACAATGAACCCGTATAACAATTTCACCAAAGGTTTTTTTAGAGAGAATCCAATTTTAGTATTGCTTTTAGGCACCTGCCCCACCCTGGCTGTAACTTCCTCTGCAATTAACGGACTCGGAATGGGACTGGCAACAACTTTTGTACTTTTTATGTCGAATGTTTTTATATCGATGATCAAAGGTTTTATTCCTGACAAAGTGCGCATTCCTTCATTTATTGTGGTCATTGCCAGTTTTGTAACCATTGTCGATTTACTAATGCAGGCTTATACCCCATCCTTATCGAAACAGTTGGGAATTTTCATACCATTGATTGTAGTTAACTGCATCGTACTTGGTCGTGCGGAAGCTTTCGCCGCCAAAAACAATATTTTTTCATCGTTTATTGATGGCCTTGGAATGGGACTCGGTTTTACAATGGCCCTGGTTATACTTGGTGGCATTCGCGAGATGCTGGGTTCCGGATCAATTTTCGGATTCAAATTCATTGCTGAAGGTGCTGACGGAATTCTGGTCTTTATTCTTGCACCCGGAGCATTCATTACCTTGGGCTTTCTGATTGCTATTCTGAAAAAAATTAACAAATCATCCTAAACTAACTGATCATGGAATATGTAATAATAATTATATCAGCCATTTTTGTCAACAACATCGTATTGGCTCAATTCCTTGGAATATGTCCATTTTTGGGTGTAAGTAACAAAACAGAGACTGCTATTGGCATGGGAGCTTCTGTGCTCTTTGTAATGACTCTGGCGACCATTGTAACCTTCCTGGTACAAACATATATTTTGATTCCGTTGAATTTGGTGTTTTTGCAAACCATTAGTTTCATTCTTATCATTGCAGCCCTTGTACAAATGCTTGAAATTATCCTAAAAAAAGTTAGTCCGTCATTATACCAGGCATTGGGAATATTTTTACCACTCATCACTACCAACTGTGCTGTGCTTGGGGTAGCAATCCTGGTTTTTCAAAAAGATTTTAAACTGGCTCAATCGGTTGTTTTCGCCGTTTCATCAGCAATTGGATTCACACTTGCACTGGTTATTTTTTCAGGAATACGCGAACAGCTTGCGCTGGCCGATGTGCCAAAAGGAATGCAAGGTATTCCGATTGCTTTGGTTACTGCAGGAATTTTGGCTCTGGCATTTATGGGTTTCGCCGGATTGGTGTAAGGAATGATGAATATTAAATTAATTTCCATTCATTCGCTCATTGAATGTTATTCTTTTGGTTTTGAATACCTTTTGAAGCAACCAATAAAAATTGATCGATTCTGCATAACACTTACATAAGAAGCATTTACAAATTTTGAAATACAGGCAGCTTGAAATGAGCTGCCTTTTTTATAAAAAATGAAAAATCAGGAAAATCAGACTGTTTGGGAAAGACTTGGTCGTTGCGTAAAAACCTCCATCCCACAAGGAACAAAAACTGCCATTTGGTTACTGAAACTAACCATCCCGGTTTCGTTTGCGGTTTTTCTGCTCGATTTCTTCGGAATACTGAATGTAATTGCAGGTTGGGTTGCTCCATTCTTCAAACTGATTGGTCTTTCCGGGCAGGCTTCCATCGTTTTGATCACCAGCTTTTTCACAAATATTTATTCGGTAATCGCTGTTATGACTACGCTCGGCACCGGATATCGCGAAGGAACGATTTTGGCTGTCATGTGCCTGATTTCTCATGCATTGATCGTTGAAACAGCGATTCAGAAACGAACCGGATCGAAACCGTGGCGAATGATTTTAATCAGACTGTCAGCCAGTTTTATTGCTGCATGGGGACTGAATCTGGTCCTTCCGGCTGATGACACACTGACTGCACAAATTCATACTCAGACAATGAATGATTTTGTACCCGCATTTCTTGGCTGGTCGAAAGACATGGCTGTCACTTCTTTGAAAATCCTGATCCTGGTTAATCTATTGCTTATACTTCAACGAATCCTGAATGAATTCGGTCTGATTAGATGGATTTTGATGCCGTTTGTTCCTTTACTTCGTATTTTGGGATTACCAACAAGTACCGGATTTCTCTGGATTGTTGCGAATACCTTGGGTTTAGGGTATGGAGGAGCCATAATGATTAATGAAACAAAAGAAGGAAAACTAAGTCGCGAAGATGCCGATTTACTGAACCACCATATTGCTATATCTCACTCTCAACTCGAAGATCCGCTATTGTTTGTATCAATTGGATACCACTACGGGATTTTGATAATTCCCCGAATAATACTTTCAATTATTTTTGTCTGGATCAGGAAACTTGAATTAGCAATAAAAGACAGGAAGCAATAAAAAGATTAAACTGAAGTTTTAACAAAATTTCTGATTCAATAACAATCAATATTAAAATGGAACCTTAATTTTGGAGAATCAACTGTTTAATTGATAGATAAGATATGCAAAATAAATCACAGCACATTTTAAACACATCATCTAATTTACTGGGTTTCTGTTTGATTGTTTTAACCTCACTGAAAATAGCAAAGCTAAGCGAAGTTTCGAAAATAGATGAAATTACAGGCATCGCATGTATTTTATTAATTACAAGTTGCTTCTTTTCCTTTTTATCTATTCGGACAACAAGAGAAAAATTTGCAATCAGATATGAACGAATAGCTGACAATATTTTTATTGGAGGATTATTGTTGGTTTTTATCATCACTTTTATGATCGCTTTCTCTATCATTTACTAACAAAAAATCCCCTCCGGAAAATAAATTCCGAAGAGGATAACACACAAACAATTCCTAAACCAACTATTTTATTTTAAGCTCTTTTCCTGTTATTTTCACTCTTCCGGAGAGAGTTTCTGTTGTCTCTGCATTGGCTGTTCCTGTAAATCCGGGTTGCTCTCCACCAATTGCTATTGTGAAATATCCGGGTTCAACTACTTGCTTATCTTCCTTATTAATCATCGAAAGCTGACGTGGCTCAAGTTCAAATGTAACAATCTGCGATTCGCCCTTTTTCAACGAAATGCGTTTAAAGCCTTCCAACTGACGAATCGGACGTGGAGTTGATGCCTTTTCGTCAGTCAAATACAACTGCACCACTTCGTCGCCATCGCGGTCACCAGCGTTTGTCACTTTAACCGAGACCTTAATATTTTCACCCATTTTCATTACTGACGGAACACTCATGTCTGAATAAGTAAAATGAGTATAACTCAAGCCAAATCCGAAAGGGAAAAGTGGATCCTTACGGAAATACCGGTAAGTCCTGCCTTCCATGTCGTAGTTTTCAAATGCAGGTAACTGTTCAACCGATTTGTAATAGGTTACCGGCAAACGACCAGCTGGATTATAATCTCCAAAAAGCACATCAGCTACTGCATTTCCACCCTCTTGTCCCGGGTATCCGGCTGACAGGATAGCATCCATATTTGCTTCAGCATAATTAATGGATAATGCACTTCCGTTTAAGAGAACCAGAACAACTGGCTTTCCTGTTGCCTTAATGGCTTCCATCAAGTCCCTTTGTGTTTTGGGAAGATTCAGGTGAGTTCGGTCGCCTCCTTTGAATCCATCAACCTGAATAGGCATTTCTTCGCCTTCAAGGCGCTGGTTTAATCCCAAAACAAGAACAACAGCATCTGCTTGTTTTGCAGTCTCAACAGCCTCAGCCAACATATTCGGATGCGGAGTTGACCACAACAAGCTGGCAGTTCCATCTCCATGATAGTTTCGGTAATCAAAAACCAGCTTATATTTTTTACCCGCTTCGAGTGTTAGTCCCTTCGAATTGTGGAAAGCATGATGTTCATTGTCTCCCTTAAGAATTTCCGTGCCCTCACAATAAATTTTGAAATTAGGCATACTCCAGATACCGATTTCATAGTTGCCAGTTTGCGGCACTTTCAGATAAGTAGTCCAACGAATACTATAATTATCAACAGGCATACGCGGATCAGGAGATCCAGCTTCCCAGTAAAAATCGACATTATCATCAACGCGGGTAAAAAGAGGATCACCTTCCAGTTTATTATTTGCAAAATACTCACCTAAAGCGCCCTGTTTCCCATCTTCGGTTTCAAGATAAACAGATGGAATCGGAGTAAGTTTGAATACTCCATCAGCCAATTCGCTTCCCTGTGCATAAAGGACTTCTGTTTGCGGTTCCAGTTTGTTTTTGATTCCCTGAAGAACCGTAACCGGATGAGAAGGAATTCCATTATAGTTTCCCCAAAGTGATTCTATCTCATCAGCATTTGGGCCAATAACTGCAATTTTCGCTAAGCTTTTCTTTAAAGGTAAAGTCTGAGTGGCATTTTTTAGCAAAACAATACTCTTTTGTGCAGCAACACGTGCCAAATAATCATGTGCAGGATTATCATTTACAGAAAATGGAATTTGAGCATAAGCAACTTTTTCATCAGGATCGAACATTCCGAGTTTCATCCGGGCAGTCATCAAACGACCAACACAAACATCCAAATCCTTTTCAGTTATAAGCCCACGTTTTAAAGCTTCAGGCAATGCATTATAGGTATTCCCACATTCCAGATCAGTACCGGCTTTAACAGCCATTGCAGCCGCTTCAGCTTCGTCTTTAGCTATTTTGTGATATTGCCAAATGTCGGCAATGGCCCAACAATCACTCACTACATAACCTTTAAAACCCCATTCGTTTCTCAAAATTCCTGACAATTCGGGACTGGCACAACAAGCTTCACCCCTGAAACGGTTGTAAGCACCCATGATTGAATAAACGCCACCATCAACAACCAAAGTCCGAAAAGCAGGCAAATAAGTCTCGCGCAAATCGCGTTCGCTAACATTTGCATCAAACACATGTCGCGATGGTTCTGGTCCTGAATGAACAGCAAAATGTTTTGCAGTTGCTATAACTTTCAAATAATTCGGATCGTCACCCTGAAGTCCTTTTACGAATTGCGTTCCCAACTGACCTGTGAGGTACGGATCTTCTCCATAAGTTTCATGACCTCGCCCCCACCTTGGATCGCGGAAAATATTAATATTAGGCGACCAGAAAGTCAATCCCTGGTATATTTTTCTAAGGCCTCTACGTGCAAATTCATGATGTTTTGCCCTCGCTTCGTCAGATATTACATTGGCAACTTCGTGTATCAAATCGGCATCCCATGATGCTGCAATAGAGATTGACTGAGGAAAAACGGTTGCATAACCAGCCCTGGCAACACCATGCAAACATTCGTTCCACCAGTTATATTCCGGAATTCCAAGCCTGTCAATAGCTGGCGAAGTAAAAAGCATTTGCTCCATTTTCTCCTGAATAGTCATTTCAGAAAGTAAACTTTCTACTCTTTCCTGAGTGGATAAATTTGTGTTTTGAAATTGAAATTTAACTTGTGAAACCCCGATTAACGGGCTAAGCAGCAGTATTAGGAAATATAGTTTATTTCTCATATTTAATAAATTTAGTTATTCTGGTCTGGTCTGGTCTGCAAAACTACAAAATGAATATAAATTACCAAAAAAAAGTCATGAAAACTGGGCTTTGAAAACAAAAAAAACTGAATTTAATCTAATCCAGATAAACCTCTGATTTCTCGCCTCTGTAATATTGGAACATGAGGTGAATCTGCGATTCAATGTTTCTGGGTTTAGATAGTTCAGGTAATTCATTTTCATTAAACCAACCCACATTATCGGTCTCTGGCCCAACCGAAATACTTAATCCGATAGGTTCGCATCTGATGAAAAGCTTATATACATATTCAAACTCCGGGGGCATTTGCTGAGCCGTTTTATCTACTAATGCAATTAACCGATTGGCTTTAACAGTAAGACCGGCCTCTTCGAAACACTCTTTTTCTGCAATCTGTCGTGGGGTGTAACCAACATCAGCCCAACCGCCAGGTAATGCCCAACATCCATCAACTTTTTCCTGAACCAGCAAAATCTGACCTGCAGGATTAAATACGACAGCACGAACATCAACTTTTGGTGTTTTATAACCATTCTTCTCCTGAATAATTGCTTTAATTTCAGGAATTGGCACATGAGTGATCTGTTCCAGCATTTCAAGACAAATTTCCTGAATTTCTTCGTAGCGTTCTTTATCGTAATTGATTTCGCAATATTCAAGACCTATTTCTGCAAGAGCCTGAATTCTTTTGATCCGTTCAAAAATATTTCGTCCGGCAGATGCTTTAAGCTTATTCATTAATAAGTAATTTAAATTATTTCATAAAAAAAAGAAAGAAGTTGGGTGATATAAAATCAGTCAACTTCTTTCCACATTTATATTTTTACGATTCTATACATTAAAATCAGGCTAATAATTAACCCAACTAACCAGTAATTTTCGACGGAAGACCTTTCACCAAAACGGGTTTTTCATTTTGCTTTTTAGGCATAAACATATCTTTATACGTTAAGCCCAGCTTTTCTTTCATTTCGAAAGAATAATCAAGTGTTCCGAGATCCGGACCGGTATTGTTTGTCCCAAAACTAAATTTAACACCGGCCTCTTTAGCTTTCCGAAGAATTTTTTCTGATGGAAGTTTGAAACGAGAATTGATTTCCAAAGCCACATGATTCTCTGCCAGAACCTTTACAAACCGATCGATACGGGCATCGGTCCAAAGCTCATCATATTTATCCGCAATAACAGCCGGAAGATATGTCGGATTCACATGAATATCAATAGGTTCTTTCGATACCACATTTTCGATTTTACTGATCAGTTCATCCATAAACTGTTGTTCGTCATCAACAAATGATTCTTCCGGAATCCATAGACGCATCCTACGGCCTCTGTGATCAGTCCATGTCATTCCATCTGTAAACACGTAATCAAACTTAGCAATGGCTTCAGGAGAAAATAAAGTTACCCACTCCCGGCCTTCAGCCTGCATTCCCCTAAATATTGGTTTCGACTGCACTGTATCCATATAGGCATATAGTGATGCATCGTCGGTTACCGGAAATTTCAAGCCACAATTTGGTGCAATTCCATAATTTATTCCCAGTTTTCTGGAATTCTCACAAGCTTCATCAATAGTTAATCCGCCTTTTAAATGCACATGAAAGTCGATAACCGGAAAGTTTTCGAGGTGCATTTTCGTGATTTTATCGTCCCATTCCTTAGTTACCAAAAGAGGAAATTTTTCAGCTTTGGGCAACAGCTTAACCTGAATACTCTTAAAATACACCTTGCTTTCTTCGTCGTGACACTGAAGAGCGATCCTTCCAGCGCTAAACACCTTCATTTTATCGTTATTAGGACGATAAGGATCATCAGACTGAATATAATCGACCACCTTATTCCCATTTACAAAAACTTCACAACGATTTTCGACCACCTTAACTGACAACTCAAACCACTCATTATCTTTTACTGTATTGTAGTAAACATTACGGATTCCGTATAAACTTCCGGTTTTTTTAAGTTCCTGAAAATCGCCGGGACGTTCGTATGAATTGTTAATCTGAACTTCGTAGCCACGTAAAAGAGGACCATATTCCTGTTCCTGTGTATGAAAAACGATACCCGAATTACTGCTGGGTTCAGTTTTCACCATCGCTTTCAATTCGAAATTTCTGAAAACACCTTTTTTAAAATCGCCGGTATAAAACAAATGACTAATGGGACCATTCGCCACAAGCAAACCATTTTCAACCTGAAAAGAGCCGGGGTTTTCATTCGCGGTCCAGCCACTTAAGTCTTTTCCGTTGAAGAGTTCGGTCCATAGGGCCTCCTTTTTCTGACACGAGCTAAGGAAAATAAAACTAAAAAAAACAAAGAGGCAGAATTTAAGATGTTTCATATTGGTTAAGTTTGGTTTGGTGAATTTTAACAAAGATAAAAATCTAAACTAAAACTTAATTTCTAAAGATGAAAGATTTAACTAAATGCTTCAGTTAGAAACCAAAGAAGAACATTATTTTCAGAAAAAATACCGATACAAAATAATCAATTGATTTTATTTACTTTTGACGCCAATAACTTATTGTTATATTCGAAAAACAAGATTTATAAATACAGCGTTAAACTAAACTGATTTGAATAATGAAAATATTGGGATTATGCCTCATCTTTTTTATTGCTACCAGAACACAACTGTTGTTTGCTCAGGAAACTGCTGTTAAATTTCAAACTGCCCGTCAAATTATCAGTCAGATTCAAACCCACCTAAGCTGTCAGTGGAGTAAGGAGACAGTTGATACATTTAAGACAGGAAACCCCGATGATGCAATTTCAGGAATAGCTGTAAGCATGTTTGCTGATATGGAAACCCTCCGGAATGCGGTTGCGAATAATTGCAATTTAATCATCGTTCACGAACCAACATTTTATAATCATCTGGATAAAACAGATTTTTTGGAAGACAATCCTGTATACAAAAAGAAGATTGAATACATCAATAAACACAAACTCATCATTTTTAGATTTCACGATCATTGGCACCGAACAGCTCCTGATGGAATTTATATGGGTATGATTGAGAAGTTAGGTTGGAAGGCAAATCAGATTGATTCGTCGATGTTGTTCTTCAAGTTTGAGGAACAAACTGTTGGCGGTTTTGCCCAAAAACTTCAGGAAACATTAAAGGGAAGCCAGTTGCGTATTGTTGGCGATCCATTAATGCGGTTTACCAATGTGGCTTTGGCTGTAGGGGCACCCGGATCACAAACTCACATAAACCTGTTGACAGGCGATTTTACCGAATTACTTGTTGCTGGCGAAGCGAGCGAGTGGGAAACCTACGAATACGTTCATGATGCATCATTACTGGGGATGAAAAAAGCAGCAATTTTTACCGGTCATATTGCGTCGGAAGAAGCAGGAATGGATTATTGTGCCAAATGGATGAAAACCTTTATTGAAGATATTCCAATTATCTACATGAAAAATGGATCATCTTTTTGGTCCGTTCAAAAGCCGGAGTAACCATGATTAAAGCCATCATTTTTGATATGGATGGAACTTTGGTCGATACCGAGCCATTCAATACCGAGATAGAAAAACGTCAATTCAGCCTGAATAAAATTCCGGTTTCATCAGAAGAACATCAGCAATATCTCGGAACAGCTTCTGATGTGATGTGGCACGAAATTGTGTTAAAACACCGTATACAGATACCAGCAGAAGATTTGATTGAACAGAACAGAAGTGAAAGCATCCGATTTTTTTCGGAGGTTGAAAAAATTCCCGTTATGCCAGGGCTTGTGCAACTCCTGGAAATCCTCCTTAAAAAAAACTATCTTTTAGCTGTGGCATCCTCATCAATTCCGGAAATAATTGAACTTGTTCTGACGAAAACCGATCTAAAAAAGTATTTCAGGATAATTGTCAGCACTCAGGAAACAGGAAAAAGTAAACCAGAACCGGATGTATTTTTGCTTACAGCAAAAAGATTAGGCATCAATCCTGAAAATTGTTTGGTTATAGAAGATTCAGCAAACGGAATAAAAGCGGCACATGCCGCTAATATGAGCTGCATTGCATACCAGAGTCCGGGAATTAATCCAAAAAGTCAGAAAGATGCAGATGCTGTAATTACCAGCTTTGCGCAACTGGAAACAATGTTGGATTAGAATTTGAGAATTGAGACGTAATCTCTTTCGCAGCTACCAGTTAATTCAATATCCCAATTCTTTGCCCTTTCTGACTGCCGGTATTCCAAATTCCATCCACGAAGGCTCAGGTTCACCTTTCAGATAATGATCAAAAAACTGCTTCATGCGTATGGTCAAATCCATTCGGTTGGCCCAGCTTTCAACTTTCAGATTATGCTCTTCGTTGTTATAATTCAGCAACCATACTGGCTTATTCAGACGCCGCATAGCAGTGAAAAGTTCGATACCCTGATACCATGGCACTGCTCCATCATTGTCGTTGTGCATGATCAACAACGGGGTTTTAATCTTGGGTACATAAAACAGCGGCGAATTTTCGATGTATTGTAAAGGCTTATCCCATAAGGTTCCGCCAATTCTACTTTGACTCGCTTCGTACTGGAACATTCGGCTCAATCCTGTTTTCCAGCGAATACCTCCATAGGCACTTGTCATATTACTTACTGGCGCTCCGGCCATTGCCGCTGCAAACATATTTGTCTGGGTAATAAGCCATGCTGTTTGGTAACCACCCCAACTTTGCCCCTGAATGCCAATTTTTTTGCGATCGATAAATGGAGACATACTAGCGACATATTGCGTTCCGCTAACAACAGCGTCAAATGCAGACTGACCGGGATAACCATTTTCATAGGTAATATCAGGAACAAAAATAATATAATCGTTACTGGCAAAATAAGTACGGTTAACGGTTGATCTGGTTGGAGAAGGAGAAGAATAAGTATGTAAATTATCTGCACTTCGTTCATAAAAATAAACGATCATCGGATATGTGCGTTCAGGATCAATGGTCTCCGGATAATAAAGCAATCCTTCAAGTTTTTTTCCTGAAAACGAATCCCAATGAACTAGCCGAACGTCCGGCCACACAAACGATTCTTGCTGCGGATTCGCATCAGAAAGCTGGTGCCGGTGCATGAACGAGAGGTTCGACGACCAGACATCTGGTGATTCACTTACATTTTCACGGGTCCAGATCAATACTTCTTCATTTTTAGCTTTCTTCAGATTATTGAACCGGTAATCCTCCATGATCAGCATACGCGGATCGGAATAATTGCGAAGATCAGCACTAAAGTAACCGGCCGATTTGTTACGTTCGTCAAAAGAGCTAACAAATACAGGCTTATTCGTATCAATAAATTCTTCTTCCGGATCGAGTTTCTGATACCGAAACCTAAGGTGATTTTTTCGTCCATAATTACGCGTTGCATTCACCGGAACCTTGATGCCATCCAGATCGACCCTCCAGATATCATACCGATCATAAAGAAAAATAAACTTATCGGTTTCGGACCATCCTGCAATTCCATATGGCCTTGCATCACCTGGCATATCCCAGACTTCATCAGCAAAAGAAACCGGAATTTCGGAAGTGAGCTTAATCTCCTCCGTAGAAGTTAACTTTGTAGAACGGGACATATAACTACTGTCAACAGGATCATACCATACAACGTAATTGCCTCCGGGAGATAAAAACACATGCGATTTATTCTCCACTATGAGCCTCTTGATACCTGTTTCCACATCAACAAGATAATAGTTGGCAGCAGATTGGCCGGTCCACGAAGATTCACGCTTGTTCACCATCCTGTCGACTCCCAAAGCAAAATGCCCATTACCTTTTTGAATAGTCTTTATATCCTGAATAACAGGGTCGCCTAATTGAATAAAATTATCCTTATCAACAAGATAAACAGCTTTATATGTTCGTTTAATTTCTTTTTCCTGATTGATTATTTGCTCAGGTTGCAATTCTTTATCTTTCCACGACCACACATCAAGAATTGGATATTCATCGGCAGGAAGAGTGTCTTTCGGTTCGGATCGCGGTTTTTTATTTGTACCGAAAAATAAACGTTGTCCATTTTCCGAAAACGAAAGATCAGAAAATTCTGAAGGTGCCCAGCCTAAAGGCATTCCCTGTTCCTCAGTATCAACTACAGCCTGTGGTTCGCCAGTGGTAAGTGAGCCATAGTATAAACTGTATACTTTTTCCTTTATGGTATCGGGCGAAAACAAAAATCCAAATCGTCCTCCCTGTTCATCGGAAGTAATTTTCTTTGAGGTCCCGGAATGCTTAAAAATAACATCTGCCTTGCGCTTATCTGTATCGAAAACTACAATTTGTGAGTTGTTTAGCGAATCCTTTGTTTGTCGGATAAAAGTAATGCTATGCCCTTTTGGAGCATAGTAATATTCAGTAACATCCTGAAAGGAAATGGTATCTCCAGAGTTTGCATGAAATAAAACCAATTTGAAGGTCTTTTCTGCTGCTTTATTTTCAACTTTTTTATTGCTTGACTTTTCCGGTTTATTCATATCCATCAGAAAAGCCAGCCAGCGAGCATTTTCTTTCGGAATTGAATATTGCTTCAAGTCTGGGAAAGCATAAATTTTGTGTCTTTTAAAAATAAAAATGCCGACGCTGTCTTTTGGCATCTCTTCCTTTTTCAGTTTTTTCCTTTTCGCGCTCCGGATAGAGTCTTCCGGCTGATTGATTTTATATACAATGAAGTCAGATTCCGGAGAAAAACATGCGTCATAACCTCTTGACAAGGTATCCGCTCTTTTTGAATCGAGCTGTTTAACGATTAGATTACCATTCCCTTTTTGCGGATTTATTTCGAAAGCCGCAAACTTACCATCATTCGAAACCATTGGCTTTTTCACTTCTTTCCATGCAGCAAAATCATCAGTTGTAAGTGGCTTTTTTTCGATCTTCTGGGCATTTAAAAACAGAGAAGTGAACAACATGCATATCAGCAATAAAAATCCGGCTCGTTTCATATTATACTTTTCAGGTATGGTTTTCAAAGATAATATTTGAACAACTGTCATGAAAACGATTGTTCAATATTAAAACAGCCGAAACGTGATTTACCATTAAGGTAAAAGTGAAATTATGCTTTAAAAGAGTGATTTATTGTTCTGAAAATCCTAAGTTGGATTTTCTTCGGATGAAAAAAATACTAACCAGTTACATAAAGCAACAAATAAATCTATTTTACTATGATAGTGAATTCCAAATAGAATAAAAATTATGCATATCTATTCCAATGCTTTTAAAACTCTTCCACGCTCCATTTCTCCATTGATGGTTTGAGCAACTTTTAGGTAGTCAGCCATTAATTGTTCTTTTTTCGGCATATTATCAGCTATTTGTAAAAGGATATTGCTTCTTTCAAAATCTCCGGTAATATGTTCCGTTACTTTGATAATTCCAATCCATTGGTTTTCTGTTTCGATGTCTTTTCCAACCAACCTTTTAAGCAAATTTCCCTTTTCAAAATTAGAATCAAGATGATTTATCGAACCCAGAAGTCCGCCAAAACTGTCGTCTTCAAATATTTCCTGATCAATCAGTTCCTTCAACAGATTTGCCCGTTCAAAATCAGACCCAATAATATTTATTACACCTAATGCAGAAACAAACTGTTCATTCGTTAGCGGTTGTTTTAAAATATTCCTGAGTGCATTTGCTTTCTCAAAATCGGAATCAATGCTTTTCACGGCGGCAAAATATGCACGTGCCGTTAGAGAATCTTTAAGGCAATCAGTAGAAAATTTACTCAGTAATTTTCCTTTTTCAAAATCAGAATTTATATTTCTTCTGATTTTTCCGGCAATTTCAGTCATTTCTTCCGGACTAATACTGTCGCTGGAAATCAAGTATTGCAAGTATATACTTTTCACAAAGTCTCCATCTAAACTATCCACTTCGATTAAAACAGCGCGAAGTCCCCCATTTTGGCTGATACGTTGAAGTCTGCCCTGAACATCAAAGCCAACTGAAATCATATCCCTGATGGCTTTTGTTATCAGCATTTTTCCATCAGGACTATTTATATCAACAAGGTTTCCATATTGATGTAGCTCATATTTTATTTCACCCTTATCGTTCGTTTCAGCTAACAAACTCACTTCATTTTTCCTGAAATTCAAATAACCACCGTGCGAAATGCTTTTAATTGATTTTTCATCGTCAGTAAATTTAATATCGCCCCAATAGTTTATTTTTAATTTAGTGCTGCCATCGTTCACAATTATCGAATTTCCGCGCTGACACGAACTTATCGCAAAAAGGGTTACCAGGATAACTCCAATTAACTTCATTGTTTTCATAAGTTTCTAATTTACTATTTTTCGGTGCGTTTGATATAGATAAAATATCCAAAAAAACTCAGAGCTAAACAGAATACCATGATTGCAATTGAGTGAATGCCAAAAGGAAGTGTAATACTAACAATGGACAACCCAAGTCCAATTCCGGCTAAAACAAGAGACCATTTCATCGCCTGGCTTTTTGAATCAGTATTTGAAGGCTGAAGAATTTGTTCGATAACCTGATCTGATACATTCTTTTCGATCATTTTTGACTTCAACCGATTATCAAGGATTGACCGGATAATCGCAATTATAAAATAACCAAACAAAAAAGCAGCCAGCAGTGTAGCAGGAATACTAAATAACTGACTGGAGAAGGAATTGCCTACCGCAAAATGATAATCTTCTGCACAAACCGCCAGTGGAGCGATTAAAACGACAACGATTGCTATTAATTTTTTCATTATATAGTATTTTGGGTTTATAGCGGATTAGACCGGCGACCTGCAATATTGTTGCAAATGATTCAACTTATATTCAAAGCTTCCATCTGACGATTATATTTCCTGTAAATTTCGAGACCTTGAAATACCAAGATAACAGCTGCAATCGCCCCGAAAAGTAAAATGAAAAGGCTCGAATAACCAGAGAATAATACAGAGAGATACTCTCTGAATAATACAATCAGGATAAGAACCGAAGTGATTCCGGTTATTGCTAAAAGATAAACAAAGAAAATATCCCAGAAAAATTTCGGTTTTGGATTTGCCAATTGCGATAGAACCAAATCCGTTAAGTCGAAATCAAATGCAGGTTTTGGCTGTTCCTGAATTTCAGAAAATAATAGCCGATAGGTTTCAGCCTTGACTTTGCAGAATTCGCATGAACTTATATGGTCAATAATCTGATCGGTGCAAATCGATTGGTCTGAAACGTATTGCTGAATATCATCTTCAGAAAGATGTGCGACTTTCATAGTTCTTCTTTTTTGTATTTGCGTAATAAGTTGTCCTTTAACGATTTCCTTGCCCGGAATAAATAACTCTTTACCGTCCCTTCCGGAAGTTGAGTTATTTGAGCGATTTCTTCATAGCTCAATTCTTCATTGTGATATAAAGTAATCAATGTTCTGTGCAAAGGCGAAAGCATCTCAATTTCCGATTTCAGGATTTCACTCAACTCTCTTCGAAAAATATCCTTTTCGGTTTGATTGGCCAAATTAAGTATTGTTCTGCTGTTCGTAAGTTCGGGTGAATCTTCATCTAAATCAAAACTTTCGTATAAATTATCAGCTAAAACCAGCTTTTTCTTATCAAGATAACTTAAACAGGTATTATAGGAAACCTGTGCTATCCATGTAGAAAGCTTTGATTGATACCTGAATCCAGGGAGACTTTTAAATATTTTCAAATAAACGTCCTGAGCAATATCTCTCCTGTCTTCAATATTATTAACCATTTTAAAAATGATCTGAGCAACCAGCCCTTCGGTATTTTTAATAATAGCTCCAAAGGCATTGGTGTCACCACCTAATACCTTGCCTATTAAATACTGATCGGACTGAATATTTTCCTTGTTTTCGCTCACTTATTGGATTAGACTGGTCATCGCACAAAATGTTGCAAAATCACTATTGCCAAATAAGTTGATAATCCGGCTAAACTCAACAACCGCAATCAAACGTTGATTAATATCATTCAGGAGTCGTTGATAATCAACTACAAATCAAGCCATTCCTTAAATGCAGTAACTTTGTCTCTACTGACGATTATATTTTCTTCATCAGACTTTTTTAATTTAATTTTTAGCCGGCTGTTCGAATAAAAAACAATATCTGCAATCGACTGGCTACTGAGGATATATTTGCGATTGATACGAAAAAAACGGTGTCCATCAATCATTTCTGAAATGCGATCGAGCGAATAATCGACTAAATAGGTTTTGAAATCAGCAGTATAAAAATATGTGGCTTTATCGAGACTGTAGAAGAAGAGAATATCTTCGACAGGTATAGATTTCAGATGTTCACCAACCTTTATTACAAAACGGGTTTTAAAAGGTTTCCGGAGCATTTCCTTCACTTTGTTTAGCAACTCGATCGTCACAACAGGCATATCCTGCAATTGTCTTTGCTGCTCTCCAAATTTTCGAAAAGCAGCTTCGAGTTCGAGATATGCAATTGGTTTCAGTAAATAATCCACACTATTTACCTTGAAAGCTTTAATCGCATATTCTTCGTATGCAGTTGTAAAAATAACAGGACTGGGTACTTTTATCCGCTCAAATATTTCGAAACTTAATCCATCGGCCAGCTGAATATCCATAAATACCAAATCGGGCGCAGTATTTTGCTGAAACCACTCTACAGCTCCCCGAACCGAATCAATGACAGCAATCACCGAAATTTGGTGATCAAATTTAAGAACAAGCTGCCGGAGCCATTCTGCGGCAGGTTTTTCGTCTTCTATTATGAGCACTTTATACATATAATCAATCAATTAGCAACGGAATACAGATCCGAAACCGCTCTGAACTAATGAAAACAGAAACTTCTTTATCAGTAAAAAAACGATAACGGTCGCTGATGTTCTGAATTCCGCTTCCATTTCCTTCGGATCCTGATTTTTTCTGAAGTTGGTTTTCCACCATCAAATAATTCTTCTCGCTTATAAATACCCGAATAGTCAATGGCTTCATATCCGAAATCTCATTGTGTTTGATGGCATTCTCCACCAACATCTGAACCGATAAAGGAATAACTTTAAAATTTCCGGCATTTACATCTATTTGCACATCCAAGTTGTTACCGAATCTGATCTTTTGTAAAAAAACATACGATTCCAGAAATTTCAATTCAGTTTCAAGATCAACCAGTTCATGATCTTTCTGATCCAATACATAGCGATACACTTCCGAAAGTTTCTTTACAAAATCAATTGCTTTATCCGGATTGGAGCTAATAAGTGAAGTTAATGAGTTTAAATTATTGAACAGAAAATGAGGATTCACCTGACTTTTAAGCGTTTCATACTGAAGCGCCAATTGCTCGCGTTTTAACTTTTCCTGTTGTACTGCAGCTGCTTTCCAGTTTTTGAAGAACATTACGGCATTCGAAACCAACGATCCGACAAAAATAAAGGTAAAGGCTATTTTTATCATGAAAAATCCGCTTTCTAAAAAGTAGGCTGAAGATAATTCCTGATGAGTAAATAAGCCATTCAGTACAATTGCAATTGATATAAGACCCAGTGAAAATGTAATTGTAACCAAAAACTGCACAATCAATCTTTTCAGTGGAGACTTCAACCATGGAAGTCTTCTGTCAAGAATTTTTACCATTGTTGTCAGTCCGACCATAAATGAACCACCGATAAGCAGCGAATTGATTGAAGTATAGATAAACATTTCCAATGTGTAATTGATGCTTCTGAGAAGGACAAGCATTAGCAGATTACCCATCGCAATTAATAAAAGGAGCAAAAGCAAGATCTTCAGTAGTAGCTTTTGAAATTGATTTTGGGAATCACTCATTGGAGGACAGATGAATTAGTTTTTTTTCGAATTTACAGAATTATAATACAGTAACGAACTACTCTTCCTTTATTTCCTGAAGTTTTTTCAATTCGGCTTCGTTCATTTCCTTGCCCCAATTTGGTGACAGAATTGTTTTTGGTCTAAAAGTTTTGAATTTTTCATCAGCCATCAGAAACAACGGAAGTGCTTTGGCAGCTCCTCCGCCATAAGCTTCGGGCATATGAGAAGTAATGGTAGCTCTCAGGTAGTAAACTCTCGGATTGTCCGGATTCAGTGTTAATGCCTGGTCCAGCGCCTCATTCATTTTGCTCATATAAACCATTCCCCTGGTCATCGGGTCAATGTTAATTCGTGCCGGATATAAAAAACCTTGCAGCATAAACAATTCGGATTCGGTTGGATCTATTACAAAAGCCTGATCCAGGTACTTTTGCGCCTGATCCAGATAAGTGTCTTTTTTTGAATTTTCCGGTTCCTGAAAACTAATCATGATGTATGCAAACGAGGCATAATAAAGTGGCAGCCATTCTGTTTTTTCGATGGTTGAAATACGCTCAAACTGGTTGGCCACTTCAACATATTCAGGAATAGTTGCCGATTGAAACAATTTTCCGATTGATTGACTCATGGCTTTCTGATACACATCATTGGACATACCGGAGAAAGACAACGACAAAAAAGCGAGGGCAATAATTTGTGTTTTCATTTTTTTTTGTGTTTAAATTTATAACATGATTGATATGAGCAAAATAACCTGTCTTTCAAATGGCGATTTGATTGGTGTCGACTGGTATTTTCCACCGGCATCGGGTGTACTGGCGAAGTTATAACCAAATACATTATCGAAGCCTGCCAGATTATTGACCATGAGGTGCAAAACTGACTGTTTCCCGAAAAAATTCATTAAATACGTTAGGCTGAGACTGATGTCGTTATACGGTTTCGTTCTTGAGTTCATGAAACCCGAAAGATTTGGATCATGATACGGACGACTGCCGGCAAACGAATAAGTTACCGATGCATAAGTGCGGAGAGGTTCGATAAAGCGTTTGGCAACAACCGACAGATTGTGTTCGGACACATAAGAAGGAACGGCTGACATTTGGTAATCCTTATAATTACGCCTTGCATTAATCCATGAATACGAAATCCAGTAGTCGGTATTCTTGAGAGTTTCTTTATCACGCCAGAAAAAATCAATTCCTTCTGCATGTCCACTTCCAGTATTTGAATAATCAAACGGATTGACAGACAGAGGTTTTTCGTATTTGACCAGATTCGTATATCTCTTCAAATAACCTTCTACCCTGAATGTCTTTAAATCAGTCAGATATTGCCAGGTCATCACGGCATGACCAGCTTTTTCGGGACCTAATTGTGGTGCAAATTTAAGGTAATCGTCTTCCGGATTCTGGTAAAACTGTCCGCATGCCAACGACACCTGGCTATGTTTACCGGTTTTATATGCTCCTGAAAATCGGGGAACCAAGGTTTTTTTGTTTGATAGTGAACTGTTCTCGATCCTGGTTCCGATGCGTGTAGCGAATTTTTTTGAAAGTTTATATTCCACTTCAGCAAACCCGGAAAGCTGATTATTTGTAAACGGTAAACGGAAGTTCCCATCCATTCTGATTTTTTGCTCATAAGATGAATTCACCCAATCTGTCCCAAATTTCAATTCAGTTTGCTCATTCAAAAAGTGACTAAACGTCAACTTCGCCTGAAACATCTTTTGGATAGTAAGCACCTGATCGTTATCAATATCGAACTTTTGATGATCCAGATTCCAGGCAAGACCAGTTTGTACCATCCACTTTTCGCTCAACATGCCATTGTAAGTTTTATTTAGATAAACATTACTACTATTCAGCATGATATCCTGATTAATGCCAGATGCTGTATTTGGGTAATTCAAACCACTCGAACTATTATTAAAGGTTCCGAACACTTTGTACAATCCCGTTTTACTGGTTTTTTGACGATACATTATAGTTGCGTCAAGCGCAGCCGGGGCTTTTAGCCAGTCAACCTGTTGTTTATTAATTACATTTGATAATCCGGCAGTTACGTAATCGCCATTCAGCGAAAGCGAAGAATTCTTCCAGCACTTAGTACTTGAAGCCATTAGCCCTACTGTCATAATGGAAATACCTGACTTGTTTTCGGTTTCTATCGAATTGGTTTTCATGTCGACTATCGACGACAATGCTTGTCCGTATTCGGCAGAATAAGCACCCGTACTAAATAATGTACCACTGAAAAGTAAAGGAGAAAACCGGCCACGGGTTGGCATGTCGGGCATTTTTGAAACATATGGTGTAGCAACCAGCATTCCATCCATAAAGGTTTTGGTTTCGTAACCTTCTCCTCCCCTTACAAATACCCGCCCATCTTCGCCAACTTTCTGTACCCCGGGCAATGTCCCAAGTGCTCCAAAAACATCACCTTGCGCACTGGGCGTAGTAGCGATATCGAAAACCCGAAGAATTACCGCCTTCTTTTCATCGCTTGCGTCAAAAGCTCCGGCATTAATTACCACTTCATCAATCTGATCGTCTGATTCCTCCAAAATAATATTGATGACGATTGACTGAGTACTGTCCATATTCATTTTCCTAAGAAATGGTTTATAGCCAATGAATGTCGCAGAAAGGCTCTGTATTCCATTTAAAGTAGTTTCTATACTGAAGTTTCCTAAACTGTCAGCTGTTGCGCCATCATAACTATCCTGAATAAAAATGTTGGCGCCGCAAAGCGGAATCTCTTTTAGGTCAGTTACTTTTCCTGAAATATGAACTTGTGCAAAACCGCTGTAAAGCAGCATTTGAAAACTAAAAAAAAGGATAAGTGTTTTCATGGCTTTCTTCATTTTCCTCCAAAGTAACAGCCGAATAAGCAGGAGAAAAAAGAAAAATTGCCGGATCGTAGTCTAAGCCTGATGAATCGTAAAATAGAGTGATGAGATTACATGAGAAGATTTAGAAGATGACTTTTGGGGAATATCTGGCAGTAAGAAGAAACTGGCAGTTGATATCGAAATGTTGTAATTAGCAGATCAGATAAAACTATCCTGTCATATCCATTCAACAAATGTTTATGCGAATTAAAAATAAAACATCAGCTATTCCCCGGGTTCAACTTCTTCTTCCAATTCTTCTTCAGGATGAAGAAATCTATCAACCAAACCGGCGAAAAATTCGCGGATTGCCTCTGCATTTTTGGCCACCACACTGGTAACACCAAATTGCAACAATAGTCCCAGGATTTTCTTGAAAGGATTACTTTTTGAATTAACCATCATCTTTTTTGAAAAATAGCCAGTCAGGATTGAAACTACTGATTCAAAAAGATTGTTTTTTACTTCAACGGACTCAGTAAGATCCTTCAGCGAATTTTTTATCAGGTTAACAAACTTCAAACTCTCAAAAGTAGCTTTAAAGTGTTCTTTGAAGATCTTTCCTTCTTCTTCCTGTCGGATCTCAAGCAACCTTATGGATTCTTTAAGCGAATTAACTGCATTTAATTTTGTCATAATGCTTATTCAAGTACCTGGTTTATAATCGATTCATTCACTGGTGTTTTAATCAGCTGTTTGCGGAAAACACTAAAAACAATTGCCAAAAACGCATAAAATCCTGATACAACAAAAAAACCAGAATAAGATTTGCCCAATAATTCACCTAACCATAAGGCAACTCCAATGTTCAGAATAAGAAAAAACAACACAGCAAAAATTAAAACAATCAGCCATGATACCAAATTAGAGACAACATCAGCCGATTTATCAAGTGTTTTTAACTTCAACAACTCAATAGTCGTTTTTCCGTATTGTTCACCTTTTTCAATAAGTGATTCAATTAAATTTGTTTGTTCTTCCATGTTCCAATTTTAGTTGAAATAAAAGAATAAATTAGTTCAAATCCGAATGATTATCTAAAAAAAAGGATTTTGAGAAACACTTATAAAGTGTGTATTTCTCAAAATCCTGACGTTAATTTATGGATTTTCAACATAAAATCAGCAATTTAGTTGGTAGATGCTTTGGTTTCTTCAACTTTCGTTTTAACATCGGCTACCACTTCTTTTGCTTTGACTTTAACACCATCCATCTTTTTACTTAAATCTTCAAGCAGATCATTAAATTTATCTTTAATGTCATCCACATAATCTTCACCCGCACGGGCAATTTTCTTTCTTGTTTTGGACCCCTTTTCAGGAGCAAACAAGATTCCTGCTAAAGCACCGACGGCTGCGCCTGCCAATACTCCCAATAATAATTTTCCTGAACTCATAATTCTGATTTTTTAATTGTTTATGACTACTAACAACATGCAGATAATTTATAAATCATAAATACATGATGATGCAATATAACAAAAAAAAGCCTGAAAAGCAAGGATTTGGCCGGATAACATGAGTGTTCAGGATAAGATTTTGCGTTTAATTTATCACACTTAAGCCTGCAATTTCAATATACTCACAGACCTTATAATCCACTGATCTGTAATACAGATCCCCGGGAAAAATATCACTCGTCATAACAAATGTAATTCGAAACGCTCCGGTTTTATTTCTTTTTCATAAAACGCTTAATTAACTTATCCTGAACATGTTCCTGTTCATTGAAGTTAACCTCCTCTCCAAGCAAATATCCATAGGGTTTAAGCGATTCCACATTGTCGCAAACTACTTTTGCCATGCCTGTAAGTGGTAAACAAAGTATCATACCCGGAACCCCCCAAATGAGAGAACTCGCAATCAACACAAGGGTTGCAGTGAACGGATTAATACTGACACTGCTTCCAACCACAAATGGTGTAATGAAATTATTATCGAGAAACTGAACGAAAACACAAACTGCTGCTACAGCAATGGCATAACCCATCGTGTCCCAGGTTAATAAGGCCATAACAATAGGTAAAGCACTGCCAATTAAGACTCCGATATAAGGTATAATATTCAGCAATGAAATAAGAACTCCGAAAAGTATGGCATGCGGCAGGCCAATAATAAGAAACCCAATTGAATTAAGTATAGATAAAATCAGAACATCAAGGAAAATGCCCACCAGGTATTTCTGTGAAACTCTTGAAATTTTTCTAACAACATTTAGCGCATGGTCGTTTTTATCCTCTTTGGCTATCAACCTTATAAACTCCTTAAATTTATTTTGATAAAAAGTGAGAAAAAAAATATAGATTGGTATCAAGGCAAAGCTTGCCAAAAAGGACGTTGTAGCTGAAAAAAGACCCAGTACCAATACTCCACCGGTACTTGCATTTTCTTTAATTTTAGTTGTAATCCAGGCTTTCTGTTCGATCCGGCTTACATGAAAAGTTTCAGTAATGAATTGCTGAAGACTCTCCCATTTTGCTGTAATGTTTTCTTCAAGAACCGGCAAATCGTTGACGAAACTTAATATCTGAGAATAAAAAAAATAGATTAAGGTCACAAAAAGGGCCAAAGCCAAAATTATGCTGGCAATAATTGCCACAACTTTTGGAAAATGCCATTGCTCCAGTTTACGGGAAACCGGAGTTAACAGAAAAGTAAAAAAAACCGCAATTGTTAATGGAAGCAGTATATTTTCGGCTAAAATCAGAAAGGCTACTACCAGACCTATCAGTAAAAGCTTTACTGTGGCCTTGAAATAAAATGGTTGCTCGGAAATTATCATGGAGTGTGTTTTTATATTCAATTTTCAGAATATAAAATTAGGCGTTTTATTGGTGTGGCAATCGGATAAAACAAAAAAAGTTAAAGTGGCTTTATTCCAGTTAAAATTGGGGTGAAGATTACAATAATCTGAGGGGTAATCGAATTGGCTAGCACTGAAATGATGAATTATCAATGATAAATTATCAATGTTTATAAAGCGAAATAGTACTTGATTGGCCGGAAGCCTTGACCTTACACTTTACAACTTGAGGCACTCCCAACTTCTCAGGTTTAATGAGCGAACTCTTACCTGGCCAGTAAATAAGAAGATTATCAATAATTTATACAAGAAAAGGGATTTAATTCCAGCATTTTTCTTATTTCGGTCATTTCAAGATTATGCCCGCCCAGCAGGAAAACAAAAGGGGTAGTTTCCATAAAAGTTTAATTTTGGAATGAAGGAAGGTTTATCAGGCAACCGGCACATTATCAACCTCGTAAAAAAAACCACTTTTAAAGTTAAGGCAAATTGAACGAAATAAACACCAGGTACTGAACAAAAAAAACTTTGTGCCTAAAATATTTATTCGGATGGGATCTGGGGATACATCATCTTCCTACTGAGCAATGTAGAAAAGTGTTGATAAGTAACAATCGCTAATTACACTTTTATATTTGCAGAAAAACGCAACTTCAAATAATAAAACGATCAGTTTGGAGTTTTACAACTGATTGGATTTTGATAATTCAAAAAAACCTATCGGAAATCAGAACTAATCAATCAATTCCCGGTAGAACCTTTCAAGGGCAGATTTATCTGCCCTTGTTTATTTGATTCAAAAAAAAAGTCGACGAAGAATAATTTATCCTATCACTGCTTTTAGCCAGGCTTCGGACATTAACTCACAACCAGCCATCGAAGGATGAACTCCATCTAAAGACCAGTACTTCGCCGGTGCTATAAGCTGAGCTTCAGTAAAAATAGCCTGATAAGGAATGAAAACAGCATCAAATTCTTCAGCCATTTTTTTTGCAGATGCCCTGTAGGCATCAAAAGCCGGAAACCATTTTTCGGTAACAGCAGAAACCCCCAAAAGAGCGAATGGCTCACAAATAACTAATTTAACTTCAGGAAGCATTTTCTTTGTTAACACCAGAAGCTGCCTGTAATCCTGTTCATATTTTTCAGCAGTCCCATCGTAATTACCATCTATTGTATGCCAATAGTCGTTAACTCCAACTAAAATACTCAGCAATGACGGATGCAGGTCAAAACAGTCTCTCTGCCAGCGATCTGCCAATTGAAAAACCTTATTGCCACTAACACCGCGATTATAAATCGAATAATCTTTTGAAGGATTATCTTTCAAAATCTGTGAAGCTGCCAAAAAAGCAAAGCCGGAACCAAATGAATTTGCAACATTTGCATGTTGCTTCATTCTTTCGCGACCAGCATCTGTAATCGAATCACCCTGAAAAATAATAACATCCTTATCGTTTAGCGAAGTCAATATTCCTTTCTTTTTTTTGCTGCCTATAGGCATCGCAGCAGAAAGGATTCCAGGAATAGCAGCCAATCCAACTGTACTTGCAGCTGCATTCCTTAGAAAATTACGTCGGTTAATGTTCATCGTTCTTGTAGTTTAGTATAGTTTGAAAGAGATAATCAATGCGCTGTTTGACCGGTAATAAAGGTAATTCAATAATCTGATATTTCAAGTCTGCATAAGTTTTCAGTATGCTATTATGTATCAGAAGTGCTTCTTCAAAAGTTTCAGTTCGAATAGCATCATTCTCAAATATTTCAAGCCAGGGTGGTGTTACGAAAACCTGAAGAACATATCGGTAACTAGCTGCACTTTCGGTTAAAATTGCAGGTGTTTGAAATCCTTTATATTGTGCAAATGCCAGCTGATCCGGTATTCCTCGATCTGCAAAAGCAATTGCTTTATCCGGAACAGATTCGTAAAATGAAATTCGTTGCTGTAAGACTTCATGCTGAAAAAGCTTTGTGTTTTTCCATGGAAGAACATCTCCATTTATAGCGAGCTGGGTCTCAATTATTTTTCGGGCAAATTCTCCGGAACAGTTGTATCCGGACTTCCGGAGCTCATCAATCAAAGCTGTTTTACCAAAACCTGGTCCCCCGGTTATCACATATATTTGTTTTTGAGCCATTCAGTTAACCTATAAAAAATTTAAAAATCGGATGTCTGAAATTTATAAACACTTCATCAATCTTATTTCAATTCCTGCAACAAATTTTACTTTTTGTCAAACAAATTCAGGAGTAAAAAGATTAAAAATAAAAAATATTCGAACTCAATTCAGGATTTCAAAATTTAATTATTAAATAATCATTAAGAATAAAACCACACACACTGTATTTCAGTCACTTAATTAATCAAATAAATCGATCCGGATTGGATAATAAAATAAAAATATACATTTGCGGCCTCAACCGTGTCCGTACACGGTTTTAAAAAATTAACTTCCGTGTGCGAACACGAAACAACAAAAAAGATATAACAAAATGGAATTAAACCGTAAAACAGCAACACAAACAAAAAATTATCCAACTCGAATTCTCCAGTTTGGAGAAGGCAACTTCTTACGCGCCTTTACTGATTGGATTGTCGATAAAATGAATAAGGAAATTGATTTCAATACTGGAATCGATGTGATACAACCACTCCCTGGAGGAATGGCAAACATGCTAAACAATCAGGATGGACTTTACCATGTTTATTTAAAAGGCATAAAAAATGGGCAGCCTATAAAGGAATATTCGTTGATCGATTGTATTAATATTGGAATTAATCCATATTCCGAATTTGAGAAATACGAACAATCAATTCTCAATCCTGATCTTCGGTTTGTTTTTTCAAATACAACAGAAGCCGGAATTGCAATGGATGAAACGGATACCCTGGATATGCAGACTCAAAATTCTTTTCCGGGGAAAGTTACATCAATGCTCTATAAACGTTTCAATGCTTTTAATGGTGCTGCGGATAAAGGCTTAATCTTTTTTGCCTGCGAACTGATTGACAAAAACGGCGAAACCCTCAGGAAATACGTACTTCAGCACGCCAGTAACTGGAAGCTGGTCGAAGAATTTATCAATTGGGTAAATGTTTCATGTGCATTTTGCAATACACTCGTTGACCGAATAGTACCCGGCTTTCCTAAAGATGAAATCAAAGAAATTCAAAAAGAATTGGGTTTTGAAGATAACCTGGTTGTTGTAGGCGAATATTTCCATTTCTGGGTCATTGAGGCTCCGGAATGGGTACAAAAAGAGTTTCCGGCGGAAAAAGCTGGACTCGATGTGAAATTCGTAAAAGATATGACCAGGTACAGGGAACAGAAAGTTCAGGTATTGAATGGATGTCACACGGGAAGTTACGCGGTTTCGTACCTTAGCGGACTTGAAACAGTACGTGAAGGCTTTGAGAACCTTGAAGTCGGAAGTTTCATGAAAGAACTGGTTTATGACGAAGTACTGACAGTTCTCGACGGCACCGAAAAAGAACTTCAATCATTTGCGCATAAAATTCTGGAACGTTTCCGTAATCCATACATTCGCCATCTGTGGCAAAGTATTGCTTTAAATGCCATGTCGAAATGGGAAACCCGCAATTTACCTTCGCTGCTCAATTATTACGAAGCGCATAAAATGCTTCCGCAAAAACTGGTGTTTTCGTTAGCAGCTATGATTGCCTATTTTAAAGGAGAAAGCAATGGAGTAAGTTATCAGGTTCAGGATGACCAATGGATCCTGGATTTTTATAAGGAAGCCTGGGCCGAATGTGATGGAAGACCAATATCTATTCAGACATTGGTTGAAAAAGTGCTTAAGTTGGATAAAGTCTGGAAACGAGACCTGAATAAAGTTCCAAATCTTGCGATATCGGTAACCTGTTACTTATTTCTGATTGAACAGGTAGGCATGAAAAAAGCAGTAAAGGCTGTTTTGAGTGAAAATAATCCACTGATGAAAATAGGATAACAAACCCTGAACTTGAAATTTATTTGATAGATGGCAAAATTTATAACACTTAATCCGAACGATAACGTTTCGGTTTGTCTGGAAACCGGTCAAAAGGGAGAGACAGCGCAAATTGAGAATTTACAACTTGTTTTACTCGACAACATTCCTGTTGGACACAAAGTTGCACTTCATTCCATTGAAACTGATTCTGATGTGATTAAATATGGTGCTCCCATTGGTCATGCCATCTCTCCAATTCTGGCGGGTAATCATGTTCATACGCACAATCTGAAAACCAACCTGACAGGTACAATTTCGTATTCATTCAACCAAAAACTGAATGAAATCAGGTATGCCAAACGCGACCTGACTTTCGAAGCTTATCGCCGCAGCAACGGAAATTCGGGTATCAGAAATGAAATATGGATTGTGCCAACAGTTGGTTGTGTTAATGGCCAGGCTCAGCAAATTATCAACCGGTTTCAGAAGGAAGTAAATCCTGAAGACATTGATGCCATTGAAGTTTTCAAGCATAATTATGGTTGTTCGCAATTGGGAGACGACCATATAAATACCCAGAAAGCATTGGCTCAGTTAATAAATCACCCAAATGCCGGAGGAGTTTTGGTTATGGGTCTGGGTTGTGAGAATAACCAGATTTCGCATTTAAAAAAGTTTATTGGGGAATACGATGCTGATCGCATCAAATTTCTTGTAGCTCAGGATGTGGAGGATGAAGTTGAAGCCGGAGTTGAAATTCTTAAGGAAATCTACTCGAAGATGAAAAATGATCACCGCGAAGCTATTCCTCTTTCTGAACTGAAAGTAGGGCTCAAGTGCGGTGGATCTGACGGTTTCTCAGGAATTACAGCCAATCCGTTGGTAGGAGTATTTTCCGATTTTCTCGTTGCGCAAGGTGGGACAACCGTTTTGACTGAAGTGCCGGAGATGTTTGGCGCAGAAACTATTCTTATGGCCCGTGCAAAAGATCGGTTAACATTCGACAAAACGGTAAGCCTGATCAACGATTTCAAGGATTATTACACGCAGCATAATTTACCGGTTTATGAAAATCCGTCGCCGGGGAATAAGGATGGTGGAATTTCAACTCTCGAGGATAAATCACTGGGTTGCACCCAAAAAGGCGGATCAGCAACTGTGATGGATGTTTTGAAATACGCCGAACCGATCAAAGTAAAAGGACTGAATTTGCTGTCAGCTCCAGGGAACGATCTGGTTGCCGCTTCAGCATTGGGTTTCAGTGGATGTCAACTGGTATTGTTCACAACCGGAAGAGGAACTCCTTTTGGAAGTTTTGTGCCAACCATGAAGATTTCGACCAATTCGACATTGTTTAACAAAAAGAAAAACTGGATCGATTTTAATGCCGGACAACTGCTCGAAGACAAAACAATGGATCAATTACTGGAAGAGTTTATTCAGGTAATCATAGAAGTTTCAGGAGGTAAAAAACTAAGACACGAAGAAAGCGGGTTCAAAGAAATTTCAATCTTCAAAACCGGAGTAACACTTTAATCGTTGTGAGTTACGTGTTGCGGGTTTAGCTCGTAACCAGAAACACGTAACTCACAACTATCTGCTCATCACTTCAAGACACATGCGGCTGTTGTGATACGGACATTTCCAAAAACCAGCTTTGTCTTCCTTTCGATTTGCAATTCCTTCGTCTGAAATACTCCAATACCACTCCCCTTCAGCTCTGTCAATCAGATTTTCAGAAATATATTTCCAGCAGTTTTCAGCTTTGACAAGCCATTCCGGATTACCTGTTAATTCATACGTATTCAGGAAACCAACTACGGCTTCTGCCTGAACCCACCAGTGGCGATCTTTTTCCAGATGATTGGTAACTTTATCCAATTCATAAACCAGGCTTCCTTCAGGCTGTAAACCTTCGCAGGCAGCTTTGGCAATTCCGATGCATATTTTCTGAACTTTGGCCAGCAAAACCTGATCGCCCAAAACACGGGCAGCCTCATCTATCAGCCACGAAGCTTCAATATCATGACCGTATGATACAATCGCCGATTTTGTATTCCAGTTTTCATCAAAAAACAAATCAAGATGATGGGTTTCAGCATTCACAATTTTTTCAGTAAAAATCAGGATGAGATTTTTTAATTGACGCTCCAGTTCTACATCTTTCCAAACTCGATACAAGTTTGTATAGGCTTCCAGAATATGCAAATGAGTATTCATGGTTTTCTTTTCATTCTCATCTTTTTCGCTCAAACGTAAATCTTCAAGAAGTATCCAATCACGACTGTAGGCCTCAAAATAGCCGTTCAGATCAGTATCGAAACTACGTTTCTCAATTATCCTGAAAAGCTCAATTGCAGTTTGAAGACTTGACTCATCAACGGATGCACGATAATGTTCGGTGAAGGCGTAAATAAAAAATGCCTGAGAATAAATTTGTTTTTTGGTATCAACCGGTTTTCCGTCAAACGAAATCGTCCAGTAAGTTCCTCCGAATTCCTGATCAAAAAAATGATCGAGAATATAGGATTTCGCCCGATTAGCCATTTCGAGGTAAAGTGGATCTTTCACCTGTAGATAGGCAGATGAAAAAGACCACAGAATGCGTGCATTCAGGATTCCACCTTTATCGGCTCCCTGAACTAAGTGATCGTTCCCATTTATCTGACCAAAGAATCCACCATTATTTTCGTCGACCATTTTTTCGGACCAGAAAGGCATGATATTTTGAAGCAACACTTCCTTAACTTCCGACTTTAGTCCAATTAATTGTGAGTTCATTATTTATTCTATTTTTTCAATTGAAGAATTAACCTGACTCATTCTGCCACACACTCGCTGCGGCAGAATGAGTCAATGAGAATTTTTTTATTTCGGATTTATTCTTCCTTTTTACCTCTCAAAGTATTTAGCTCAGAACTAATTTTAACCATCATTTTTTCGTTCAACGGATAAATCATCATGAAACCAACACCCATTAAAGTTCCAATTGCCGGGAAGAAGCTCAGCATCATACGAATACCATTTTGTGCAGTTTCTGTTTGCACCACATTAGCCTTAAATCCATAATAACCAAGTAGCCAACCAGCCAAAGCACCTCCAAGAGTCCATCCAAATTTTTGCGACATCGACGAAGCCGAAAAAATAAGACCTGTTGCCCGGCGTTTAGTCTTCCATTCCGAATAGTCAGCTGCATCAGCATACATCGACCAAATAAGCGGGAAGGTTATACCGGCACAAACACTAATAAGGAATTGCATCACAAAAATTAAGGTAGTGTTTGTTCTGTCAATAAAATAGAAGTAACCACTAAAAATCGTCGCTAAAAGCATTGCCGAAAGGAAAGTACCCCTTTTACCCATCTTATCAGAAACAGGTTTTGCTAAAACAACGCCAACAATATTTGCAGCTTGTCCCAAAACAAAATACATGCTACTGAGAGTAATTGTAAGGTTAAATGAATTAATTTCAAATGCACCTTGTGTTTGTACGTAATATTTAAAGTAGTAAATGGCAGCCCCATCACGAATTGAATTAAAGAATATGGATGCAATACCCGCACCCAGCAAAATGAACCAGGGACGGTTTGCCCAAAGATCTTTCAAATCGTGCCTAAGTGAAGTTTTTTCGGTTACTGGTTTAATCCGTTCGCGCGTCCAAGAGAAAGTAAACCAGAAAAATATGATGGCTACAATCGCAAATACGATTGCTGCAAATTGCCAGCCGATTTGCAGATTTACAGCACCTCCACCCATTTTGCTGAATATATCAACTAACGGCTCGGCTGCTGCCAAAACAAGCAAACTACCACCAAAAGCAAAAATAAAGCGGAAAGTTGCCAAAGAGGTACGTTCTTTTCCATCCGAAGACATTACACCCATCAAGGATGCATAAGGAACATTTATCATCGAATACACCATCATCATCAATGAATAAGTGATATATGCATATACGATTTTCCCCGTTGGGCCTAAATCCGGAGTTGAAAAAGTAACGACACCAATTACACCAAACGGCACCATCATCCATAATAAATAAGGCCTGAATTTACCCCATTTGGTCTCTGTTCTGTCAGCCAGAATTCCGACAAACGGATCGAAAGCCGCATCCCAAATACGCGTAACCAGAAACATTGTTCCGACTACAACCGCCGAGATACCAAAAATGTCGGTATAAAAAAACATCAGGTACATAGAGAAAAGTTTCCAAAACATCGATGAAGCGGCGTCGCCAAAGCCATAACCAATTTTCTCTTTCAGACTTAGCTTTTGAATAGTCATCGTATCATTTTATTTTAGTTAGTTTAATAATTTTGATTTTACACAAGACGAGTTACAGGTTGCGAGCTGCATAACTTTAACCTGTTACACGAAACCTTAAACTATTTCTTTCCCAATATAGTCAGGTTTTTAGCAATTTGTGCTTTCAATGTTTCAACAGATGCAGCTGAACGGTATCCATCGGCAGGAGAATTCAGGCAATAGTCAACCAGTTTTTCAACTGTAGATGTGGCAACATGCATTCGTGTATCAGACGAAGCGTAGTAAATAAATACTTTCCCGTCTTCATCAGCAATCCATCCATTGGTGAAAAGCACATTAGAAACATCCCCAACACGTTCTTCACCAATCGGTCCCATTAAATGACCTGCAGGTTCAGCAATCAATTTCGAAGGATCTTTCAAATCAGTCATATATAAATAAATCACATATCGCAAACCGGCAGCACAACCACGCACACCGTGTGCCAAATGCAACCATCCTTTTTCTGTTTTAATCGGATGTGGACCTTCGCCGTTTTTTACTTCCTTGATGGTATGATAATAACGAAAATTGATAATTTTTTCATCTTTCACTTCTGCATTTGTAATCTCGTCAATCAGCGCCCAGCCAATTCCTCCGCCACTTCCGGCGTCAATAAATCCATCCTGAGGACGGGTATACAAAGCGTATTTTCCTTCAACAAATTCGCTATGAAGAACGACATTCCGTTGCTGACTTTTGGTTTTGAGATCCGGTAATCGTTCCCATGTTTTAAGGTCTTTAGTGCGAACAATTCCTGCGGCTGCTACCGCTGATGACAAATCACCTTGCGCTGCATTCGGGTCTTTTCGCTCGGAACAGAAAATACCATAAATCCAACCATCTTCGTGAGCTGTTAAACGCATATCGTAAACATTGGTATCGGGTTCATCAGTTTCAGGAATAGTAACCGGGAAATCCCAAAAACGGAAATTATCAATCCCGTTTGGACTTTCGGCAATCCCAAAAAACGATTTGCGATCAACTCCTTCAACTCGAACCACCAAAATATATTTACCATTCCATTTAATAGCTCCTGAATTCATGGTAGCATTCATCCCAATGCGTTCCATCAAATAGGGGTTGGTTTGCTCATCTAAGTCGTAACGCCAGATTACCGGCGTGTGAGCATTTGTTAAAATAGGGTTTTCATAGCGGTCGAAAATACCGTTTCCATTTTTAACTTTCTTATTTTTAGCAGACAATAATTCTTCGTGTTTCTCAATTAGTTTATTCACTTTCTTCTGAAAATTTGCTTTCATAATACAAGACTTAATATTTTTTTAATTATTCTCAATTCTACTGAAACTCAGAAATACAAAATAAAACGAAATCGAATCGAATGCTTAATACTATTCGAATAAAATCTGATACTATTCTGTCATTATTCTGTCAAAATTACTTTTTAACATAAATCATTAATACAAAAATAATGATTGGATATAGCATTTAATCCGCAATAAACAGCACATAAAACACAGTGTATACCTGTATAAAAGAGTTTAATACAACAAATCTTTAATTGTTTTAAATTTGTATAAGTCAGCAACAAACAGAGGATAAGCAGACAAATACTATTTGCACTGTTTTGAATACCAGGCAAACAAATCCTAATGGGCGCATGCATTCAGAATGACTAAAGTTTAGAAAAAAAGATATGAATCCGCAAATAAATATTTGCAACAGAATGCTTTGGAATTTAAAATATATTTCAGAATTATTAACTTTCAATAAATCCAATATCTTTGGAAGCAGGTTAGGAACTATATGGAACAACCAATTAAAGATAATAGAGAAGGCGATCAGCAATTCATCCTTTATGAACTTCAAAAGGGAAATGAACGTGCCTTTGAGTTTGTTTTTAATGAGTACTACAAATCCTTGTGCCAGTTTTCTTACTCATTCATTAAAGACCAGGATAAAGCGGAAAGTCTGGTTCAGGAAGTATTGATTAAACTCTGGGAAAAACGTAAAACACTTGAGAATATTGATAATTTATTATCATACCTGATGGTCATGGTTCGAAACATTAGTATAGATTATTTGCGTAAAGAGAAAACCAGCCAGAAAATATACAAGGAAGCAAAAACCGAAGAATCGGCAAATACAACAGAAGATCAAATCTCTAAAAATGAATTCGAGGAGAAATTACTGGATTCAATACTTAAACTACCGGAAAGATGCCGTATTGCTTTTGAAATGAGTCGTTTTGAAAGCCTGACCAACAAAGAGATTGCTGAAAACATGAAAATATCTGTTAAAGGAGTGGAAGCTCTTATTGGACGATCGTTGAAACTTTTACGTAACGAACTCAAAGAATTTTTACCTTCATTTCAAGTAAAAAAGAACAGCAGCGGTTTTATTTTATTTTCACTACTCAGAAACCGGTTTCGATTTTTATAAAAATATTTTCATTTTTCATGTAGGGTTATTGTACCTGGCATACGTCATGTGAATGAAAAACAAATAAAAATGGATTCCGGAATAAACTACATTCATACGATTATTGCAAAATCACTTACAGAAAAGCTTGACAATCAAGAGTCAAAAGAGCTTGACGACTGGAGATCTGCCAGTACGTCGAACCTTCGTGAGTACAACGACTTTACAACACTTTGGCTCAAATCTGGTTCAATGTCGATGCCATCGGCAATAAACAAGCAGAACGCATTAAAGAAAATCCAACAAAACTCCAGCTTGCCGTCTTCACGGAAACGATTAATTAATATAACATACCAGATAGCTGCAGTATTGGTATTATCCATCATCTTTTCAGGAGTATTTACTTATCTGAATAATGATCGTATCCATAAATATTACGCAAATGCAATTTCCCAACCGATTTACCAGGAGATTAAAGCAGCTTACGGGACACAATCCAAAGTTGAATTATCTGACGGGACAATTGTATTTCTCAATTCAGGAAGTAAGCTTCGATTTCCACAAACATTTATTAATCAGGACGAACGCAAAGTATCACTTGATGGCGAAGGATATTTTTCAGTGGCAAAAAATCCGAACCAACCTTTTATCGTTGAAGCAAAAAACCTGAATGTCAAAGTATTAGGGACTACTTTCAATATGGAAGCATACGATGATAATTCTTCTGTAACAATAGCCCTGGTTGAAGGAAATGTTTCACTTCAAAGTCAATCAGAAAACGAAAAGACGGAATTAATGCAACTTTCCCCAAATCAGGTTGCAACCTTTAACAAATCAGAAAATCTTCTGTCAAAAACAGTTGTATCGGATCTCTATAAATATACTGCGTGGATAAACGGGAGAATTGTATTCGATAATGATCCAATAGAAACAGTGGTTAACAAACTTGGAAAATGGTACAATGTTGATATTACAATTGCCGATAAAAAACTGAGTAATTATAGTTTTACGGCAACCTTTATGGATGAATCGCTTGAACAAATTTTAGATGTTCTGAGTTTGACATCATCGATGACCTATAAAATTGAATCCCCGGTAAAACAAACTGACGATTCGATGTCGAAAAGAAAAGTAATATTGAAAAGTAAAAACTTAAATTAATATTCGCCGATGTGGAATAAAAAACAGGAAAGTGTTGGCCCACTTCCCTGTTCGAGTTACCTGCAAACGCAGGATTTACAAATTGTTAAACTAATAACGCTCAAATTTATGAAAAAAAATTGTGAATCAGAGGTAGACCAGAAAGGGTTTATCTTTAAAAAAGCATTCCTTGCTATGAAACTAACTATCATTGTTTTTTTGATTTCTACTTTAAACCTACTCGCGGGGGTATCATATTCTCAGGATACCCGCATAAGCATGAACATGAAGAATGTCCAAATCAAGGATGTTCTCCAGAAAATTGAAAACACCACCGAATTCTTCTTCATTTACAACAACCAGCTTGTCGATGTTGACAAATCGGTTTCGGTTAACGCAAATAATCAAAAGGTTATTGACGTTCTGAATAACCTTTTTCAGGATCAGCTGGTTGATTTTCAGGTCACCGACCGTAAAATTGTAATCGTACCAACATATCTTGATGCACAACAACAAGGTAAAGTTTCCGGGAAAGTTACCGACTCTTCAGGCTTGCCTCTCCCTGGCGTTTCTGTTGTGGTTAAAGGTACTACAACCGGAACTATTACCAACGGAGAAGGAATTTTTATAATTTCCAATATTCCGGAGAATGCTGTATTACAATTCTCATTTGTGGGAATGAAATCGCAGGAGATTACAGTTGGCGGGCAAACAACTATTAATGTAAAACTTGCTGAAGATGCTATTGGAATTGAAGAAGTAGTAGCCATCGGATACGGTGTTCAAAAGAAATCGGATGTTACCGGCTCACTTACGAGTGTAAGTTCGGAAGAAATCAATGCACGTCCGGTGAAAAATGCCATTGAAGCAATGCAGGGAAGGGCAGCCGGGGTTGATATAACAACGAATGAACGCCCCGGAACCGTTGGTGATATTACCATTCGCGGAGTACGCTCACTAACTGCATCAAACTCTCCTCTTTATGTTGTTGATGGTATTCCTTTGGTAACCGGAACTGTCGATGCAGGAAACGTTACATCAAACAAAGTGACACTTGGCGGAATTGACTACCTGAACCCAAACGACATTGAGACTATTGATATTTTAAAAGATGCATCGGCTACAGCCATTTACGGTTCACGTGGGGCCAACGGTGTTGTTCTAATAACCACCAAAAAAGGGAAAGCCGGAAAGTTTAACTTAAATTTTGATACCTCAGTAACTACAGAGAAGATGCATGAATTTTCACCTCTGTTTAGTGCAGGCGATTATGTTGAATATCGTCGTTGGGCAAAATATTACGATCCCCTGTCCGCAGGCACTTATGCAAGAGGTGATGAGCCCACCCAGGCAAATGATGCAAAAATTTTTACCGGTGATGACACAGCCTGGGCCAATATACTCAAAGGTTGGGCAAGCGGTAACTGGGACGGATCACAATTAACCACCACAAATTGGACCGATTATGTAACCCGCACTGGTGTTACTACACAAAACACTCTGAGTGCAAGTGGCGGAACAGACAAAATGAAAGCATATGGGTCCTTTGGATATACTGACAGTAAAGGGGTGGTAAAAGGACAAGGCTATAAACGTTATAATGCGAATGTCAGTGTAGATATTACACCTTTAAAATGGTTCTCATTTGGTGGAAACCTGAACAGTTCATACAGTATCCAGGAATATGGCCAATCTACTTCAGGTAATGTTGGGGTTTCTGCTCAAACTGGATTATACCAAAGTGCATATGGCATTTTTACGTATGCACAGCCGTATGATGCAAATGGCAACCGGATAGACTATCCTGGTGGTGACATAGCCGTTAAAACAATTATCGATGAGGACAAATATTCTCAGGATCAACGTGTTACTTTACGCGCCTTTGCAAGTTTGTATGGCCAATTGGATTTTGGGGCACTTGTACCTGTACTGAAAGGGTTAAAATTCCGAACCAATTTTGGTCCTGACATCCAAACATGGCGCGATGGTATCTATACTGATGGTAAATCTGTTATCAGAAGTGGCTCCTCATATACTTCATTAGAAAAAAGACAACGAGTGTCATATACGCTTGACAATCTGTTATACTATGACAGAACCTTTGGGAAACACGGTTTTGGTTTAACTTTACTTCAGAGTCAAACGCAATTTGAAACAGAATCCAGTTTTATGTCGGCAGATAATGTGCCATTTTCAACCCAAAAATGGAATGCATTAGGTGCTGTTAGTTCACTTAAAAGCTGGAGTTCAGGAATCACCCAACAACAATTAAGATCCTATATGGCACGTTTAAATTACAGTTTTACTGATAAATATCTGTTAACTGTGTCAGGACGTTATGATGGGGCTTCACAATTAACACCAGGTAATAAATGGTCATTTTTCCCAAGTGCGGCATTGGGATGGCGCATGGATCAGGAAGGCTTTATGGCCGGTGTAAACTGGGTGAACCAATTAAAATTACGTCTTGGTGTTGGTGTTACCGGTAACGCTGCCATTGACCCTTATTCTACCAAAGGAAGGCTGGATGCCTTGTTTTATCCATTTGGCAGCACCTCTACAGCCGGTCAAATGAATGTTAAAACTCTGGCAAATCAGGATTTGGGATGGGAAAGAACGTCGCAATACAATGTTGGTCTTGATTTTTCAATCTTAAAATCAAGAATTTATGGAAGTTTAGATGTTTATACTTCCAATACATCTAATTTATTACTTAAAAAATCGATCCCTACGGTTACTGGCTTTTATGATACATTTGCCAACATCGGAGAAACTAAATCCAACGGTATTGATTTGACTATAAATACGGTAAACATAAAAACCCGTGACTTTGAATGGTCAACAAATTTTAACGGTTCATATCAGGATAACAAAATTGTTTCTTTAGCTAACGGTAAAGAAGACGATTTGAATAATTCGTGGTTTATTGGCCAATCTCAAAGTGTAATCTATGGCTATGAATCTGCAGGAATCTGGCAGGAATCAGATGCCGCGGAAATGGCGAAATTCAATGCCAATGGACATACTTTTACTGCAGGTAATGTGAGACCGGCAGACCAAAATGGTGATTATAAAATTGATGCAAATAACGACCGTGTAATCATCGGCAGTAAAATTCCCAAATATATTGTAGGCTTAACAAATACCTTTGACTTTAAGGGCTTCGAGTTATCTGTATTTTTATATGGCCGTATGGGATATATGTATGATGCCGGAGGTGAAGGTCTTGTTGGACGTTATCAACAAAGAGACGTAAACTATTATACTCTTAATAACACGAACTCCGAATATCAAAAGCCAATCTATTCTGCCGGCTATGGTGATCAATATTATGCATCACTGGGATATAAACAAAGCGCTTTTTTAAAAATTCGAAATATTTCTTTAGGTTATAATTTACCTGATCAAATTACCAGCAAACTTGGCGTTTCCAAACTACGGTTTTATGTTCAGGCGTCAAACCCCGGCTTTGTTTTCAACAAAGTGTCGTGGATTGATACAGATCTAAGTTATCATGCTTCGAACAGAGGTTTTGTAATGGGTCTAAGTGTACAATTCTAATAAATGTTAAATTCAAAAAAAATGAAATTTATGAAAAAACATATAAAACTTCATACACGGCTACTTACACTCTTAGTACTGATAGCATTGGGTGTAACGTCTTGTTCCAAAAGTTTTCTGGACGAAAAATTGGAAACCGAAAGGGACTTTACATATTTAGATACCGAAGCAGGTATTCAACAATTAGCCGTAGGTGCTTATTATCAGATTTTTGCATCTCCATTTGCTTCAGAATATCAATTTGGTACTACCAATTATGGAACTGATGAGTTTCATGTAGGTGGTGATGATACCAATAGTCAATGGAACAATTATGACAGCAGGTTTAATTCCATTATAACAACCATTAGGACCACAGCTCAGGAACCCTGGGATAATATCTATATTGGTGTTGGGTTGGCCAACCAGTTAATTGAATCGGCAACCAAAATTGAATCTGCAAACGATGCCATCAAAAAAACTGCCCTGGGTGAAGGATATTTTCTTCGTGCTTTCAGTTACTTAAAATTAGTACGGCAATATGGTGGTGTTCCTTTAAAATTGATTCCAAGTACCACCGTTGAGTTAGAGTTTACACGTGCAACGGCCAAAGAAGTGTTGACACAAGTCATTGAAGATTTCAACCAGGCTTATACCTTGTTGGGCAATACAGGAGGTCCTAACAAAATAACTAAGGATGCAGCCGCTCATTTCCTGGCAAAAGCCTATTTAACACGTGCCAGTGAAATTAATGACTCATGGAACTCAGATACAAAGACTGCCGATCTGCAAAAAGTGGTGAGTCTATCTGACGAAGTGATTGCACGCCACCCACTCGCCGGTAATTATCAGGCGCTTTGGGATTTTACCAAGCCGGATGGAGCCAATGAATCCCTGCCGGAATTAATTTTATCGGCCTCATTTAGCCGTGAATCAGTACTTAAAACCAATAACAATAGTCACATATTCTATACCGCCCGTTATGATGACCTGCCAATGATGAAACGTGACCTTACAGGGATGCGTCCATACAGCCGTTTGGCACCTACTTATTTCACCTATGATGTGTTTGACCATATCAATGATTCCCGTTTCTGGAAAGTATTCAGAACAAAACACAGGGTAAACAAAAGTGGTGTATCTGGTGGTAAAACATATACTGCAGGTGTTGATTTGGGAATTTTATATATTATAAACTCATCTACTGATACCCGTTTCGCCAAAACAATAAACAATAACGATCCTGATATTTTATACAGCAAGACAGGAAATACAATCCCACAGGCTTATGTAGCACATGCTGCAGACGGTTTAGGGCTTGAAGCAAACCCAAGGTTCCCATCATTGTCAAAACATTTTGAATCCGCCAGAACTGCCATCAACGACAACAGAGGTATGCGTGATGAAATATTAGCACGTTCTGCTGAAACATATTTAATGGCTGCTGAAGCTAAAATTCGTTTAGGGTCATTTACAGAGGCTTTAACCTATATAAATGCAGTTCGTTTGCGTGCTACCTATAAAGAAAGCGAAGACCGCGCGTATTATACTGACGGTGCCGCATCTTATACTACTTCTGCATTTGTTCAGCCATTGAGTGACAATTCTTTCATGACGGAAAATTCATATTATGAGTCTAACAATATCCCGGTAACAACAGCTTCTACAAATCTTACTATTGCAAGTATTTCAAACTTGCCGGCAGAAGATGAAGCAGTAATTACCAAATTGGGATTGTCAAGCCAATATGACAGAATGTTGTGCCTGATATTGAATGAACGGACCAGGGAACTTTGTGGCGAATGGCTGCGCTGGGAAGATCTAAGCAGAACTAAAACATTGGTTCCCAGAGTTAAAGCTTATAACCGTGAAGCGAAAGGAAATATTCAGGATTTTCATAATCTGAGACCGATTCCGCAAACATTCCTTGATGGAATCTATAAAAATGGAAGTCCTCTGACTCCCGATGAAAAATCAGCCATGCAAAATCCTGGCTATTAATTCAGATCGACAAATTATTAATATATGGAGGTGCGTCGCATCTCCATATTTTTTTTGTATTTCTCGAATCAAAAACATTCCTTTATATATTATAACCTAATTATCCAGTCATGAGGCATAAAATATTCTTTGTAGCAGTGATATTATTCACTTTAGTAACATTTGCCCAAAGCCAGCCGGCAAAACAACAAACCGATGCGACAACACCGTTACATTTGATGCAGCCAAACTACGAAACGCCATACAATGTGCCTACAAAAGCAGAAATCACAAAGGTACTCGACCGGGTTTATAACTACCTCGAGTATACTACCCCAGCCCAACTTACCGATGCTTCAGGTGCTGAATTATCTGACTTTTCTAAAGTAAATGCCCAAACAAAACTCAAGCAAGGCGATTTCAGGTTAATCAGCTATGAGTGGGGAGTTACTTATGCTGGTATGTTGCTCGCTTCTCAAACTACCGGAGATCAGAAATATGCCGATTATACATTCAAACGGTTGAAGTTTTTAGCCGATATCCGTCCTTCGTTTCTGAAATTGGAACAACAAACACCGGAAGCTCACCATGCAATGTTTTCAATTAACCATCCGCATGCGCTGGACGATGCAGGAGCAATGTGTGCTGCTATGATTAAGGCAGAACAAGCCAAAATCAATTCCGACCTCAATCCCATGATCGATAATTTCATCGACTTCATCAGCAATAAACAACAGCGTTTTGATGACGGAACTCTTTCGCGCAACCGGCCATTACCTAACTCGCTTTGGTTAGACGACCTTTTTATGAGTGTTCCGGCATTGGCTCAAATGGGTAAATACACCGGACAAACCAAATATTACGACGATGCAGTCAAGCAAGTATTGCAATTTTCGAAACGCATGTTCAATTACGACAAAGGTTTGTTTATGCATGGCTGGATTCAGGAAATGCCCGAACATCCGCAGTTTCACTGGGCTCGCGCCAATGGTTGGGCTGTAATGACTATGGTAGAATTGCTTGATGTTTTACCTACAGATTATGCCGGTCGTGATCAGGTACTCGATTTGCTGAAGCGCCATATTCGCGGATTAGCCAATTACCAGTCACCTCAGGGTTTCTGGCACCAGTTGATCGACAAAAACGATTCGTACCTTGAAACTTCGGCAACTGCAATTTATACGTATGCCATTGCCCGGGCAATTAACCGGGGTTACATCGACGAACAGGTTTATGGTCCAATGGTCTGCCTGGCCTGGAATGCGGTAGCATCGAAAGTGAACGATAAAGGTCAGGTTGAAGGTACTTGTGTCGGTACAGGGATGGGTTTCGATCCTGCCTTTTACTACTACAGACCAATCAATGTTTTTGCAGCACATGGCTATGGACCGGTGATGTTAGCCGGAGCTGAAATGATTGAACTATTGAAAAACCATTTTCCAAAAATGAATGATAGTGCAATTCAATTCTATTCAACTGATGTGAAAACAAAAGGAGCCATTTTCGAAGCTAAATAGATTTTATTTTGACCGGAGTTATGAAATATTTACCAGATAATCGTAGTTGCTTCAGGAACATGCCTGATACTTTTTTCAAATACTGAGATCTAGATTTGGTGGCATTTTCCTCCCAAACGAAAATTATCAAAATTTCAGCAACAACTTGATCCCATTCTATCTATTTAAAGGTATAACAACAAAAAAAGTGTTCATTTCTGAACACTTTTTTTGAGCGGGAGACGAGATTCAAACTCGCGACCCTTAGCTTGGAAGGCTAATGCTCTATCAACTGAGCTACTCCCGCATTTGTGAATATTAGAATTTTAGAATCTGGAATATTAGAGTAATTCTACAATTCATCATCCTGACATTCTGATATTCCTGTTGTGGGGAGAGCAGGATTCGAACCTACGAAGGCGTACGCCAGCAGAGTTACAGTCTGCCCCAGTTGGCCACTTTGGTATCTCCCCGAACAAAATTTTTGGAACTTTAATTTTAATGAGCCGAATCTCAGATTCGAACTGAGGACCCCGAGATTACAAATCACGTGCTCTGGCCAACTGAGCTAATTCGGCAAAAAAAAAGTGGGTAAGCTACCTGCATCGCACCGCTCAACCGTTTACCCTTGCTGCCTTCCGATCCTGGGGGAATTCAACAGGAGCTAGTCGTACAGGACTTACCCGGCGACAAAAGTAGAAAAAAATGACTTCCCCGCAAATGAAATCGCGGGTCTCCCTGTATTTTTTTTTCAGATGACAAACTAAACGTTTAACGCTCAATCGAGTATTGCCTGAAAAAAAAGTATTTTTTTTCAAGATCCCGGACTACAAGTAGAATTTGTGATTAAATCCGGGGATATAAAATACGAAATGACCCAAATAATCGTAATTAAATTTCATAAAATCAACTCCAATAACGGCGCAGTCAATAAAATCAAATATATTTGTTAATCACAAATCTAATTAACACTATGGAACAAAAATCAACTTTTTGGAAATCAGCAATGATTTATGGCCTTTATCTGGCTTTAGCGCTAATGCTTTTCTCAGTAATACTTTATGTAACAGGGTTAATCCTGAATCAAAAACTAGGTTACGTATCAATGGCTATCTATGTATTAGGAATTGTATATGCACAGATAAGTTACCGGAACAACGAGCTAAACGGCTCAATTTCTTATAGCCAGGCTCTTGGTTTTGGTGTTGCAATTATGCTTTTCAGCGGAATTATAACAGCCTTTTACACCATGGTACTTTATACTTTTATTGATCCAAGTCTGATTGAACAAATGAAAGTCGTTCAGGAAGAAGCACTTCTCCAGAGAGGTATGACTGAAGACCAAATTGAAGCAGCAATGACTATGGCTTCGAAAATGATGACTCCAGGATGGATCTCAATTATGGGATTATTGGGTTCTATTTTAATTGGAACAATTATATCTTTGGTCACTTCAATTTTCATTAAGAAACAAAATGATCCGGATGCTTTTGACGAAGCAATGGAAGAAGTAAAAACTGAAGAATAAAAATAGAATGGATATTTCCGTAGTTGTACCACTTTATAACGAAGTAGAATCGCTTCCTGAATTGACAAGCTGGATTGCTAAAGTAATGGTTGTCAATAACTTTTCGTATGAAGTTATTTTGATCGACGATGGCAGTACCGATGGTTCATGGGAACTTATCGAGCAGCTTAGTCAGCAAGATTCTTGTATAAAAGGAATTAAATTCAGACGCAATTACGGAAAATCAGCAGGTTTATTTTGCGGTTTCGAACAGGCAGAAGGTAATGTAGTAATTACCATGGATGCTGATTTACAGGATAGTCCTGAAGAAATACCCGAACTTTACCGCATGATAACCGAAGAAAAGTTTGACCTTGTTTCCGGTTGGAAGAAAAAACGCTACGATCCTCTACTTTCGAAAAACATTCCAAGTAAATTCTACAACTGGACTGCCCGTCGAATGACAGGAATTAAAATCCATGATTTTAACTGCGGATTAAAAGCCTACCGGAAACAAGTAATAAAAAGCATTGAAGTGTACGGCGATATGCACCGTTACATTCCTGTTCTGGCCAAATGGGCAGGGTTTAAGAGAATCGGCGAGAAAGTAGTTCAGCATCAGGAACGTAAATTTGGAATCACTAAATTTGGAATGGAACGTTTTATTCGAGGTCCTCTCGATTTACTTTCTGTTATTTTTGTTTCTAAGTTCAGCAAACGTCCGATGCATTTTTTTGGAGTTTTTGGCACACTAACTTTCTTAATCGGATTGGCTTCAGCCATTTGGGTGGGTGCTCAAAAAATTATTCACACACTGAATAACGAACTTGCTCCCCGGATTACAGACAGTCCTTATTTTTACCTATCCTTAACTGCGATGATTATTGGCACACAGCTATTTCTGGCTGGATTTCAGGCAGAACTAAACGCCAGAAACTCGACAGAACGAAATTCATACTTGATTGATAAAAAAGCCAACATCTGATAATTAAAAGGTTGTGCGTTAGATGTTTCAACTGTCAGATTGATTTTACTTAACATCTTGGTAACAGACAAACCAAAACATTAAAGCTAAAAAACTGTTTTAGGATAAACTTTATTCTTAAAATGAATTCACAATCAGGAAAAACCTACCGCCAGCTAAGCTCAGGTGAAGAAATTGTAAATGGAATTACTCATGGTATAGGTGCTTTGTTAAGTATTGTAGCTTTAATTGTTCTGATAATTGCTGCCGGAAGATATGGTGACATTTGGCATCTGATTAGTTTTTCAATATACGGAAGCACCTTGATTCTACTATATCTGTCATCAACTTTGTATCATAGTTTCACAGGGAAAGTTAAAAATCTCTTTGCACGATTTGATCATATTTCTATTTTCTTACTCATCGCTGGAACTTACACTCCCATTCTGCTTACTTCGCTCCGTGGTGTTTGGGGATGGACCTTGTTTATAATTATTTGGAGCGTTGCCTTAACAGGAGCGGTTATTCGTTCCATTTATCTGCATCGCTTTCGTAAATTAATGGTAGCAATATACTTACTAATGGGTTGGATGTTTGTTTTTGCAGGCAAACAAATCTACTTAAATCTTCCGTCAATAAGTTTGACTTTCCTTATTCTAGGCGGATTAGCGTATTCCGTTGGAGTAATTTTTTATATGTGGCGCAAACTTCCCTATAGCCATGGAATCTGGCATATCTTTGTTTTAACTGGAAGCATACTGCACTTTTTTGCCATCTATTACATTATCGACTAAACTGAAATTTTACGGATAAAATCGTTACTGCTCTTAATAACAGAAACGTTTGAAGGAAGCTTAGGTAAATGGATGGCTATTTGACGACCAGAAATTAATATCTTATTCCTATTAAAAACCAAGGATAAATTCGCCAGATATTGTTCTAATTCAGGTTTTTCGATGGCCTGAATAAAGGAAGTGCAGACAAAATCAAATTTATTGGATGTTAACAGATTAGACAAATTATCGAAAGGCAGACTCTGGCCCAGGTATACACATCGCAAACCAGTTTGTGCAGCAAGAAAATTTAGGTACAACAATCCAAGTTCGTGCAATTCTCCTTCACGAAGAAATAATAAAACAGTTTTTGCTGATTCCTCAATATCAAACTTTCCTGTTTCCCTTATCAATCGGTTTCGGATAAGGTTCGACACAAAGTGCTCGTGTGCAGTAAAAATTGAACCTGCCTGCCACAATATCCCAATCCGCTCGAAAAACGGAAAAACAACATTCTGAATCGTTTTTGAGAATCCGGATTCAGCAATAATTTTGTCAAGCAACAATTCAAATCCTATTGTATTCAGATTAACAGTTTGAAATAATAACTGATCAATATTTTTCTCAGGATCATTAAAATTACGGTTTATCCGTAGTACTTCTGACTGAAGTTTATCCTCATCATACGATGCAACATTCGAGATTTTATACCCGTTTTTAACCAGCATGGCGACATTCAAAATCCTGCGCACATCATCATCCGAATAAGACCTGATATTGGTGTCAGTCCTTTCAGGAGCAAGCAAACCGTAACGTTTTTCCCAAATACGAATGGTGTGTGCCTTTATTCCGGAGAAATATTCCAGGTCCTTTATTGAATATAACATCATCGCTAGTTATTTAAAAAATGGGTTAATTGAAAACCTCAAAGAAAGTATGCAATTACAATTTCGAACAACTGCACAAAATTTCCATTTCTGAATGATTTTAAGGGTTAAAACAAGCAATCATCTGTTTTGTTTTAAGTTTTATTGCAAAATATAAACAAAGAAACTATAATCCACATACTCGCAGCATGAATTTTTTTGATATTCTGCCGTCAGAAAAGGATTTGTTATAAGCAGGAAGCGACTATTTCCCGATTTACACCAACACGACAACAAAAGAATCCGGTCTTCTTAAAAGATCGGATTCGTACAACCAAGGTTGTCTAAATTATTATTTTGAGTAAATCACCTTTTCGACCGGTAAGATCAGCGCCATTCCGAAATAGACAAGAATCAGATATGGATTGAAAAAAGTTATCCAGGCGAATGCCAATCGTAAAAATACAGGATCGAGTTCGGGATTCACATAGTTTGAAATTCCGCCGATTACACCGGCGACTAATTTTTCGTTTGATCGTGTTAAGCGTTTCATCGTTTTGAGTTTTAATTGTTTCTAATTGTGCTGTTTTATGTTTCTATTTTGTTTTCTATTCTTTTAGCGAAAGTCCTTCCGGAGTCATTATCCAGGTTTTACCTGTCATATCGCCAGACCATACATTGTTGATATTATCGAATTCGAAACGAAGCTTGTCCAGATTATTACCAAGATGAACCATTTTCCCTTCAGGTACTTTTACTGTAATCCAGACTTCCTGATTTCTCCATTTAGCCTCTTCTCCAATGGTGAAATACCGATCGAGAACTAATGTTGAGTCTTTACTTGTAACTTCGTATTCAATGCGATTCAGATTTGCCTGAACCTCCATGGAATTTTTACCTCTGGCCTGCTTTTTTATGCTAACAGAAAAGTCTGCAGCATCTGTAGCTTCTATCCGTAGTCGTGGATTTCCTGCCAGTACATTTTTATTCTGAGAATTCACTACAACAAAATCATCAAATCGCACCGTATTATCGGCTTCATGCTTATCAAATGAATTGCCAGATTCAAGGTACAAGGTTTTGCAGGTTGGACAATTAAGTGCCTTGCCTGTGGAAATTGTATTTTTTTGACTGAAATTACTTACCTGACCTGCAGTGATTGCTATCATCAAAACCAACGCAACCAACCAGATTCCAAAAGCTCCCAGACCAATAAGCTTATTATTTGTTTTATATCTGAAAACCAACTTTGTACCAACAAACAAGATGGACAGAAGTGGTATACCAAATAGTAAAACCAGCAACAAAATGGAGACGCTTACCAAACCGGGACTTATCATGAAACCCAGTAAACCTGAAAAATCGACATCTGGATTCATTCCGGCATTTTGAAATTGAAAAACAGAATTTCCAACTGCGAGCGACACCAGAAAAGTTACAAACCCGACAAACCCTGTCAGGATCAGCAAACTTCCGAAAACAACTCCTATAGCCCTTCCAAAACCCTTGAAAACCTGAACAGAAGCCTGTCCTGCCTTGTTTGCAAATTCTCTCCCCTTTTTAGCAGATTCTGATTTATTCATTTTAGAAAGACTGTCTCTGACTTCAGACACTTCTTCCTGAATTGTTTTTTTGATATTGGAGATAGTAGCATCTTCGCCTCTCATTTCCAATCGCTGAGCCGTAGTGTGTGCTTTCGGAACAACTACCCATAAGATAAGATAAAGAATAGCTGAAATGCCCACGCCAACAAACAGGAGCACTACAAACAAAATGCGGAGGAAAACAGGATCGAAATTAAAATAGGCACCCATTCCTGAACAAACTCCACCTAAAACGCGGTTCTCATTGTCGCGATACATCCGTTTTTTAGTTTTTTCGCCTTTAACTTCTGATTGATCAGCCCCTGCATTTTCAGACTGAGCTGAATCTGCAAAATCTTCCGGATTTCCCATTCGCTGCATCACTTCTTCTACCCATTCGCTGGTAACAGCTTCCTGCCTTCCATTTATTTTTTCCTGAAGCAATTCGGCAATTCTTGATTCGATATCCTGTAAAATCTCTATTCCACCAGTCTGATTTTCGAAATAGCGGCTCAACAGTAGTAAATAATTCTGCAGTTTTTCAAAGGCATCTTCTTCGATGTGAAAAACAATGCCGCTAATGTTTATTGTGAATGTCTTTTTCATGATTTCTATTTTTGATATTGTTTCTGTTGTTTGAATTATTTGCTGCAGTTTTTGTTAATTACGATCGTTGATGTGAAAAACAGTATCGACAAGTTCATTCCATACTCTTCCGAGTTCATTAAGAAAAAGTTTTCCTGTTTCAGTAAGCTCGTAATACTTCCGTGGTGGTCCCTGAAGTGATTCCTCCCAGCGGTAACCCAGATAACCTTCATTCTTCAATCTTGTTAACATCGGATAGAGTGTCCCTTCCACGACAATCATTTTAGATTTTTCAAGATTTTGAATAATATCGCTTACATAAAGAGGTTTGTTTTCGAGCGTAAGTAATATGCAATATTCGAGAACTCCTTTTCTCATTTGTGCTTTTGTATTTTCGAGTTTCATGACATATCCTCCCCTATTTGTTAGTTTCTTGTTTTTGGTTTTTATTGCAAGGTTTGTCCTGTTGTGATCCGTTGAATTTGCCTGATTAAAATCCCCAGTAACGATTGTCTGACATCCAGGCTTGGAGTTCCAATGGTTTATTTTCAACGACTGAAACGAAATTACGATCATCAGTCATCCACTTTTCAATAGACAGATCATTATCACGTTCGGTTATCACATCATTAGAGGCAAAGTTTAAATCTGTTATCATCCAACCTTCCAATTCAATTGCAGCATCTGCTTCATTAATAACTGAAAGCGAATTTGTTTTGAAATTAGTGCTGTTAATCATCCAGTCTTCCAGATTCAGATCATCATCAGCTTCTTCGGTTATGGTAACTGAGTTTGCATTGAACAAAGCTTCGTTGGTCATCCAGACTTCAACTTCCATATTTTCGTCCGTTTCTGATTCAAAAGCGAATGTTTCAGTTGAATTAATAAGCTGTTCTGTGAATTCAGCATTAATTGCTTCGATGGCTGCATCAGCTTCTTTAAACTCTGAGGGCTTTTCAACTGATATGGATGCCATTTTGCCGTAGCTGCTGTTGGTTAATAATTGTTTCAAGAAGTCCTGAGCAGAAACCGTAGTTAAGCTGATTAAAACTAAACTGAAAATAACTGCGCTTGCACGTAAAACCACCATTCTTACATTACGATCTGTTTTCTGAGTGTCTTTTGTTGTTTTCATAACTTGTTTCTCCTGTTATTTTAAATTGTTTTTTCTGTTTCTAAAATTTTGTTTTCTATTTCTATGACGCTTCATTTTGTGTTTCGTTACAAACTGTATAGTTCTTTTTTTAAACTCCTACCTTTCGTTACATTGTTATTTGTACTGCAAATATATATCTTTTATATGGTATCTTGCAACACATAGTACCATATATTTTCAATTTATTTTTAAAATAATTTTTAAATGCCTAATTATCAATATATTATAATTTTGTTTTATTTTAATAAAAATGACATTTGAATCTCTAAATTTGAATTTCATCAGTATTTTGAAGATAAAAACAATGAAAATTATTTTTGAAAAAGATAAAATAATTCACTTTAGAGGTATTCTTTATTGTTTCAACACGATTATTTTATCTTTGTGACTGAAAAAACGATATCCGATGTCCCTGATAATTGAAGAACAAGATTTAGAGAAATTTATACTTATTGGAGATCGTGTATTGATACGACCCAAAAATCCAAAAGGCAAAACAGCTTCAGGATTATATTTGCCGCCAAACGTTGAGGAAAACGAAAAAACACAGAGTGGCTATATTGTTAAAGTTGGTCCGGGATACCCCATACCAGCTATGACGGATGCTGATGAACCCTGGAAAGAAAAAAAGGAACAAGTTCAATATGTACCTCTTCAGGCTAAGGCCGGCGATCTGGCCATTTACCTCAATAAAAGTGGATGGGAAATTGAATTTAATAAAGAAAAATACATTATTCTGCCACATTCTTCAATCCTGATGTTAATAAGAGACGAAGGACTATTTGAATAATTCAGGCTTAAAATAAACTATTCTCACAACTTGAAAACTCCTCAATTACACATCAAAGGTAATGGGCAGCCAATTATTTGGCTTCATGGACTATTGAATTCAGTTGAAGCTGACTCTATTTATTCTCTGCTCGATTTTAAGAAGTTATCGGATTTTGTTTCCGTTATGAGGTATGATTACCACGATAAATCAGTGTATGACGATTATACATGGGCAGCACTGTGCGACGAATTAACCGGGATTGCAGATTCATTAAATCATGACCGGTTATTGCTTGGAGGATTGTCGATGGGAGCTGGAACCATACTGCATTTTGCAACACGTTATCCTGAACGCGTAAAAGCCATGATTCTGGTCACTCCTCCCCCGGCCTGGGAAATGAGAACCGAAACGATAGCTGTTTACAGAAAAATTGTTGCCCGAACCAACAAGTATAATGTTCCTGAAATTTTGAAAAGAATCATTCTGTGGAGCCAGGATCCACCGGATTTTTTTGAGCAAAAACATCCGGGAACGAAACAAAAATTACAACAATTACGATTGAATTTTGATCCCCAGTATTATTCACAGATTTATTCGGGTGGGGCAGATTCTGATTTACCCTCACGCGAACAAATTGCAAAAATAAACGTTCCAACATTGATTGTTTCGTTACCTAATGATGCAAATCATCCATTAGAAATGGCTCAAGAGCTTAATTATCTGATTAATGATTCAGAATTTTTTATAGTTTCCGACTATGAGGATTACCTGCAATTGCAGAAAACAGTACATGATTTTTTGATCCGACACGGAATTGATGATAAATCGTAAATTTTTTAGCTATTTTATTTTCAAATTGAAACACGCAAGACAACGCAATAAGTATTTTTCATATCTTGCACACGAAAATAGATTAAACATTAAACCCATTTAAATATCAGTTATGGAGAGAGTTTCAGACAGAGTAGCTTGTTTATCTGCATCCGCCACCCTGGCTGTGGCCCAAAAAAGCCGCGAGTTAAAAGAAAAAGGCATCGATGTAATCAGCCTTGGCGTTGGAGAACCAGATTTTAACACCCCCGATTTCATCAAGGAAGCCGCTAAGAAGGCGATTGATGATAACTACTCAACTTATTCACCAGTTCCGGGATATCCTTCATTGCTTAAAGCTATCGTTGATAAACTTAAACGTGACAACAATCTGGAATATAAAGCTGATCAGATTATTGTTTCAAACGGAGCAAAGCACTCTATTGCCAACCTGTTGCAGGCATTGATCAATAAGGACGATGAAGTAATTATTCCGGCACCGTATTGGGTAACATATATTGAGTTGGTAAAGCTTAATGAAGGTAAAAATGTAATCATTCCAACGACAGTTGACAGTGATTTCAAAATTACACCAGCCCAACTGGAAGCTGCGATTACACCAAAAACCCGTGCGTTCCTTTTTAGTAGCCCAAGCAACCCAACCGGAAGCGTTTATACCAAAGCCGAATTGAAAGCTTTCGCAGATATCTTTGCGAAAAATCCAAATATCATCGTGATTTCTGATGAAATATACGAACACATTGTTTATGGAATCAAACACGAAAGTATTGCGCAATTCCCTGAAATAAAAGATCAGGTTGTTGTAGTGAATGGTGTTTCTAAAGCATTTGCCATGACTGGTTACCGCATCGGCTATATTGCTGCTCCTGTTTGGTTAGCTAAAGCCTGTAACAAATTACAGGGGCAATACACATCCGGACCATGTTCTGTGTCGCAAATCGCTTCGGTTGCAGCAATAAATGCACCGCTCGATACGGTATATGCAATGGTTGAGCAATTTGAAAAACGCAGAAATCTGGTTCTATCAATGCTTGCTGAAATTCCGGGAGTAAAAACGAGCAAACCTGATGGTGCCTTTTATGTTTTTCCTGATATTTCTGCTTTTTTCGGGAAATCGGATGGCACAGTAACCATTAATAATGCTGACGATATGGGTTTATTCATTTTGTCTAATGCCTTTACCGGAGTTGTTTCGGGTGAAGCTTTTGGTGCCCCTGAATGTGTCCGTATTTCATACGCAGCATCAGAAGCTGATTTGAAAAAATCGTTGACCCGCATCAAAGATGCATTGGCAACATTGAAATAGAAAATTATCTTTATTTTTTATACGAGCCTGGTAGATCATCGTCTACCGGGTTTTTATTTTTTTAAGCTGGATGGTGCATTCAGGACTAACTCCTATTACGTTCGCAGCAAACCTATTTATTTGTTGATCTTGTAGAGTAACAATTCTTCATCATCATTCGGAATCTTTGTTGTTCCGGCATTTATTAATCCCAATTTTGCAAGTAGTTTTTGAGAAGAAATATTGTCTTGCGTGGTGATGGCAACTATCTCATTTATTCCAAATTCATCAAAAGCGGATTGTTTTAATCTATTTGCTGATTCTAAAGCATAACCATTTCGTTCAAACTCCGGAAGAAATGCAAAACCAAGATCAAGTCCTTCTAATCCTTCTCTGTCACAGAGTCCACAAATACCTAATTTTGCATGATCCGATTTTCTTATTACAGTATAATTACCGAAACCAAGCCGTTCCAATTGAATCACCATCTTTGCATTGATATATTCCTTTGCTTGTTCAACTGATTTCACATTTCAATCGCCAATATACTTCAGCCACTTTGGCGTATTAAACAACTCCAGTATAAAATCAGCATCATCCTCTGATGTTGGTTTTAGTATAAGCCTTTCTGTTTCAAAAGTTTTATATGCAGACATTGAGTTTGTATACAGGGTAGGCAACTGATTAATTCCATCTATGATTTCATCGCCCGATCCATTTCACGGGTAGCGTCTTTTGATTTCAGGGTTTCGCGTTTGTCGAAAGTCTTTTTACCTTTTGCCAGCGAAATTTCAAGTTTAGCAAGTCCGCGATCGTTGATAAAAAGCTTGAGCGGAACAATTGTGATACCGCCTTCCTTCGTTTTTTTCTGTAACTTTTCCAGCTCTTTCCGGTTCAGGAGTAATTTACGGTCACGTTTGGCAATGTGGTTGTTGCAAGTACCCATTTCGTATTCTGAAATATGCATATTCTTAACATACAACTGGTTGGCATAAAAAGAACAATACGAATCAACTAAACCAGCTTTCCCACTTCTAAGTGATTTTATCTCAGTTCCGGCCAGTTGGATGCCTGCATAAAAGGTTTCGATGATCTCGTAGTCGAAGAAAGCCTTCTTATTCTTAATGCTTATATTTTGTTGTTTGTGTACCATTTTTCTTTTCCTTCATAAAATATCCTGAAGTCAAACATCAAATTGAATAGTTAATACTGACAATTTACGATACTTCATGATTTTGGACTACAAAAATACATTATTTTGCACTGACAAAAAATACAGATTCCATGCACAACAAAAAATATAATTTAATTACCATTCTTGGTCCGACAGCTTCAGGAAAAACAAGTGTGGCTGCAAAGATTGCGAGCGTGCTTGATGGTGAAATAATTTCTGCTGATTCGCGCCAGGTATACCGGGGAATGGATCTTGGGACAGGAAAGGATTATGCCGATTACATTGTTGATGGAAAAGCTGTCCCTTATCATCTGATCGACATTGTTGACGCGGGTTATGAATACAATGTGTATGAGTATCAGAAAGACTTTTTAGATGTTTTTGCTGAAATTACTGAAAGAGAAAAACTTCCGGTAATGTGTGGAGGAAGTGGTTTGTACCTCGAGGCTGTATTGAAAAACTACAAATTGATTCGGGTTCCTGTAAACGAACAACTTCGTGAAAGTCTGGATGATAAATTATTATGGGAACTGACTGACATACTAAAAAGTTACAAAAACTATCTGCACAACCAAACCGATACAGAAAGCTCGAAACGGGCCATTCGTGCTATAGAAATTGAGGAATATTACCTTACTCATCCGGAAATTGACACTGGAATGCCTGAAATAAACAGTTTGGTGGTTGGCGTGAAATTTGAGCGGGAGGCGCGTCGGAAGCGGATCACAACAAGACTAAAACAACGCCTGAAAGAAGGCATGCTCGACGAAGTACAACATTTGCTTGACAGTGGATTAACTCCGGAGCAATTAACTTATTACGGATTGGAATACAAATACATGACTTTGCATTTAACCGGCAAAATAACCTTTCAGGAAATGTTTGATAGTTTAAACGTTGCTATCCACCAGTTTGCCAAGCGCCAGATGACCTGGTTCCGTAGAATGGAAAATCAGGGAATAAAAATAAACTGGCTGGATGGCTTTATGCCAATGGATGAAAAGGTTGGAAAGATTCTGGATTGGTATAAAGGAGATTAAACAATCTACTTTCTCGCTCTCCAAACAATCTTCATCACACATAAATCAGCACCATCCGATTCGCGAACCAAACAATTCAGGTATTCATTTTCCGACAGCTGAGTCCGGGTAACTGCAATCTGATCTCCAGCCTGTCCTTCTTTAAGGTAATTCACTTCCAACTCTGCAGGTTCGTTACTATTCAGAAAATCAACACCAAAATCATCAAGAACACGTTCCATATATTTTACGCTGTTGAAATGTTTATTGATATCCAGTTCGCTAAACAAAACCGGAAAATAATTCATCATTCCCGAATGAATATCTGGTTTAATTCGCTTTGGGGCGCGGCAGGCATTGGCATCAATTCGTTTTGGGAAAGTAGTCCGGAAATCACTCAACCTGAAAATTTTCCGTGTTTCCATATCAAGAATCAGCCATGCAGAACTGGCACGCAACAGAACCTCTCCCGTTTCATCTTCAACAATATATTCACGATAAGCATATATTCCATCGGTTCCTGCAGACCATGTGTTTAAGAAAATCTGATCCTGCCACGAAGGATATTTTTCAACCTGAAAATACATTCGAGAAAGCACCCAAAACAGATTGTTACTTTTTAAACTGTCGTATCCCCAGTCCATCACCTGAGCGTGAGCCCAGGCTGCTTCAATCAAAATATTAAAAAGTGAAGATATTGAGGCCTGACCATATTGGTTCGTATGGTATGATTTTATTGCAAGTTGTTCCTGGTATTTTTCCATTTCAGCGTGGTTACTTTAAACCTTTATGCAAATCTATTGTTCAGTTTTGATAAATCAATCGATTTGACGACTTTTGCACAAATTTTAAATAATCCATGGAAAAAATTATCATAAAGACACCTGAACAGATTGAAGGAATCAGAAAAAGCAGCAAATTGGCCGGGCAAACGCTCGAATTTATTGCTGAATTCGTAAAAGAAGGTGTTTCAACCGAATTTTTAGATCAGAAAATTGATGAGTATATCAGGGAAAATGGTGCTATTTCAGCCACGCTAGGCTATAGTGGTTATCCAAAATCCTGTTGTATTTCGATAAACGAAGTGGTTTGCCATGGAATTCCTTCGGAAACAACTATTCTTAAGAATGGAGATATTTTAAATATTGACGTAACAACAATTCTGGATGGCTATTTTGGTGATACCAGTAAAATGTATACAATTGGTGAGGTTTCGCCAGTCGCACTCGAATTAATTGAAGTAACCAAGCATTGTCTTTATTTAGGAATTCAACAGGTAAAACCCGGAAACCAGTTCGGAAACATTGGTTTTGCGATTAGCAAATATGCCAAAGCAAAAGGATTCAGCGTAGTCTATGAGTTCTGCGGGCATGGGGTAGGAATTAATTTTCACGAAGAACCTCAAATCGATCATACTTCACGACGAAATACCGGTCCGTTCATGAAACCCGGAATGACTTTTACAATTGAACCTATGATTAACGAAGGAAGACCAGGAACAATCGTTGATAAAAAAGATGGTTGGACTGCCAAAACCGTTGATAAAAAACTTTCAGCTCAATTTGAACATACCATTTTGATTACTGAAGATGGTTTTGAAGTTCTGTCGGATGTTACCGGCGAATACTAGGTTTCATTCAGCACTTGAATTTTTTTGGCAACACCTCCCCGTTCTGTTATTCGGATGATACGGAGAACAATGGTAACCAACATTCCCTGATTAACAATTAGATTAACCTTACTGGCTACTTTCCCATCTCGGTTTTTAATCGCTAATGTCAACTCATTGTTCTCTAATCCATTAATGGAATTAGCGAATTTCCATGCACCGTCGCGAGCCAGTTTCATGCTGAAATCAATCAAAAAATCATCAATTTTGCCTGACCACTTCAGAATATATTTTAATAAAGGCCAAATGGCTGATAATTTATTTTCCACATCGTGAACCAGTGATGATAATATTTCATTAATCCGATAGAAATCGGATTCCAAATCTGCAAGATTTTTGCCTTTTGCTGTTTCTGCCGCAGCAATTCCTAAATCTAGGTTAATATGCGCATTCATACCCATCAGCAAATGTTGCAATACGATAGGATAATAATGCGATTTAAGCTCAAAAGCCCGTTGCCATGACAATGATACAACCTCATTATTCCGGGCTGCAAAATAAGCTTCGAGGTAGCGCCTGGCAAAAAGAACGTCCAGGGCTTCCATCCGCACTCCATCATCAAAAGTGCCTAAGGCGATTTCGTCCTTTACGTTAACAGTTACCTTTTTATAAAGCGCTGCAAAATAACCCATCGGATCATTATTCTTCTCCGATTCAACGATTATATCGTCCAAAATCGCGATGACATCTTCAATCGAGTTTATTTGCATTGGCTATTATTAAATGAGTTTTATGATGGAACATGGTCGTCTTTTCATCCAATTCATTTTTAAATCCGCGGAAATACACTTCCTGATTTACAACAATGCGTTCAACAGGAGTTTTTCCCATTTTCAAAATCACAGATATTTCGACTGAAAAATAATTGAAGGCGAATCTATTTTTAAATTTCAATTCTTCGAACAAGATCAATCACAAATTGTTCAGCAGCTTGTCTTTTCGCTTTCAATACGAAATTGAATTATTCCTGAAACTTGCTCGCCTGATCCACAGAGAGATTCGCAAATCCTTTTTCTGCCAAATCAATCAGGCTTATGCAATTCTGTTTATTCCGTTTAGTAAGGTCATCATCCCAAATCTGTAAATCGGGCAATGAAACGGCAAAATAATCCAATTTAAATTCATCGTTCAGGTGTAATTTTCCAAAGCTGATTAATTTTTCAAAGCGTTCTGAAGCCTCATTTCTCCGATCAAGTTTAATCAAGGCCAAACCCTGAAAATAGATAGTTTCCGGTTTCTGATCATTATAGAAAATCGCAGCCGATGGTTCATCCAATCCGGTCGCTGCTTTTTCCCAAAACTGATTTGCTTTTTCAGTTTCACACAAGCCAGCAAAAGCATTTCCCAACCAGTAAAAAATTTCGTTTTCCTGTGCTCCGGGAAGCTTGCCTTCACCCATATTTTCAGGATAGACCTGAGCTTTGTTTAGTAAATCAATAGCCTTTTTATACTCTTTATTCCGGATGGCTTTCTTTGCTATTTCAGTCAAAATCAATACGTACTGGCCAGTCACTTTTCCTTCACCACCTTCCCACGGATGAAACTTTCGACACATGATCAGTTCAAAAGCTTTTTGATGCTTGCCCAAAGCATTATTTAAAGTAACATACTCAAGGTATAAATCATCACGATCCAAAATCAATTCAGGATACTTCTCCAATTTCCGCAACCGATCTTCATAAGAATAATTCAGACGCTTGTACAACTGATCGAGTTCCATTAAAATTCGCGAATCGGATTCATCCAAAGTGAAAGCTTTTTCGAGTTCCGCCAGTGCTTTCGCCGATTCATTTTGTTTGTTGAAATAGGCAAGCGCCAGATTCCTGTGCACGGTCGGGAAAGAATCATCCAGTTCTACCGACAATTCCCAATTTTCGACTGCCTCCTCGTATTGTCGCGCGTTGTAACAGAAATTACCAAGATAATAAGGAGCTTTGGAATCTTTTGGATTTTGAGTTTTGGCCCATTCCAATACAATAACTGCCTCTGTTTGGTTTGGAAGGCAATAATCAGTACAAGCTTTTGATGCTTCTGAAAGTGTCTCTGCGGAAGCCGGATTATCACCTTTTTGTGCTTCAATCCAGGCTTTGTAGTATAGTGCCAAAGGATAAACCTGCTTTCCTTTTTGTTCATCGATTCCGATGCTAATCAATTCTAGTGCTTCTTCAAAGAGTCCTGCTGCAGCAAAATCCAGAGCAAATTCGATGTAAGTGTGAATATTGGCCCTAAATAATCTTCTCAACTCTGACTGATCTTCGATGCTGTCAGGTTTAAAAAGCTGCTTTTCGAACAAAACTCCAAAATTGAATTGATCCAATTTCAACGTTTCTTCTATCAGGTTTTCTGCTTCGGAAATTTTCTCCAGTTTCCGCAGCATACTTACTTTTAGTTGGCGGGCCTTCTGGTTATGCCAGTTTCTTATTAATGAACGATCGATGAGCTCCAGAGCTTCCTCCCATTTTTGTTTTTTTGATGCAATTCTGGCAAGCTGAAAATAGCCACTATCCATCCAGGCCGCATTCCAGACCGATTTATAAAAGACATCAAAAGCCTCATCGTCTTTTCCCTGATAACTTAAAGCCAATCCCAGGTTAAAAAACGGTTCTCCGTCAATTGGGTTTGGATTGCGTTGAGTAAGTGTTTCGATGGCCGATTTAAAGTACGATTCAGCTTTTGCAAATTGCCCCCGACGCAGCAGCCACAAACCCATCGCATTATTGCAGCGACTGTCTTTTGGATCGCGACGCAATGCTTCCAGGTAATAATCACGCGGATCGTAAGTCGCATGACGGTATTGTTCCAGATGCAAACCAGTCAGGTACAATTGTTCGTTACTTTCAATTTCTTCAGGCATTTGAGCTGCCTTTGCCGCTTCCGGAATTGATTTTTGTTCCCCGGATTCAGGTTTCCAGTCTACAAGAATTTTTCCTTCTGAAGTCAGAATAGAAATTTCAATTGTTTTCGGGTCGGCATCCTGAATTTCAATTATTTTTTCATAAGAGGTCGCCGGATGAAAATCGAACGAATCTTCCATCAGGATATTTACTCCTGATTTCAGGATTATTTTTCCCAAAGGATAAGCAGCCAAAGTATAAGCTTTTACTGTTGCTTTGCCGTCTTCAATTTCAAGATTGACCATTGCTTCTTTGGTGGCATTTTTCACCACACCCAAATCGCGGTATGGCATAAAGTACTGTGAGAATGTTTTTTCTTCACCGGGCATCAACCACGAAAAATCGGGCTGGTTATCTGTAAATACTCCACACATCAACTCAATGTAAGGACCATCTTCGTCGGTGAGATTGCGATCCCAGGCACGTCCAAAATCGCCATGTCCCCATGTCCATTGCTTTTTGCCGGGTGAAACATGATGATTGGCCACATGCAGCAATCCGCCTTTGCTGTCGTTTTCGTAGCCGCCAACAAAATTGTATTTCGAATTAACTGCCATGTACGAAGTAGGAACCGGAATGTTTTTATACCTCGAAATATCAGTTCCTGGTGAATAATCAACCTTGTAATAAGTTCCTTTTGCAATTGGAAACTCCGAAACATCACGCTTTCCATGATCAAAAACGGCATTCACATCCGGTGGAAAAACCGACTGGTAATCGTCGTTAACCTTTACGGCAGGATTGGCCCACCACAAAAAGGTTTGCGGCAAATCGGTCCGGTTAAATAATTTTACTTTGATTTCCAGATAAGCTTTATCCGGATGCAAAGTAAAACCTGCCATTCCCCGGGTACGAAACATACGCTCCAGCTCACTGCACCATACAGTTACGCTGCCATCGGCATTTTCCTCGATGCAATGATCAATCGCATCAAAAGTCGACGGCCGGTGATGTTGCGGCCAGTTAAACTCAATTCCTCCTGAAATCCATGGACCGGTCAATCCGACCAGCGCCGGTTTGATGACCTGATTATAATAGACAAAATGTCGCTGTTTTGTTTTATCAAATGCCATCTGGATACGACCACCCAATTCGGGCAAAATCATAATTTTCAGGTATTGGTTTTCAAGGAATACTGCATTCCATTCCTTGTCCACTTTTTCATCAAGAATTTTCTCAATCACAGGATGCGGATAAACCACACCACTGCTTCCCTGATAAACACGTTTTTCGAGAAACATCGGATTTTTCTCGGGCTTTCCGATTCCGTATGTTGGGATGATTACTTTTTCGTACCAGGCTTTTACGTTCATTATATCTAATTCCATGTTTCAAATTCAAAATTCCATGCACTGTCAGCGGCCAGAGGTTTTCATTTTACAAGTTTCCCAATTTGCTTAGCTTCCAGTTCCACCTCCGGATTAAATTTTCCGCCTGCCATATACTTCTTCAGGCTGAAAAGCAGTTGCTGAGCTTCAGGACGATTAGCAAAATCCGAAGTCAGATCGATTCCTGAAACAAGCAATTTACCTTTACCTACTTTGGCTTCGAAAACCAATGCCAGTGGTCGGTTTGTGACCCAGTCGTCGATTACACGAACAATGGGTTTAATTTCTGCCGGAAAACTGCTGATGTTGATTGCTCCGGAATGGCTCATAGCATCCCACCATTGCCAGTTGCTGTGGTATTCGGTTGGAAAATCGGCGAGTGCCGGATGTTTTGGATTGCACAAAATCCCTAAAGTATGAGGAGCCTGTCCATGTGTCCATGCAGTATTCCAGAAGATACTAGAAAATCCGATTTGAATGTCGCCACCCATTTCTTTCGAAAGCGTTCCCTTTTTACGATTTAACAAAACAGAACCTCCATTCTGGAGAAATTGAGCCGTTTGAACATCCAGTTTCTGAACGGTCCGGACATTTTCTTCTCCTGAAATCGCTTCTTTTTTCGCCGGATAAACCCAAAAATCCCAACTGTTGCTCAGGCTGTCAATTCTTATTTCAAGTGTCATTTTTTCAGGCGTAGTTATGGAAGCTAACGGAACCGAAACATCACCCAATTTAAATGCATTTCCCAGCGGAATATCAGTTTGTGCAAGTTTTCCGGATTGAATTACCTGACCGGTTTTATTTGTGATTTTCCATTCCGGAGTACAGGATGCAATCGGACCATCACCATAATAGGCAATCTCAACTGCTGCTTCAAAGGGTTCGTCGTTGGTGAAGATTCGTTTTTTTAGGCGGACCAAAGGAACTGTCGAGTTGCAGAAACGCTTGTACTCAGCCGGCGATATGTATCCTTTTTCGTCCCAGAAAGCATCCAGAACACCCACCAAAGCAGTTCCCTGTCCGGGGAAATCGTGCAGGTCGAGTAATTGAAACCCACCAAAATGTGGTGTACGCAAAGCTGCTTCAATATCAGCTTTGTAACAAAGGGCCTGCAGTTTTCCGGAAGCCAGTAAAAAACTGTCGGCCAATTGTGCCATGCCATTATCTTTCAGCGTTTCCTGAAAAAGTTCGAAATTACGGGCACGCATCACACCATCGTATTTCTTAATTTCTTTGAAATTCGGGTAAACGCACCATTGTCCGATTTCGTGACTGACTACTGGTTGAGGAAATCTGGAGTTAAAAGAACTCCAGTCATAATCGGTATTTGGTGATTTCGAATTGATAATACTGCCTAAACCTTCTCCCCAATGCTGGATACGTGGCTCGGAGTCACTGATGTAATCGTTCACCGGCAAATTTGGCCATCCAGCTCCAGAAGTGTAAATCCGGCGGCTGTCTTTGTTTTTCCAGAACTCCACAAACTCAGTAAGAAAAGAAATCTGATTGGCTCCTCCGGGTTCATTTCCGTAAACCATCATACAAAACGATGGATGGTTTCCGTAAGCTTCAACCATTCGTTCACTCTCCTGATATACGTATTTGTCAAACGGCTTTCCGTCGCCAATAGTGGTCGATTGATTGGCCCAGGAAGAACATTCCACCTGAAGGTAAAACCCAGTCTGGTCAGCAGCTTCAAAAGCAGCTTCAGGCGGACACCAGGAATGGAAACGCATGTGGTTTAATCCATGTGCACGGCAAATATTGAAAATCCGCAGCCATTCTTCTATATCTGTAGCAGGATAACCGGTTTTCGGGAAAATGGCACATTCCAGTGTGCCGCGAAGGAAAGTAGGTTGACCGTTTATTGTCAGTTGATTTCCTTCTGCTTTAAATTCGCGCATCCCGAAAGTGGTCGAACGGACATCTGTTTTTCCTGAAGTTTGATCTGCCAAGCTAGCTTCCAGTGTATAAGTATTCGGATGGAATTCATTCCAGAGTTTCACATCGCTTCCCATTGAAAGATTCATCTCCAATACGTTTTCACCTTCCTGCAACTCAAAATCATTTGATTCATTTGTAGATGTTCCGTTAACAACCAGGTTCAACTTTACAGAACTAGCTTTTCCGGTTGGATTCTGAACCTTTACTTTTACTGCAACACTATTTTCCTGAATAGCAGGATTAACCTGAATAGCCTGAATGTGAATCGCCGGACGTGCTTCCAGATAAATTTGTCCAACTACCCCATTCCAATTGGTTTGTGTATGATCTGAAATGCTGTGTGAATTAATTCCGGGATCAATATCTTTCACCCGGTTATCAATACATAAAGTCAACTGGTGCTTGCCGGGAGTCAAAACCTGAGTCAGATCATACTGATGTGGAGTTCCGAGTGAATTTCTCATACCTACTTCATTTTCGTCAACCCACAAACGACTTTCCCAATGGCAGCGCTCAAGGAATAATCCAATAAACTGCCCTTTCCAGTCTTCCGGAATGGTAATTTCTTTCTGATACCATGCTGCACCCTTATAGTACTTCAGCGGTTGCAGCCAGAATGGGATTTTGATATTTCCGGGTTCTCGAAATTTGGCATATTCAGGATTTTTATAAAACGAACTGTCGACGATCTGACCAGTCCATGGTGTAGTAAGAGTAATGTCATTTCCTTTTCCGTTCGAGGTCATCGATCCGGGCAAAATTAAACTATCCGTCAAAGTCGTTTTGAACCAGGCTTCGGAAATTCCTTTATCATCAGGATCCGGGGCAAACTGCCAGGTTCCGGCAAGGTCAATTTTCTGTTGTTTTTCTTTTTGCTGACAAGCAAATACAAGAAATGTCAGTACGATAACTATCAGTTTAAAAGAGTACGATTTTTTCATTATTTATTGGTTTTTACTCGATTTATCAGTTTCAGAATTAAATAACTATCCAATTTCCCGTTCAATTTCTTCCAGCGATTTCCCTTTGGTTTCCGGAAGCTTTTTCAGGATAAACAAAAATCCTGAAAGGCAGATAAATCCATACAACCAGAAAGTACCGCTTGCATTCAGCAATTTATTCAGAATTGGGAATGTATACGTTAGCACAAAACAGGCACTCCATAAAGCTGTAGTTGATAACGCCATTGCTGCCCCACGGATTTTATTCGGGAATATTTCGGACAGTACAACCCAGGTAATCGGAGCCAATGTCATGGCATAAGTAGCAATGGCAAGCATTACCAATACTAAAATTGCCAGACCTTTCAGTTCAAAAAAGTAACTTGTTCCGAGCATAAAATAAATAACTGCCAACCCAACCGATCCCAAAAGCATTAGCTTCCGGCGACCCCAACTATCTACCATCCGCATAGCCAGCAAAGTAAAAACGAGGTTAACCGTTCCGGTAATTACAATATTGAAAAGCATATCGCCAACCGAATATCCGGCAGAAGTAAAAATTTCTTCGGCGTAATTGAAAATCACATTAATGCCACACCATTGTTGAAAAACAGCAAGTACAATTCCAAGTATCAGAACCGGCTTAATCTTCTTTGACTTTAAAGCTTTCCAGTCAATTCTCGAATTAGTTCCATGCAAAGTCTCTGCAATTTCCTTTTGTTCCTGAAGAGCATATTCATGACCACCAATTCGCTTCAGTATTTTGAGTGAATCTTCCCATCTCCCGGCTTTTGCCAGAAAACGCGGACTTTCAGGAATAAGAAAAGCTAAAATAAAAAATGCCAGTGCAGGAACAGTTTCGGCCCAGAACATCATACGCCATCCGGTTTGGCCATTCCACGACTGAAGAATTTCCACATCAGAAATATCTGGCGGAACATTTTCCGCAATCAGATAATTAATTATCTGGGCTGCCAAAATCCCTATTACAATGGTTAACTGGTTCACGGAAACCAATCGTCCACGCATATGTGCAGGCGAGATTTCAGCGATGTACATCGGCGAGATTGCTGATGCCAATCCGATTCCCAATCCTCCAACGAGGCGATAAATAATGAAAAGTGTAAACTGGCTCGAAGCACCGGTTCCAATGGCTGAAATAGTAAATAGAGCAGCAGCTCCAATCAACGGAAGTTTACGCCCGTAGCGATCGGTGAACCAACCGGAAAACATGGCTCCGAAAAGACAACCAATCAGTGCACTACTCATGGCCCAACCTTGTAAATAAGGCGAATTGGCAATATCGAAAAACCGTTCGTAAAATGGTTTGGCTCCACCAATCACCACCCAATCGTAACCAAAAAGCAATCCGCCCATTGCAGATACCAGGGTAATGCCCAAAATAAATTGTCGGTTAATGTTTGATTTGATCACAGGTTAAGAATTTAGTTGATGTAAAACTATCCGTTGCACATGAAGAAAAAAATGAAATATTTAATGAATTTATGGATTATATTATCTTTTTCAAGATATTGAGGCATGTTATATAAAATTGTTTTAAGTCCTGAATTTGAGGTATTTTTGTTCTCATAAATTTGATTATTAATTTACAACCGACTAAACGCATTAATAATTCAGTCATTCACAATGAAGAAAGAAGATGGGTTTCCCGGACAAATCAGCTTTGTTATTCCAGATCGGATTCTGGCTCTGGTGAAAGATAATCCTTTGGTGGCCGGTTTATACATTACCGATATTGGTTATTATCCTCAGGCAAGATACCATTTTAGAGAACGACCGTCAGGAATCGACCAGTTTATATTGATTTATTGTGTCGATGGATTAGGTGAAATCAAGCTGAAAGAAACAATCCATGCTGTACCTGCAGATCACTTTTTTATTATTCCTGCCGGGATGCCACACTCCTATCGTTCCGATGAACAAAATCCATGGTCGATATACTGGATTCATTTTGCGGGAGATAAATCGGGAATTTACAACCGTTTCGCCTGCCAGACATCCGCCATTGAGCGGGGAAAAACTTCACGAATAAATGATCGAATCAATCTGTTTTCAGAAATATTCCGAATGCTGAACAGAGGATTCAGCATCGAAACATTGGAATATATTAATCTTTGTTTACCGTATCTACTGGCTTCATTTACCCATTTAAATCAGTTTCGGCAGATTAATGAATCGGGAGAGAAAGATCCGGTAGCGCAAAGCATTAATTTTATGCTCGAAAACCTAACAAAAAAACTGAAGCTGAACGAAATCGCGATGGAAAGCGGCCTGTCGGCTTCCCATTATTCACGCCTTTTCCAGAACCGGACTGGTCATTCGCCCATTGACTATTTTATTCAGTTAAAAATCCAGAAAGCATGTCGTGTACTTGATAATTCGGGATGGATGATTGCCGACGTTTCCCGCGAAATGGGATTCGACGACCAGTTTTACTTCTCACGCGTGTTCCGTAAAGTAATGGGGATGTCACCGGGAGAATATCGGAAAAGAGGAGGTTGAAAACGTGCATTTGCAAAATAATTAATCTAAATATGAGTACAACGTGAACCGAAAAATAGCTTTAATAGTTTTTGTATTAAACTGATTGGAAATTCATCTATATAAAACAAATCCACCATGAAATTTGGACAAAGCGAGAATCCTGAATTTATTGATTTCCGGCTACCTGCCGATGATCCGAAAACAGCAGAAATCCTGAAGCAAAACGATTCGGCAAAACCATTGAACGTTTATGTAGGTTGTGCAAAATGGAATAAAGCGGATTTAAAGAATTTTTACCCCAAAGGAACCAAGGACGAACTGGCTTATTATTCTACTCAGTTCAATTCGATCGAGCTTAATGCTACATTTTACAGGATTCCTGGCCGGGATCAGGTAATCAATTGGAAAGATAAAACACCGGAAGGCTTTAAGTTTTTTCCTAAGGTTAATCAAACCATCAGCCACTTCCGCAGATTAAACGACGTACAGGCACTGGTTGAAGAGTATTGCGACAATATAAGCAACTTCGAAAATAAACTGGGCATGGCATTCCTTCAGTTGCATGATAATTTTGGGTATAAAAACTTCGACAGATTGGTTAATTTCATCGAAAATTTCCCAAAAGCTATTCCTTTGGCCGTTGAATTGCGAAACACCGATTGGTTTAACAAAGCTGCTGTTTCTGCCGAGGTCTGCCAATTATTCGAAAAACATCAAATTTCAAATGTTTTAGTCGATACAGCCGGCCGGCGCGACTTACTTCATATGAGGATGACAGCACCCCAGGCATTTATTCGCTATGTTGGCGCCAACGATCCGCAAAGCGACCGTGAGCGATTGGACGATTGGATTGAACGGCTCAAAATCTGGATACCCCAGGGATTGCGCGACATTTATTTTTTTGTCCACCAAAACATTGAACTTGAATCGCCATTTCTTTCGGCCTATTTTATTGAGAGGCTAAACAAGGAGTTTGGGCTGAATTTGCATATCCCAAAACTTCTGGGGCCATCGGGCAACACAACGCCGCCTAAACTTGACATTTAAACTAAAATAAACCTAATGAAAAACCTACCTAAATCAATTATTTCTCTCTTTCTGATTCTTTTATTCTGGGGAGCAGTGGCAGCTGTTCCATTCGAAATTAAATCTCCAAATCAAAAAATAAGTTTCTCACTGCAAGTCGATGGCAGAATGAGTTATGCTGTCAGCTATCAGAATCAATCCGTTGTGGAACAGTCAAAACTCGGAATCAGTTGCAACGGCGACAACTGGGATAAACAACTGATTGTTATTCCAGGTGAGATTCAGTACCACAGCACAGACTGGACACCAGTCTACGGAGAAAGAGAGCTTATTCGCGATCAGTACAACGAATCTGTCATCAACATCATTAAAGAAAGCAGAAAAAATCCGGTTCTTCAGCTTGTCGTTCGGGCATACGATTCAGGCATTGCTTTCCGGTATCAGTTTGCTGAAAATGAAAATGGCGGGCCGTATTTGCACATTACCGATGAAGCAACCGAATTTAATTTTCAGCAAAATACCCAGGCCTGGTTTACTCCTAGGGCACAATCTCTCCACCAGCTTTTGCCGCTGAAAAACTGGCCGGATGAATCGGATCGCCCGCTTACGCTGGAACTTCCCAACGGACTTTTTGTCTGCCTGACCGAAGCCGAAATGGTGAATTATTCACGCACTAAATTCAAACTCAATCCGGAGAAAGCAAACTCAATTCAATGTTCGATATATGGCCCGGTAGATGAAATTGCGCCTTTTCATTCGCCATGGCGGGTAATTATGGTAGCAGAAAAAGCAGGTGATTTACTGGCCAATAACGACCTCATCCTAAATCTTAACCCGCCTTGTGAAATTGACGCCTCGTGGATCAAACCAGGCAAAGTGATGCGCGAAACAACTCTTTCTACCTCAGGGGCAAAAAAACTCGTTGATTTTGCAGTGACTCATAACATCAGCTTCATTCATTTTGACGCCGGATGGTATGGATTCGAGAATGATTCGAAAGCTGATGCAACCACAGTAACCGTAGACCCAAGACGTAATCCCAAAGGCGATCTTGACCTTCAGGAAGCAATTCGATATGCCAAATCGAAAGGAATTGGTGTAATCGTCTATGTAAATCAGCGGGCTCTGGCAGCCCAATTGGACTCAATTCTTCCGCTTTACGAAAAATGGGGCGTTGCAGGAATTAAATTCGGTTTTGTTCAGGTTGGCTCCCACCGATGGACTACCTGGCTGCATGATGCAGTAAAAAAATGTGCCAAATACCATCTAATGGTTGATATTCATGACGAATACCGCCCAACAGGTTTCAGCCGGACTTACCCTAACCTGATGACACAGGAAGGCATTCGGGGAAACGAAGAAATGCCTGACGCTGCCAACAATACCATCTTGCCATTTACGCGATTTGTGGCTGGAGCTGCTGATTATACGTATTGTTATTATTACCGGAAAGAATTGGGGCATCCTGATCGTCATATCCAAAACACCTCGGCTCATCAGCTTGCCTTACCGGTTATTTATTACAGTCCGCTGCAATGGATGTATTGGTACGATAAACCAGAAGATTACCAAAACGAACCTGAGCTTGTTTTCTGGGATGTGTTACCAACTATCTGGAACGATACCAAAGTTATCCATGGAGAAATCGGGAAATACATTACTGTTGCCCGCCGGAATCAGGAGAATTGGTTTGTTGGCTCCATTACCAATACTGAAGCACGCGATTTAAATGTTCCGCTTGACTTTTTGGACCCGGAAAAGAAATATGAGGCAGTGATTTATTTTGATGATCCTGATGTTCAGACCCGGACTCATGTTGGGATTGCTAATCAAAAAGTTGATTCAAAAACAATACTGAACGTCAAACTTCCGGCATCGGGAGGACAGGCTATTTTGATTAAACCGATCAAATAACTGATAATTTTAAAGAAGAGCGGTTGAATTACAATGCAATTCAACCGTTCTTCTTTAATTCATTCATCTCCGGATTATTCTTCGGAAATACAGTACAAATATTTTGATCCCCGCAAGAACAAGCTATTCCCAACAATAACCGGAGAGGCCTCAAAGGTATCATCGAGTGTGTTTTTGGCAAGCAATGAGAATTCGGCACCAGCTTTCACCACATCAACAACACCAGTTCCGGCTATGTATATTTTATCTCCAGAACCTGTTGGTGAGGAAAAAATATTTGTGATTCCATCGACTTTCTGATTACTGTACAAAACCTTACCATCTTTGGCATTCAGACAGGTCATTATTCCATTGTTACCTTTCAGAAAATATAATTTCCCGTCCATCAGAACCGGACTTGGAGTGTAAGGCGCATCCTGATTATATTCCCAAAGAATAGATGCTGTTCCGGTGATGTCGCCCTTCGCTTTTGCCAGATCAATAGCCATAATGGCATTACCACGAAAACCACTCATCAGGAATAAAATACCATCGGCATACATTGGGCTGGGAATCACATTGCGTGTCATTCCGGTACATTCCCATAAAATTTCGCCGGTTTCCGCATCGTAACTTCTCACTTTATTGGTTGCACTGGTGATCACCTGACCTTTTCCATTGACATCTAAAACCAGTGGAGTTGCCCATGCAGTAATTTCATCACGTTCATCTTTCCATGCATCTGTTCCGTCCTTTTTATTTACTGCAAATAAATACGACTGCCCCTGATGATCCCATTGAATAAAAATTTTGTCTTTGTAAATGGCCGGAGAACTTCCTTCTCCGAAGCTGGCCACAATATCCATCTGACCAAAATTGCGTTTCCATATTATTTTCCCCTGAAAATCCAGGCAATACAATCCACGCGATCCGAAAAATGCATATATATTTTCGCCATCGGTAACTGGCGAATTCGACGCCCAACTGCCCAGTTCATGCGTTCTTTCTTCCGGCATTTCTTCATCAACAACCGTTTGCCAGTTCATTTTTCCTGAAGTTTTATCGACTGAAATTACCATGAATTTATGAATCAGATCAGTTTGATTCGGTGCCATTGCACTTCCTCCATCATCAGATTTAGTTCCCTTCTTATCGGTTGGAACGGCGGTTTGCAGAATGATTTGGTTGCCCCAAATAATAGGAGTAGCATGTCCTTTTCCCGGAATCTCAATTTTCCACTTTACATTTTTCGTTTCTCCAAATTCAATCGGAGTGTTTCCGGACGGAGCAGCTCCCGAATTATACAAACCGCGCCATTCGGGCCAGTTGGTTGCAAAATCGGCAACTTTGGCCTGAGCCTGCACATTGGTCAGGAAAAGTGCAGAGAAAATAGAAAGTAAGGTTAACAGACAGATTGATTTTTTCATGGACAGTTAATTTTATTGGTTATTTGGTTTTATTATTCAAGAAAGCCGGTTCGAATTTCCTTATGACCAGATTTTAATCAAAACGTTTAATCGAGTGGAAATTAGATTCGAAAATATACGGTTATTTCTTTAAAATATAAAATTACAGCTTTTTACAAATACAGCATAAAATGTTATTTTTCGGCAGAATTAAATAGTTTTAGAGTTAATTACAACCACACTAATCCAATAGTCCAATGAAAAAAATATTTTCTGCACTTTTTTTTCTTTTGCTTTTTGCATTTGTTATTGCGCAGCCCATCAATCCTTTAAAATATTCTTCACCAGTTAAAGTCGCATGCATTGGCAACAGCATCACATATGGCTCCGGAATTGCTGACCGGCCGCGAGATTCGTATCCCTCACAATTGGGGCGAATGTTGGGCGACCAATGGATTGTTCGTAATTTCGGAGTGGGCGGACGCACTATGTTGAAAAAAGGTGATTTCCCGTTTTGGAACGAAGAAGCATGGACACAAGCCAAAGATTTTTTGCCCGATGTGGTGATTATCAAGCTCGGAACCAACGACACCAAACCGCAAAACTGGAAATATTCAGGAGAGTTTTTGTCTGATTACAGGGCAATGGTTAAAGAGCTGAAAGCGCTAGCTTCGCACCCGATAATTTACCTGTGCAAACCAGTCCCTGTTTATGCCAGCCGGTGGGGAATAAACGATTCTATTGTAGTTTATGGTGTAATTCCGGCAGTGGAGAAACTTGCAAAAGAAGAGAATCTTCAGATCATTGATTTATTTACGGCACTTTCCGGAAAAGCAAATTTATTTCCTGATCAGATTCACCCAAATGCCGAAGGTGCCGGGCTGATGGCTCGGACCATTTACAAGGAAATAACCGGACATTCCGGAGATTTGGTCGCGGCACAGTATCCGGGAGTGAAATCAAACTGGCATGGGTTTACACGCTATGATTTTCAACTTGACCGGCGTGATGCATTTATTGTCGTTCCGGAGAATGCAGCACCCGGCAAACCGTGGGTCTGGCGCGCCCGTTTCCCCGAATGGCACTATCAAATGGACAGCATGTTGCTCCGAAAAGGATTTCACATCGCCTACATCAATACCGACGGCATGTTTGGCTCACCAAAAGCGATGGACGTGTGGAACGGATTTTACACTTACCTGACTTCGCAATATAGCCTGAATAAAAAAGTTGTCCTTGAAGGTGTTAGCCGCGGCGGACTTTTTGTTTTTAATTTTGCAAAAAATTGGCCCGAACGTGTGAGCGGTATTTATGCGGAAGCACCAGTTTGTGATTTCAAAAGCTGGCCGGGAAGAAAAGGTTCAGGCGTAGGCGATCCGGCTTCATGGAAACAACTTCAGGAAATTTATGGCTTTGCCAGCGAAAAAGAAGCCATGGAATATGCAGATAATCCAATTGACAAGATTGAAAAACTGGCTGCAAGCAAAGTTCCATTATTCTTTTCAATCGGTTTGAACGACAGTATTGTTCCTCCGGAAGAAAATACCTATAAACTGGCAAACAAATACATCCGATTGGGTGGACCTGTCACGATTTATCCAAATACACTGGGAAAACAGGAATTGAAAGGACATCACTTCACGATTGAAAACTTAAAAGCAGGTGCCAATTTTATCCAAAACAGTTATGCTGAAGTGAATCCAAAACTCAACAGTCTGGATTTTCAAACTTTCCGGAGTAAAATGCACAATGCCCAAATCGTTTTTGAGCATGAAAAAAAAGGGCGTGTTGCTTTTCTTGGAGGCTCAATTACAGCTATGAACGGCTGGCGCGACAGCATTTGCAACTATTTGCAAAAACGATTTCCGGATACAAAATTTGATTTTATTGCAGCCGGAATTCCATCGATGGGTAGCACACCGGGTGCTTTTCGTTTCGAGCGGGACGTGCTGAAAAACGGAAAAGTTGATCTGCTTTTTGAAGAAGCAGCCGTTAACGACCGTGTAAATGGGTTTGGTCCTGAGACACAAGTTCTGGGTATGGAAGGAATTGTCCGTCATGCACGCGAATCGAATCCGGCCATGGACATTGTAATTATGCATTTTGTGGATCCGGAGAAAATGGCTGAATACCGCAAAGGCATTACTCCGCCTGAAATTCAGAATCACGAAAAAGTAGCAGCGCATTACAGCGTTTCAACCATAAACCTGGCTAAAGAAGTTACCGAACGAATTGACAACGGTGAATTTACATGGGAAAACGATTTTAAAAACCTCCATCCTTCGCCAATTGGTCAACACATCTATTTTCAATCGATGAAATCGTTTTTGGAAAATTGCTGGAGCGGATTTGTCGCTGAGGATGACAAAGTTACCGCATACATGCTTCCGGATAAACTTGCAGAAGCCAGCTATGACAAAGGAATTTTGATTCCGATCGTTCAGGTAGAACCGACCAAAGGATGGAAAATTGATCAGAACTGGACACCTAATGACAAAACAGGAACCCGTGAGGATTTTGTAAATGTTCCGATGCTGATTGCCGAAGGCTCCGGAGGAACACTAAAATTTGATTTTTTAGGAAATGCCGTTGGTATTGCAGTAGCTTCGGGATTGGATGCTGGAATTATTGAATACCGCATCGATAAAGGCGCTTGGCAAAAACAGGATCTGTTTACGCAATGGAGTTCGCAATTGCATCTTCCCTGGTTTTACACTTTGGGATATGGAATGAATCAGGGAAAACATCGTCTGGAAATAAGGGTTCTTTCCGAAAAGAACAACCAGAGCAAGGGAACTGCCTGCAGAATCAGGCATTTTTATGTGAATGAAGATTGACATTTTGCAAGGTTGTCGAAAAAATCATTGGTCCCGTCATCCTGAACTCGTTTCAGGATCTCAACGCATTGCATATCAGATCCCGAAACGAGTTCGGGATGACGAACGATACGTTTATTTTTGACTTTTGCGACAGACTCACAATAAGCCACCTATTTCACCAGTTTGGATATCTCTTTAAATTCAGGAGCTGAAGCGCTACCTGTCAGTTCAAATAAAATTGATTCCATTGATGTCATCATAATTCCTTCGTAACGAAAACGTTCGGCAGCCAAATCCATATTATCGAACGACCGGGATGAAACACAATCAAATACTACAACCGGATTGTAACCCGCTTCTTTCAAATCAACGGCGGTTTGCAGCACACACACATGCGATTCGATTCCACAAATAATTACATTTTTCGCTCCGGAAAGAGCCAGTCTTTCAGCCACAACAGGTTCTCCAAAACAGCTAAAGTCTTTTTTTTCAATATATTGAAAATCATTTATCACCGCTTTAATATCCTCAATTGTTTCACCCAGACCCTTGGTATATTGCTGTGTTACAAGCAAAGGCAGGCCAAGTACTTGCATACCCTGAATCAGTTTGATGCAATTCTCAACAAATTGACCACTTTCCTCCATCACCGGAACCAAACGTTCCTGAATATCGATCACCAAACCAATGGTATTTTCTTTTAAAATGCGCATTCTATAAAATAGTTTAAAGTTTTAAAATTCAAATCAAAAAATTTGTATACAATAGTCATTGAGTCATTTATGCAGAGAATATCATCACATAAGATTTACAAAAATGATGTGAAACTAATGACTGTAAAATGACTATTTCTGCAACTGAGACTGACTACTTCTTCAATCCGGCCTGCATTCTCGATTTATCGCCCAAATAACCGCCGTGATGACGTTTGGCATATTCCTCGTTATTGAAACCGATTCGTTTCATCATCATCACAACCAAAACATCGCCAATCACAGTCATAACCGTTGTCGAAGTGCTGGGAGTAAGTCCAAGAATACAAACTTCCTTTGGATTTCCGGTTTCCAGGCAAACATCGGCTACCAGAGCCAATTGAGAATCTTTGTTACTCGTAATAACAATCAGTGGCAAATCCTGATGCAGATTTTCGGCCAGCTCAACCAGTTCGAGGATTTCACGTGTTTTTCCTGAATTGGAAATCAATAACAAAACATCATTTGGTTGAATCACACCTAAATCGCCATGTTGGGCGTCACTTGGATGAAGGAAAACAGCAGGTGTTCCGGTTGAACTAAACGTTGTGGCAATGTTTAAAGCAATCTGTCCGGCTTTTCCCATACCAGATGCTACCAACTTTCCTTTCAGCCGATGCACCCTTTCTTCTATAATATCAATAGCCCTGCTGTATGAATCAGTTACGGGAATATTTTCGATTGCTTCGGCTTCCTGCCGTAAAACCTGTTTTATATCTTCAATCATGATGTCTGTTTCTGTGAGCTGCAAAAGTAGGCTAAAAAAGTTTAATCAGACATAACCCACTTCCATTTTTATCTTATTAATTGTGGAATAAAATCAGGAATATCCACAGAGCCTTCTTAAGTTTCACCTGATAGAACAAAGATGAAATCACTTTCCGAAATTCAACTTATAAGTGAATTTAGCGGAACAAGGAATGGGGAGCATTATACTACGCCCTTAAAATGTTAGCGATGAAAAGGCTATACTGTAAATTGAATTACGTATATTTCCAAAATTCTCAAAACACTTAATTTAAGGTTGATTTACCAGTTTTTATTCAGTTAAAGTTATAATGATTAATTCTTTCCAACGAAAGCGGAAGGTTCATATAGGAGATTCTGTTCCAAAAGGCACTTTTCTTTTTGTATTGTTTGTCTTAATGATTAGCACGTTTTCGTTGAAGGGACAGGATCCGGAATTCTCTCAGTTTTATGCCAATCCGCTTTATCTGAATCCTGCCTTTACCGGAACAAGCGCTTTGTCAAGGGTAGCCATTAATTATCGCAATCAGTGGCCTAATCATGGAAATACGTTTGTAACCAATTACCTGTCGTACGACAAATTTGTAAGTAGTTTGCGCGGTGGAATCGGATTTCAAATGATGTATGACGTTCAGTTGAATGGAATCATTAGCGATCTGAGTACCTCTTTTTCGTACGCCCATCACTTTAAAGTAAATGATCGGCTGTTTTTTTCATTAGCTCTTGAGGCTGGATTCATTTACAAACAATATAAAGTCAGTGAATTAGTTTTTCCGGGAATGATCAATCAGAATAATGGGGAAATTTACGGAACCTACTTACTCCCAACCGAAAGCGGGCATAAGCTTAATCCCGATTTCTCAGTTGGAGTTGTTGGGCAGAGGGATAATGTATATTTCGGTTTGGCATTTAACCACCTTACCCATCCCGATCAGTCAATCATAAAAGGAGATGAACTGGGAAGGCTTCCGCTTAAAATAACCCTTCATGCCGGTGCCAAAAGTCACGATTTTCATCATGGTTTATTGTCGCGCGCATATACTTTATCGCCAAACCTGGTTTACCAACAACAAGGATCGTTCAGACAAATAAACCTTGGCATGTATATGAAGGAAGATTGGCTCACTTTTGGTTTATGGTTTCGTAACAATCTATCCATCAGGCCAAATTCAGTTGTTGCAATGTTCGGATACCAAAAGGAGAAATTTAAGTTTGGTTATAGTTTCGACTATACCCTCTCAAATCTCGCTGGTTACGGCTATGGGGCGCATGAAATCTCATTGATTTTCTTTTTTGGACGACAACACGACCGGGTGTTTAACAGGACAATGCAGATACCACAGTTGTAAGCTTGCCAATTAATAGACCAAAGTCACCGTACCTTTTTGCTGATGTTTAAATCCAAGTGAATCAGAATAATAAAGAATCCACAAATAGGAACCTGCAGGTGCGAAAGAACCGTTCTTCATCATTCCATCCCAACCTTTAATATCGTCTTTGACCTCAAAAACAATGTCATCCCATCGGCTCAGCACCATGAAATGATATCCCTGACTAATTATCCCTTCAGCATTAATCAAAAATATGCGATCTATCGGATCGGGAGCATTGGGAGAAAAAGCATTTGGAGGGAATATCCGGTCAAAGGCAACAATTGCAGGATGAGAAATGGTGTCGCTACAGTTATATTCACTTATCGCTTTTAGTAAAACCCGATAATGACCAATGGCAGCATAATTATGGGTTGGGTTTTCGTCGTTAGAGGTAGTGCCGTCGCCAAAATCCCATAAAAAGTTAGTAGCACCTGTGCTTGAATTTGAAAATTTTATTGTTGGCTTATTGTTATTTACAATCGAATGATCCATACTAAAGGAAGGTATCGGCAAAGGTGCAGCAAAGACCATATCATTAATGAAAACTGTATTGGTGCATTTGTCACTATTTGTTGCTGTTAATTGAATTGTATATTTCCCTGGTTGTTGATATAGATTAGTAGGATTGGTTCCTTTAGCTTTATTTCCATCTCCAAAATTCCAATCATATTGTACCAATGGATTTGGGTTCACAACAGAAAAGTCAAAGGGTTCATTCTGACATTGAATTGTTGCATTAACTTCCGGAAGGCCTAAGTCGGGTTTGACGAGGATATTGCTTACGGTGTGCGTATTTGTGCACCCATTCTGTGTTACAACAAGTGTAATTTCACGATTCGAGGCAGCGACGCCAAGCGGTATATTTACCTGGGCGAACGAAGGTCCGGTACCACTTGTAATGGTATCCTTGTCGAAGATCCAGCTAAAGTTAGAAATTGCCAGATCTGCATCACCAACGTAAGCCACATCGAGACTGTAACCATAGCAGGTTGTTGGGTCAATAGAAAAATCAACTTTCGGTTTTGGAATCACAGTCACTTTATAATCATGGGATGTGGAACAAGTTCCGCGTGTTGCTATAACCGTATAAGTTGTAGTTGTTAATGGTCTGGCAACCGGATTGGCAATTGACGGATTTGACAAGCTTGCAGCCGGACTCCATAGATAAGTTGCCCGATTTGAATTATTATCAGGTTGGTTTAAAGTAACGCTCTCACCTTCGCAAATTGCTGCGATTTCATCGGTATTAAGGGTTACTGTATTCACTTGCAAATCAAGCGTTGCAGAAAGCTCCACAACAGGGTCATCCGGGAACCCGCCAAATTCGATCAAATAGCCTGCAGGCACAAAATCACCAGAACCTCCTCCATTCGGAAGATCATTCCATTTATATGAGCTGGCAGGATCACCGGGAAAATAAGTGATATGCGCATAATCTTCCTGATGTGGTATGTCTGCAGTGGGGGAATCGTTTGGTTCCCCTGAATTCCAGTTTGTGTATTGTCCTGAAACATAACCTCCATTCCAGAATAATTTACCCTTCCCGTTATCCTCGAGCCCCTCTGGTCCTGTTACCCAGCGCCATTCCCCTTCCGTTGGGTCATCCGATGCCCCAATCCAACCGACTCCTTTGGTTTTTTGTCTGATAAAATCGTTTTCAGCCTGACTGGTAACTGTAGCCAGATAACCCTTCAGACCAAAATACATCATTGAATTTGATTCGGCTTCATACTTTGCTACGGTCCAACGGATTCCGGATTTTGTAACGAAACGATAAAAATGTTGTGTTGCAGGCAGATAATCTGCATCAATGAGGGTAATTGATATTTTCCTGTTTCCTATCGTTGGACCATTAATAGCATTCGTATTATTCTTATAAACAATCGATTTGATCGCCTTTTCGTATTCGGCATGAGAGGCATTTGCTGACCCGACAGGCTGTAGCGACATAGTTCCTTGTGCTTCATTCCATGTTCCGGAAATAGTGCCGACTGCATCTGAATAAACCAATTCGTCTTCACCAGGAATAAAACCATTGGTTATTGATATTTTCATCCCGGGAATCAGTATCGATGCGACAATTGTTAGATTTGGAGCGACAACAACCGGGTCACTGCAATACTGCACAGGCAAACTATTGTTTAGTTTTATGGTAAATGTATCAGTTCCTTTCGAAAAACCTGAAAAAAGCAACAGGATACAAGCTATTAGAATATTGATTCTCAATTTTTATTATTTGAAATAAATGCTTCAATCAATCCATGTTTAAAATAGACTGGATCACCCAAAAAGGCGCTTTAAACCTTCATCATGTTACATGATTTTAGGTTCCATGGAGATTTCACGAAAGTTAATGTAATTATTTTTGATTTTCTTATTGCTCATCATTCAATGCAAAATGCTTTAAAACCGAATTGTCATTCCTTGTTGCTTTGACGAATCCGGTTATTTTTGCTCGACAATCATCTTTTTCATTCCTTCGGAAAAGAAGACTTCGTATTTTCCATCCTGATTGGTGTAAACAAAATAAACCTCACTACCGGGAAGTTTTTGCACCAGCTTTTTTCTATGCCAAGAACCATAGATGCCAGGCAATTCGCAGGCAAGAATTGGAAATAAGCTCAACTTTCGTTTCAATACGGCATTGACAACAGTAAATATTTCATTTCGAAATTATATCCGTTTAGATATTAGTGCTTCTTCGAACGGACTATTGTTTTAATCTAAATAAATTTTTAAAAACCAAATTTAATTTAATGTGTTCATATGTTTTAAAAATGCCATAGAAGCAATTCTGATTAATTTAATTATGCAGATATTTAGATGCGGATAGGTTTGTCGCGATTTTGAATTTATTCCGGAGTATTTATTTGTTAAATGAACTGCTCAATAAAATAGCTAAAAAAAATAAAAATCATTCTAACCATTAATTTTTGTTGTAATGAAGATTCACGAATATCAAGCCAGACAAATTTTCAGGGATTATGGCATTCCTGTGCCCGCAGATGTGTTGTGTTACACAGTAAGAGAGGTTGAACATGCGGCCAAAGAACTTAATTGCATGGTAGTTGTAAAAGCTCAGGTCTTAGCGGGTGGACGCGGCAAGGCGGGCGGAGTTAAACTGGCCCGGAATGTTGAAGAGGCAATTAATGCGGGCAAACAAATCCTGGGGATGGAAATCAAAGGACTGACCGTTGAAAAAGTTCTGGTAACCAAAGCTGCCGACATCGAAAAAGAGTATTACGTAGGACTGGTTAATGACCGGAACTCCAAAAGTGTAACTTTAATGGCAAGTGCCGAAGGTGGCGTCGAAATTGAAGAAGTAGCTAAAACCAATCCTGAAAAAATCATTAAGTTTCAGATTAACCCTTTGACCGGTCTTTTGGATTACCAGGCAAGAAACATTGCACTTCAGCTTTTTGGCAATATCAAACATGCTCAAAAAGCAGCCTCAATCCTTACCAAGCTTTACAAACTATTTATCGAGACCGATTCGACGCTGGCCGAAATTAACCCCTTGATTCTGACTACTGACAATGAGGTATTGGCCATTGACGGCAAAATGAATTTTGATGATAATGCACTTTATCGCCAACCCAAAATTCTGGCCATGCGCGAACCTGACGAAGAAGAAATTCAGGAAATTGCCGCCCACGAAAAAGGTCTTTCGTACATTAAACTGGACGGAAATATCGGTTGTATGGTAAACGGTGCAGGACTTGCAATGGCAACCATGGATATGATTAAGTTATATGGCGGATCACCTGCAAACTTTCTGGATATTGGCGGAAGTTCGAATCCACAAAAAGTAATCGATGCAATGAATATTCTATTGGGCGACAAAAATGTTAAATCAGTCATGATCAATATCTTCGGTGGAATTACCCGTTGCGATGATGTTGCCCGTGGGCTAATTAAAGCGCTGGAAATCATCATTACCGATGTCCCGATTGTTGTTCGACTTTCAGGAACAAATGCAGAAGAAGGTTTGGCTATCCTGAAAGAAACCGGCTTACCTACTGTTAGCTCGATGAGCGAAGCAGCTAAAAAAGCGATCGAGTTAAGCAGAAGGTAATAATTATTCAATAGTCATTTCCCATTTTCACCTGGAATTTGGAAGTTGAAATTGTTTTAAAAACCAATCATCAATAACACATACAATGAGCATTTTAGTAAATAAAGATACAAAACTGGTTGTTCAGGGAATAACTGGTCGCGATGGTAAATTCCATACCGGTCGCATGACAGAATACGGAACCAATATTGTTGCCGGAGTTTCACCTGGAAAAGAAGGCGAAACTGTTGAAGGCGTACCCGTTTTCAATTCGGTTGAAAACGCGGTTAAAGCAACAGGAGCAAATACATCCATCATTTTTGTACCGGCAGCTTATGCCGCTGATGCTATTCTTGAAGCTTCGGAAGCCGGTATCGAACTGGTTATTGCAATCAGCGAAGGCGTTCCGGTTCAGGATATGATTCGTGTGACTCCGATACTGAAACAAAATGGTACCCTTTTAATAGGACCTAACTGCCCGGGCCTAATTACCCCGGGAGAAGCGCTTGTTGGAATTCTGCCTGCTATGATTTTCAAAGAAGGTAACATCGGTTTTATTTCCAGAAGCGGTACTTTGACATACGAAGTGGTGAATCTGCTTACAATTAACGACTTTGGGCAAACTACAGTTGTTGGTATTGGAGGTGATCCAGTTGCCGGACTATATTTTATTGATTTACTCGAACGTTTCGAGAACGATCCGGAAACGATAGCTGTTGTGCTGATTGGTGAAATTGGTGGTGACGCTGAAGAACAAGCCGCCCAGTTTATTGCTGAAAAGATGACCAAACCGGTGGTTGCATTTATTGCCGGGCAAACAGCTCCTCCGGGGAAACGGATGGGTCATGCAGGTGCCATTATTTCGAGCGGCGCTGGAACTGCGGAGGAAAAAATTGCGGCATTTAACCGTGCCGGAGTTCCGGTAGCCAAAGAACCGGCAGAAATTCCAGAATTGCTTAGACAAAAGCTGGCTGAATTGAAAAAGTAACCGGTGGTCAATCGCGATTGCTTTTAAAATCATGTTGTCAGTTTCGGGACACGAGTTAAGAAGATAAATACACATCGCAACCCTTAACAACAAACAGAAAAATAAAACTCAACAATAATTCATCATCAAAAAGGCAGCCGTTTGGTTTGCCTTTTTTTTGTAATTTCGGGCATTCAATCGAAATGATATGCTTCATAACCTTAAAATTAATTCGGAATCGGAAATCCCCAAATACAAGCAGGTCGTCGACTTGTTTATTTCGGATATTGAAGCAGGTATTTTCAAACAGGGACAACGCATTCCATCTATTAACGAAACCAGTGAAGAGCTGCTTCTTTCGCGCGATACGGTTGAAAAAGCCTACGTTTATATGAAGAAAAAAGGTATTCTTTCTGCGGTTCGTGGCAAAGGGTATTACATTAACCAGGTGAATGTGAGCAAAAAATTAAAAATTTGCCTGATATTCAACAAACTAAGTAACTACAAGCGTAGCATTTATTATTCATTTGTAAAAACAATGGGTGTAAAAGCCAGTGTAGATGTATTAATATATAACTACGATCTGGATGAATTCGAGGCCATTGTGAATAAAAACCTGAATAGCTACGACTATTTTGTGATTTTACCACATTTCAGAAATGAAAATGCCAACATCAGCGAAGTTATCCGAAAAATTCCGCGGGAAAAGGTTCTGATTGTTGATCGTTTTCTGGAAGAACTTAAAGACTATCCGGTAGTTTACCAGGAATACGATAAGGATATTCAATCGGCTTTAACCTGCGGTATCGATTTACTCCGGAAATACAGCCACCTGAATCTTGTTTTTCCGCAGGCCGAATATTACCCACCATACATTGTTCGGGGTTTTCGCATTTTTTGCCAGGTTAACGAATTTAGTCACACCATCATCGACAGTATGGAAGAAACTGAAATTCGGCAGGGTGAGGCTTATATTATAGTTTCTGATGATGATTTATATGCCTTTATCCGGAAAATAAAACAAAAAAACTGGACACTTGGAAAAGATTGCGGCGTAGTTGCCTACAACGAAAATCAGGTTAAGGAAATTTTGTGCGACGGAATTACTACAATATCAACCAATCACGAAGAGATTGGGCAACTTGCTGCTCAAATGATTTTGAATAAAAAATTCGAACACATTAAAAGTCCATTTCAGTTTATACGACGGAATTCGTTGTAGAATAATAGATTACAACCCCAACTCATCACTAATTCCCTGCATTGCAGCCAAAGCCATTTCAGCAAAGTCATTAATCGGAATACCAATCAACTCACATTCCATTATATTTTCACGTTTTACCGACGCTGCAAAAGCTTTTTCTTTCATTCGCTTAGTGATGGATTTGGTTTTAACCGATGCCAGTTTTTTATCAGGATAAACCATCGCTGTTGCCATAATTAAACCAGTTATAGTTTCGCCGGCAGCCAAAGCATGTTGAAAAACGGTAGTCCTCTCTTTTCCTGTTGCCATTTCGTTGTGCATCACAATAGCATCAATGGCTTCAGTTGAAAGCAACCCATCGAGCATGACGGCCGCAAATGGTCCGTGTTTATATGGATCGGCATGAGTTATTTCAACATCAATATCGTGAAGCAAACCTGCCATTGCCCACTCTTCCTGATCTTTGTTCAATTTCAGGGCAATGGCTCGCATAACCGCTTCGCTTGCAAGACAATGTTTGATCATATTCGTATTCTGAATGTTATCATTCAAAAGTTTAAGGGCATTTTTTCGTAAAATCATATCAGGACTTCTATTTTTGTTATCGCAAATTAGTAAAAACAATACATAAACCGATGGCACTTGAAATTGAACGTAAATTTTTAGTAGATACGACAAAATGGCCAGCTGCAGCCCAGGGAATCCGAATGGTACAAGCCTATCTTAGCATCGACCCCAATCCGACTGTTCGCATCCGTATTGCCGGAGAGAATGCTTTTCTGACGATTAAAGGCAGATCGGAAACCATAGCCAGACCAGAATTCGAATATGAGATTCCCATTGAAGATGCCGAAGAAATGATGAAATTGGCCATTTCAAGTCCGGTTGAAAAAATACGGTATAAGATATTGCACGAAGGTTTTTTATGGGAAGTTGATTTTTTTTTAGGAAAAAATGAAGGATTGGTTATTGCCGAGATTGAACTCGAATCGGAGGATCAAAAATTCCATCTACCTGACTGGATTTCAACAGAAGTATCGGGTGATCGCAGGTACTATAATTCATCTCTTTCGGAGCATCCGTTTCAGGATTGGGGCGCTTAATATGGCCTGATTTTTGAAAGGCGTGACAACAAGTTTGAAGATTATTCGTTTTATATAGCCAATCAACCTAGTATATTATGCAGCTTAAAAAACTATGCACAGGACTTTTCATCCTGCTCAGTGTTTCCCTTTTCGCAGAAACCAATCCAACAAACAGAAAAAAAGAAAAACAAGCGCTTACCGGCGATTCCATTCAATCGGGTATCGAATACCTGAAAAAATACATTGAAACTAATGATGTATGGCAGTCGGAAAATCCGGAAATATTGCGCACTGTTAGCGGATTGATCCATTTTGCTGAGGATGATAACATCGATAGTATTTTGATTAAAATTCAAAAATTTCAAAACACACCGGATTTTCGGTATATCTATCGTTCACCTCAAAAAGTGGAAGATTCGTTAAAAGTAACCGGCTACACAAATCACCGTGCAATTCTTGAAAAGATGAAACAGCTTGATCGCGCGATTTGGAACGGAGTTGACATGAAGTCAATTCCTTTACCTGAATCAATTAAAGCACTGGCTGCCAACAAAAAAAAGGCAATTGCTCCAGGTGACGAAAAATCTATTTTGAAGCTTACCGGAATTGTTTTACCTGATAGTTTGATCGATGTGAATGCAATACCAGATTCAATGGTTAACACGCCAAACGATTTTAACCGGATCAGAAACAGAGAACAATACAGAAGTCAACTTCTGGAACAAGCCCGAATTGCCTACAATCAAACCGTTCCAAAAATAAATACCGATTCCGTTATAACTGCATACCGGAAATATGCCGTTCGTATCTATTCCGATTCACTTCAAAATCAACTTCGTGATTCGCTGATACTAAAAAACGGTCAAATTCTCACTCTTTATAATGACTCCATTGTAAAATCAGTCAATGATTCAATCAATTGCGTTGTTCAGACCTTGCAACGCTATGCTCAAAATGATTCGGTATCTGTTAAAATACAAAGTTTGACAGGACACCCCGCACAAATCTGGTTGCGCAGCAACCAACGCTCAATTAACCGTTTATACATCAAAAATGAGCAAAACGATTCAATCGGTATTCAGGTCATGAATCTGGATAAACATACATTGGGAATTGCTATCGAAGATAATGTTACATTTAACCGTATAGCCAAGAAACAACGTCGTGAATTTGTGATGGAAGGCTTCACCCCTCAACAGAACCTGACCAAAATAAATAAGAAGTACAAAATTATTTCACCCTGGGATTTGGGTGGAAACGGAACATTCGGATTCACCCAGATGTTCCTCAGCAATTGGAAAGCGGGTGGCAAAAGCGCTTTTTCATTCCTGACAGTGCTGAAAGGTTACGCCAATTATTCCAACCCTAAATTTAAATGGGAAAACAGTGGAGAGTTCCGGAACGGATGGATCAGGCAGGGAGGTGATGTAAATCAGACTCAGAAAAATGATGATAAGCTGGAACTTATCTCACGTGTTGGTGTCAGTGCTTTCAAGAAATGGTATTATAGCACTGAAATTGACTTTGTTACACAATTTTTTAACGGTTATGATTATCCGGACAAATCGAAACCAATCTCAGCTTATCTGTCGCCGGCTAAAACGTTATTCAAGTTAGGGCTCGACTATAAACCAAACAAGAATTTTTCTTTGTTCATTTCACCAATTACTGCAAAATATGTTTTTGTGCGCGATACAGCCCTGGTTGACCAGACGAAGTATGGCGTCTCAGCCAACAGCCGAAGTTTTTGGGAACCAGGTTTAAATACTGATGTCCGCTATAAAATCAATATCAATCCGCAAATCAGTTTTGAGACCAAATATAAAATGTTCATGAATTATCAGCAGCCATTTCAAAAGATTGATATTAGCTGGGAAAACACCCTGGTTGCGCAACTTACCGACCGGATTAATATGACGATGAATCTCTTTTTCCTTTATGATGATAATGTGACTTTTCCAACAGGCAAATACATGCCTGATGGAACTGAAATCTACAAACCAAAATGGCAGACCAAAGAAATGATGACCATTGGATTTTCTTATAAAATAAACCGGAAAATTTATAAACGCGAACGGCTGCATTAATTAGAATAAAAACAGAATTTTTGTTCCTGTTCTCGGATCAATCAGTTAACCAGATTTTTGTTGTTAATCTTTCAAACTATATCAAAACAACCATTTCTTCCGGTGTGGAGTAAATACATTCCGGAATAAGCTTATATTTGGCGCCTGTACCATTTCTTCAAAATCAATTTAAAAACAGAAACGATGAAAGCTTATAAGAAATACTTCAAGATAACTGCAAGTCCGGCTGATGTGTATAATGCACTGACCAACAAAACAATGATTGAAATCTGGACCGGTGAAGATGCAGATATGGAACCTGTTGCGGGAACTGAATTCTCGATGTGGGAAGAAAGTATTTGTGGAATGAACCTTGAATTTGAACAGGATCGAAAAATTGTTCAGGAATGGTATTTTGGTGAAGAAGATGAGGACAAAAAATCGATTGTGACCATTAAACTTCACCCGGATAAAAATGCAACAAGCATGGAAGTGGTGCAAACAAATATTCCTGATGAAGCTTACAGAAACATTGCCGATGGTTGGGAAGAAGATTATTTCAACGGGTTAAATGAACTTTTCAAGGAATAAGATCCTATTTTGATACCGTAAAACTGATAATCATTGTCAAATAGGTAATTTATTATAACAATGATTATCAGTTCAATACATTCACTCCCTCATCTTTCCACTAATTCTTTGTTTCAATCTGTCAACCTCTCCAGCTCGACAGTAAAATGCCGCATTATCTGTGCTTCTTTCAAAATACCAAAACCCCGGGTGATTTGATCACGACGATCGTAAACATTTTTAAGAGCCGCAGCAATAACATCCATATGGCTGTTTGTATATACACGGCGCGGAATTGCAAGTCTTAGAAACTCCAGCGCAGGATAACGATTTTCGCGAGTCTGCGGATCACGGTCGGCAAGCAAAGTACCAACCTCAACACCTCTTATTCCGGCTTCCAGGTAGAGTTCAACTGCAAGTGTTTGGGCCACATATTCTTCTTTAGGCAAATCAGGAAGAAATTTTATGGCATTCACAAATATAGCATGACCACCAATTGGCAGTTGAATCGGAATTCCGTAATCAACCAGTTGATTGCCCAGATATTCAACCTGTGTAATCCGGTTTTCGAGATAACTGGCTTCAGTTACCTCCATTAATCCGACGGCCAAAGCATTCATATCGCGTCCGGCCATTCCGCCATAAGTAATAAAACCTTCGAACATGATATTAAACGTGGTTGCCTTTTCAAACCATTCCTGATTTCGGGTCGCTATAAAACCTCCAATATTTACTATTCCGTCTTTTTTACTGCTCATGGTCATGCCATCGGCACAGGAGAACATTTCGGCAACAATCTCCCTGATTGATTTTTGCTTATATCCGGGTTCCCGTTCGTGAATAAACCAGGCATTTTCGGCAAACCGTGCTGAATCCAGAATAAGAGGAATGTTGTATTCATCAGCCATTTGTTTCACCTCGCGAATATTTTGCATCGAAACAGGCTGACCACCTGAAGTATTACAGGTAACCGTCAAAATAATAAACGGAATGCGAACTCCCGGATTTCCGTCCAGTACTTTTTTTAGTTTCACCAAATCAATATTTCCCTTAAAAGGATGAGGAATATCGGTATCAAAAGCTTCGTCAATGGTACAATCGACAACAGTTGCTTCACGAAATTCAATATGTCCTTTGGTTGTGTCGAAATGAGAATTTCCCGGAACAAGATCACCTTTTTTAACCAGCACAGAAAACAAGACATTTTCGGCTGCCCTCCCCTGGTGAACAGGAAGAAAATAATCGAATCCAAATATCTCCCTGATGGTATCTTTTAAATGGTAATATGATGATGAACCGGCATAACTTTCGTCCCCGGTCATAATTGCTGCCCACTGGCGGTCGCTCATGGCGCCTGTACCGCTATCGGTCAGTAAATCGATGTAAACCTGTTCGCTACGAAGATTAAAGAGATTGTATTTAGCCTCACGAAGCCATATTTCGCGTTCATCACGAGTACTTCTGTAAATGGGTTCGACCATTTTTATTTTATACGGTTCTGCAAATGGAATTTCCATACCAGTATCTATTGATTGAATGAATATTAAAAAATGAAATTTGAACCGACGGAAAATGGATGCCGGTTTTAATCCTGAAGAATGGGATTAATAGCCAAACGCGTCACGTTTTTTAACGTGAATAAATGGATTGATTGGATGAAAGAAATCCTGAAACATGCAGTTCTGATGTATGAATTGCAAAGATTGATTTTATCTGAAGTTTAAAACACGAAAAAAGTCATGAAAAAAAAAATTAAAAAACAGGAGTTAAGGGCATAGAGCGGAAAATGGGAAAAGGAAGACTGAAGGTCGGAGAACAGGAAGAAAAATAAAGAAATATAGATATTCGTAATTTACCCAATGTCATTCAATTGTCATTTGGTGGTCATTAAGTTGCGTTGAAATGACAATAGAATGACTATGAATAATAACAATTGACTGCCACAAAAAATCAAATTAAGTAAATAAACGGACAATCATTTAAAGAAAAGTTATTTCCCAATACCTTCGTTTCCGGTGTCAGCAATGTATTTCCACCGGCCGCTTATGTCTTTCTTCCAAACCGAAAGATAAGTTCCCTGCGAAGTGTCATTTTGTGCGATGAAAGTCCAGAATCCAAAAGTATAACCAAGTTCACCACTTTCGGCAATAATCGCTTTGGCAGGTTTCCACGTCAGCAACAGAGCACTGTCACTTTTGCCTTCATAACTTTTTATCAGGCTTTATTTTCCTACAATTGGCATCCGATTGGGTTTCAGCAAAACAACGCTATCGTCAGCAAATTCGATGAATGCCTTCTGAATACCATATTTTGCTGAAAAGTCAGAGAACGCAATATCTGCATCCATCAAAACCTGAGAATCAACAACTGGCCTCTTTTCAGAACATGAAAATAATACCAACATCACCGAAATAATTACGAAAATATTTTTCATAATCCGAAATTTGGAATTTATACCCTGTAATTTAATGTGATCCCAACGAAATTAATAAAATACCGATTAATATTCCGGCAAGATACAAACCTTTTTTCCGAAGATTTTTTTCATGGAAAACAATAGCTCCAAGAGCAAACGAAATCACAACTCCTCCGCGCCGTAGCGATGATATCACAGATATCAGTGAATCATCGAAGGTCAAGGCTTTAAAATAAAGAAAATCGGCCAAAACGAGAAACAGACCAATCAATGGAATGGTCCAGCGCCATTCGAATGGAATTCGCTCCGCTTTAGGCAAACGCCAACGTGTAATTGCCATAACCGGAAACAATATAGCCACCTGATAAAACGAGAACCAGGCCTGCACTGCCAGGCGATCGACCCGGCGCATGATGAACTTATCGTACAAACCACTTGCTGCACCAAGGAGAGTGGCTGCAACAATAAAAAGCACCCATTTATTGGTTCTGAAATGAATTCCTTCCAGCTTTCCGGTTGTCGATAGCATAAAAAAGAAACAAAGTGTGACGGCTATTCCGGACCACTGGTAAAAATTAAGATGTTCTCCAAAAATTACAATGGCACCCATTAAAGTCCAGATCGGACCAGTTGCACGAATCGGCGCTGCAATTGTTATTGGAAGATTTTTAACCGCAAAAAATGCAAATATCCAGCTTGATACAACAATCATCGATTTAATCAGGATAAGACCGTGCTCTGCGAAAGTTACTTCGGGGATATAAAGCTGAATACCTTTGAAAAATGAGGGATAAATGAAGGAGCCGACCGTTAACGGTAAAAAAATTAGTGAACTTGTTACCGTTGAAATTAAAAGTACGGGCAGAACTGCATTTTTCTGAACAGAAAGCTTCTTGAAAACTTCGTAAATCCCAAGCAAAAAAGCAGACGAGAGTGCCAGTATTACCCACATATCATATTTCCAGGTGTCAGATTCAATAATTCCAAGCACTAATCCATATCGATCATTATTCGATTGTTTGCTTCAGGAAACAAAACTAGAAACTGTTAACGACAGAATGCTGAAAGTGGCCTTAATACTTGAATATCTTTATTTAAACTTAATACGAAAGTTTCAAATTTCACAGGGCAAAAAGAAAGCCGTCACAAATTTTGTTTTGAGACGGCTACTTTCCTTTTCTTTCAGATATAAGATTCTTACTTCCTAAAAAGCGGATCGGCACCAATGGTTCCGACTAAACTTTCGAAATATGCATCCGACTTGTAATGTTCAAGCATTTGTTTTGCTTCTTCAAGCTTTTCATTAATTTTTAATTCTTCAATAAAAATCTTGTTATGAGAATCGGCAATAAACGTATAGAAGTATTCAATTCGTTCAGTATAGAACTTAATATCCTTCTGTTGTTTTAAGCGAAGTCGATCTCGATACCATTCTGAATTTACAACAGATTCCCGGGAGAATGTCTGACGCAATTCAGGAGCATTGATACTTTTTCCGTTGTAATGTCCGTAAGCCATAACATGAAGCAATATTTGAAGTGGCGGAATGGCAGCCACATCGCTTCCTTCTTCGAAATACCTAAGAGCCACTTTCTGTTGTGCCTCAACAATATTATTTATTCCATCCACAAAGTCTTCCATACTTTGCAGTTCGGGTTTAAGCATCCGCTCATTAAATACGGCCAGTGGTTCATCAAACAAACGGTTCATACAACGGAAAGCAAAATTCTTGGTTATTCGGTATCCCAAACGACTTGCCAATACTTTGTCCCCCTGATAGTCAAAATCTTCGAGTTTTTCCAGACATTTTGTTTCGATCAGCAAATTGGCATCCCGATCTTCAGGAACCAACCTGGCCCAGATTTCAGGAACTAAAATACTGATATCGTGGTCAAACCTGTTTTCAGGCCCAACATGACCGGCGGCAGAAGAAAACCCTTGATATTCGGTCAAAATATAGGAGAGCAGCGCATTATTTAAATCGGTGGTTGGCACCAGCATATTGAACGGTCCTTTTGTCAATGCACCTTCAGAACCGGCTCCGGTGGTTGATGGAGATTTACCTGTCAGACTGCAAATGAAATCCATAAACAACTCAGGTATTTCCTGATAATGAATGGGATTGTAAACGCTAAGAGACCGGTAACCTTTATCGCGGTCAGCCGGATTATTTCTTCTTCCGGGAAGAACAGCATTGACTGCGTGAACAACCGGATCGTTGCTCTCAATTTTACGGAACAGACGAATTCCGATTTCGGCCAAATGGCTGTCGAAGTTATTCTGCGCAAATACGTTTCGCTGCAAATAACGCGGATTTTTAGTTGGTTCTCCATCGACAATTCGTGGATGGGAAGAAACTACAAAATAACCTTCCTTATTGGCATCAACAATGCTTTTGATATGCTCCTTTACCGGATTGGTGTAAAGCTCAAAATTGATGGCATCCTCGTAGATATCAATGGCATCCTGCAAGGTAAGCGGTTCGTAGTTCGTCAGGAAAGTATTGTTTTGTACAATATCTTCTTCTGCCTCCTTATCATAGCCTCTTACTACGGCCTCATCAGGACGTTGAAACAGATAGTTTTCGCAGTTGGCGGTAATTTTGACACTCTTATTGGGATATTCAGGATTCAAATTCTTTAACTGACCGGCAGGCAAAGTAATCGTTGCCGAAATATCGTCTTCCATCTGAATTTTCGCACTTGGAACAAAATCAGACCGAAGTTTATGCAAAAACCAGTCGCCTTCGGCACTAAACCCTATCCTTACATAACTGGCCGCAATCCATTTATGTTTGTACATTAACGCGTTACCTTTTCGGCCATTCACAAATTCTACACTGAAGTCATCTTTCCAGTTTGGCGAAGTTGCATCATCACTTCGGTAAAGTCGTTTAATATACAACACGAATGTCCGCACATAATCAGGAATACTTTTTAAGAACGCATTATATTCATCATTATATTGATCGGAAGGAGTCAGCAATTTCACTGCGGAACCCAAGGTTCTTCTTGAACTAAGAAATGAACGGCTGGGTAAGGCATCAGGCCTGACATCTTTCCAGCGTCCCGAATAATCGTAATTAATGAGCATGTCGGCCATCTTCGAATCTTCTTCCAAATCCTTGATATAAAATGAACCGTATTTGATCGCATTTTGCATCGATTTGGAAATTTCCGATTTTCCACCTCCGGAAACAGTACTTGGTTTGTGGCAGAAAATTCCTTCAGGAGCAGTATCTACAATCCGCCATAATTGCTGGGTTGGATGTTTCACCAGCTGAAACTTATGACCTGTTGGATGCACATAGGTTTTTTGCGGAGAAAGCTTTAACTGAAATTTTTCACCTTCGAAATCCCAGTAAACAGAGTTATTATTAATATCGATGTTGGCATGTTCAGGCATGTAAATTATCTGCGGATAAGCTTTATCGACGGCATAATTTTCAGGCATCACCTGAATACGGTCGCCCAACAATCTTTTCAAATTGGCAAAGTTGTATGAAGCGCCAAATTTTGAGACAAAATTACTCCCGTAAAGTTTGTCATTCATGTTACCACGTGCAAATGCAATGGCTCCACCTGAGTGTTCCTCTTCAACCAGGCCATATAAATTGGCCGAATAACTGATCTGGGTTTTGACCTCCTTTTTTGAATAGCCGTAATAATTATCAGCGATCAAAGTAACTACCACACCCCGATCATCCCGACAGGTAATTTTAAATGCAGTACCGTCATTATAAAGTTCATTTTCATCCTTCCAGCAAATTCCTTCCTTACGCTGGCGTTCAGTTGCCTGATCATAATGCGGCAAACCAAGGTCTTTCTTTTTCAGTTTGGTAAGTTGCGGAGCCAGAATAACACAGCCGGTATGACCTGTCCAGTGCTCAATATCCAAAGCGGCATCGTTTTCTGCCAGATTGTGGTCACCGGCATTCCCAAAAATGGTTTCTACAAAATCGAGGTTACTAACCAGGCTTCCAGGAACAAAAAAGCGGATCTCCATGCTCTTTTCGCTGATTACCCCTTTTGCTTCAGGACAAACAACCGGACGCATAAGTATCGATACCATTGTTTTTGCCTGCTCTTCCTGCATCGAAGTGAATGGTAATTTATTCAATTCTTCCGAAGGATTTAACGCTTCATGAAGCATGTGTGCAAAAGCAATTTTTGGGACTTCAATTTTATCGAACGCAACAGGCAAACCACCTTCTACGATATGAAACGTTCCTTTGGTCGTCCTTTTATCGGCTGCCGGGTTATTTAAAATTCCTTGTTTTATGCGGTAAGAACTCACATATTCATTCTGAAAAGAATTGCCATTGGGCGGCAAACTTAACTCTCTTGCCAGTCCCGGCTGATTTAACACGAAAGTATTGTATGGAATTTTTAAGCTTTTTGAAAACTCAACATCCTTTAAATAATCGGCAATAAAGTTTTGAATACGGGTATCAGATGGCGATTGATGTTCGGATAGCAAGCGGGATTTTTCCCTGAAACTTTTAATGAGATTCTCGGTTAGAGAAATTAATTTGACATTTGAACTTTTAAGCTGATCATCGACTGCTTGACTAAACAAGGGTTGCCCCAATGCGGCCAGTTGAAGATTGATGTATTGAATCATATCTTTCCTGTCCTTTTTACTCTGTTTAAAAGTATCCATATGCTTATTTATTATTTATATATCTATAAAACAATAACTATCAAAGGGTTATAATGTTCGATTTAATAGCATAAAATTGAAAATCTTTAACAGATTGCTGTGAATTTGAATGTAAATGTTCTGTTATCAAATCTTTTCTTGATATTTCACCATCGTGTTTTTAACCTAAAAAACAGATATTCTGTAATATACGTATTTAATTGAGGAGAGATATATGTGAAGAATTTGTTATCTCTAAGCCTGAAGTATTTTAATGAGCAATTTGATCCTTATTTATATTAACTTCTGCGAAAGAATCATTATAAATTTAAGCTATCACTTCAATTTACCAGGGGTACAATATAAAATCCATTAAATTATTCGTCTACCCCACTCCTATTTTTGATCTGTCCTTACTAAATTGAACGATTTCACTAACTGAGTCAATGCATTTTCATACAAGCTATTCTGATTTCACTTCCTTATTTTTCTTTTTTCGAACAACCAGAATGGCACCAAGCAAAGCAATTAGTGCACCACCAACCGACAGTACTGAGAAATGTTCGCCTTCGATCCAACTCACTTGCAACCAGGTTAGAATTCCCATCAGGATAAATGTGATAATCGGATTTAAAACGATGATTATACTAACTTTTCCTGCTTCGAGATATTTAAGAGCCAGGGACAAATAACCGTATGAAATAAGCGTGTTCGCTCCCAGAAAAACAAGTAATGCCCAGTACCCAAAACTCAAATGAGCCAGGCTTGAAAAGTCAACAAATGGAAGATAAATTAAAACCGGCAAGCCGAAAATAAACACATTGAGAGTGCCAACCGAATAATTCAGCACCAGTTTCTTTTGCAAGGCAGCATATATGGCCCATGCAACTGCTCCGGTAAGTGTAATAAGCATTCCCTTGGTGTATTGTCCTTCCTGCCCAACCGAAGCTCCAACATGCTGCTGATAAAAGACCAGAAATCCAACAATTGAAAGAACAAATCCAATCATCTGTATGCGTGAAACTTTCTCTCTAAAGAAAACAATTCCAGAAACGGCCAGCAAAATCGGGCCAAACTGAATGGCTACCTGTGCATTACTCGGACTGGTATACTGTATTCCAAGCATAAATCCTATGTAGTTCCACGCAAGTGCAAGCGACGAAACAACAATCAGCCATGATGGTTTGTATAATATGGTAAGAGCTTTGGGGTTCTTGATAGCCATCCAGATAAACATTCCTGAAAAAGCCAAAGAGAAACGGAACCAGACGATAGTCGGCGAATCGATTTCTTTAGATGCAATCTTTAAAGCGATCGCCAGAACGCCCCACATCAAAACAGTAATTAAAGTATAAAATATGCCCTTTGTCTGATTGGTCATTGGTAAAGTTTAAGACTGTTTCTGGCTTCAGCTTTCGGGCTAAACTCTTTACCCGCATCATGCAACCCGCAACATTAAAAAGGTGTCACCGAATCAAACAGCAACACCTTCCAATAGTTTTTCCATATTAAAAACTACCTCAGCAGAGCACCTAATTCACGCTCGTAACCTGAGACCAGTTTTTGCATTATTTTTTCGATTTGTTTGTCATTCAGCGTTTTTTCATCGTCGCGAAGTATATAACTTACAGCATACGATTTTTTTCCTTCCGGAACACCTTTACCTTCGTAAACATCGAATAAATCAACCGATTGCAGCAATTTTCTTTCGGAGCGGAAAGCCAGGTCGCGCAGCTGATTAAACTGTACATTTTTATCGACCAGCAAAGCTAAATCACGGCGAACTTCCGGGTATTTAGGTAATTCGGCAAATACAACTTTGTTGTTTTTCAGTTCAACAAATAAAACGTCCATGCTGAAATCGGCATAATAAACCGGATTTTCAATTCCTGAAGCCTTGAGTGTTTTCCCCGAAACCATTCCAAATTCAACCAGCTTTTTGCCATTAATAAAATACTGAATTCCTTCACTGATCAAATCATTTGAAAATCCTTCGGTCTTAAGATAAGCGACATTAAAACCCATTCGTTTCAACACATTTTCGGTATACGATTTCAGTAAAAAGAATGATGTTTTAGCCGCAGTGTTCGACCAGTTGGCTGCCTCTTTATCACCTGTCACAAACAGGGCAAGATGTTCTTCTTCGCGGTAATTTTTTACCGGGTTATCTTTCAGGCTGCTACCATTGAAAAAATAGCAATTCCCAAATTCGAAAAGCCGAAGATCAGGGTTTTTTCGGTTGGCATTGTGAGCAATGGACTCTAAGCCACCGTAAATCAAAGTTTGACGCATACTGCCCAGATCGTTGCTTAACGGATTAAACAGCTTCACTGTACTTTCGATCGGGAAAACAGTATTGTTTTCGAAATATGATGTTTTAGTGAGCGAATTCGACCAAATCTCGTTGAAGCCCTGTGCTGTAAGCATTTCAGCAATCAAATTCCGAAGTTTTGTCGGATTTGGTTTTACTGAATATTGTAATGATGAATTTACATTGGTAGGTAATTCGATGTTATTGTATCCGTAAATACGCAGAATTTCTTCAATCACATCCACCTCACGTTTTACATCCACGCGGTATGGAGGAACAAGCAATGATAGTCCGGTTTCGCTTTCGCTTTCGATCCGGATTTCAAGTGCATCCAAAATATGCTTAATCTTTTCTTTGCCCAGATCAACACCAATCAGTCGTTTGATGTTGGCGTATGTCACATCAACCTGAAAATCGACAACCGGACTTGGATAAACATCAACAATTTCAGAAGAAATTTCACCACCAGCTAATTCTTTAATCAGCAGAGCTGCACGTTTCAATGCGAAAATGGTTCCGTTTGGATCTGTTCCACGTTCAAAACGGAAAGAAGCATCGGTACTCAACGTATGACGACGGGCAGTTTTGCGGATGTAAACAGAATCGAACCATGCACTTTCAAGAAAAATACTGGTTGTTGAGTCTTTTACTCCTGAATGCAAACCACCAAAAACACCTGCAATACACATTGCTAAGGAAGTGTCGCAAATCATTAAATCGTCCTGATGCATTTCACGTTCGATACCATCGAGAGTTACAAATTTAGTTCCTGCGTCCAATGTACGAACAACTACTTTTCCACCCTTAATTTCAGCAGCATCAAAAGCATGAAGCGGCTGACCAGTTTCAAAAAGCACAAAATTGGTGATGTCTACAATATTATTGATTGGTTTAAGACCAATTAATTTCAGTTTATTTTTTAGCCATTCCGGAGATTCTTTCACCACTACGTTCGAAATGGTAACTCCTGAATAACGGGGACAAGCAGCTGAGTTCTGCACTTCAACCGGAATTTCGAGAGAATGATTGTCCACTTTAAATGCCTCAACTGATGGTCTGGAATAACTGATCGGATGTTTTTGCTTGATGTATGCAGCCAAATCGCGGGCAACTCCAATGTGCGATGCACTATCGATCCGGTTTGGAGTCAAATCTACCTCAAGTACAAAATCCGATTCGATTTTGAAATATTCGCTGGCAGGGGTTCCCGGCACTGAAGAAGGATCAAGCACCATGATGCCGTCGTGGCTGGCTCCAAGTCCAATTTCATCTTCGGCACAAATCATTCCTTCAGAAACTTCGCCTCTTATTTTCGATTTCTTAATTTTAAACTCGTTATCGCCATCGTACAAGGTTGTTCCAACAGTTGCCACAACGACTTTTTGTCCTGTAGCCACATTTTCGGCTCCACAAACGATAGGCAGAATTTCACCATTACCAACATTTACTGTTGTTTTACTCAGGTGATCCGAATCCGGATGTTGTTCACAGGTTAAAACTTCACCAACCACCAATCCGCGCAAACCTCCCTTTATGGTTTCCACTTCTTCCATGCTTCCAACTTCCAGACCTATCTGAGTCAGAAAGGCTGATACTTCTTCCGAAGTGTAATCGAGATTGATGTATTCCTTTAACCAGCGATAAGATATATTCATGATATTTAGCTTTTACGTCCGAAATTCAATGATCGGCAAAAGTAAATAAAATTTCAGGGGTTGGGAAGAAAAATGAGTTGTAAAATTCATATGCAAAAGGATTCGGGACAAAACCGGATAATAAGGTGCGATATACTCATGCAAATAAAACATTTTCCGGAAAATTTCATTATTCTTTCATTTTTGCGACTTTTATCATTCCTGAAATAATACATAATCGATATATTTCCGGCTTTATAAAAAACCAAAACCATTTCAGGATGAAAAACATCGGAATAACGTTCGTTGCACTGGCTCTGATACTAAGTTCGTGTAGCACAAACAAAGCACCAAAAAAAGACATGAGTAATCCATTCTTTAGTGAATACAAAACACCATTTCAGGTTCCGCCATTTAACGATATTAAGCTGGAACACTATATGCCAGCCATTGACGAAGGAATCGCAGAACAATCGGCTGAAATAAAGGCTATTACTGACAACAAAGAAGAACCAACTTTCGACAATACCATATTGGCATTTGACCTGTCGGGCGACTTGTTAACCAGGGTTGGAAACGTTTTCTTCAACCTTAACTCGGCCAATACCAATGACGAGATGCAGGCGTTGGCCCGCGAAATCACGCCAAAATTATCAACTCACCACGACAACATCATGTTGAACAAAGAGTTGTTCAACCGGGTAAAATCGGTGTACGAAAAACGCAGCGAGATGAACCTCGACGCAGAACAGTTGAGAGTTGTAGAAAAATATTTTCAGGATTTTGAACGTAACGGAGCTAACCTTTCTGACGAGAAACAAGCAGAATTACGCCAGCTTAACGAAAAGCTTTCGATGCTTGAACTTAAGTTCGGAGAAAATACACTGGCCGAAACCAACAAAAATTTCAAACTGGTTATCGACAACGAAGCCGATCTTAAAGGATTGCCGGCAGATGTTATCACCGGAGCCGCCGAATTAGCTGCAAAAGACAGTATGTCAGGGAAATGGGTATTCACCCTGCAAAAACCCAGCATGATACCGTTCCTTCAATTTGCCGAAAACCGTGAATTGCGCGAAAAACTTTACCTGGGATACCTCAACCGCGGTAACAATAACAACAGTTTCGATAATAAAGAAAGCATTGGAGAAATAGTAACTCTTCGCGATCAGCGTGCCAAATTACTTGGATATGCCAATCATGCAGCATATGTTGTTGCAGTAAACATGGCTAAAACACCTGAGAACATAGATGATTTCTTAATGAAATTATGGACTCCTGCCCTTGAAAGAGCGAAGAAAGAACGTACTGACATGCAGTCCATGATCGACAGCGAAGGTGGAAAATTCAAACTCGAATTGTGGGATTGGTGGTATTATGCTGAAAAAGTTCGCAAAGCTAAATTCGATCTCGATGAATCTCAGTTGAAACCATATTTCAAACTTGAAAACGTTGTTGAAGGAATGCAATATGTGGCCAATAAACTATACGGAATAAAATTCATTAAACACAACGATATTCCGGTATACAACGAAGAAGTTACGGCTTACGATGTTCAGGAGGCTGATGGAACTCACATTGGTATTTTCTACATGGATTTTCATCCAAGAGCTGGTAAAAGTAATGGTGCCTGGCAAACTGAATACCGATCTCAATCCTACAAAGATGGAGTTAAAATTAGTCCTGTAGTTTCAATTACCTGCAACTTCACACGTCCTGCCGGAGATGTTCCTGCATTATTGAACTTTGACGAAGTTACAACCTTGTTCCACGAATCAGGACATGCACTGCATGCACTGTTCACTGACGGAAAATATCGCCGGACTGCAGGAAACGTACCACGAGACTTTGTTGAACTTCCGTCACAATTTATGGAAAATTATGCCAAGGATCCTGAAGTTCTTCGCATTTACGCCAAGCATTATCTTACAGGAGAAGTTATTCCTGAACAATTAATTACGAAACTTGAAAAAAGTGCACAATTTAACCAGGGATTTGAAACAGTTGAATATTTGGCTGCTTCGATACTGGATATGGATTACCACACCAAAGCATTTACCAGTGATGTTCTCGGGTTCGAAAAAGCTTCGATGGACAACATCGGCTTAATCCCCGAAATTACACCTCGCTACCGCAGCACTTATTTCTCGCACATATTTTCAGGTGGTTATTCTGCCGGATATTACGTTTACATCTGGGCTGCTGTGCTCGATGCCGATGCTTTTGACGCATTTAAACAAAGTGGTAATATATTTAATCCTGAAATTGCTGCCAAATTCCGGACGCTATTAACCAAATCCGGATCAGACGAAGGCATGACCATTTATAAAAATTTCAGAGGACAGGAACCTTCAATAGGACCATTGCTTAAACGCAGAGGTTTGAAATAGAAAAAAATAGATTACATCATTAAAAGACCCGTTTCGGACATCCGATACGGGTCTTTTTTTATGACTAATTATCAGGAATATAAAATTGAAAACGCATTGCAAATTTTATCCAATAAAATTGTATATTTGAATATAAGACTTGCAGGTCTTGTATTCAACTGTTGTCAATCAACATATTACTCTAACTCTCAAAAACTAATTTATGGCAAATTTTACCCAGTCATTTCAGTTGATGATAGCACACGAAGGAGGCTATGTCAACGACCCGGATGATCCGGGAGGCGAAACCTACAAAGGAGTTGCCCGAAAAATATTCAGTAAATGGGACGGATGGACAAAAATTGATATTCTTAAACGCCAAACCGGTTTTCCGGGAAATCTCGATAAAGATGCGGAACTGCAGCAAGATATTGAGAATTTCTACCGTGTAACTTTTTGGGATAAAATGAATGGTGACAAGATAGTCCACCAGCAGGTTGCCGATTCAATTTTCGATTTTGGAGTAAACGCAGGTGTGGGAACAAGTGCCTCTCTGGCACAGATGGTTACAGGCATCGAAAAAAAAGACGGTATTATTGGCCCGGTTTCGCTTGAAACCATCAACGCTTTTAATCCTGAACATTTTCTGGCTGCTTTCACAGTAGCAAAAATTGCCCGCTACATTACCATTGTCAAGAAAAGACCTACCAGTCGTAAATACTTCTACGGGTGGATTTGCAGAGCTTTAGGCGAAAACTAATTATTAACTCCCTTCAGCCTTCGACAAGCTCAGACTCCAGCGCTGTTAAATGCATCATTGGTTGAGCCTGTAGAAACCAGAAGGTAAAATACATATATCATGGGATTTATTTCAGATCTTTTTTCAGGAGGAGCCAATTCGCTTGTCGATTCGGTAGGCAAAGTGCTCGATAATGTGATTACTACCAAGGAAGAAAAAATGTCGCTCGAAAATGAAATGAAAAAATCGGAAATGCAATTTCAGCTCGATTTAAAGAAACTTTCGAACGAAGAACAGCAAATGATGCTGGGAGACCTCAACAGTGCCAGACAGCGCGAAGTTCAGGTGCAAACCAGTGAGTATGCCACGCAACTGGCAAAAAATGTTGCCCCGTACCTCGCTTTAGGAACAACAGTAATAACATTAGGACTGTTCTATGTGCTTATCTTTTCAAGTCAGTCTATTCCCGATGATAAAAAAGATATTATACTCTATATTCTTGGAGTTCTGAGCGCCACATTAACACAAATCTATAGTTACTACTTCGGATCATCAGCAGGAAGTGCTGCAAAATCTCATACCCTTGCCAATATGAAGGATAAATAAGAAGTTAACAAGACAAATAAAATCGCAAAGCCCGTTTCTGAACCCAGAACCGGGCTTTTTTGTATTTTGTAATTTCAAGCATATTATACGAACAAAGATTTTTTTTTAATCTAAAAAAAAAAGATCTGCTTTACAAACAATCTCAGAAGCAATAAGAAATCTTACTTTTGCTAAAATCAAAAATGATTTTACTATTTCTTGAAAAACGAACAATCCCATACAGAACAACAGTTAATTTCTTTATTGCGAAGTGGTTCGCAATTTGCATTCGAGCGATTGTTTGAAAGTTACAGCCAGAAATTATACCGGTTTTCTCTCTCCTACCTGAAATCGGAAAATGAAGCAGAAGAGATTGTTCAGGACGTATTTTTAAAAATCTGGGAGAACCGCGAAAGTTTGAAAAATGAAACTTCTTTTCAATCCTATTTATTTACAATTGCATTTAATGCCATCCGTAAACATTTCAACAACAAGTCGAAAGACGAAAAATACCGCACTGATATTTTGGAATTTTTAGCATCAGAAAATTCTTCGATTGAGTCTAAGCCTGATTTTGAGGTGCTTGTTACAAAACTGGAACAACTCATTGATCAGATGCCGGACCGGAGAAAAGAAATTTTTCTGAAACGCAAAAAAGAGGGTAAATCGGTCCGCGAAATTGCTGCCTCCATGTATATTTCACCGAAAACAGTTGAAAACCAAATCACTGAAGCCATGCATTTCCTGAAAAAAGAGTTTGACAAAGACCGGATTTCAGGCATGATTTTCTTCTGTCTTTTCCTCGGTTAAAAAAACTTTTAACTTCGGATAGGGGTTTTATACGTTTCCGGATATAACCAGTACACATCAAAAATTCATCAGATGTGATATTCGGTTATGAAAGAACAAATAGATTATAAAATCCTTAAGAACTTTGCTGGCGGAAAATATTCGCTGAGAGATTTTGTTCTGGTAAGTCGCTGGTTTGAAGACAAGAACAATGAAACTGAATTAAAAAACACCATCCAACAACATTGGGATGAGTTCTCTGAGGATGATTCGGTCAATGAAAAAGACCTTAGTTTAGTTTTGAATCAGCTCAAACAAAAAATTGCATCAGAGAAACCAGTTGTTAACTTCAGAATTAAAATCCAAAAATTTTATACGAGAGCTGCTGCAATACTACTGCTTCCTCTTGTTCTTTATTCTCTCTATTCCACATTTTACAGCAATCAGTCTGGCGAAATGCATGCTGCGATTGAGATCGTTTCACCTAATGGTGCTCGTACTCACTTTCAGTTACCTGACGGAACAAATGGCTGGCTTAACAGTGGCTCTTCCTTAAAATATGCGAACAATTTTTTAAGTCAGCGAAGAGTCGATTTAATTGGCGAAGCCTGGTTTGAAGTGACCCATGACGACAAAAAACCGTTTAATGTCCACACCAAGTCACTTGATGTTTTGGACTTAGGTACAAAATTTAATGTTGCTGCATATGCCGACGAGAATGTTACGGAAGTGGTTCTTCAGGAAGGGAAAGTTAATGTTAACGGAAATAAGGGACAATATAGTGTTGACCTTGTACCTGATGAAAAATTCACTTTTGACAAAGACCTGCAATCAGGAACTGTTCAAAAAGTAAATGCGGAGCAATTTAGTGCATGGAAAGATGGCTTGCTGGTCTTCAGAAACGAACCACTTTCTGAAGTATTAAAGCGGGTTGGCCGTTGGTACAATGTTGAAATTATTATGAATGATCCGGACCTGGCTGGGTTCAAATATCGGGCAACTTTTCAGGAAGAACAGGTTGACGAGGTTATCCGCCTGATTTCGTTAACAGCGCCAATCGAATATTCATTTGATAACCGGGAAGTAAATGTTGATGGAATTTTCAAAAAAAGAACCATTACAATCCGGCGAAAAATCTAAGCACATAGACGTAATTTAAACCGTCTGAAACGATAAAAACAAGCATAAAAAAATCAGGAAAGTATTGCGAGTACCTTCCTGACAAAAGTGTAGCAAAACTAAACGGTTAAATTTTAATTAACACTACAAATGTAAAACTATGAAAAAAAATCGAGAACCATGGGTGTGGAATAGCTATGCCCTCAAAAAATGCTTTACCATGATGAAATGGAGTGTATTCTTCTTTTTCCTGAGTATCATTCAGGTTCTTGCCGTGAATAGTTATTCACAGCAAACCCGCTTAACACTTAAATTTAACCAGACTAGCCTGGAAAGTGTTTTGAACGAAATTGAAAATAAAAGTGAATTTTACTTCCTCTACAACCAGGATTATGTTGATACGAAAAAAAATGTAAATCTGGATGTAAAAAGTGAAAAAATCGAAGGTGTTCTGGATGCTCTGTTTAATGGCACTGACATTAAATATACCATTAGTGACCGTCAGATTGTTCTCACCAATGCTGACAATCAATTCGGATTAAACAGTTCATTGGGGCAACAAAAATCCGTTTCCGGAAGAGTAACCGATTCAACCGGTGCACCGTTACCTGGGGTAACTGTTCTTGTTAAAGGAACCACCTCTGGTACAATTACCGATACGAATGGGAACTATGCCATCTCAAACATTCAGGGAAATGCAACATTACAATTCTCTTTCATCGGAATGAGAGCAATGGAAGTTGCAGTTGCAAACAAATCTTCCATTAATGTTGTACTGCAAGAAGAAACATTTGGTATTGAAGAAGTCGTAGCCGTTGGTTATGGAACCCAGAAAAAAGCAAATCTAACCGGAGCTGTTGGAAATGTTCAGATGAGCGATATAGAAAGCAGACCTTTGACTAACGCAAGTTTGGCTCTGCAAGGCACTGTTGCAGGTGTATATGCACTGCAAAGTTCGGGAAAACCTGGCGACGACCATGCGGTTATTGACATTAGAGGTGTTGGAACATTTGGCGATAATATGCCGTTAGTAGTCATCGATGGATTCCCTGGTAATATGTCCGACGTAAATGCCAATGACATTAAATCAATATCAGTATTGAAAGATGCTGCTTCTTCTTCCATTTATGGAAACAGGGCAGCCAATGGCGTTATTTTGATTACTACGAAGAAAGGAACCTCTGGTGAGATGAAAATTAGTTATAATGGCTACTTTGGAGTACAGAACGCAACCCGATTACCGGACGTTTTAAACTCGGTTGAATATGCCACCCTGCGTAATGAGGCGTCAGTAAATTCGGGGAGTATACCAAATTACACAGATGCAGACATTCAAAAATATGCTGCACACAATGACCCAATGTATCCGGATATTGATTATTTCAAAGTGTATTATGGTCAGGCAAATACACAAAATCACCGTTTGAGTATGACTGGCGGCAATGAAAATTTGCAGTACGCATTTATGCTTGGACAATTAAATCAAGACGGTATTCTTGTTGCTACAGGTTATAAAAAGACAGATTTCCGTTCTAATATTGATGCCTATTTTTTAAAAGATAAAAAGTTAAGATTGTCTACTAAGTTAGCCGGCAACCTTGGTGTTAAAAAAGAACCTGTCAGTGTATGGAATGCTACATGGTACTCTACGCTTGGACCAATATATCCTCTTCAAAATGCAAACGGAGAATATATGACAGTAAATGGTGAATTAAATCCCTATGCAAGTATTAAGACAGGTAGTACTACAGAAACGAAACGATATAATTTTAGTGGTCAGGCTGAAGCTGAATACAAAATCGCTAACGGGTTAAGTGCTCAGGTTACTTATGGGTATAACGTTGTAACATCAAATCAGAACGCTTTTAACGCAAATGTGGTATTACAAAATAAGGATGGAAGTACAAAAACAGAAACATCAGATTTGAGAGTCAGAAATGGAACTGATATTCAAACGATGTTAACCACTCTACTTAAATACAATAAAACATTTGGGAAACATGACCTAAATTTATTGGCAGGTTATTCGGAAGAAGAGTTTACTTATGAATGGCAGGATGGCTATCGAAAAAATTTTGTTAACAATACCCAAAGAATTCTCTCTTTAGGTGATGCTGCTACTCAGACAAATAACGCCGGAAGCTACGACCTTGGATTACGATCCTATTTTGGGCGTATAAATTATATATTGAACGAAAAATATTTGTTTGAAGCTAACATTAGGCGGGATGGCTCTTCAAGATTTGCACAGGGAAATCAGTGGGGAACGTTTCCATCATTTTCTGGCGGCTGGATAGTTTCAAAGGAGAGATTTATGGAAAATCTTAATTGGCTTAATTCTCTTAAACTAAGGGCCTCCTGGGGTCAGCTTGGCAGCCAAAACATCAGTAATTATTATAATGGCAGTGATATCTTATCTTCAGGACAGAACTATTCTCTTGGTGGCACATTATTATCTGGTGTGGCTGTAAGGGATATGACGAATAAAGAATTAACATGGGAAACTGCACAGCAATTAAATTTTGGTATTGATGTGACTTTGGAACATGGGTTTGAATTCACCGCTGATTATTTTGATAAAAGAACAAAAAATCTATTGCTGCCGGGACAGATCCCGCTTACTATGGCATTAAATGCACCATACGTAAATGCCGGTGAGGTTCAGAATAAAGGCCTTGAAACTTCTTTAACCTACCGAAAAACGTTTTCAAATGGGATGAAATTACGCGCAACGTTTAATGCAACTCACATAGTAAATAAAATTACAAAAATGGATGTAGCGGAGCAGCTTAATTCACCCAAAGCTATTAAAGTAGGTGCTGCCATTAATTCATTCTATGGATACAAGATGGATGGAATTTACCAACTCTCCGATTTTGACTCTGAAGGAAATACTTACACTCTAAAACCAGGTGTAGTTTCAGTTACTAATTACAATGCACAGCCGGGAGATATTAAGTTTAAAGACCTTAACGGAGATGGTGTCGTGGATCCGAATAATGACAGAGCTATAATCGGGAAACAATTTCCGGATCTTACTTATTCGTTGTTCCTGAATTTAGATTGGAAAGGATTTGATTTTAGCGCATTCGTTCAGGGAGTACAGGGCATTGAGGGCTATTTCTATTATGAGATTGCGACTCCATTTAGTGGTGTTGCCAATTTAGGTTCGTGGTGGTTGGACCGATGGACACCAACAAATCCATCCAATACAATGCCACGGGTAACTTTAGACGAGTATCGTACAAATGTTCATTCATCTTTCTATATGGAGGATGCATCTTACCTTCGTTTAAAGAACATTGAATTGGGTTATACCATCAGTCCAAGAATCATTTCTAAAATAGGTATTGGCTCTATTAGAGTTTATGGAAATATACAGAATGCTCTTACCATTACGAAGTTTAAAGGTTTTGATCCTGAGCAAACTGTTAATCAAACCAGAGCTGAATCTTTTCCTCAGGTGCGTGTAATGACGATGGGTGTAAATGTTAACTTTTAATAGATCATGATTATGAAAAATAAATATAAAATTATCACTTCAATTTTTCTTTTAACTGTTTTATTTAGTTGTTCGAAAGATCTTCTGGATAAAACACCATTAGACAGGTTGTCTCCTTCAACATTCTTTCAAAATGAAACTCAATGTAAAATGGCGCTAATGGGTGTTTATAATGCCATTCAGCCAAATGCAACGCCTACTCATTTTTATCAGTTTGAATTTATGTCCGATAACGGATACTGCCAGGCTGCCTGGCAAGGTTCTAATGAAGTTGGCTCATGGAGTACCAACTCAACCAGCTGGGCGCCAGGCGCCAAGTGGTCCATGGATTATGCTATTATTGCGAGAGCCAATGAGTTTCTAAAGGATATAGCTGCTGCCTCAGTAGACGAATCTGTTAAAACTCCAATGGTGGCAGAAGCAAAATTTTTAAGGGCTTATGCCTATTCCGATTTGATTACTTATTTCGGTGACGTTCCACTTATTACTGAAGTTCTGACATTGGCCGATGCGTATGTAACAAGAACAGCCAAAAGCGAAGTGCTTACTCAGATTCTAGCCGACTTTAATGATGCTGCAAGTGTTCTTCCGGTCTCTTATTCTGGTTCAAATGTAGGACGTGCCACAAAAGGAGCTGTGTTGGCCTATAAAGCAAAAATATTGCTGCATAATCAGAAATGGGCAGAGGCAGCACAAGCAGCAAAAGATGTTATGGATTTAAAAGTATATGATTTTTATCCAAATTATTCTGACCTTTTCACAGAAGCCCATGAGAATAATACTGAAGTTATTTTTGATATCCAATACACTACATCACAAAGTCAACCATGGCCTGCTGAGCCATTTGTTCTTGGCACATGGCAAACATCTAACATTACGGCCGATATGATTAATTCATATTACATGACCAATGGTAAATCGATAACAGATGCTACCTCTGGCTATAACGATCAGGATCCTTATACCAACAGAGACCCAAGGTTAGCTGCTACAGTAGTATTACCCGGTTCAAAATATGGATCAGCCACCTTTATTCCTGCCAGCTATGCTGAATACCCATGCGGTGCCAAACCACGAAAATATGCAGAATATGGAGTTGCTGACGTAAACATTAGCACACTGAATACTATTTTGATGCGTTATGCAGACATCTGCCTGATGCGTGCGGAAGCACTTATTGAATCCGGAAGTACGGATCAGGAGATTTATGACCTAATCGATATGGTACGTGGCAGAGTAGGTATGCCAACAGTTGAATCGGCAGAAGGAACCGGACTCTCCCAAACTCAGCTTCGTCAAATAATGCGGCATGAGAGAAGGGTTGAATTTTGTATGGAAGGAACACGATACGCCGATATGCTACGATGGCAGGATGCATCGTTAGTACATGACGTGTATGGTTATGACAAATCAAAACTGTCTGATCCTGCAAGCCCTGCAACATGGACGTTTTCGCAAATAAAAATAGCAACAACGACATTTAATGCAACCAAGGGATGGCTATGGCCGATTCCTCAGGCCGACATTGACATCAACGAAAACTTACTTCCTAATAACCCAGGGTATTAATTCTGGTATATAATTTAATAGCGATTTACTGCCCGAAAATACTTATCTATTTTCGGGCAGTATTTTTTCCTAAATTGAAATAGGTACAACAACTACTTTATCCTTTTCGCAGGACGACAGACAAAAAAGGGAACAGATAAACAGAAGTAAAAATGAAATTGATGCACCAGCTTACACATGGCACCTCGTTAATAGAGATTTGAGCAGAATTTAACTAATAAATTTCTCTTGAAGAGTTACGTTAAACTACTTTAAAATAAATGTTGTTAAAACTTAGCTGCAAATGTCATTAAGTTCTTTCAGTAAGCTATTGTATTTCGTTTTACTAAGCTCTAAATAAATCAATGAATCTGAATTCTCTAATAATTGTGAACAAGTAACAATACCCTGATTTAACAAATATTGTTTTTCCTTTATGTTAAGATTTTTTAGAACCGTAACCGGATAGATTTTAAACTTTTCAATGTTCTCCTTTAATCCATTTCCTTCGGGATAGTTCCATCCCAATAGATTTAAGCCACTGCAGATACCATATTGGATAGAGTCCGGAGAGAAGCGGGTATTTGTAACTACCCAGCCTTTAAATGAAAAATCCTGATATCCGGACATCCCCTGACGTTTATCGATAATGTCATTGACCCGCGAACGGACATACAAGGGAACCTGAACACTGACTTGCTTTCCCTGATCTTTATGGTATTTGCACTCCACAAGATGCTGAACATTATCATGTGTGGCAATTACATCCATTTCGTGTGTAACACATTTGCCTTCTACAACAACCCCCACTTCGGTCCGGTATCCCATATGCTGAAATAATTTACCAATTAAGATTTCAAATGGATAACCCGTTGGGCCAAGGTCTAATATGGCTTGCTTTAATCTGTATCGTAAAGATGAAGTTGTTTCTTCACTACGCAGCATTGAAAATGCGCGGGAATATATTTTTTTTGTAGAGACACCTGGCTTTATCCAATCTTTTATATCTGAAACAATTTTTAATACTGTTTCATTTTGTGCTCCGGCATTTAACAATGAACGTTTAAGTTTATCAGAGATAAATGGTTCTTCATCCCCTGATGCCTTTTTGATCAGTATAACTTTCTTGCTTTTTGAATCTAAATTATCCATTATGTGTCGATTAAAACTATTATTTTTTCAGGTCAACAAAATACAGAAATACATTGATAATATTGCTGTTCCCAGCCTTCTATTAAATCGCGATTTAATGAGTAAGTTTCATTTCATAAATACAGTTTGGATAATGGATATTTTGGATATTATAAAAGGTGATCAGTTTCCTGACCACCTTTATGATGTCTGTTTACGATGAATGGTTCTGATTAATTAAAAGAATCAATCCAAATCAAAACGGTCAAGGTTCATTACTTTGTTCCATGCAGCCACAAAATCTGTCACAAATTTTTCCTGTGCGTCAGAGCTTCCGTATACTTCAGCAAGGGCTCTAAGCTCCGAGTTTGAACCAAAAATAAGATCTGCCGGGGTTCCTGTCCATTTCAGTTCGCCGGTCTTGCGGTCACGTCCATCAAAAGTTTCTTTGTCCTCCGATGCCGGCATCCACACCGTACTCATATCGAGCAGATTGACGAAGAAATCGTTGGTCAGAATTTCAGGACGTTTGGTGAAAACACCATATTTCGAATGGTCAAAATTTGTGTTTAGCACGCGCATACCGCCTAAAAGAACTGTCATTTCAGGAGCAGTTAATGTTAGCAACTGGGCTTTATCAATTAATAACTCTGCAGTTGAAATAGTGAACTTCTTTTTCAGATAATTGCGGAAACCATCGGCTGCCGGCTCCAGAACTGCAAAAGATTCTACATCGGTTTGTTCCGGCGATGCATCCATACGGCCCGGTGTGAAAGGAACGGTTGTTACAGAACCTGCGTCCTTTGCAGCTTTTTCAACACCCGCACAACCTGCCAATACAATAAGGTCTGCAAGTGATACTTTTTTCCCGCTAGCCTGGACACTGTTAAATTCGGATTGAATGCCTTCCAGCGTTTTCAATACTTTTGTCAGCTGAGCAGGGTTGTTAACAGTCCAGTCCTTTTGAGGAGCAAGACGAATACGGGCACCATTGGCGCCACCACGTTTGTCGGATCCACGGAAAGTAGAGGCTGAAGCCCATGCGGCAGATACCAACTGAGACACAGAAAGACCGGAATTTAATACCTTCGCTTTTAATGCTGTACTATCATTCTCATCAATCAATATATGATCTACGGCAGGTATTGGATCCTGCCAAATCAATTCTTCTTTAGGAACTTCAGAACCTAAGTAACGTGACCGTGGTCCCATATCCCGGTGAGTCAGCTTAAACCATGCACGTGCAAAAGCATCGGCAAACTCAAGCGGATTTTCAAAGAAACGTCTGGAGATTTTTTCGTAAACAGGATCGAAACGCAAAGCAAGGTCAGTTGTAAGCATTTTTGGCGCTTGCTTTTTTGAGGCATCGTGAGCAAACGGAACAACATCACCTGCATTTTTTGCTACCCACTGATGTGCTCCGGCAGGACTTTTTTCGAGTTCCCATTCGTAGTTAAACAGGTTTTCGAAGAAGTAATAACTCCACTTGACGGGTGTTTGTGTCCATGTGACTTCCAGACCACTGGAAATGGTGTCGCCGCCTTTTCCTGATCCAAACGAACTTTTCCAGCCCAGGCCTTGCTCTCCAATACCGGCAGCTTCTGGCTCTGCTCCAACATGTGCAGCATCTCCGGCTCCATGAGTTTTACCAAAGGTATGTCCACCGGCAATCAACGCCACAGTTTCTTCATCATTCATGGCCATTCGGGCAAATGTATCGCGAATATCTTTGGCCGAAGCAATTGGATCGGGATTTCCATCAGGGCCTTCAGGATTCACATAGATGAGTCCCATTTGAATAGCCGCAAGCGGATTATCCACTTCACTTGTATCCAAATTACGCTGGTCATTTTTTAACCATTCAGTCTCTGATCCCCAGTATACATCTTCTTCCGGCTCCCAAACATCCGCACGTCCGCCGCCAAATCCAAAGGTTTTGAAACCCATTGATTCCAGGGCAACATTCCCGGTAAGTATCATCAGGTCGGCCCAAGATATTTTCTGACCATACTTTTGTTTGATCGGCCAAAGCAACCTTCTTGCCTTGTCGAGGTTAACATTATCAGGCCAACTGTTGAGCGGGGCAAAACGCTGTTGTCCTCCTCCTGCACCACCACGGCCATCTCCCGTACGGTATGTGCCTGCACTGTGCCAGGCCATACGAACAAATAAAGGTCCGTAATGCCCAAAATCGGCAGGCCACCAATCCTGAGAATCGGTCATAAGTTTCTGAAGGTCTTTTTTTATAGCCTTCAAATCCAGACTTTTGAATTCTTCAGCATAATTAAAATCTTCACCCATTGGGTTCGATAAAGAAGAGTTCTGTCGCAGAATATTCAATTTTAACTGATTAGGCCACCAGTCGCGGTTTTTTGTTCCGCTGGCGCCAATGTTGTGTTTGCCTGTTGCTCCGGTAACGGGGCATTTGCTTCCATTGTTTGAGTTATTTTCCATTGTTAATATGTATTTGTTTATAAATAATTGTCTATAAATCCAGGATTACACAAACTGTTTGTTATTGCTTGTCTACCATGATTCTTTTATTTAGTTTCATTTAAGAATTTTCCAATGATTTGTAGTTTAATATCTTCAATCTTAAAATCGGGAATTCCCTTATTTTCAAAATACTCCGCAATCATTTTATTTAGTCCTTCATCATTATAGTCTTCTATTCTGTCAGAATCTGAACAATATAAATGATGGTGGCTCTCCATTACAGCATCGTATCTCATAATGTCCTTTTCAGTTTTTACTTTTTCAACCAAATTATTTGCCACCAAAGCATCAAGTACTTTATACACTGTTGCAGTCGCAATATTTGGATGATTTTTCCGGATATACTCAATAATATTTTCTGCAGTAGGATGATTATTGAGCTTAACAATAGCTTCAAGAATGGCAATTCGTTGAGGCGTTATCTTAAGTCCTTTCTCACTCAGCTTATTTCTAATTTCATTTATTTTCATAACTAATAATTATCTAACGAGAATCATTCTCTTTTACTAATAAACAAATTTAATATTTTTTATATCGAAAGTCAAGGGTCAGCCGATTTTTTTGAGGTGATTTTTAGCCTTGGATACAATGTTTAGTCATGCGGCGGGAGTTTCCCGATAAATTTTCTAGGAAAAGTTGCATTCAAAATTTCGATTTTCTGTCAACGAAGCAATGAAACCTGATTTGCGGGTATTTTGCTGTTATGGGAGAGGGTTTCATTTCCTTGAAACATTTTTATATTTGTCAATCTCTATTAAATATTGTAAGACAATAAATTCCGTGTCAAGTTATAAATTTCTCAAAACCAGATTCTACATTTACATATCCGTTAGAACAGAAGATGCTTATTCGTACCTCAATGCTTCAACCGGGTTAATCCTAGATGCCCTGAAAGAATGAATCAAGACAGTTGAAAGGACAATTACTGTAGCAATCGCAAATGCTACAGCAAAAAGCCACCAACTTATCGTAGTGTGGTATGAGAATTTATTTAGCCACCTTGTCATAAAGTAAATTGTGACTGGGATTGAAAGCAGTGATGCTACAATAACCATCACAAGATTTCCTTTCAGGAAGGAATAAATGATGTTTTTTCCAGTACCACCAAATACCTTTTTGATTCCTATCTCTTTGCTACGACTTCGGGCAACAAAAAGAGTGAGTCCGAATAATCCAATGGCAGCGATCAAGAGAGTAAACAGAGCAAATATGGAAACGATATTACTCAGATTTTTTTCTGTAGAGTAAAGGCTTTCTGTAACTTCCTCGATAGTCGAGTATCTGAATGGCCTATCAGGAGCGACTTTTCTCCATTCTTTTTCCAGAAATGGTAATATACCTTGAAGTGAGCCTGGTCTATAACGAATAGCAACCTGTCCGATAAATTGATCAGTCATTGTTATCATCAATGGTGGAATATCAGTATGGAAAGAATGAAGGTTAAAATCTTTTATCACACCTATAATCTCAGTATTTCCCATCATTTTTCCAATAGGGTCAGTAATGTCTAATTTTTTAATTGCTGATTCATTTAAAATCACAGATTTTGACATATCGCCTCCAAATTCTTCGGAAAAATCCCTACCCTCAATCATTGAAATTCCCATAGTCTTTAGGAAATTGTAGTCAATGGCCATCGCCTCTATATTTACCATTTTCTCTTTGTCCTTGAAATTGGAGGTTAAACCAATCATTGAATTTCTCATTGGAAGGCCTTCCATGGTTCCGGCTGCCATGATGACATCCGGGTTCGACTTTATACTGTTTAAATAGGATGGGTACCCTTTAAAATCATAACCAAGATCAACGAGAAGTATGTATTTATTAAAATATCCGGGATCTTTATGTAAAGCATATTGATATTGAGAACGGATTATCAGTGTGCTAGCCACAAATGAGCAGAAAATCACTAATTGAATGATTATTAGGGAAGAGCGGAAGATATGTTTCCTTTTCCCTGAATTTGCGGTATTTTTCAAAACATCCATCACTTTAAGTCTCGACAAATAGGCTGAAGTGTATATACCAGAGGCAATGCCAATAAATATCGTCAGGCACAAATAGATTAAAATATATGCGACAATATTTGAATGTATGATTACGAGCTTAGTCTGAAATAGCTGCCCTGCATAAGGCATTGTCATTCTGGCTAAAATAAGTGATATTGGTAATACCAACATCGACAGAAGCAACGATTCACTTAGCAATTGAATTCTTATCGAATTGACATTTGCTCCTATCGTTTTCCTGATTCCAATTTCTTTTGCTCTGCCGGTTGAAACTGCTGTAGACAGAATTATAAAATTGAAAGCCGCCACTAATAATATCAATATTGCAATAGCTAGAAAAAGTCTGACATTACCAATATCACCTTTTATCCCTGCGTTCTCTATCTTATCTGATCCCAAATAAACATCAGATAAGTTCTGAAGGGAATAATTCTTAGTCGGTTTTTCTCCCAGATTGCTAATCTCAAAGGCATGAAATTGTTTCTGTAATTCTATAGGATTGGCATCTTTTGACAACAAAATCCAAGTTTCCCAAAAATCTTCATCCCAGTTTACATCGGCATTGGTGATATTGAATGTTTCATTAATACCATCAATAGTCCATTTATTGTTTAAAAAGCATTGTGCCCGGAAAGTAGAATTAATAGGTAAATTTTTGAATATTCCTTTTACGTTAAATACATGCTCCTCATGATTGACTATTCCAATGATGTCTTTTCCTATAGGATTCTGGCCCGGGAAAAATTTTTCGGCCTCTTCACGGGACAGAACAATCGAATTTTGATCATCAAGTAAGTTTTGATTTGAGAGGTTGCCAACCATCGGAATTGTGAAAATGTCAAAGATTTCTGAATCAGTAGCTTTTGCATCCGCAACATAAACAAATTCATCTTTGAGCTTTAATTTAAACCCATTTACATTTCGAGTCCTGACTGCTTTTTCTATTTGCGGAAATTCCTCTTTCATCGCTGAAGCTAGAACATAGGGAGTACCTGATTGTGTGCTTTTAAATTCAACGCCATAATTGAGTACTTTGTAAATCTGCTTTCTGTTTTTATGACAATCGTTATAGCTAAGTTCATTAATCACATAAAGTAAAATAATGAACGATGCGGCAAGGGCAATTGAAAGCCCCATAGCATTAATAATAGAAAATATTTTGTTTTGTTTCAGGAATCGGAAGGCCGTTCTAATGTAATTTTTCAACATGTTTTTATGCTTATATGGATTTAAAATATTGCTTTACCGGAGTTCATTTATATTCTAACCTTACGTCTCATTTGATTTGATTTCAAATAAGATTACGTTTAAATATTAATTTATTGTGCAATTATCTGAAAACTGGTAAGCTAAAATAATGCCATTTTTTTAGATGTTTATAATCAATAACTTATATATTAATTTCTTTTACAAGTATAATCCTTTGACAGAATACTGTCAAAGGATTATACACTTTATCAATATACTGTCTCGGCCCTGTCAACACTGAAAAACTCTCAAGTTGCCCGAATCCAAATTTTAAAAGATACCTGTAGAATAACTCAATTGTGTACTAAAAGTAAACAGTCAAATTAAAAGCTTTTTCGAAAACAGATACTCTATCAAAATGCGACTAAACTGACCGCCAACTACTAAACACCATCAAATATAGGCTACTTTTCTAAATTATTATTGATAACAAGATTTTTTATTTAATATATTATTACCAAATATAGATTGAATATCTGCGACTTAACTTCAATTCTGGTTCGCAGAAACAACATATTAATTCTTTCACTTTATCCGTCAATAACAAAAGGAAAAGCCCAAACTCTTTATCAGAATTTGGGCTTTTTGCCTTTGTCTTTAACTTCTGCCTTCGATAGGCTCAGACAGCAATATTATTTAGAAACTCATTAATACTTCCAGACCAATACATCGGCAGTTTTCATCGCCTTGGTTCCAATCAGGATTTCAGCATTCGCCGGTACGTTCATTTGGTAAACCTGATCTGAATAATTCACTGCGATACCAAAGCCATCGCGGTATTCAACCATGATACCTTCCGGATAATTTTCAACTTGTATCCCTTGTTGCTTGTAGAGTTTGGTTAAAACTTGTTTTTCGAGATCGCCTGCTTTCGAATCGACTCCAATATAAGTTACTGTTCCTTTGCCCAGTTTGTGCGAAACTACGGCTGGTGTTCCGGCATAAAAATCGCCTTCGTAGGTTGCCCATGTTTCGGTTCCTTTGCCGGGTTTCAGTAAATCGCCCCAGCTGGTCCAGGTAAATTCCTGGTTATTGAATTTAATTTTATCAGGCGACTGCGGCATCAGCATATCATACGATTCGATTTCTGCACCAATCAATTTCCACATGGGCTCGTAAAATTTGGCTTCCCACAAATGGCCGTTCCGATCCTGAATTCCGGAGCGGCAACTCAAAACCAGGTTCCCGCCATTTTCGGCATACGCAGTCATTTTATCGATCATCGGCTGATCAATCATTAGGTAAGCAGGCACCACCAAAACCGGATAATTGGCAAAATTGGTTGTGTCGCGCACAAAATCGACCGGCGCACCGAACGATTTCAATGCTTTGTAATATTTCAGGAAATGACCTTCAGTATTCCATTCGGTTGTTTGTTTGTTCAGGTTAAGTCCCTGCACATTATCGGAATTAAACAAAATACCGGTTTTCCGTTGCAGGTAAGATTTTGGCAACTGCGCCTTTGCATCGTATTTTTTGCGCAATTCGTTAATCTCATTTATAAACTGACTGAATTCCAGTCCGCCGACCGTTGGTGTAACACCGTCAGTTCCCACAATTCCGTAGTGATATTGCTCGTAACCATAAAGTGGTGCACGATAACGGTAAGTGCAGGTTAATTTGCTGCCACCGGCAAATACATGCCATAACCACATGCGCATTGCTCCCGGAAGTGGTTGCGGATTAATGCTACCCCAGTTTACCTGTCCGGGCTGAAGTTCCATTACTCCATAGGTGCCTTTTAGGGGACGGAAGAAGTCATTGGCCATAGCGATTCTGGAATATTCACCAACCCGGTATCCTTTTGGGCCGATGCCGCGATCGCTGCCATAAACCATATAACGGGTGTATGCAACAAAATCGAGCTCTTTACTCATACCAACATAACCGACATCATACATCGGAATATAGTTGGAAGTGATATATTGATCATGTGAAGTATATTTCCGCAGCACAAGGGCCTGCTCGTCAAGAAAAGAAGCAGTTTCGTAATCGGCAAACCGGTAATGATCGAGCTGTGCATGAAGATTCATTCCCCATTGTTTGTGCAACGGAATATTTATTTCCTGAAAATCGCTGTATGTTCCACTCCAGAAATTAGTTCCCCAGGCCTGATTTACAGCATCTATTGTTTTATATTTTTGTTTCAGCCAGTCTCTAAACCGCTGCTCTGCATCTGCTCCGTAATCCAGGAAACGACGTGGTTCATTATCAATCTGCCAGCCAACGACCCTTTTATCTTTTCCATATCGTTTAGCCAGTTGTTCAATCATTTTCATCGAATACATCCGGTAATAATTGCTTGAAAATGTTGCATGCTGACGGGCACCATGATCCATTTTTGTTCCATCTTCGTTGGTCTGCAGAATGTCGGGATGTTTACGCGACAGCCAAACCGGTGGAGTTGCCGTTGAAGTACATAAAATGACTTTCAAATGATACTTTGCTGCCAGTTGCAATGAGCGGTCGAGCCATTTGAAATCGTATTTACCTTCTTCGGGTTCCAACTGAGCCCATGCAAATTCGGCAAAGTGAGTAAACTCGAAACCCATCATTTCAATATTCTGAAAGTCGCGTTCCCATTGTGTTGAATCCCAATGTTCGGGATAATAATAAACTCCAACAGTCGTCAAATCTTTTGTCGGGAAAAACTTTTCAGTATTCTGTGCGAAAGAACTGAGACACATAATTATTCCGAAAAAACTCAGAATAAGCAGATTTTGAATTGATCTAGTTTTTGAATACATAAGGTAATCGTTAGATTTTAGGGTAATAAATTAGCTGTACAAATCTAGTTTATTTCGAAGATATTCCGACCTGTTTGTCAAATATACAAACAGACATTCCCGCGCATATTATTCGTCGTCAAAAAAGGGCTGGAACGGTATTTAAGTTTATTTATTATCAAATACTTAACCCGTTTCACGGGCCAAAATCAGGACCATTGAGACAATCCCAAATAAAAAAATCAGATTGAAAATTTTCGGAGAACAGTTAGTTTACCATTAAATTCTGTTCCAATAGAATCGCTTTTGGGAAAAGAACCTTGTTTTCCACATACACATGGCGGTGCAAATCGTCATCAAACTCTTTTAGTTTCCCGTATAATTCATGCAAGGCCTTACTGGCACCCTCTGATGGAGTATAACCATTACTTAAACCGAATAACTTTTGCTGAATCATACTGGCAGTTTCGTGTTCCATTTCCATTACCGAAACCGGGAACTTAACCGACCTGAATCCTTCTGTATCTATTGGTAGTCCGCTGGCTTCTGCTGAAACAAGTTTCTTAATACCAGGGAATAAAACGAGTTCCTCTTTCCGCATGTGGAGCAGCAATTCGTTTGACAGTTGCAGAAAAAAGTCTTTAATTAATTTTAACTCCGGGTAATTTGCACCTTCAGTCGCAACCACTTTATCGACCATAGGCCGTATTTCCGAGATAGCCCCGATTGCATACTGATGATGCGTTTGAACGATATGATCTGACAGTAAATCACAATTCCATTCGTTAAAATCGTGAGTTGCGATTGTTTCCTGATTTGTGATTTCTGCTGAAGGCTTAGTGATGACGTTTATCATTTTCTTGATTAGTTTTAGATTAAACAGAATTTTGTGACGGTTCTTTCCAAAATTAATGAAAAATCCTTTCCTACCCCTATTTAAACAATGCCAACACTCTTAAAACATGAAATTTTAATAAAAAGAAAAATCCTGAACCCAACAATACGGATTCAGGATTTTTTCAAATACCCTTTATAAGACCTTTTAGTTAACTAATAATACCTGTTCCATTTCAATAGCTTTCGGAAAAAGAATGTTGTTTTCGAGATGAATGTGACGATGCAAATCGTCTTCAAACTCTTTCAGTTTTCCATAAAGAACCCGGAATGTATTACAGGCATCTTCCGGAACACTATATCCATCACTAATCCGGAACATTTCCTTCAGAATAACTCCTGCGTTTTCATGTTCAGCTTCCATAACCGAAATTGGCGAACCAATTGATCCGAAACAGCCCGGATCTTCACATTTCCCGGCAGATTCGTCAACTACCAGTTTCTTAATATACGGAAACAGAATTTGCTCCTCTTTCTGCATGTGCTGAAGTAATTCTTCAGCCAAATCCTGAAACAAAACATTGATCCGTATGACTTCCACATGATGATCGCCATGAACATCGGCAACCTTTTGTGCCAATGGTAAAATCTGCGGAATCGCCTTTTTCACGAACTGATGATGCGTATTCTGAATGTAATCGGCCAAAAAGCCAATGTTCCAGCTATCGAAATCGTGAACTGCTGATCCGGTTTGATTTTTCAGCGTTTCCAAATCATTTACCACTTTGTCTTCATCGCAATTGCTGTTTGCACAGGCTTCGCTCACCGATATTTTTCCTCCACAGCAAAAGTCAATTCCATGATTGCTGAATACATCGGCAGCTCTGAAATCAAGTTTCACAATCTCCCCAACTGATTTATTTCTAATATTTTCCATTTTGACTTTATTTAAATTGTTTTGATATTCCTCTGTGAAAACTCTTTTGAACTCTGTGGTTATTTTTTTTACCACAGAGAACACAGAGGAAACACAGAGTTTTAAAAATTTCTATTTTACTTCTTTTTCAACCGACCAGCCAAATACCAGTCCGGCTACAAAATAGACCAATGCCACAACGCCTACCGCAAAAATGGTATCACCAATTACGCGCAACCAGCGAAGCGTTTGCATGAAAGGTTGATGAAGAAATTCAGCCGAGCGGGCATACCACATTCCGTATTTCACACTGGCAACTGTTTGCAGCAAACCAACAGGCAATACACTGATCAAAACCATCAAAGCAAGCCCAATGTTGATTGCCCAGAATGCAATAAACAAAGGCTTATCTTTCCACACACTTTTCACCCACATGTTCCGAAGAACAAAAAGCATAAGCGAAATACCCAACATTCCATACACCCCAAACAATGCAGTGTGACCATGAACTGCAGTTGTATTCAGTCCCTGCATGTAATACAAAGCTGTAGGTGGATTAATCAGGAATCCGAAAATACCAGCTCCAACCAGGTTCCAGAATGCCACCGAAATTAAACCGTAAATAGGCCAGCGGTATGCGGTAAGCCAGTTGGTGTGACGGCTAAGTTTAAAGTTATGCCAGACTTCGAACCCCATCAACACCAGCGGAACGACTTCCAACGCAGAGAATGTAGCACCCAGTGCAAGAATAGCTGTTGGTGTTCCGGTGAAATACAGATGATGGAAAGTTCCGATGATACCTCCCCCTAAAAAGACAATGGTGGATAGTAAGACTGCCGTAGTTGCTGTTTTGATACGCAGCAAACCCAGTTGAACAAAAATAAAGGCTGACACAACAGCAGCAAAAACTTCGAAGAAACCTTCAACCCAAAGATGAACCACCCACCAGCGCCAGTATTCGGCAATGGCTAAGTTGGTTTGTTGTCCCCACATCAGTCCGGCTCCGTAAAACGATCCGATGGCTGCTGAAGCAACAACAAAAAGTATAATGAGGTTACGACTTTCTGAAGGCGTTTTCAGTATTGGAATTAACGGACGAACCATCAATGTTAGCCAGATGAATAAACCAGCAAAAAGGAAAATCTGCCAGAAACGGCCCAGATCAACATATTCATATCCCTGATGTCCGAACCAAAAATTTTCGGCCAAACCAAGTTTCTGCATTACACCCATCCACTGGCCAGCAAGCGAACCAATAACAATGACAAGCAATGCACCAAAAAGTACGTTTACGCCCAATCGTTGAAACTTCGGTTCATAGCCCGAAACTGCCGGGGCAATATATAAACCGGTAGCTAGCCACGAAGTAGCAATCCAGAAAATAGCCAACTGAACATGCCATGTTCGCGATACCGAATAAGGTAAAATAGTATCCAGATTCAGTCCGTAAAACGCGTTCCCTTCAACGCCAAAATGCGCAGTAACAATTCCCATAATTACCTGAACTAAAATTAAAGCAGTAACAATGACAAAATATTTCAGTGTGGCTTTCATCGATGGTGTCGAGACCAGTAAAAGCAATGGATTTGTTGCAGGCATTTCAAGATGCTCTTCGCTGTCGCGTGAGCGGGCATATTGATAAGCCATCAAAGCAATACCCAACAGCAAAATAATCACGCTGAAACCGGTCCAGATATGAAGATCACCTGTAGCCACGTTTCCAACCAATTCTTCATGCGGCCAGTTGTGTGTATAGGTCAGTTCGCTGTTTGGCCTTTCGGTTACACATGCCCATGATGCCCAGAAAAAGAAGGCAGTCATTTTATCCATCCGTTCCTGCGTTTTTATCGAATTTTCAGGAATTGAATAGTTTTCACGAAGCTTAGCCATCGCAGGATTGTTTGTAAACAAACCGGAATAAAACTCGCTTGTATTCTTAATGGCAGAAGCACGAACAGCACTTACTGTAATCGTTTTTGCCGACTCGCTGTAAGTGTTCTTCCTGATATCTTCCTGAAGTTTAATTTTGAGGAAAGCCTGATCTGCAGGATTGATTTCACTGAATTTTTTTCCATTTTTTTCCATCGATAGTTCGTCAAGCATTGCAATAGCTTCTTTATGCAGCCAGTCGGCAGTCCAGTCAGGCGCCTGATAGGCTCCATGACCCCATACACTTCCCAACTCCTGACCACCGATGGATTGCCAGATGTTTTGTCCGTCGCGGATATCCTGTCCTGTAAACAGGACCGTACCATCGCTTGTTACTACACTGTCGGGAATTGGCGGTGCCTGATGGTAAATTTCGATTCCGAAGTAACCAAGTACCCCAAAACTAAAGACCATTACCGCTATAAACCCAAACCATAATTTTCGAATGTTCATAGTAAGTTTTTTTAAGAATTAGATTTTAATTTTGTGAATTTCAATCTTCGACGGTAAAGATAACTGGGGTAATTTACGTACATTTATGAGCAGGATCATAAACAAAATAATTATACAACACAATACAAATGAACACATTAAACTCAAATTGAATCAATTTCATGAAAACAAAACTGATCGAATAGAGGATTAAACGCTCTTAATTTATTCTTTTGCTTTAAATTTGTTTTATAAATCCCCCAAATATGATTGAAGAAAACCTGCTTAACCATTATGGAGCTGTCGAAATAAACCTTGAAAAGGGTGAGCATCTTTTTCATGAGAAGCAAAAAGCTACTCACTACTTTCAGGTAAAATCAGGAAAAATAAAAATGTTTAACCTGAATGCCGATGGGAAAATATTTACCCAAGGATATTTTGAAGCCGGCGGAAGTTTTGGCGAACCACCGCTTTTTACAGATTCTAATTATCCTGCGTGCACAGTTGCTGAAGAAACAAGTTGTCTTTATAAGCTATCGAAGGCTAAATTTTTTAAACTCCTGAAAGAAAATCCGGAAATTCATTTTGAAATAACAAAGATGCTTGCAACACGATTGCTGTACAAGTCGATGCAGCTAAAAGAGATTTCGAGTTTCAAACCCGAACACCGCATCATCAGCCTGATTGATTACCTGAAAAAAGAGGAAGGTGTTCCTTTACACGAAAAATTCGAGGTCAGCCTCACGCGCCAGCACATTGCTGACCTTACAGGCTTACGTGTTGAAACAGTTATCAGAACAGTTAAAACCCTTGAAAAAGATGGAAGTTTAAAACTGATCGGTCATAAGATTTTCAGGTAAAGTCTGGTGTGCAAATTACTTCTTCAATAGATGTCTGACATATGAAAGACATGTATAACAGGCACCATCTGCACTAAATGTAACGTTCAAATCATTTGCAAAGTATCTGCTCAAATACGAACAATATCAGATATTTAAAACATTGGTGAACTTATTTTCCTTATTCAAGTTGTGCTATTAAAACATGGAACCGGCAACCATAAAAAAACGGGGCTTAACCGAACAGCCATATGAGTAGGAATTAAAATTGATTTGTATGCCAATATTTATGGATCGACATGATGTTTCTGAAGAAGTTACTGCAGAAATTGTCGCGCAATTACACCAGGCCGATTTGAAAATTCAGGAACAATTCGGCTGCAGAGGTTTAACTTATTGGTTTGATGACAAAAGAAAGACTGCTTTTTGTTTGGTTGAAGCTGAAAATAAACAGGCACTTATTGATATGCATAATCATGCACATGGTGTAATTCCTAATCAAATTATTGAAGTGAATCCGACTATTGTTGAGTCTTTTCTTGGCCGGATTGAAGATCCGGAATTAGCAACCAATACAAAGCTAAATATCATTAACGACCCAGCCTTCCGGACAATTCTAGTCACCAATGTTAAAATAGATTCACTGCTAAATTATCAAGCAGAAAGCTATAATTCGTTTTCGATCAGGTTTTCAATGTTCATGGCCGATGCCCTAAGCCGACATAATGGGAGAATTGTAAGCCAGGATGAAACTAATTTTGTAACTGCTTTCTTAACAGTTACAAATGCGGTGACTTGTGCCTTCGAAATACAAACAAGATTTAAGATGATCGTAAAGGAGGCTGGATTAGACTATCTCAGTCTTAAAATTGGATTGAATGCAGGAGTTCCGGTTACCGAGAAGAAACACATCTTTGAAGATACAGTCAATTTAGCTGAACGAATGTTTCATATTGCCGGAGCAGAAGTAGTCATGTCGTCAGAAGTGAAGGACTTGTTTAAAAGTGAAAATCTTAACCAGTTCATTCATGTTGATAAAGTGGTGGTTTTAACGACCGATGATGAACGATTCCTGACCGACTTATTGGATTTTGTCGAAAAAGAATGGCATAACAATTTGTTGCATGTTGCAGATTTCTACCAACATCTGGGCTATAGCAAGTCACAGCTATATCGCAAAATGATGATGGTGACAGGTGAATCTCCAAATAACTTTCTGATGTCATTTCGCTTGAACAAGGCTTTGCAATTATTCAAAAAACAAAAAGGTAATATTTCCGAAATAGCTTACGACTCTGGCTTCAATAATCCATCTTATTTCTCAAAATGTTTTCTGCATAATTATGGTCTTCTGCCATCCGACTATCTCCGAATGATACAGGATTAAACTTGCTTCTTTATAATTTACTGTCTGGTCCAAATCTTCATGTAAAAGAACTAAATGTTCGATCCCTTGACACTGATGTTCCCTAAATTTGGATTAACAAATATCCCTGAATAATAACTTTAGCCATCAGGTTTTAATGATATGAATTGGGGTAAAGTATTATTTCACTTTAATTTAAAGAATCCGATATGAAGAAATCATTCTCCTTTTTATTCATTTTATTAATAATTACGACTATGACACAAGCTCAGAAATCAAACAGTACTGAACAAAAAAGTTTATTCGAACGACTTGGTGGTACCAAGGGTATTACAAAAATAGTTGACGATACCGTTGAAGCCCACATGAATAATCCAGCCATTAGCGCAACATTCCTTCCGTATAAAGACCAACCTGAAAGACTGGCCATGATAAAAAAACATACGGTTGATTTTTTCAGTGCAGGAAGTGGTGCACCGGTTGCCTATACAGGAAAAGATATGGTTACCACCCATACTGGCATGAATATAAGTGCCGCAGAATATATGTATGTGATTGATGACATATTACTGGCTTTGAAGAAAAGTAACATTGACGAAGAATCACAGAAAGACGTTTTGGCCATACTTTGGTCTCTGAAAGGAATGATCATGGGGAAATAAAGTGTTGATATCAACTCTGGAATTCCATCCTTCCAAAAGGGATGGAATCCCATTATACCTAACAAAAAAACAGGCAAGATTGATTAACAACCTCGCCTGCTCAATTATCAAACTAAACGACTAATTACTTATATTTCTCTACCCTCGCGTCCTTAATCACTCCACTCCAGTTTAATCCAAAAGCAAAATCGTATGTATTTCCTTCAGCATCAGTATAGCATTTCATGTCGCGCGGAACGTCTTCATATTGTTCCTCAACGGTTTTCATATCAGCAGGCATCTGGAATGGCAACAGAGCCGAAGGTTCTGAAGCTCCTGTTATAATATCCAGCAGCGCCTGATCCTGAACACCAAAATGGACGAGTATAGCATCAGCACTTTTTTCTATCTCCGACATCACAAAAGGATTTGACGTTCTAATCAGCAGAATTACCGGTTTCTCTCCCATTTGCTTTTTTGTTTCCAAAGCCGTTTTCATATCCTGCGTATTCGAAGCTACCATCGTTTTCCCCTTGTACGAGCGGTTGGTAAACGTTTCAAACGGGCTGCCACCAGCAATACTGGTTTTGCGGGCAAATTCGGCTTTATACGGACCGTATTGCAAGCTGATAGGCACATAACCGTTCCCATTCTTTTGCAGGTCTTCGGGCGAATAACCTACACCGCCCTTGGGACTGTCAATGGAAACCAGGGCCACATCAGCTTCCTCCGGTTTTTCGACAACTACAAAATATTTCTTTATCAGCTCTGGATTAAAAGCTTCTTTCCAGCTTTCAGGAGTCTCCACTCCAAACCAGTTTCGACCACCCGGAACAAATTTTTTCGGAATATAAACTTTCAACTGTTTCTGAAGCGGAAGTGTTTTTTGCTGATTTTTTAGCATCACTACCGAGCGTAACTGCGCTTCGTAACCCGCTTTCATAAAGTCAGGATTACCTACCGTCTTTTCAGTTTCAGCCACATCGAGGTAAGGATTCTCGAACAAACCAACCCTGAAAACATTCCGAAGTAAACGTATAGCCGACTGCTCAAATCGTTTTCTCATTTGTTCTTCGCCGTGTTCGGCAACGCCCATTTTGTATGCTTCTATCACCGGTCCCATTTCGTTGTTGCCACCAAATTGATCAACACCTGCTTCAATGGCTTTGTAATGACGTTCGGCTTCGGTCAATTTTTCAACGCCCCAGCATTTACCCTGAAAAACAAATACATTTTTGGTGTCCTTGGTGATCATCCAGTCGGTGCAAACCACTCCATCATAGCCAAATTTACCGCGGAGCAAATCAGTAATCAAATATTTGTTGTAGGCATTTCCCACATTTTCACCGTTTACTGTATCCTGATTGTATGAAATTGTATAATAAGGCATCACCGAAGAAGCTATTTTAGTGGGTCCTTCAAGCTTAAAAGCTCCTTCGGTAAACGGTTTTAGATGATCTTTCAGATTATGTCCCGGATAAACTGCATATTCGCCATAACCAAAATGACCATCGCGACCAGCCTCTTCGGGGCCTCCGCCCGGCCAGTGTTTCACCATCGCATTTACGCTTTTATAACCCCAGCCACCTATAATTTCATTAACTCCTGATGAAGTTTGAAAACCATCGACATAGGCTCTGGCCATATCGGTTGTCAGATTTGGATCCTCTCCCATCGTTCCGTCGAAACGGCTCCAACGTGGTTCGGTGCCCAAATCGATTTGGGGAGAAAGTGCTGTGGAAATTCCAAGCGCACGGTATTCGGTGGCAGCAATTTCGCCAAACTGTTTCATCAGTTGTGGGTCGAACGAAGCTGCGATTCCCACAGAACCCGGCCACATTGAGATTTTTCCTCCTGCACCGGCGTTGTATTCGGCTGAAGCATCGCTTCCGTGGCGCGGATCGGAACTGTTATTAGCCGGAATTCCCAGGCCCAGTCCCTCAACAAAAGCCTGTTCATTGTTGTTCCATTCGGCTGCAACTGCCGGACTTTCAACAGAAGTAATCAATACATGCCGAAGGTTATCCTCTGTTAAAAATTTCTTTTGCTGATCGGTTAAATCACTTGCCTTCGCGCCACTTTCAGGAAAAGCTTTTTCATTATATGTTCCGGAAAAAAATCCATTTCCCATTATAGGAATAGATTGATGTCCGCTGTATAACATCAGCCCTGCTATTTGTTCAACCGACATCCTGGACGCCAGATCTTTGGCTCGTTCGTCAACCGGCTGGCGCCAGTCTTCGTATGCATCAAGCTTGCCATTTTTATTCAGATCTTTAAATGCCAGTCGATCAACAGTCAGGATTTGTACTCCTGAAGTTGCTGAATAGCCAAGATTTTGGCCACCATCGTTATGAATCAGGTTAAAGGTTCCCTTTTCTTTGGTGGTAAATTTTGGGCCACATGCTGAGAACAGTAAAAGAGAACAACAAAATACCAAAACAGATGATTTATAATTTTTCATTCGATTAGATTTAAGTTTTTTTAGTGAAGTTGAGATTCGAACTGTTTTTCCAGAAATTGCAGACGATCCAAATCCGGAATATTCCCGGATTCAATCTGATCACCCAAAAACATGGTTTCGAAATTTTCAGGCATACACGGATTCCAAACCGGTAATTCCTCACCGTTTGGGTCTCCGTTTTTTGCAAAATTCACCCAATACGACGACATGGCTTCGGCCAGTTTATAATCAGCATCCTGCCAGGGACGAATGCCGGAGATGTGCAAATTGTTATACGCATAAGGCACCTCGCCAGTATGAAAAGCCCCGAAATCTTCCTGACCTTCTCCATGCGGAACATCTCGCGTAAAGTGATACATATAAACTTTTGATTTACCCGTTTGATTCTGAAATTCCATCCATTTAAAAGCCTGAAGTCCGAATGTTTGCAGTCCGCTCAGCGCAATCTGCGATTCTTCCGCTTCCTGATCTGTTCCGGAAGGAAATAATTCAAGAAAACGGGCAGCAGATTCTCCGAACTTAGTATCAACCTGCTGTTTGAATTTAGCTGCATCCACAATTGCACCCGAAAAATTTCCTTCTCTGGCATTCCAACCCATCAGAACAGGAACATCATTTTGCTTTCCTTCCGAGAAAATGGTGTAAAGGTCAGTGGGCAAAACCGACCCATCAATGATTGGTGCACTCATGTTTGGCACTTTCAGAAGGTCTTCTGCAGGAATTTTCCGTAATTCGGCAATCGATTTAGTATTCAGTTTTCGTCCGGTTTCCAAACCTGCCTGTTCTGCCGATTGCAACGAGAGATTTCCAAATCTACCTATTGACAAAACGGCACCGCCGCTCTCGGCAATGGCCCGTTGAAACAATCCTTTTGCCAATGGCGATGCGACCAGATAATTCACACTGAAAGCTCCGGCCGACTGTCCGGCGATCGTCACATTCAGCGAATCCCCTCCAAAAACTGAAATGTTTTTCTGAACCCACTTCAACGCGGCAATCTGATCGGACAAACCATAATTTCCCGAAGTATGAGCAGCAGATTCGGCAGTTAACTCAGGATGAGCAAAAAAACCGAAGATTCCGACCCGATAATTGATGGTAACGAAAACCACCTCTTTTTTAGCCATTTCTACACCGTCGTATATTGGAACAGATCCGGAACCACTGCTAAAACCGCCACCGTGAATAAATACAATAACCGGAAGTTTATCAGTTCTCAATTTAGCATTCGTCCATACGTTCAGATACAGACAGTCTTCGCTTAACGGTTTCTCCGGAGCAATAAATTCCTGAGTCCAGCACAAAAAAGGCTGGGGTGTTTGCTGCATGGCACTTGCCGAAAACTCCGTGCAGTTCTTAACTCCTTCCCAGTTTTCAACCGGCTGTGGAGCTTTCCATCTTAAGTCGTTAACCGGCGGAGCAGCAAAAGGGATTCCCTTAAAAGAAAATACCCCTGACTTTATGTCTTTGATTCCGGAGATCAAACCGTTTTCGACGCGGACAGTATCCGACAATTCCTTTTCGACTGAACCATGTTTGGGTACGGAGCATGAACTCCAAATAAACACGGGAAAAATTAAAATGAATGTATGAAGTTTTCTCATGGTGTGTTTTTAAATAAAATAGATATCCGTAAATATACCTATTGTCATTCAATGGTCATTTGGTAGTCATTAAGTTGCTTTGAAATATCAACACAATGACTGTGAACAACAATCGACTGCCACAAAAGGCCAATAGGTATGTAAACGGACAATCATATTAAAAAACCCTGCTGAAATTTTCTCACAATTTAAAGCAGGGTTTTTCATTTTCCAATATTTTAAGTGTTTCTTTTATTGCCCAAATTAATTCTTAACCAGCTTTTCAATTTCTCTTGATGGAGCGAGCGCTTTTGAAACTTTACCTGCTTCAATCTCAGCCGCAATTTTAAATGCAGCCGTTTGTTTGATGTCCAGTGACGAAACGCCAATCCTCAGCTCATAATCACCGGCCTCTGCAATCCATCTGGAACCAGCTTCGTCGAATGAAGCAAAATCTTTGGTTTCGATTTTGAAACTGATCGTTTCTGATTCGCCCGGTTGAAGCAGTTTTGATTTTGCAAATGCAGCCAGTGTTTCTTCCGGCTTGTTCAATTTACCTGAAGGAGAACTGACGTAAGCCTGAACGACTTCGCGACCGGCAACAACTCCGGTATTTTTCACGTCAACAGTTGCCGTAAGTTCTCCGGTAAAATCAGCTGACCCTATTTTAAGATTGCTGATTTCGTAGGTTGAATAAGACAATCCGTAGCCAAATTCGTAGACAACAGGTATATTAAACGTATTGTAATAACGGTAACCCACATAAATATCGTCTTCGTATACAATTTCCCATGGAGTACGACGCATAAATGAGAATCCGGATTGATCAGGAGCATTATCAACTTTATCCGATTTTTCGGCTACACCCGGAAAATTTTTAGCCGTTGGTGCGTCGTTGTATGACAATGGGAAAGTTACAGCCAATTTACCGGAAGGATTTACTTTACCCGAAAGTACATCAACAACAGAATTGCCACCCTCCTGCCCCGGTAACCAGGCCAGTAAAACGGCATCAGGTATTTTGCTCCAGCTGGCCACTTCCACAACGCCGGCCACATTCAGTACAACTACAGCTTTTTTCCCTTTGGCATGAAAAGCTTCTGAAACGTTTTTAATCATTTCTTTTTCTGTAGAACTCAGGTAAAAATCGCCTTCTGTAGCTGTCCGGTCAGCTCCTTCGCCTGCAACCCGGCCAATTGTAATCAGTGCCATATCAGCTTTATCGGCCATATTTTTAGCCAAAGCAGGTGTAACAACCATTTCAGCAACAGGTTCCTTTGCTCCCATCATGGCAGCAAGTGGGTTCTTTGGTTTACCTTGATTTGCCTTAGCTTTATCCATATAAGTCTTGTAGGTTTTCGTCAGGTTTTCATCAGGAATATATCCTCCATTTGTCATCCCTTCTATCAGCGAAACGGTGTATGCTTCGTTCACATCACCACTTCCGGTTCCGCCAGCAATAAATTCGTAAGAAGTATTTCCAAAAGCTGCAATATTTTTAACTCCGGAAGCAATAGGCAGAGCATTTGCCTTGTTTTCGAGCAGAACCATTCCATCGGTTGCTGCCTGACGGGTAACCGCAGCGTGGGCAGTTAAATCAGGGGTGCTTGAAAACTGGTAATTGTTGTAACGTGGAGCTTTCATCATAATTTTCAGAATCCGGCTAACATTAAGATCCAGAATTTTTTCATCCAGCTTACCATCTTTAACGGCCGCAACCAAATCTCGGCTTTGTTTTGGCTGACCGGGTTGTATCATGTCGTTTCCGGCAATCATTTGGGCAACCACATCGCTTCCACCACCCCAGTCGGTCATTACATAACCCTGAAAATCCCAGTCGTTGCGAAGTATTTTCGTCAGTAAATCGTTGCTTTCTGATGTGTATGTTCCATTGATTTTATTGTAGGATGACATCACAGTCCATGGCTGAGATTCCTTTACAGTAATTTCGAATCCTTTTAGGTAAATCTCGCGCAAAGCACGTTCGCTTACAATCGTATTTACAGTCATTCGATTGGTTTCCGAGTTATTTGCTGCAAAATGTTTGATAGAAGTTCCAACTCCGTTCGACTGAATTCCGTTGACCATGGCAGAAGCCATTTTTCCGGCCACGAGCGGATCTTCAGAATAATATTCGAAGTTACGGCCACAAAGCGGATCGCGCTGAATATTGAGTGCCGGAGCCAGCAAAATATCAGAACCATATTCTTTTACTTCGTTACCCATGGCTTCACCAACTTTGTAAACCAGTTCGGTGTCCCAGGTTGAAGCCAGCACAGTGGCGATCGGGAAAGCGGTGCAATAGTAGGTTTTTTCTTCATCCTTACGTTTTGGCTGAATGCGCAAACCGGCAGGACCGTCGGTTAAAATCTGCGAAGCGATTCCAAGTTCAGGGAATTCGGAAGTAACGCCTGCTGCTCCCGGAAGATATTTCCTGATTTTTTTAACCATTTCAACATAAACACTATCTTCTGAATCAATTTTTCCACCAAATCCGGCAGGCATTTTTTTCTGTATCGAATCCGGAAGTTCGAAAAACATACCGGTGCCAATGACCAATTGCGTTTTCTGTTCGAGTGTCATTTTTGAAATAATTTCCTGAATCTTTTCGTCGTCCGATTTCTTTGATTCAGCAGGGGTACACTGTGTCATCAAAAGACAAGCTGGCAGCAACATTATTGCTGCTAAAAAACGAATTACGCGAAACCATTTAATTTTCATAAGATATTGTTTAAGTTATTTTTAGAATCAATACGTCAATATGACACAATGATAATTTTAAATTTCCAAAAAACAAAATCAGGAATGAAAAAACAGGAAGACAGGGGTAACTCAAATTACAAATAAGCTACTACCAATTGTTCGAACAATGAATGCAGCTGTTTCTTTATTTCATGGACAAAAAACTCTATAATACGCTGATTTTAATTACTGACCAACAATTCAAATTCGATCTTCGTAAGCAAAAAAAATCCCGACGAGAGCCGGGATTTACTATTTTTCGGTTATTTCAATTTTAGCATTTATCAAGTCTCATTAGCCATTGTTTTGCCAGATTAAAAATCAGGTTTATCAAACGCCGAAATTTCAACTATCCAATGGCATTGCGTTTTATTGCAATGTAAGTACCTGATTTTTTCCCTGCAGTAATTTATTAAGAGTCCCATAATCAACATCCTGCACAGCAATTTCGTCATCAATGGCATTACAGGCAGCAACAGCCGCCGACTGACCTAAAATCATAAACACAGGTTCCATGCGGATTGATCCATAAGCAATGTGGCTCGATGACACACAAACCGGAACAAGCAAGTTCGTGCATTCTTCTTTTTTCGGAACAATGGAGCCATACGAAATGGAATACGGCGCTTCAGGAGAAACACCTATGTCACCTTCGTCCTGAACAAATCCTTCAGGAGTGACGTACCGCTGAACATTATGCGAATCCATAGCATAAGAGCCCATGCCAATTGGTTCTGGAACTTCGCGTTTGGCCAGTACATCGTTTTCGCTGGTTACATAAACGCCCACCATGCGCCGTGCTTCGCGAATGTACAACTGATGCGGCCAGTTTCCGTTGTCGGTAAACTCATCTTTTGCCAAACCCCAGTTCGCCATTTCTGTTCTTATTTCTTCAGGAACACGCTCATCGTTGGCTACATAATAAAGCAAGCCTTTTTGGTAATCTTCGTGTGCTTTAATAATCTCTTTCCGGCGCTCATACGTGGCTTCCGGATAATCGTAATTCATACCGATAAAATCGCTGCTAAATGGTCCATGATTGTTGGTATCTGTTTTCCGGTTGGGAATCAGGTCGAACTTGTTGAACCATTCTCGCCAGCCGGCATCAAACACTCGACCAAGCAATTCATAGTTGGCCGGATCATAATTTTCCGGTTTCGGGAAAGGCACTAAATTATCGGGGTTACTGCTCATACACATACGGAAACAATAGGCCTGAATTTTAGCATCGCCGCTGCAATTGGGAGCAATGGGCTCTGCCGAAATACCCGGAAGCAATCCACTTTCGGATTTGCCGGGAATTTTATAAGGATCGATTTTATCTTTGAAATGATGTCCGTGCTGAAAAACTTCGGCCTGAACCCCATTCCATGTTTCATTGTATTCGGTGCAGGCTTCGCGGCCAACATGATACGAAACTCCGGCTGCAGCCATCAGATCGCCTTCGTAAGTGGCATCAATAAACATCTTGCCTGAAAACGTTTTTCCTGAAAGGGTTTTGAACGAAACAATTTTGCTGTTTTCTTTAACCAATCCATTGGTTCGGTCGAGCCATTCGTCTCTCAAAACGGTGATTTTATTTTCGGCAATAAAGTCTTCGAAAACCTGCTCAGCTACATGCGGTTCGAAAATCCACATAGTACGGTTTTCGCCGTCCATCGCCACGGTTCCCTGACCTTTGTTTCCAAATTCCGAATGTTTTTGCCATTTCCATGCAGCAGAATCGTTGTAGTGTAACCATACACGGTGATAAAACTCACGAGAAAGTCCACCTATTGTTGATTTGTCACCCGTATCGGTAAAACCCAGGCCGCCGGAAGAAAGTCCTCCCAAATGGGTATCCGGAGAAACAACCAAAACTGTTTTTCCGGATTGAACGGCCTCAACAGCTGCAGTGACAGCAGCAGACGTTCCTCCATAAATAATGAGATCGGCAGAATAATCGTTTGGGTTGGTATTTTTATTGCTGCAACCAAAAATCAACAGGAATGTTGCCATGCAAATGATCCAATTGGAAAATCGGATCGGTGAAAAAAATCTATTATTCATTATTTTAGGTTTAGTTGGGTTTCGAAATAATTACGTGGCTAAAATCGAAATATACGATTTATCGCTTTACCTCCAATATCTGTTTGTCAGTAAATAGTCTGGATTTAAGATTCTTATATTTGATTTTCTGAATCTCAACACCTTTATCGATTGCCATGCAGGCTGCAGTTGCAGCAGATTGTCCCAGAACCATAAATACAGGTTCCATTCGAATAGACCCAAAAGCGATATGAGTAGCACTCATACAAACAGGCACGAGCAAATTGGAGCATTCTTCCTTCTTCGGAACAATCGAACGGTAGCTAATCGGGAAAGGAGACTTAACATGAGCTTCAACATTACCTTCGTTTTTTACAAATCCTTCAGGAGTAACGTAACGCTTTACATGGTGAGAGTCCATGCCATAAGCCGCCAAACCAACCGGATCATCCACGACATCAATTCCTTCGCAGTTTTTCTGAGTCATCACATAATCACTGATCATTCGACGCGCCTCACGAACATACAATTGCTGCTGCCAGCCATCCTTTCGTTCAAATTCGTCTTTGCAGGTTCCCCATCGCGAAACCTCGTTCCGAACCTGCTCCGGAATACGCGGATTATTCGCCAGAGTCCACATCAGACCTTGTTGATATTTGCGGTGAGCTTCTGCTATTTTTTCACGTTCGCCATAAGATGCTTCAGGATAGTTGTAGTTTTGCCCTATAAAATCAGTTGAAAAACCGCGTCCGTTGTTGGTGTCTGTTTTCCGGTTCGGCATTCCTGAATTGATCCAGGGAATGGCTTTCTCTCCGGCTTCAAAGTTCCGAAGCAACAATTCATAATTTAATTCTTTATAGCCGTCAGGTTTGAAAAATGGGATGCGATTTTCAGGACTATCGGTCAGGCACATCCGGAAACAATAGGCTTGTATTCCTTTGTCTCCAGTTCCCTGCTCTCCCGAGCCATTTGGTGAAATATTCGGCAAAAGACCGCTGTTTGAATCACCTTTTATTTCATAAGGATCGACACCATTCACAAAATTATGGTTCGCTGCATTTTTCGAATAACCACCTAAGATAGTTTCAGCCTCATCTGTCCACTGAATTCCATCGAGCGTTTCTCCATACTGATCGTTTGCTTCACGTCCGATGGTGTATGACACACCAGATGATGCCATCAGATCGCCTTCGTAGGTCGCATCGATAAACATTTGTCCCATATATTTTTCGCCGCTTTCCATGGTAATGGAGACGATCCTACTTCCTTTTTTCTCAACTCCTGTTTCCCGGTTCAATCGCTGATTAAATACCAGCTTTACTTTTTCTTTTTCAAGCATTTCCTGAAAAACATTGAGCGCTGCAGAAGGCTCGAAAGTCCACATGGTTGCTTCTGTATCTTCGGTTCGGGTTTGTCCGCCATCCTTATATTCCTGCGGTTTCTGCCACTTCCAGTTTTCAGGATTATTATAATACAGGCGAATGTTGTGGTAAAATTCGCGGGAAATTCCACCAATAGCCGATTTATTTCCTATGTCGGTTTGCCCGAGACCTCCGGTTGTTAAGCCGCCAATCCGGTTTGTTGGTTCAATTAACACAACCGATTTTCCCATCCGGCTGGCTTGTATTGCCGCAGCAACACCTGATGAAGTTCCTCCATATATAACCAAATCGTAATCTGATTTTTGCGCCGAACTACTAAAAGAGAAAATGAGCAAAATTGCTAATCCGGTAATAAATACTTTCATTCTGATTTTGGATTTTGGATAGATAAACAAATGGTAAAATAAAATTTGTCCGGAAAGAAACTCCCTCCGGACAGTATGAATTCAATTATTTTTAATAACCAGGGTTCTGATCGGCCTGAGTTAAGGCCGGATTATTATTGATTTCGTCCTCAGGTATTGGCCATAAATAACGGGCATCAATAAAAGTTTTGCCAATTGCGGTAAAAGCTTCCTTTACTTTGCCAGTGCGGTTTAAATCCCACCAACGCCTTCTTTCCAGAAGAAATTCATAGGCTCTTTCCTGCAAAACCGTATTACGAAAAGTTTCTTTGTCCATTCCTGAAGCGTAATCGACGGGTGATACGACAGCCGGATCATAACCGTAAGCGCGACGCTTAACTAAATTTAGCCTTTCAAGCGCCAACGCCGAAGGTGCTCCTTTTGCCATACATTCTGCTTCTGCATACATTAAGAGTGCTTCTGCATAGCGGTAAAGAGGTACGCTGTAGACATTCAGTCCATCAGAATTTGAAATAAACTTTTTAAACAAGATAGGAGAAGATGATGGCAATGAAACACTGTCTCCATTAGTACCAATATATTTGGTATACAAATTAAAATCCTTACGCAGGTCTTTTCGGCTCCAGCTATTACCGATAAACGACTTCATAATTGGCAACCATGCATAATAACCTGTTCCCGAATAGTTGTAAGGAGGTGTATTGGGACGGTGAAGATATAATGGTATTGTCGAAGGACTTGTTGCAGAATGGTGAACCGACATAATATCTTCAGTGCTTGTTTCCACTGCATAAATTTTATAAAAGTCATCCGGTTTTTTAACCTGAACCAATGAAAAATTGCCGCTGTTAATTACTTCTTCTGATTTCGCGGCGCAAAGATCCCACTCTTCCAAGGTTAAGTACACTTGTGCCAGCAACATTTTTGCAGCCCATTTTGATGCACGTCCTGTTTCTGCTCCTACGGTCTCCGGCAAATCGTTTTCCGACTTAAGAGCATCTTCCAGAATTTGAGCATACACTTTCTCGACAGGTTCTCTAGGTGCTGACAAAGTTGTAAGATCAGTGCTCTCGGTTAGCCTTACAGGAACTGCGCCCCATCCCCTTACGAGGTTAAAATAGGCAGATGCCCTAAGGAAATAGGCTTCAGCGACAATACGGTTTTTCGCCTCAGGGGTGATGTCAACAATATTTGGAACATTGGCTATTACCGCATTTGTCCTGTTTATACCCTTGTATAAATTTGACCAGTTTGAAGCAGCCCGTCCAATATTATTCTGATCCAGTACTTTATCGAAAACGGTTAACGGGGCCTGAGATCCGCGGCCGTCAAGATAATCTCCATGTAACTCTTCAAATAAGTAATACGTTATTCCGTAGTAATCTTTGTCTATTGCGGCATAAGCACCAGCGATCGCTCCTTCTGCATCAGCTTCGTTGGTATAATAATTTGTTCGGGATACAAAATCCTTAGGAACCTCATCCAGCATATTATTACAAGAGGAGAATACTGCTAAAAGCAATAAAAATATAATTTTATTTTTCATGATCTTTTCAGATTTGTTCGTTAAAAATTGAGTTTTAAACCAATTGCGTAGGTTTTTGCATTCGGATAGGCACTTTCGTCTATACCAACCAATAAACGCGATCCAACTCCAACATTCGAATCGTCAGTTCCGTGTGAACTAACTTCAGGATCAAGTCCAGGATAATTGGTTATTGTTAAAAGGTTTGTTCCTGAGATGTAAATCTGGCCGCCGTCAAAACCTGGTATCCCGATAGATTTACCTTTAATGTTGTAAGCCAGTTTTAACGATTTCAAACGCAGATAACTGCCATCCTTAATAAAACGGTCGGATACACCAACAGCAGTACTTTTACTGATGCGGGGGTATTTTGCATTTGGATCCGGATTTTCAGGAGTCCAATAGTTCCCATACAAATCTGCAAATTGGTTAGTTCCACGTTGAAAAGAATTTAGGTGCGATCCGGCTGTTGCCCAAAAGATATCATTTCCCTGAACACCTTCAAAAAAGATACTTAAATCAAAATTTTTGTAAGAGAAATCAGAATTAAACCCAAAGATGAAATCCGGATAAGGATTACCAATAATGACCCGATCCAGTGTATTTATTGAACCATCAGTATTTTGATCAATGTACTTAATGTCTCCTTTATCGTCTAACCCATCTTCAACCAGTCCATAGAATAAACCAAATGGTTCTCCAACCCGTGCGACATTAATACTTGAGTAGAATGGGTTTCCGATTCCACTGCCATAAATATCTTTGCCACCGGCCAGTTCAACCACTTCGTTTTTATTGGTCGAAACATTTGCTGCAACATTCCATCCAAAATCACCTTTTAACAGGTCTGCCTGAACAGAAAACTCCAATCCTGTATTTTTAATCTCTCCAATATTCTGTAATACAGATCCAAAGCCAACCGAGGGAGGAAGTGGAACAGAAGCAAGCAAATCAGTGGTGTTTTTCTGATAATAATCGAATGTGAAACGCAATCTGTTATCAATCAGATTCAAATCAAAACCAACGTCAAACTGTGCAGTAGTTTCCCACTTTAAATCCTGGTTTGCAATTCCGGAAGGAACAAAACCAATTTCATCAGCCTGATTTCCATAAATATATTTTACCGACGACATGCGATCGAGCGACTGATAAGGATTTAATGCCGTATTACCAGTTATACCGTAGCTGGTGCGTAACTTCAAATCGCTGATTAAACGAATATCCTTCAGAAATGGCTCTTGCGAAACACGCCATGCCAAAGCGCCTGAAGGAAAATAACCCCATTTGTGATTTGATCCAAATCGTGATGATCCATCAGCACGCAAACTGGCTGTAAACAAATATTTGTCATTCAACGAATAATTTGCACGTCCTAACCAGGATGCCAAAGTCCATTCAGAAATTCCGGAACCAGGAGGATTTACGGTTTCGGCTGCTCCAAGATTATAATTTTCAGTCGTATTGTTTGTAAAACCGGATACACTGATAGTATGGTAGCGATTCATATTGGTCTGATAGGTATAACCTGCCAATAAATTCAGTGAGTGTCCACCATTAAAATCCTTTGTATAATTCAATGTATTTTCATTCAGGAAAGAATTTCTGTACGACATTCCTTCCGAGGCATATCCCCGGTCGTTACTGAAAATTATTGGAGAAAATTGTTCTCTCAAATACGTTTCGTACTCCAGCCCAAGCAGGGTTTTAAACGATAACCCTTTTGCCAGTTGTATTTCTAATGTTGTATTCCCGAGTACAGAATTATTCAGGTATTTGTCTTTGCTCTGTGCATATAAAAGCGGGTTTCTCATATCAACAGAACCAAATGAATAAATGGATTCTATTTTCGTAAACTGGCCATTTTCGTCATAAATAGGTAAAGTAGGCGGTGCAGCCAAAGCACCCGACATAATATTGTTCCCATAATAACCATTGTTCACATTAATCCGGTTCTTTTCACGTCTTGACAAATTAATATTCACACCTATTTTCGCCCATTTGTTTACATTATGATCGAGGTTTAAACGCAGGGATCCTCTTTTCACTCCCGAATTAACGATGATACCTTCCTGTCCGTAATAATTTCCGGAAAGCGAATATCTGGTTGCATCAGAAGCACCTGAAAAAGTAATCGTATGATTTTGAATTGGTGCAGATCTGAATATCTGATCCTGCCAGTCAGTTCCCGGATTCTGAACATCATTAAGATTGAAGAATGGTTCCTGCCCGTTATCAACCAACCATGCATTGGCAACTTCGGCATATTGTTTGGCATCCAGCATCTCGTAACGGTTTGTTGCCGATTGAACCCCATAAAAAGTACTCACTTCAATTTTTCCTTTTTGACCTGTTTTACCTCTCTTTGAAGTTATAATAACGACCCCGTTTGCGCCTCTCGAACCGTATATGGCTGTTGCCGAAGCATCCTTCAACACATCAATTGATTCAATATCGGAAGGATTCAAAAAGTCTATTCCTCCGGTAATTGCAAAACCATCAACAACATACAGAGGCTGATTGCTTCCAATCATAGAGTTACCTCCACGAATACGCACTTCAATACGTCCGCCGGGTTCTCCAGAGTTTTGAGTAACCTGAATACCGGCCGCCCTTGTTTTGAGAGCCTGCTCCATATTATATACCGGAACAGATTCAAGTTCTTCCGTTTTCATGGATGAAACTGCTCCTGTGATGTCAGATTTTTTCATCGTTCCGTAGCCAATAGCAACCACTTCCTCAATGCCAATTGTTTCATCTTCCAACTCAACATTAATTGTACTCCTGTCATTAACAGCAACTTCCTGTCTTTTCATTCCAACAAACGAAAAAACCAGAGTTCCATTGGAAGGAATATTGGATAAATTGTACTTTCCATCGATATCAGTAATGGTTCCAATAGTAGTACCTTTAATAATTACTGAGACGCCGGGTAAAGATGAACCTGATAAATCGGTTACCTTACCTGTGACCGATTTTTGTTGTTGAAACATATCCTGATATCCAGATTCATTTCCCCTGGGAGTTAGAATAATCAGGTTGTCCTGCATTACCTTAAACCTTATCCCTTGATTCTTAAAAATCTCATCAAGTATTACATCTACACTTCTATCGTTAACTTTTAAGTCTACTTTTCTGGTAACATCCACCTGTTCCCTTTGGTAAAAAAAACGATAATCACTGTTTTCCTCAATTTCCTTTAGTACATCAACAACTTGTTTGTTCTGGAAATTAAATGAAAACTTTTTTGACTGCGAATAAACGGAGGCTGATACCTGCATCAGACATCCCATCAAGATAATAAATGTCAGCTTCATTGTTAGAATAAGCTTATGCCCCCTTCTCCTGTGAAGAGAGGAAGCAGTTTGATTTTTTTTCATAAATTTGTACGTGTTTGATTAATAATTTAATTGGTGTGACAGCACCTTTTTATTAACTGCATGGAGCCGGTTTGATGTGACAGCATCTCCGGCTTTTTCATTTTAGGCTGGTTTATTTCATATGTTTCTCCTATTATTATTTCTTTTTAATTACAATTTTTTGATCAACAATCTGGTATTGAATTGGCAGAGTGTGTTTTAGAATATCAAGTACTTCTATAATTGATTCATCTTTAATCGTTCCATCATAGTGATAATTTAGAATACTTTGATCTACTATCTCTATTTCCACTCCATATTTCCGCTCAAGTAATATCTTCAAATCGTTCAAGCTCATATTGATAAACACAATCTTATTATCCTTCCATGAAGTAAACCATTTGGTATTTACTTCATGTATTCGAACATTTTTAGAATCTTTATTAAAAACCAACTGTTCACCAGGTTTTAATATACTTTCCTTAGCCAGCTTAAGTTTTTCAGATGATTTAACATGCACACTTCCTTCTTCCAAAGTAGTTGCTACTTCATTATCATCAGGATATGCTTTAACATTAAACGAAGTCCCGGTAACCTGAACATCGTAAAAAGAGGTGTGAACCAGAAAAGGTTTCTCTTTCATTTTTGCAACCTGAAACCAGGCCTCGCCAGTTAGAAAAATCTCGCGCATGCCATTTGCTCCATCGACCGTATATTTAATTTCAGAACCTGAATTTAAAAAGATGTGGGTACCATCAGGCAAATACATTTCGGATACCGAGCCATTTGGTGCCAATGAAGTATAATATACCGGAGCAGAAACCTTATAAACTGAGTTCAGATAATAACCAAAGAACAAACCGACAATAAGAATGGCAGCCAACTGAGAAATTCGCTGCAGGTAGAATCGGGTACGGCTAATTTCTTTTCCTTCCGTTTTCCGTTGGTTCCAAAACTTCTCAAAAACATTATCGAAGAATTCTTTTTTACTACCCGAATTTTCAGTTTGAATTAAATTTTCCAACAGCTCGCTTTTTAATTCATACTCCAACTCGGACTGATGAAACAAGGCCAGGAACTCCTTTCTCTGCTTTTCACTGGCTGATCCGGAATTTGCTGTATGGATTATATCTTTTATGGATTGATGCATTCTTAAGATTATTTGATAGTAATACGAATAGCACTTTCAATATACTCACCCGGAAATAAATATTTTATTTATTCCTGAATTTGTTTTCAATATTTTTTCTGAATCCGGAAAATTCCGGTCTGCCCTGAGTCAGTAAAATTGTAAGATTCAGTATAAAAAGCTTAACAAGGTAGTAAATTGAAATACAGAATATGGAAAACATGAAAGACAACCGGGAATGATCTGATTTTGCAAACCAGAATAATTCCGGTTCAACTTCCGAAAAGCTATTTGCAATGAAGAAAAAAGAACAGAAGGGCGGGAATAGAACCTGTACCAAGTTTTTCTTTCAGAAAAGAAACAGCACGATATAGCTGATTTTCAACCGTGCGCCGCGACAGGTCGAGTTGACTGGCAATTTCTTCGTTCGACAAACCTTCTTCTTTACTCATCCTGAAAATTCGCTGACGTTGTTCTGGCATAGAAACAACCAGTTGCTGAAGATTATTCAACATATCATTGTATACAACCTCGTCCCATGTACTGTTAACTGAAGATGAGTTGTTAGTGCCGGAATAATCAAGATAGGCTTGTTCAACGTTTTTCCGTCGTATAAAATCGTAAATTAGATTTATGCAGATTTTAAAAAGAAATGATTTGATATTCTTTGATGAATCGAGCGTAGCGCGAATTTCCCAAAGTTTCAGAAATACTTCCTGAAGCAACTCTTCTGCATCGGCTTCATTTTTTAAATATGAAAACGCGAATGCATGGATTTTTGGACCGACAGCATCAAAAAGAATACGAAAGGCTTCTTTCGACCCTCTCCTCAATTGTTCAACTATTTGTTTGTCCTGATCTTTGTGTGTAATTTCCATTATTCAGACAACAAGGTTGGAACAAAGATAATTTTATATGAGGAACTACGTTATTTGGTTCTGAATTTTAATTCCAACGCATGCTATACTGAAAATTTTGACTTTAGTTGGATTTTAAATAACCTGACTGCTTCATCTTCACAAAAAACAATATACCCGCACAAACAGCGAAAACCAGTCCGGTTGAAACGGAAACCGTATACGATAAACCAAACCCTTCAGGAGCAAACAACAGGTAGCTGGAAATTACAACAGTCATAAAGAGTGCCGGAATGAGCGTAATCCAGTAGAACTTTTTTTCACGCGCAAGATAAACGGTAATGGCCCAAAGTACGATCATCGCCAAAGTTTGGTTCGACCATGCAAAATAACGCCATATCACCGCAAAATCGATCAACGTCAAGCCGTAACCAACAGCAAACAGCGGAATACTTATAAACAGGCGATTTATGATTGGCCCTTGTTTGTAGTTCAGAAAGTCGGCCACGATTAAACGGGCGCTTCGAAATGCTGTATCGCCCGATGTAATCGGAGCGGCAACCACCCCGAGTATGGCAAGTGCACCGCCAAATTTACCAAGCAACGAGTTCGAGATCTCGTTTACAACATAAGCTGCATTTCCGTTATTGGCAGCCATAATTTCATTTAATGGTCCGACGCCGCCGTAAAAAGCCATGCCTATTGCGGCCCAAATCAGGGCTACAATACCTTCGGTGATCATCGCACCATAAAATACTCCTCTACCCTGCTTTTCATTGGTAATGCAACGCGCCATCAGCGGTGCCTGCGTGGAATGAAATCCGGAAATAGCCCCGCAGGCAATGGTAATGAACATCATCGGGAAAATTGGAAATTTTGCGGGCTGGTTATGAAAATTCGTCAAATTATTCAGGTTAAGTTCCGGAATACGATAACCTTCGAAAAAAAGAGCAATTGTTAAACCAACTGCCATAAAAAGGAGCGCAAAACCAAACAGAGGATATATTTTGCCAATGATTTTATCGATGGGTAACATGGTTGCAAACACATAATAAATGAATACCACCCACACCCAGAAATTCATAGTTAAGGTTTCAGGAGTCAGACTTTCCAGGATTTTTGCCGGCCCCATAATAAACACCGCTCCAACGATAACCATGAGCAAAACGGTGAAACCACGCATAAACTGTTTGGTGCCAACTCCCAGATAAATACCTACAATTTCAGGAATACTTAATCCTTTGTGCTTAACGGATAACATTCCGGAGAAATAATCGTGTACCGCTCCGGCAAAAATAGAACCCAGAACAATCCAGAGAAAAGCAACCGGGCCCCACATGGCTCCTGCGACAGCTCCAAAAATGGGTCCGAGCCCGGCAATATTCAGAAATTGAATCAAAAATGTTTTCCATTTGGGCAATGGCATATAATCCACACCATCGTTCATACTCATAGCCGGAGTTTCCCTGTTCTGGTCGGCCCCAAAAATTTTCTCCACCAATTTTCCGTAGAAAATGTATCCTAAAACAAGGGCAACTATTGAAATAAAAAAAGTAATCATTCTGGTTTAGTTATTCGTTAAGCGGATTTAAAAATAGATAAAAAGTCATTCTAACCTAAACTTCAATGTAATTCTTTCAACAAATCCGGATATCCGGGAATTTCAAACTTCTCAAAAGCAATCCGACATTGATCTAACTGAGATTTAGTTAAAACATCCAGATGCGGCCTCATCAAAGGAAGAATGGTTATAGCTATTTGCCGGTCAGCCGTAATCCGGTTCAGAAAAATACTTTTACTGTATCCATCAAGTTCAGGGAAAAGTTTCACCAAAGCCTTGTTCTTTTCCATCGACAGAAAAGGTAATGGTGATTTGGTAATCAGATATGCCCTTACCAATGGCACACTTTGTTTGATAACCTGAAAAAGTAAATCGGCATGAAGTTCATAATCTGTTTCAGACCACTGCTTTAAAGCAAACAACTGACTCTCATAATTCTCAGATTTCAGCAATCGCATGGCAATCTGGTCAGAATAAATGCTTCGGGTATAAACTGCCATGCTGTCTTTAACGGCACCATTAATAAAATGCCACAACGTAAACGAGGAATATACAGCTCCTTCAACCACCGCATTTTTAATTGTTTGGGGAGTTGCCCCGGTCACTGCATCCACTGTAGTCGCTTTAACTTTAACCGTTTTATCAACCAAATCTTCTTTATCAAGAACCCGCAACATGCTGTTTTTATCTTTTAAAATCTGGTCAAGTTTTTTATAATCGGCATCAGAAAACCGTTTGTGATCAAACTTAGTCAGCGGTTTTCCGGGTAATGTATCAAACCGGACATAATTTCCAGCCAGATCCCAGTAAAACATCAAAATTACATTGGCACAAAGTTTATCGTCACAAACCGGCGTGTTTATTCGCGATTCGTACCCAATTGGTATTTTTTCGGCATCACTGCATATTTTAATAACATCAGCCACAGCAAATTCGTCGGATTTATAAACAAATGCTTTGTGGCAAGTATTTACCTGATCCTGTGAAAATGCTTCAGAGTGAACCAATCCAGCAATTAATATCCAGCTTACAACAAACAATCGAGGTACGCGCATCTGCTTATTTCTGAGATTCAATCAAATCGAGGTACTCTTTTAAATGCGACTGGTAAATGTCGCGTGGACTGGCGTTATATTTTTTGCAAAGTGATGCTGCAAAACCAACTGCAGCTCCCATCTGTCCTGTTGTGCGCATCACTCGCGGGCCACCCAAACCAACATGCGAACAGCTAAAATCGCGTCCGGCCATAAACAGGTTATTTATATTTTTTGAATAAAAACAACGGTACGGAATGTTGTATTGGTTGGTTTTATAAAACATGGCTTCCGATAAAAAATTAGGTTTATCGGAGTCGAGTAAATTAATCTGGTAATGCACATCAACCTCGCGTTTTTCGAAAACAACAGCATCTTCAAACTGAGTGCTGTTGCGCTCGTCGTTAAACGTATAAATATAATCGCCCACCAATCGACGCGATTCACGCTTACCCAACAGATATGACACCCATTTTAATTGCAGACTGTCTGCTTTCTGCTGCTGTTTGCTGATATCAACCGCGCCAAGTTTGGCCTGATCGGTAGATTGCATCTGAACCGATGGATGTTTATAATTATAAAATGATCCATAGATTGCCCTGAACATGTGGTCACGAATGGCCTCGGCATCTTCGATCTGGCTTAAATCGTTCTGCGAAAACTCCCACTGCCATTCACCATTTTTTTCGGCATAATCTTTTGCAACATCCATGGCCCACGGGACCTCCTGAAAATCCACTTTTTTCCCGGCATTCTCCGAACCCCATAAAACCGAAGAACCCATGACAAAATTATCCGGAGTTTCAGGACTCCAAAGCAATCCATGTGCATCCCAGCTTTCGCCGTATTTCGCCGAAGCTTCCCTTCCATAGTTGTATTCGGCACCTGCCCAATAACCAATCCAGCCATCACCGGTACAGTCAACAAACAGGGGGGATTCAAATCGAATTGACTCACCCGATGAAGTTTGGCGGGCATCCACTGCTGTAATTTGTCCATTGGCAGCACTTGCGGCAAAAGCCCTGAAATTAAGATAGAGGTTAATGTTTTTATATTTCTCCATATTTGCCATCCGCTTTTGGTCCTCCTTCAGCGCTTCGGCCGAACCATTGGGATAATGTTCGGTATCAAGCATTTTCAATATACGCTCAAACTTTCCGTAAATTCCCAGCGTGTGAACACGGATTTCGCCACTTGCATTTCCTCCCAGCACAGGTCGGTCATGTATCAGGGCAACTTTTAGTCCCTGCTCTGCCGCTGCGATGGAAGCTGCACATCCGGCAATTCCACCACCAACAACAACCAAATCGTATTTCACCGTTTTTTGCGGAACCTCAACATTACCTGATTTTTCAGCGCGCCACTTTTTCAGTTCGGCCAAATCCACAGGTAGTTTTTCATTTTCGCTGGTGGTCAGATAAATGGCATCGCACCTGCCTTCAAAACCGGTTAGATCATGAAGAGAAAGTTTTTTATCCCCTGAAGTTAAATTGACACTTCCGGCATATTCCCAGTTCCATCCCGGATTTTTACCTAATTGACGTTCCAGTTGATTACCGTCAACAGCAATGTAAAAACGGCCCGGAGCTTCCCATTTACCAGGTGCCCAGTTTTTGGTTCGCGCCCAAACATGGTACACTCCCGATTTCTGAATGTTGATTTCCGTAGTGGCGTCCTTTACCGGAATTCCAATACCATGAGCCAGCAAATAAGGTGAACCCATTTGTTCCACAAACTGCGGGTCGACTACCCAACCTCCTTTATTAGCAAAGCTTTCTGCCTCGATCAATAGTGAGTTCTTTTGTCCTGAGACGTAGCCTGAAATTAAAATCAGGATCGCAAATAAGTACCTTCTCATCAGTCAGTATTTTTAGTTTATTTAATTCAATTTCTCTGTTAGCGTAATCATACACAAGATAAAATACAAATTCAGTTACTGTTCAAATAACCGTTTCTTTCCAGAAATTTATCCGAAATTTTCCTGATCTTATAAAAATTGTCCGTCAGTTCACGCGCATAATAAAATATGGGGTGGCCTGCGCCTTCAATCAAATGAAGCTCACAATCGACACCAAAACTTTTCATTTTATGCTGAAATTCTTCAGCCGTCTTCACCGGAATCAGCGGATCTTCTGTGCCCAAAATAAACAATGCAGGCGGCGTTGAAGAATCGATGTTCTGCAACGGAGAAATTTCCGTGTATCTCTTTTTCATAATTTCAGTTCCAAAACCGTTGTCGCTGTTGTCGACCACTGCATAATACAACAACATCAGGTTTGGTTTAAAACTTACCGATTGTTTTTCATCTGAATTCTCAGGAAGAGTTCCGGCAACCGCCGCCAGATGACCACCTGCTGAAGATCCGGCAGCTGCAATCCGATCAGGATCAATATTCAGCTGTTTTGCATTTTTTCGTAGCCAGCGAATGACGTCCTTGGCATCTTCAACGCTCTCAAAAGGAGTTGAATGGTGTAAATAGGAAATACGGTAATCTGCAGTTATTGCAACCATCCCTTTCGAAGCATAATAGGCACATTCGCGGTAAAATTGCAGTGGTGTTCCAACCGACCAGCCTCCTCCGAAAAAATACACAATTGCGGAGCGTTTTTCTAAATTTCTTAAATTTTCAGGTCTGAAAATATGCAATTTTAAATCACCTTTATCCGATGCTTTATAAGTCACAATTTCAGGATGAAACACTTTTGACTGCGGCGCACAAACTGTTTGGATTGCCCTGAACCAGACTTCAGCCATCTTTTCGGCACCTTCCGGGTTGGGATGTACTTTGTCTTCAATGGTCATTTTCTTCCAGTAGAACCCTTTAGCCTGATTTACCAAAATCACATTGGACAAATTAATTTTATGTACCATTTTTGCAATTTGCTTATTTAGTTCCGGGATGTATGCATATTTGGGCAACTTTCCGGAGTTTATAACCTGAGCCACCAGAATTTTTGCTTCCGGATTTATAGTAAGAATTTTCCGGATTATCGATTCCTGAGCGGCAATAATTCCGGCAACCGGATTCTCTGTTTCAAAATGATTGTGCCCTGAGTGCAGCAAAACGATATCGGCCGGATATTTCCGGTAAATGCTGTCGATATGCGCTTCCAGATATTCAGCATTCTTTCCGCTGAAACCCGAATGATTAAGTTTCCCGATGCGGCAGTTGCTTTCGCGGGATCCAATAAAATCGAATGAATAACCGGCAGTAAAAAGCTTTTCCCAAAGCGGAAAAAGATAAGAATGAAATTTCTCACCGCCCTCAGTAATCGAATCACCAAAACCAAGAATAGTGTAACGTTTTGGAGTAGACTCACTTGCCCGTGCTGTCAAAAGCAAAGGACCTGAAATGAAAATCAGGCAAATTGCAAAACGAATAAACAGGATTCGGTTAAAAAATTTCATTCTTTACTTTTCTGTTTTAAACACTGGAAATATTATTCGTATTTCAACCAGGCTGTGGCTTTGCAATCTTTGTCAGCTTCAAAACGAATCCAACGCGACTGGAAGGTTTCAGGGAAACTATATTCAAAAGTTTCTCCCGTTTTCACTGTTACAGACTGATAAGTCATCCATGGACCATGACCAATTGGCTCAACTTCAATTTTGAAAGTAACCGATTCTTTTGAATCATGGGAAAGTTTAAGACTTCTTTTATCGTAGAATCCGATCAGGTAAGGATCAGATGCCTCACCCGCTATAACTCCCGAATCTTTCCATGGACCACCTTCGCCAACAGGTTTGCCCATTTGCCAGAGGTCGTCGATCACACCTGCCCAAACTGTAGCTTTTCCATCTTCGGAAGTGACTACATGAGGATTTTTCTTTGAAGCCGATGCATCCAGTCCTGTTAAAATCAACATTCCACGATACGATGCATAATCAAATATCCGGAAATTATGCGAAGCAATCGGACGAATCTTTGCAAATCCATCGGCATTTTCAGCCGGTAGTTCGTAGAAAGTTCCTGAACAGTTCAGCAAATCACGTTCGGTAGCCACTTCACGACAAATACGTAACACCGAATTCCCGGTCAGATCGGCATATTTGGAATTGCCTTTTGGAAGTCTCCAGCGACGGCCCGATTCGTCGGCAATAAGAACGGACGCATTGTCGATGGTAATTACATTTGCCGGAATGGCGAACTTTTCGCGAATGAATGTTGCGGTTTCCTGATCTTCAACTTTCACCATGTTCATAAGTGAGTCGAGTTCATAATATCCGGCTTCAGCAAACGATTGATCGGAAACGGTTCCTGCAAGAACACCTAATTTTCGCCGATTATTTCCTAATCCCCATAGCAATCCGGCACTGGATTCAGAAGTCGAAACATTGGCAATTCCGGCAAAAATCGGATCAGGATTTAAACTTCTCTGATCTTTTTGAGCGTATGAAAATTGAACAGTGGCTTTAGTAGCCTTATCAACTTTTACGCGAACCCACTCTCCCGCTTCGGCCTTGATAAAAGGAACATCGGCTGACTCATCTGGTTTCAATGAAACAGTTTTTAATGTTTTCCATGTATTATCACCATTTTCGTCTACCTCGTAGGTGAATGCCGCAGTTTGTTTTCCTTCATTTTTTATCCACGAAGAACGAACATCCCAACCTGAAAACAAGAAAGGTTCGGAAACTTCGCCGGCTTTGATTTCTTCTGATATCCAGAGAGCACCCTCCGCAGTATTTGGTCCTAATTGATCAGGTTTTTCCACCGAAGTAAACCACAAATTCGAATTTGATTGACCCGGTCCTTCGATTGAACCTTTTACTTTTCTTTTATTCAGGAATTCCTTTTGCGCTGAATCGTCACAGCCAAAAACCAGTTGATCGTTCCAACGGGTAAAATCGCCAATAACTTTCAGGTATGCAGAACGCGGCCGGATTCCGGCAGTATTTGATGCAGTAAAAGTTCCAGGGAAACGCCAGAACAATCCGTGCATAGTCATTAAATAGTCTGGATTCTGAGGAGTACCAATATCGCGGATACGTGGCCATTCGGTGTTCCAACCGTGCGCTCCGTCATAGCTGTGACTTGCTTTGGGTAGACGATAAAAATTCCATCCTGTTTGTGGATTGCGAACACCTACGAAAAGTGATTTAAAATCCCAGCCGGTTGCCCAAATTGGGTCGGTTTCAGGGTTGGCATTTCCGTAAATTCCTCCCGGGCCGGTCACTTCCACAAACTGATTGCGACGAACAACTTTCCAGTCTTTACCATTCCATTCAGCTAAAACACCTGCCTGAATATCAAAATGTTTTAAAGCTTCAGGAACCGCTTCTCCATTATTCGAAAATACCATTACACCTTGTCCGGAGTATAAACCTTTGCCATGAGCTCCCGGTAAAGTGGCATTATTTGGATTCACATCTGTATCATTATGGCTGATTGTCTTCCCTTTTAGTGTATTGCCATCTTTATAAAGCTGGTTAACCTGAAGCGAATGAACATCCACTTCGTAAAATCCTTCTTCCATGGTCCCGAAATAGATTTGGTTAGCCGGGTCAGTCAAATGGCGCGCATTTCCAGTCAAACGGCCGGGCATATCTTTCCAAGAAATCACCCGAACATTCTTGGCAGAATCAATTGCATAAGGGCCGATAAACAACTGATTACTTTCCTTGTGAATCATCCGGTTGGCAGGAGTTCCGCCAATACTCTCCGGTCGAACAGTTTTTTCGAGAGCAGGAGTTATTTCGTATAATTTATCGGACGAACCAAACGGCAAATGTGGTCCGTATGTGATTACCCACAGCCGACCAGCCCATGGAACTACAGCGCCTGTACCACATTCCCCTTCGTTGTTGTAATAAGCCAGGTGTGGATAGATTCCGCTAAATGATCTTGGACCATCAGTCAACTTGTTTTCAGTTTTACATCCAGAAAACATCAGACTTATCAGGATAAAAAACATTAGTAATTTATTCATCTTATTGATTTTAAAGTTCTAGTCTATTTACATTATTCCTTAAGAATATTTCTTTTATGGGCTTCGATTTGCTTTTGTAATTGCTCAATAACCTCTTTGTATTTAGGTTCCTGAATCAGATTTTTCATTTCATCGGAATCTGTTTTCTGATCGTACAATTCACGAAAATTGACTTTATTAAGTTTCTCATCTTCGTAAGTGACAATTAGCCTGAAGTCTTTCGAGATAACTGTCAGATTTGGTTTTGCTCCACCATATGTACCCAAACCTTCGTAAACAAATGTGTCTCTCCAACCATTCTGTTTGCCTTTTAAAATTGGAACGATACTTTTCCCATGAATATCATCACTGGCTTTAATACCGGCCAGTTCCATAATCGTTGGGGTCATGTCGATATTCAGCACAAGCTGATCATCGACTGCCGGTTTAAGACCGGGACCAAGCACAAAAAGCGGAACACGGGTAGCCGGACGATAAGGCAAAACCTTGCTGGTGAAACCATGATCTCCCAGCATCCAACCATTGTCGCTCATAAAAAAGATGTATGTATTTTCGCGCAAACCAAGTTCATCGATGGTTTTGAAAAGTTGATCCAGGTACTCGTCCATTTCGGTGATGACCGAATAATAATTGCGGGTATGGTTTTGTATCGCCACCAAATCAGGATAGCCATATACTTTTGCCTGAGTCAGGTTCCGAACAGTTTTCAGGTATTCCGGCTTGTCCTCCAAATCGTCAAACCTGTTTTTTGCGACTGGCATGTCTGAAGCCTTGTATTTTTCTTTGGTTTCCTGACGGGCATCCCAAATAAGTTTGCCATTCATATGTGGCAACTGTGTATTATGGAACAGAAAAAATGACTTGCCGGATTTTGCAGCCTCATTCAAAAAATCAACCGATCGGTTTACGCAATATTCATCACAATGCATTTCAGGGTTCACTGTTTTCCCCTCATCGTGAATGGTACGTCCATAATAAGTCCCGTTTCCTTCGAACCATACCGAAAAATCAAATCCGGCTTCTTGGGGTTTGCGACCGATGTGCCATTTACCTGACATCCCTGTTAAATATCCCTCGTCATGAAGGTATTGAGCTACTGTTTTTTCATTCGGGTTAAGGTCGCTATCCAGATCCAAAACGCCATTGGCACTACCGTATCTTCCTGTAAGCAATGCTGCCCGGCTCGGGCTACAAAGTGCAAAAACCACATTGGCGTTGGTAAAGCGCACTCCCTGATTGGCCAGTTTATCTAATGCAGGAGTGATAATCACCTTATTCCCATTGGCTCCCACAGCATCCTGACGCTGATCGTCGGAATAGATAAAAATAATGTTAGGATGCCTTTTACTGTCCCTTTCCGTTTTTTCGGCAAAAGCAGAAAATGGCAATAATAACAGAAAGAGGCAATTCGTTTTCAGGAAATGCATGGCAAATAATTTTGGCTTAGGGTAGTTTAATTAGTGACGGGCTGGCTCTAAGTCATCCCGTCACTAAGAAATAAAGTTTAATATCCGTCGTTTTGTTTTAGATTCGGATTAATCAAAACTTCCTTGGATGGAATCGGCCAGACATACTGTGTTACAGGATAATTGCGTATTGCCAAACGTTTGATCAGGCCGGCATTATAAATAGGTTCGAAAATTGCTGCCCCATCGTCATCAATTTCAGGTGTTTGTGGAAAAAACCACAACCCCGGCTGAATCACTTTAAGACGTAGATCAGCAACATCAAGCATTCCGTAGATATTTCGGTTCAAAACCTTTTCAGCCAGCTTCCAGCGAATAATATCCTCATAGCGACGATTTTCCATTGCAAACTCCATGCGCCGTTCAATTCTTAATGCTTTACGAAGTTTGGTTTGATCGGTCCCATCAACTGCAGGATATTTGGTTATATCTGTTACAGCAACTTTGTAGGCGCGGGCTCGAACCTTATTAATTGTTGCATCCAGCATAGCCTGATCAATTTCACCCAATTCGATCTTTGCTTCAGCATACATTAACAATACATCGGCATAACGCATCAGGAAGATTTCATTTTCAGCTTTATAATCATCGGTCCAATCTTCGTCGATGCTTTTTTTCCACATCAGCCCATTAAATGAGGCAAATGCAGCGTTCGAACGGGTATCGTTGTTGGTTACTTTAGCACCTGTTTTGAAATTAGTCACCTTCAATGAATCAGGATGTGGTTGATACATAAATCCTAACCAGGGAGTCTGAAACTCAACAATAGATGCCGTACAACGGGGATCACGATTTTTAAAAGGAAGACGTGGATCAAAAAGTGGCGATTCGTCAATAGGTAGTCCATCAGTACACAAGTATGAACAGAACAATTCCCATGATGGAGCCGCTGCTGCTCCCCAGCCCCCGGCCAATCGTGAAATCCAGTTTTTAGTATCTCCTATGGTAACATTCAGAACAGCTGACCTTGGAATCCCAAAAACCAATTCTTTCGGATTCTTCGTTTTCGACAAAAACAAGGTTGAATAATCAGTAAATAATTCATAGGTATTCAAATCAATACAAGCTTTGGCTGCATCGCGGGCAATAGCAAAATCTTTATAAAATAGTGCAATGCGTGCTTTCATAGCCAATGCTGCACCTTTTGTTGGATGTAAGTTTTGGGTACTGCTATAGGTGGTTGGCAATTGGGATGCTGCAAAATCATAGTCATCGTAAATCGCCTTCAGTATAGTTTTCTGGTCTGTTCTTGATAAAGTAAACGACTCTTCAAGACTCAGAATTCCAGTAAAATAAACCACGTCGCCATAATGAGAAATCAGTTTTGCATATTGGGCAGCCCTTACAAAACGAGCCTCTCCGGCATATTTATCGAGAATAGTCTGAGGAAATTTATCTTTTGACTTTTCAAGATTTATCAGAATGGTATTAGCCCTTGCAATACATTTATAAGAGTTAGTCCACCATGTATTTACGGTGCCATCCTCCCCATTGAGTGTGCCATTGGTAATGGCTGTAGTCGCATCTCTTTGAGTCCAGTCGTCACTCCATTCATCACCATCTCTGGGTCAAAAAACTTCCCTGTATAAATCATTTAGAGCCATTGTGACTTCACTCTCGTTGGAATACCAGGTTTCACTAGAACCTTCAGATAGAGGATTTAAATTTAAATCCGTACATGATAAAAGGAAGATAAATCCTGAAAGAAAAAGCAGTTGTAATATTTTATTTTTCATGATATCGTAGTTTTAGAATGTGACAGATAAACCAAATACATAAGAAGCTGTAATAGGATATCCGGTTGAAGAAACTTCAGGGTCCCAGCCTTTTGGATATTTGTTAAGAGTCAGGATATCCGATGCACTGGCATATATTCTAACTTTCTGAAGACTTACCTTCTGGGCCCAAACTTGTGGCAAATTGTATCCCAGTGTAATATTTTTCAAACGAAGATAAGCTCCATTAAACAGCCAATAGTCAGACATGAGGTAGTTGCTTCCACGGTTGTTTTGGGTAAGCCTTGGATATTTTGCAGCTAGATTTTGTGCTTCTGTATTGTATTTGCTCCAGCTTGTGCCATCGAGTATTTTTGGTACTGAACCCCAGTTTTCCATCAAAGGCTGAACCATTAGACCTTCAAGTCGTGTGGTAATTTTACCAACTCCCTGCAATACTATTGAAAAGTCGAAGTCTTTGTAATCAAGTTTCAGGTTAGTTCCATACATGTAACGTGGTAGAGAACCACCTAATAATTTACGGTCATATTCAGGAGAAATTTTGCCATCCGGTACTCCATCCGGTCCGCTGATATCCTGGTATTTCACATCACCCACTTTTACTGCTGTGTTTAATAGCGGAGATGCAGCCAAATCTGCTTCAGTCTGGAATAAACCGTCAGAAACATAGCCATACCACTCATTGAATTCGCTACCTTGCTTTTTAATTTGGTCACCTAAAAATTCAGTTCCACCAAGATCGCCCATAACCGATTTAAAATCAGAAATATTTGCTGAAATGGAATAGCCGATTTCACCAATTTTATCGCTCCAACCGATCTCAGCTTCCCATCCCTTTGTATTCATTTTACCAGTGTTTTGGTCGGGATTATCAAAGCCGATGTAATCCGGGATTTCAAGTGCAAGCAACATATCTTTGGTGGTTTTTTGATAATAGTCACCGGTAAATCTCAAACGGTTATTCAGGAAACCGGCATCAACTCCGAAATCTATTGATTCGGTAGTTTCCCATGAAATATTTTGAATTACATATTGCGTTTGAGCTGCTGTTTGAGCTGCAGCAACATTGCTTCCCTGAAAGAACAATGCATTGGTAAAAGCAATAGTAGCCTGATAAGGATAGTAGGCAGGCACCCAATCATTTCCATTTTTTCGTAAAATTCTTTCGTTACCCAGAGTCCCCCATGAGGCACGAACCTTTAGAAACGAAAGATCGCTGATGTTTTTCATGAATGATTCTTCTGATAACACCCAGCCGGCAGAGAAAGAAGGAAAAGAACCCCAGCGGTAATCTTCGTGAAAGCGTGAAGAACCATCGTAACGGATGTTTCCCTGTAAAAAGTATTTATTTTGATAATTGTACATTATTCTTCCGAAATACGAACGGTAGGCATTTTCGTCCGCACTTCCGCTATTGTCGCGGAATTCGAGTGGTCCCAGATTTAGATAAGGGAAAGTGGTTAATTCATATTTATCACGCGATGCATTCATACTTTCATTAAAGGCATAATAATTTTCATAACCAGCCATCACATTCAGGCTATGTGCTCCAAAATCTTTCATGTAATTACCGATTAACTGCGATGTAACGCGTGTATAATCGTTTCGGCTTTCTGTTAGTTTAGTAGTTGTTCCCCATTGAGTTGTTCCAGCGAATACCGTTGGATCATCAGCCGAATAATAGGATACTTTTTTCTGAAAGTTTTTACCCTTATCAAAGCCCAAAGTTGGTGACAAAACTGCAGAGAGTTTAAATCCCTTAAATGGCGTAAAATCGAGCGACATTTTACCACCAACCTGATTGTAGCGATTGTCTACATTACCACCGTCCTTAATCTGAGCATAAATATTGGCACCTGTCTTACCCTCTGCAATACGCCCGTCAGCCCAGGTAGCAGCATAAACAGGCGCTGAAATAAATGTCACATAGATTGGATCCATGCTTGGCTGAAGGGAGATAGACCGTTTAAACGAAAAGTCAATACTTGCTGACAGATACTTAGTGATAGTCACATCGTTATTGAACCGGGCAGTCATTCGTTCGTATGAGCGACCATCATACAAAGCATCCGTTTTGTCATAAGCCAGCGACACTTTGGTCCGGATTGCTTTTGTTCCGGCGGTTAAGCTCAATACATGGCTCTGGCGGGGAGCACTGCTATTCAGCATTAATCCAACCCAATCGGTATTCGGGTATTTATTGGGGTTCTCGGCATTTAATGAGGTATAATTGTCGATCATATCTTTTGGATAGAGCGGATATTCGTTTGCATTATTGTTGTTATCGTTCCAACGTAATTCATTAGCCATTTGCATGTAGCGTTTTACATCAACATATTCAGGTAATCCAGTTGGTTTTTCAAAACCATACTCTACGTTATAATTTAATGCCAATTCTCCGCTTTTTGCCCTCTTGGTAGTGATTAAAATCACCCCTGAAGCGGCACGCGACCCATAGATGGAAGCAGATGCAGCATCTTTCAATACCGAAATATCCTGCACGTCGTTCGGGTTAACGTCGTTCATGTTATCGACTGGCACACCATCAACTATAATTAGTGGATTACTATCGCCAATTGTGGTCACCCCACGGATGCGAATATTTGCAGTTGATCCCGGAGCATTGTTGTTACGCGTTACCATTACGCCCGATATGGCTCCCTGAAGGGCTTGTGATAATTGTGTCGTTTGACGATCTGCAATATACTCACCTTTCACCGACCCCACGGCACCGGTAAGATCGCTCTTCTTTACTGTGCCATAACCAATGGCAACAACCTCGTCAATACCGAAAGTTTCTTCTTCAAGCACTGTATTGATATTGCTTTTGCCTTCAACCGCTATTTCAATCTTTTTCATTCCTACAAATGAAAAAACAAGGGTTCCATTGGATGGAACACCTGACAGTTCGTAGTTACCATTAGTATCTGAGATTGTTCCGGAAGTAGTTCCCAGAACCATGACTGTTACACCAGGTAATGTTTCTCCTGCTGCATTCTTCACAGTCCCTTTTACTTTCAAATCCTGTTGCTGTGAATTATTAGCGGGACTGGCCGCTTTAATAATAATGTTTTTACCAGCTATCTCGTAGGTAAGCGAGAGTTCCGAAACCAGATTTTTTAGGATTTCATCAATCGTTTTGTTTCGGTAATCAATGCTAATCGTTTTATTTTCATCGATCTGACTTTTGTTATAAAAGAAATACACATCCGATCGCCGTTCAATTTCATCAAATATTTGAGAAACAGTGGCGTTCTGCATTTTCAGATCGAGACGTGTATTCTGAGCAGAAACACTGGCAGAAACCTGAAGCACAGTGATTAGAATCAGAAAAAAGTTAAGTTTCATAATTAACCAGATTTTTTTGAACGAAGGCAAAGAGCCCTCATTCGATTGCCGAATAATTTTCATAAATTTGGTTGTTTTAGTTTAATAAAAATGATTTTCATTTTTTCGCATTTCTGCGTTTTTTTCAACAGGGACAGTTCGCAGCTGTTCCTGTTTTTTTTTTGCTTATGCTACTGCCTTAAGCCACAGAAAAGAATGATTTTTCGTTTAAGTTTTCATAATAAATAGTTAAGTTTTAGACTTGTTAGTTTATCAATTATTGGAGCCAAATATCACGTCCGTCCATGCGATATTTAATATTGGTTGTTCGTTCAAGAGCTTCGAGTGCACTAAAGATATTTTCCTCATATTCAAACATTCCCCTAAAATGTAATTTCAGCAGGGAATCGTTTTCAAGATGAATCCTGACATCGTATAATTTTTCCAACTCAGTAATAATTGTCTGTAAATCTGCATCCTTAAATACAAATTTGCCATCTTTCCATGCTGTATGTAAATAGGTATCAACATTTCCTACTGATATTTTTTTATCCGGTATATTATATACAACCTGCTCGCCCGGCTTCAGCAAAATAGGTTTTGTATTGCTGCCAGTTAAGCTAAATTCCACGCTTCCTTCCTCCAGTGTTGTTTCAACTTTATCTTCTCCTGAATAGGCTTTCAGGTTAAAAACAGTTCCCATAACTTTGATTTGAGCATTCTGAGTTTTTACAATAAATGGTTTGTGTTTGTTTTTCGAAACGCGAAAGTAGGCTTCACCGTCCAAACTAACTTCTCTGGTTTCTCCTTTAAGTGATGGATCGTATTTTATTGTTGTTCCGGCATTCAGCCAAATTTGGGTCCCATCGGCAAGTACACACTTCGAGATTTGCCCCTTAGGTGCGGTAACTTCACATAACTGAGTTTCAATGCTTATTTCTGATGATCCCAAATACCAACCAATTCCAAGCATAATGGGCAAAGCAAGAATAGCTGCCGCACGGAAAATCCATGTAATTAACCGGCTGGTCTTGGCTGTATTCGAAAGTTGTATAATGATTTGATCTTTGATCCGTTCTTTGTCGGAAACAATATCGGATGCTTTAAAATAAGAACGACTTCTTTCCCATATTTGCTTGTGATCTTCAAATATCTTTTTATTTCGGTCAGATTCGCCAATCCATACATTCAACTCGTTAACCTCTTTAGGTGTTGAAGCGCCGCTTAGGTAGTTACTAATTAAGAGGTCTATATGTGTGAGTTCATTTTCCATTCGTCAACAGGGAATTTATTTATTTTATCCATGTGACGACTACAGATTAATTTACCCTGTAAGAAAATTGAGGTTTTTTGGGTAAAATAAATGACAACAATTGAACCATCTGATAATCAGACAATTCTTTTCGAAGTTTTTTTAGAGCAATACTGATTTGCATCTCAACCGTTTTGACCGAGATATTGAGCTTTGCGGCGATTTCGGCATACTTTAACTCTTCAAAACGGCACATCACAAATATTTCGCGGCATTTCTCTGGAAGTTTTTGTATCGCTTTATTAATTCGGTCAGCCAACTCAGCATCTTCAATTAAATCATTCATTTCTTCCGAATCATTTTTATTGAGCGATGAAAGGTAACGCGACTCCACTTTTTTGTGTTTCAATACATCCAATGCCGAATTGCGCACCGATTGATAAAGGTAAGATTGAAGTGAAATAACCTTCAACTTCTCACGTTTAATCCATAAGTCGACAAAAACCTGTTGCGATATTGAACGCGATAAATCGAAATCGTGAAGGATGGTATCGGCAAAATAACATAGTCGGGAATAGTAGATATCAAAGACTTTATTAAAAGCGTCTTCATTGCCACCTTTAATTTCTTCATACAAAATATGATCTCGTCCCAATGTCATGACGGTAAAAGTAATAACAATTTTCAGGAAGAAGAATCTGTTAATAAAAAGTTCAATGCGACACTCAACCACCAATTATGACTTACAAAGCTAGGTAACAACACGAACCGGAAATTCCGAAAAAATGATACTTTTACAGACTAAACCAAACGGACAAACCAACAAACTGATGAGAAATTTCATTTCAATTTCATTTGCTATTTTAATCTGCATAACATTTTCATCCGGGAATTCAACCGCTCAAAATCCTGATATTAACCCAACTGAGGTGAAATTAATGATTGACTATATTCACGATCATTACCGGGATGATTATACTTCGTTTGGGAACTCGAAAATCCTGGACTGGCAAAAGGCAAATGTGAGTATGATGTTTGTACATGCCCACGAAGTCCTAGGTGATCGGAAATATCTGGACTGGGCCAATGATGCTCTTTATGTAGAATACAACCTGAGTGACGACCAATGCTGGGGTGCAAATGCTGTTCTCGAACTCAATATTCATGGAATAAAACCAGGTGACCGGAAATACAAAGCAGAATCAGGAAAAAGCTATCTCATGAATTATTCTTATCAGGATATTTTCGATTATGGCCTTTCCACTTCACACAAAACCGCGCCTGCTCCTTATTTCGGATTTTACGATGCTCCGGAAATGAATGGGAAGAGAGGAATATTCTGGAACAGGGATTTATCTTCGTACAATTCATGTACACTGGGACAAGCTATTATTCTGGCCTACCGGATTCCTGAGAAGGAGATCAATAAAAAATCACCATATGAATTTGCTTCCGCCTGGCTTGATCTCCAATGCAAGCTGTTGATCGATCAATCATCAGGATTAATTTACGATAATTACCAGTTAGGAAGCAAAGATCAGAATAAGGGAAATTATTCGTACAACAACGGAATCGTTTTGGGTGCGCTCGGTCTTGCCATTCAAAAAGACAAAGAAAAACATGCAGATGCTCCGGAAATTGCAGATAAAGTCGTCGATTTTGTGATCAATCATATGACTGAGAATGGAGTACTTTATTCACCTTCGGCTGAGTTCAGGAATAACAATGCGCATGCATTTAATGGTATTTTCATGCATTTTGTACCATTTTATCTGTTTTCAAACGATCCGGCTGATGCCAAAAATGAGATGAAGACTTTTATTGCAAAATGCGCTTCATCGGTTTGGAAACAAATCAACGAATCCGGTAAAAATCAGGAAAACAGATTTGCAGTAAGCTATTCGTGGGGAAAATCATTTAATTCCGAAGAAACCAATTGCATGACGACCGTTTCGGGAGCGGAATGTCTGCTGACTTATCTGCAGGTAAAAAACAATATTCTGCCGTTTGACTATCAAACCAGATAATAAAAATAGATCCGATATAATCAAAAGACAGGATCCATTTCCATCATAGTTTTTCTTCCTGAAGTTTTACAGAAATAGGCTTACTTGCTTCGCCGGCATATACACTTACGTGTGGGAATGGGATCTCGATTCCTTCGCGGTCGAAAGCTTCCTTAATTTCGATAAACACACTATTTCTGACTTTCAGATAATTGGTCTTTTCAAACCATACACCCAAAGTAATATCAATGCTGCTACTTCCAAACGCCTGAAAAATAATTACCGGTTCGGGTTCTTCCAGGCACAATGGATTATTATTAACAACCTCCTCCAAAACAACTCTTACTTTCTTTAAATCTTCTTTATATGCCACACCAATCTGAAAATCGAGCCGTCTGATCGGAAACCTCGTTACATTCACCAATTCAGTAGAAATAACAGTTTGGTTTGGTATTCGGATCAATAGGTTATCGAATGTTCTTACTTTTATTGAAAGTAAATCGATGGAATAAACGGTTCCCGTTTTATCGCCAACACGCACCACATCACCGAGTTCGAACGATTTTTCGGAAACAAGAAATAATCCGCTGATGATATTACCAATGCTTGTTTGTGAAGCCACGCCAATTACAATACCAACAACTCCTGCAGCACCGAATAAAGCAGTTAAATCGTAATTTAATTCACGAATTACAATTAGGACCAAACCTATGTAACCCGTATAAACAATGGTACGAACAACCAACATCATTGATTGCCGCGAAAGCTGTTTGCGCAGCGAACGCCTAATTAAATATGAAATCAGGTGAATGGATCCACTCCCAATCGTCAAAATGAACACAATCCGGATAAATTTATCGATCGTCTCGGAATTGAAATAGCCTGAAAGTCCTAAATCCATGTTTTAATTTTGATAAATGTTTTTAATAAAGTAGAAACTTCGACGCAATAAATTTTTAGAGTCTGTAGACCGTGCTTTTGCTATCATCACTGTCTTTTCCCCATGAATATCCTTTCTATGACCCAGATGTACACTTCCAGCTTGTTCCTGCCCTTTAAATTCGATGGTTGCATGACTGGTAAAAAGGTGTTTGCTTTTTAGGTAAATATTATATTCCTCCACACGCAGGATGAGACGCTGCAAATCGAGCCCGGTGGTGGTATTGTTAATGATTTCGACAGACGAAACACATTCCCAATCCTTTGGTTTTGCATCTGAAAGCGCTTTATCGTAATTGCTTCCTATTGAGAAAGCCGGTTCACCATTATCGATCTCTCCAAACCAAGTATCTGACAATCGCTTTAACGGCTGATCCAACATCCGGTTATCATCTTTTACTTCGTGAAAATAAAATTGCAGATTTAAAGGGATCCGGAAATACAGATTTGCTGATTCACCCGCACTTACTTTGAGGTTCTTATTATTTCTGAATACAACCGATTTGGATGGCAAAGCCGGAACTACCAGCAAATCATGCGATTTACCTGTCTGGAAATGAATAACATCAGTGCCATCCTCCAAATCTGAAACTTCCTCAACAAGCAATTCATCAAAAAGGTGATCAGTAATTTTACTTTTTATTAGCCAGCCATTTGTAATGTGCTTTATAAAAATCTCTGCATATCCTGCCTTGAAAAGCATCGTTTGGTTCAGCTCAAACTTATATTTCTTCCAGAAACTCTGTGGGTTCATCTTGTTCAATATTTAATCAGGAATAAAAGTAAAATAATTTTCCATAGCAATGAAGACTGATCTGTCACCAAAAGGTTAAACCTCATCGTTCCTGAAAACGCAAAAATCCGGAAATAGCTATGCTCCGGATTTTTAACTTCTGTATGATATGTTTTTATTTTGAAGTCAACATTGGTTATTTGGTTTTGACTCCTAAATCGAGCGATCCCGTAATTTTACCAATATCATCCGGATCAATTACACCACGAATACTGATAAGCGTGTTATCGTCACCTCCAATTACAAGTAATAATTCCGAAAGTTTCCCTTTCTCTCCACTTCTTCCGTAGAAGCGAACCACTTCATTTTTATCAGTCACTTCCATCAAAACTTCATATTTGTTGTTTTTGAAAAACCCGTCGGCTTCCAGCTCCTTATAAAAATTGAGGTTTTTGTTCAAATCCTTATCATCGACAGACAAAATTCGTATGCCTGATAATTTGGCAAGCATTTCAGTTTCTTTGCTTTTCGAGTCATCAAACTGACTGGCAAAACTCAGCAGTTTTCCACTGATATTCACCGTTGTAAACCCGTCCCTATTGGCATACTTATTAAATAATTTGTCAATCGGACTATTTTCCTGAGCCATTCCCAATAATGGGAGCAGCAAAACAAGGATGATTAAAATTCTTTTCATGGCTATTCTTTTTTAAGTTTTTTATTCAAAAATTGCAATTCATTCATTTGGTCAAATCCTTTATTCAGCATATTCATTCCTGAATTTAAAGGACTTACCGCATTTTCAATTTTCCTTATTGGTCTTAGCTGAGCGATTCCCTTGTTGTATTTGCCGGCAACAAAATCTAGGGTTTTACTGGCTTCAGCATAGGCCTTTTCAGGATCTTTAAAAGTATCGTTCCATTGGTTATCGCTGCTGTAGAAATTAACAGCCAACATCACCAGAATCACAGAAGCAGCCACTCCGGTTACAATTTGCCACATCCAACGGTAGCGAAGCTTTTCTTTATGCTCCGATTCTAAAATGTAATTCATCAAATCGTCGCCCAAATCCAAATCATCTTCGGTTGAAAGTTCTTTTAATCCTGAAAAAATTGAAATGTACGGTTTCAGTTCTTCCACAACCTCGTCTGAGTTAAAATAAGTGATCAATTCATTTTCCTCATCGAGGCTGGTTTCAGCATCAAAGTACTTTTGAAGCAATATGTTTATTTTCTGTGATTCCATAATTTTGAATTTTTAAAATTTCATCCCTCACTTTTTTTCTGGCTCTCGATAAATTTACCCTGATTGCATTGACATTCATCTGGGTTGTTTCTGCAATTTCGTCGTATTCGAGTTGCTCAATATCGCGTAAATGTATGATTGTGCGCTGTAAATCGGGCAAATCGCCAATAATTTGTCGAACCATACTTACCGAATCAGCGATCTCCAAACGATCGGTTTCCTGTACTTCTTCATCAGGAAATTTGATCTTTTTGACCAGCTCAATCGAGACCGTTCGCCTTGTGCGAATCATATCCAGACAGCGGTTTCGTATCATGCGCATGGTAAAGGCTTCCAGATTCTCTACGTTCTCCAGTTCGTCACGTTTTTGCCAGAGTTTCAGAAATACATCCTGAAGTACATCTTTTGCCTCCTCTTCGTTCTGAAGTATCTGTATGGCAAAGCGCAATAATTTGTTGCTCAACGGAAGTACATCGGTTTTAAAATCTCTTGCTAACATTCGAACTCTTTTGTGCTTGTTTCAAAGTTAAGACGATCTGAGTTGAGATTCATTACACAGGAAAGAAAAAAAATATTGCAGAAGAGAATCACCACTCAACTGTTCATAACTTACTAATTGAAAACAGTTCAGACTATAGGATATTATTTTACAATAAACTAATTTTGTGCAACCAAATACATTAAAGAATAAACAGACATGTCTTGAAAACATTTATGCTATAATCAAAATGCCCATCTGGCTGTCCATTTTATAATTCTTTTTGATATGAAAGAACTTACTTATAATCTTACACAAAGAAAATGCTAAAAAAACAACACATATTTTTTATGTTTATTTCGTATATAATCCCTTAAATCAATTAAAAAAAATCACTAATTTAAAATCGAAAACATGGAAAGTTTATTTTTTAAGTCCTGCAACAAAATGCGAATATTTAGCGTTTTATTTGCTTTTTTAATGGTTACGATAAGCGTTGGAGAAATCAATGCCCAGATTACCATCTCGAACACTTTTGGGACTAGTCCACTTCCCCAACCCACTAAAATAATAGCTACAAGTAGTGGAACTCAAAATGGTCGTCTATTTCGTAGTGGAACAGAAACAACATGTGTGAGTAATCCACCTGCTTCAGATTGGAATGTTGGAATAACACTAAAATTTGAAGCGTATTCCTTTTATGCAGCTACAGATGGATGCCTGAATGTTAATGTGACAACTTTAAATAGTAATTTATACTTTTCATTATATTCTGGAAGCTATGACCCGGCGAATTATACCACAAACTGCATAGGTCAACAAGGTTCAAGTGGGCTGGTAAATTTTGGTAGTACAGTAGTTGCCAATCAACTTTACACTTTGGTTGTTTCCGAGGTCAACCCAGGATCTACAGATACTTATACCATAGATATTGACAACGGTGGCGATGGCATTCCGGTTCCGGTATCGCCATGGTGGATTATCTTATTCTTTATTTTGATGGGGACTTTTGTGGTGTATAAGCACATCAAAAAAATAAACTTTATTGCTACTTCAAAAAAATAATTAAATTTAACAATATAATTCGAAGAAAATGAAAGCACTTTTTTTAATTATTTCTTTCCTTTTTACAGTTTCAATTGGTTATGCAGTTAACCCTAACGGAACCTGGAAATCTACAGAAAAATCGGCGATTACTCTTGTCCTTCAAACGAATGGGGAAAATCTTTCAGGAACCATTGAAGATAGTCATGGGAAACAAACTATTCCCGAAACAAAAATTAGTAATAATGAGTTCTCCTTTAGTTTGGAAGTACCTGAATTTGACGTCATGGTAAAGTATGACTGTACTGTAAATGAAGAAGGAACTATTCTTGTTAAGGTTACTGAACCAGGGAAGAAAACGAATATTGTATTGCAAAAACAATAGTAAAAGGCGTAATTGAATCTCAGAATAGAAAGATAAATATTATCAGCACTTCGATTTTTAGGATCATTTATTGATAAACCTGAATTTGAATGACGACAGAACGAAAAGCTAGTTCTGTCGTCATTCTACTATAAGAGAATCTACTAAATTAGCGTTATTTGTTAGGAAATAAATTACATCCTCAATAATCAGGGTGTTGTATTCTCGACTTGTCCTGTTTTTTCTTCTGTCGATTATATTGTTGTTTTCCAACAACATTTTAAAATGGGTTAATTGATAACCAGACTTGTTTTTACCTTTTCCTGAGTCATAATTTATTCTCGATAAATTAGAACTTGAATTAAAGAATTGAATTACATGAAACGAAACAACATAAGACCTAAAAGACTGACTAAATACGAGTTAAAATCAATCAAACGAAAAGAACTCATCGGGCATTTGCTACCATTAGCTAAATCTTTTGGTGTTTGGATTGTCGCCGTTACTTTTGTGGCCTGGGATTACACTTCATTTCGCTGGTTCTCCATGTTTTTTGTGCATCTTACCACATATTTTTCTTATGCTATAAGTAAATTATTTCTCATACCAGTCAAACTTTTGGGTAGTAATACCGATATTATTACTACATTGAAAGTGAACTATGATATAATTATAATCAGTAATTATTTGATGAAAATAGAACTTGAATGTTCGGCATATCATGCCTACATTGCGGCAATAACCTTAGTTGCCTTTTCTGCGTGGAAACGTAATGATAAATTATTTTTTGGTGGCCTTTTTGTTGTAATCTTAGCAATTTTAAATTCGTTTCGAATTGTCATGCTGGGTGTTATAGGGCAAAAATTTCCGGCATTTTTTAATGTAGTACATGATTACATTTGGAATATCTTGCTTGTGATTATTCTGTGGGGATTCTGGGAGTTTTTAAATAACAGGCTTACGAAAATATCATGAAACTATATTTGAGAAACGCAGTTTTTATTGTTACCAGTATTTTGTTCTATTTGATTTGGAGTAACGGAGGAGAATTAGTTTACGGTAATTTTTTAAAAAAAGGAATGGAACGGATCACAACCAATTTTTCTTCAATTGAGGAGATCCGATTGGAAAATTCCAAGAAGTCAAATGAAGTCATAATCCACTTCAAATATCCGGATCGTAAAACCAATATATCCATGGAGTATTGCTTGCCAATCGTATTATTATTTGCCTGGCAATTTTCTGTTTTTTTTGATCCCAGAATCAAAAAAAGAATCGCTCTCAAATTTTTCACACTTAACTTTACATTAGTTTTTATTCTTCAAACACTGTTACCTTTGTTGCTTTTCAACGTAAGTCAATCAAAAGTAAAATCAGTTAGTTTGTTTATAGGCCTACAATTATTCGGATTTATCGTCTTCTTTCTAATTTTGAAGGATTCCATCGTCATCAAATCAATAGCAAATCGCCAGAGATATACTTCAAATACATGAATATTCGGAAATCCCAACCACGAGGGACTCAAGAGAATAACGAGCCGTATGAAATGAAGATTCAATGAACAATAGCAGTTAAGTCAACAAAAAAAAAGGATTTAATAACTTATGAAACTTGTATTAACTCTCCAACCTATGTAAATTAACGCCGCAAGCCCCCGCCATCCATTTCCGGACAGCGGGGGCTTGTTTCATTTTAATGATATTATGGAGAACTGATCGGATGACTTCGAGTCATCCGATCAGTCGCAACAATCAAGAATTATACTCCCAATTTATTCCTTCTGATTTGCTCTGCGCTGGTGAAATTATTTTTCACCACATGCCCTTTTAATGGCAGCATTTTTTCGTGAATAGCATCGATAATCCAGTCAGCACATGGGAAGAACGAATTTTCAAGTTCGTAAGCAGGAGTAATCCAGTTACGTGAACCAACCACAACCGGTGGAGCATCCAGATCGTCGAAGGCCAGTTCTGAAATGGTTTGTGCCATTTCTTTCATGAACGAACCACGCGATGAAGCATCGCCCGAAATCACAATACGACCAGTCTTTTTCAACGAAGCGATTACAGGTTCGTAATTAAACGGACTCAAACTGCGCGCATCAATCACTTCAGCAGAAACACCGTATTTTTCCTGAAGAATATCAGCAGCTTCAATGGCACGGTATAAAGTTGCGCCAATGGTCAGGATAGTAACATCAGTTCCTTCGCGTTTCACATCCGGTTCACCAATGGCAATTTCGTAATAACCTTCAGGAACACCACCTTTGTGGAACATTTCGCCCATATCGTACAAACGCTGACTTTCGAAGAAAATCACAGGATCAGTTCCCTGCAACGCTGCATTCATCAAACCTTTTGCATCGTATGGAGTTGCAGGAAATACTACTTTTAATCCAGGAATCTGAGCAGTTAAAGCAGTCCAGTCCTGCGAGTGCTGAGCGCCATATTTTGAACCTACAGAAACACGCAACACCACCGGCATTTTAATCACGTTTCCGCTCATCGCCTGCCATTTTGGAAGCTGGTTAAACACCTGATCACCGCAACGACCAAGGAAGTCGCAATACATGATTTCAGGAATAACACGGCCACCACACATCGCGTAACCAATAGCTGTTCCAACAATGGCAGCTTCAGCAATCGGCGAGTTAAACAAACGGTGATATGGAAGCGCTTCGGTCAGACCGCGGTACACAGCAAACGCACCACCCCAGTCACGGTTTTCTTCACCGTAGGCAATTAGGGTTGGATCTTTATAGAAACGATCGACAATCGCTTCGAAAATTCCGTCGCGGTAGGCGTAAGTTTTTATTTTTGAATGCGCTTTGCCATTTTCGTCAAAAGCAAAACGTTCTTTTTTAGCTAATTGCTGAACGCGTGCATTTTCTACCATTGGGTGATTAACATCCGGAGCGCGGTCTTCCATGCGGTCAACCGATTCGTTACCAAACATCATCTCGCCAATCAGGTTCGGGTATTTGGCCATATCCATCCGTGGAGAAATCTCCAGGTCAATCGCCAGTTTCATGCTCGATTCCATCAGACTGATTGTGTCGCCTTTAATTCCGGTTAACTGCTCTTCAGTAGCTACACCGTTTTTAACCAGTTCTTTCCCAAACCAGGCAATCGAATCCTGAGCTTCCCATGCTTCCACTTCTTCTTTCGAACGATACGAAGACGCATCCGAAGGCGAGTGTCCGCTGTAACGGTAAGTCAGAATATCAAGTAAAACCGGTCCGCGTTTTTCTTCCAGAATCTTGCGTTTGCGTTTGTAAGCGTCGATCACAGCCAACGGGTTGTAACCATCAACGCGTTCGGCATGAAGCTGATCGGCATTCAATCCGGCACCAATACGGGCTGCAATGTTGTACCCAGCAGTTTCGCCGCAAGTTTGTCCACCCATACCATATTGGTTGTTCATGATGTTAATAATCAGCGGAAGACCGCCTTTCATATCACCTTCCCACAATTCATTGAACTGATCCATAGTTGCGAAAGTCATACCTTCCCAAACCGGACCGCAAGCCATCGAAGCATCCCCAATATTGGCTACCACTATACCTTTTTTGCGGTTTACTTTTTTGAATAGTGCAGCTCCAACTGCAATATCGCCAGAACCACCTACAATCGCATTGTTCGGATATACTCCAAATGGCGTAAAGAATGCATGCATCGAACCACCCAATCCTTTATTGAAACCTGTTTCGCGGGCAAATATTTCAGCCAGTGTTCCGTAAATCAGGAATTTTATGGCCAGTTCTTTTACTGTTCCTGAATGTCCTTTTTTAACCGGGGCAAATGTGATTCCATCGAAATGACTTTCCATTACTTTCATCAGTTGTTCGTCGCTCAGTTTAGCGATGGCCGACAAACCTTTGGCCAGAATTTCTCCATGCGAACGGTGCGAACCGAAGATAAAATCGTCAACTCCAAGCGTGTAAGCCATGCCAACCGCAGCAGCTTCCTGTCCGATTGACAAGTGAGCAGGTCCCGGATGATCATAGGCAATACCGTTGTAATCGCCCCGGATTTTAATCAGGTTAAGCATGGTTTCAAACTCACGGATCACCACCATATCGTGGTAAATACGCATCAAATCATCATTACTGAAATTTGCTTTTTCTTCTTCAACAGTTTTGTTGTACTGGTTGACAGGAATCGGATAGAAGGTAATTTCACCAACTTTCCTGACTTCTGATGGATCAATAAATTGTACTTTTGGCATCTTGTCTAAATATTATAGTTTTTCTTTTTTTTATCAATTTGTGTATGTTGCGATTCTTACTTCTTTCTTCAGGTTTGAAGTTTAAGGTTTAAAGTTCTGTGGACAAGGAATATCACTTAATTTTTGATCCTTTTATTTCTGATTTATTAAGATACTCCATAAAACCACTGATTAGTTTGCTCGATTCTTCTGCCATTTGAAATGCACGATTAAATTCTTCTTTTGTAATGTATTCATTATCAAAGGCACGATATAACTGAGAGCGAGTTCCCCGGAAGAACCTTTAGCTATCGATAAAAACTGAATAAATTCACGATTTCCGTTTCGTTCAAAACCTTCAGCAATATTATCCATAATTGAACCTGAAGAACCCTTAATCTGTCCAACCAAACGATAGTCCTTTAAAAAAGCAGGTTTCAAAGTAAAACTATGAATTAGTTTACAAAGCTCTCGTGCAAGTTGCCAGGCTTTAATATCTTCAAATCGTTCGATTGTTGCCATAACTTTAGACTTTGAACATTTAACGTTAAACAGAACTTCACTTTAACCCGATAATCAAATTCCTTTGTGGGGTTAAACTTTAAACTTTAAACTTTAAACTTTGAACTTTGAACTCTTTCAGAATTGAAATATCGTCTCTTTTATAATCTCACTCACTGTTGGATGCGGGAAAACGATTTCTTCCACATCCTGAACGCGTAATTGCGCTTCAATGATGGCACAGGCTCCCCAGATCATTTCAGAACAAGCCCCACCTACCATGTGAATACCCAAAATTTCACGGTATTTTTTACCGACAATCACTTTGCAGAAACCATCTTTACCTTCATTTTCAGCAACGAAACGTCCTGCATAAGCCATTGGCAGTTGTTTAACTTCCACTTCAATGCCTTTTTCTTTGGCGGTGGTTTCGGTCAAACCAACACCTGCAATCTCAGGGTGGGTATAAACTACACCGGGAATAGCATCGTAACGCATCACATCTTTGCGACCCAACATATGGTTCACAGCCACTTCACCCTCACGACTAGCTGTGTGAGCCAATAGTGAGAATCCGGTAATATCGCCTGCAGCATATACATTTGGTACGTTGGTGCGGCAGTTCTGATCGATTTTAATTCCGCGAGGAGTAAATTCCACACCAATGTTTTCGAGACCAATTCCGGCTACATTGGCTTTGCGGCCAACTGAAAGAAGTACCTGGTCTCCGGTAATTTTCATTTCCTGACCGTCTTTTTCGAATACCACTTCTTTTCCATTGAGTTTGGTAACCCGGGCTTTCAGATGAAATTCGACACCCTTTTTTACGAATTCTTTACGAACAAAAGCGGCAATTTCTTCGTCTACTCCGGTTAAAATCTCCGGAAGCATTTCAATCACCGTCACTTTGGTTCCTATCGCGTTAAAGAAATCGGCAAATTCGGTTCCGATCACTCCCCCACCAATAATCACGAGGCTTTCAGGTTTTTCTTTTAGCTGAAGAATTTCACGGTTCGTTACAATCTGTGTAGCATCTAATCCCGGAATGGGTGGAACAGCAGCCTCAGAACCAGAACAAACCAGCAAACGATTAGCCTGATAATCCACACCTCCAGCTTCAATTGTAATGACTTCGCCACGCTTTTCCTTGATGGTTGCTTTGGCCATTACTACATCGGCTCGGGCATGTTTCATTTTGGCACCGATTCCGGCGACCAGTTTGCGAACAACCTTGTCTTTACGCGCCATTATCTTTTTGAAATCGATGGAAATATTTTCCACATTGATTCCATATTTGCTTGCTTCTTCAGTATATTCAAGCACTTTGGCCGAGTTCAGAAGTGTTTTTGTCGGGATGCAACCTTCGTTCAGGCAAACTCCGCCAAGAGAACGCATGTCGAAAATAACCACACTCATTCCTTTGGCACCAGCACGTTCTGCGGCTACATATCCTGCCGGACCGCCACCAAGGATTGCTAAATCGTATATTTTGCTCATTTTGTTTTGTTGTATTTTGGGTAAAGACGTAACATGCTACATCTCTACGAATATTTCAATTTAGATTGATAGATTTTCGATTTGTTCTTTAATCTCTCTCAGGAACAGAGTTGCTTCGCCACCATCCAATGCCTGATGATCGTATGTTAACGACAGACCCATCATCGGAACAAATCCGTAAACGCCGTCACCCAAATCTTTTGGTCGTGGAACAATAGTACAAACTCCCAAGATCGCAGTCTGCGGAATATTGATGACCGGAGTAAACATTTCAACTCCATAATTTCCAAGATTCGAAATGGTAAAAGAAGCAGCTTCAGGAGCTAACAATTCCGGACTCACATTGCCTTTGCGGCATTGTCCGGCTATGGCTTGCATCTGTGCTGAAAGTCCTTCGAGTGAAAGATCATCGGCATTTTTAATAGCAGGTACCATCAATCCACGTTCAGTATCAACAGCCAAACCAAGATGCACTTTCCTGAACCAGCGCATACTGTCGCCAATAAAGTGACTATTAACCTGTGGATATTTTTTCAATGCTTTTACGACTGCGAAACAAACCAGATCGTTGATGGTGATGTTCTGTGAGATTGTTCCTGCATCGAGTGCTTTTTTGAACTTTTTGCGCAGCGCCATGATTACACGGGCATCGGCGCTCATGTGGTGAGTCAGCTGAGCAGAATTCTGCAGTGAAGTGTGCATGGCTTTCGCAATCAGCTTTCGCATGTTGGTGAGTTTTTTTACTTCGAAATCGTCACCATAAACAGGATTGTACGAAATCAAATCTTTTGCAACTGCTTTTCCACCAATCCCAGTAGCTGTTTCGCCAGCTTTCAGTCCTTCTGCTTTGGCTTTTTCCTGAGCAAGCGGAGTAAGTTTTGGCAATGCCAGAGCAGCAGCCTCAACGTCGCGTTCAATGATCCGGCCTTCAGGACCTGAACCTTGAAGTATCTGATAGTCGACACCCATTTTTTCAGCGGTATTTTTTGCACGGGGCGAGATCTTTATTTTTCCGGATTGTGCAGCAACTGTTTTAACTTCAGGAGCAGCAACTGTTTCTGTTTTTACCTCAACGGCAACAGCAACTTCAGCCACGGGAGCAGCAGATTCACCACCTGGACGAAACTCTTCAACCGATTCACCGGCAGCTCCAATAACCGCTACGTTTACCAATACCGGAACTTCATCACCTTCAGCAAAAAACACATCAAGCAAAATGCCATCTTCTTTGGCATCTTCTTCAAATGATGCCTTGTCCGTTTCGTAAGAAAAAAGGATATCGCCTACTTTTACTGCGTCACCCTTTTTCTTAACCCATTCACCTAATATACAGGTCTCAACCGATTGCCCCTGACGAGGCATTAATACTGGAATTGCCATATCTGATTTGTTTTAACAACTTTAGTTTACTTGTAAATACAACCAACTGCATCAAAATAACATAAACAACTAATTACGCAGTAGTTATAGGCGAAATACATTTCACGCATCAAATCTATAATAATCTACTTGTATTTACAAGTTAAATTTTAAGATTTAAATATTTTTGTTATTTTTGATTCAAAATCACCCAATTATGACCGAAGAAAACAAGATACCACAATACAAAAAGATCTATGAAATTCTCCGGAAACACATTCTGACAGGAGTTTACGCAGAAGGAAGCTTATTACCTTCTGAAAATGAATTGTGCGCGGTGCATAACATTACCCGGCCAACAGTGCGTCAGGCATTGGAAGCCTTGGTGCAGGAAGGATTTATTCAGAAAAAACAAGGGAAAGGCAGTATCGTGAGAAAACCACCTCAGGATATCGGTATTCTGAGTATTTCAGGAACTGCATCAGCCATAGGAAACCAGTACTTGCAAACCCAGATTTTGCAGAAACCACAAATAAAACCCTGGCCCGAAAGATTTCCTTTTGATTTGACGGATATTGAACGCGAATCGGGATGTATCTATATGGAGCGCCTTCGACTTGTCGACGAACAACCCGTTTTTTATGACATTAACCACATTCCTAACATCAATTTATCTCGGTTTTCAAGCCGTTCGTTCGAGAATAAATCCTTATTTGAAACTTTACGTACCCAATACCATATAGAGATAAAAGGTGGAGAACAAAAACTTAAAGCCTTGAAAGCAGATAAAAATATTGGTGCACTGCTCAATCTTCCGGTTGGAGAACCCGTTTTATACCTGGAAAGAAAACTAAATACCAACCGGGAAGGGTTTCATATTTATTCCATTATTTGGTTCAATTCAGCTAAACACTCCATTTTCGGAAACTTCTGATAGGAATCAAAGTTTCACAGGCTTTTTTTATCAAACAAAAATTGGGAAACAAAGAATAGCTAATTGCAGGTTTGCACCAAAATCGAAGGTCAAGTGTTTAATGCCCAACTTTCATTATGAAAGGAAATATGCCGAAATAAGCCATAAAAAACACGAATTTTTAAATTTTGGATATTATTTGCTTCCGGATTGTAATTTAATTATTCGATTTCGAAAATATTTCACATCTTTGCATCCGTTTTAAAGATCACTTAACTCCTTTATAACAAGAGGTTTATTACGGAACGAGCATGTAAGTAAATCAAAAATACTGAGATACACTTTAAATGCGAGTTCCATGTGGCAATAAAAAAAACAAACTATAAACACATGAAAGTATTAAAATTTGGAGGAACCTCCGTTGGGTCGGTAGAAAATATGCGAGCCGTAATGTCGCTGATTGCCGATGGAAATCAAAAATTAGTTGTTTTGTCGGCCATGTCGGGTACGACCAATTCCCTTGTCGAAATTGCCAACTACCTTAAAAAGAAAAACAAGGATGCCGCAAGGTTGGTTATCAGCCAGCTTGAACAGAAATACAGCAAAGTAATTAATGATTTGTACACCACTCCGGAAAAGAAGGAGAAGGCAAAAATAATTGTTTCAGGAATCTACAAAACCATAAAAACGCTTACCGCAGCAGAATTTAACGAGGTAAGCGAAAATACAATAATCGCACAGGGAGAAATGCTATCGACAGCACTGTTCACTGAGCTAATGCTCGAAAATGGGCACAATGCAGTTTGTCTTCCGGCATTAGACTTTATGAAGATTGATATTGACAAATCTGCCGATTTGGATTTTATCCGCGAGAATATTGTTAAAGTTATGCAGGAAACTGAAGTTGCAGATTACTACATCACTCAAGGATTTATATGCCGCAATGCCGATGGAGATATTGATAACCTTCAGCGTGGAGGAAGCGATTACACATCGACTTTAATCGGAGCCGCAATTGACTCTGAAGAAGTTCAAATATGGACAGACATTGACGGATTTCACAACAACGATCCACGTTATGTTGAAAACACCACAAAGATCGACCAGCTTTCATTTGACGAAGCGGCTGAGCTAGCCTATTTTGGAGCTAAAATTCTTCATCCGCAAACCATACTTCCGGCAAAACTGCAAAACATTCCGGTGCGACTGAAGAACACAATGAATCCAAGCGACGAAGGCACTTTAATTTCTGCCAAATCGAGCAACTACGGAATAAAAGCCGTTGCTGCCAAAGATGGAATTACCGCTATCAAAATACGCTCTTACCGAATGTTAAATGCATATGGGTTCCTGAAAAACGTTTTCGAGATCTTCGAATTTTTCAAAACTCCGATCGATATGATCTCAACATCGGAAGTGGCTGTTTCATTAACTATTGACAACACGAAACATTTGAATGAAATTGTGGCGGAACTGAAAGAGTACGGAGAAGTTGAAGTCGATACTGATCTTTCAATAGTTTGTATTGTCGGTGATTTTATTGCTGAAGAAACCGGATTTGCTTCCAAAGTATTTTTAGCGTTAAAAGATATTCAATTAAGAATGATTTCTTATGGTGGCAGCCGGCATAACATCTCGGTGTTAGTGAAAACAAAACTCAAGCAACAAACATTACAGGCCATAAGCAACAACCTGTTAAACGCTTAGAATGAATTCAGTCCGTCATGTTTTTTTTCGCTGAATCTGCATTTTTTTAACATTTTATAATATTTGCATAATTATTTGCATATATTTGCAGCAATATTTCAATTTTTTTATTAATTATTATGAAAACAGGTAAAGTTAAATTTTTCAACGAATCTAAAGGATTCGGTTTTATTAAAGACAGTGAATCTGACAAAGAATACTTCGTTCACGTTTCAGGTTTGGTTGACCAAATCAGAGAAGATGACGATGTAACTTATGAACTTCAAGAAGGAAGAAAAGGATTAAACGCGGTAAATGTTAAACTAGCATAATAGTCTAATATTTTTAAGATTTAAAGACAAAGCTCTGCAATTTGCAGGGCTTTTCTTTTGCCATAAAGTTTCGTCATAAGAAACATCAACAAATTCTCGTTTTAAATGGCAAGCTACCTCAATTGGCACAATTCGCTGAACGTATTTCTGGAAGTAAGTTTTACATTAAACCGGTCAGACAACGATTGAAAACATTCGACAGCCAGTTCCGGTCTGTTATTCTCTCCAGACAAATGACTCAAAAATACATGCACCAGCTCAGGTCCGGCATGATCGCGTATTAACTCAAATGCCTGATTATTTGACAAATGACCATAAGCCGAAGCAACCCTTCGTTTCAAAACATATGGATACGGACCATCCCATAATAATTTTTCGTCGTAATTGGTTTCGAGAAATAAAGCATGGCATTTTCTCAGATGGCTTATCACCTGTGCACAAGCTTCACCAATGTCAGTAAAAACGCCAATATGCCAATCATCATGTTCAATCCTGAACGAACATGGCTCTGCAGCATCATGGTTTTTTAGAAATGGATGAATAATAAATGAATTAAGTTGCATTGCTTCACCTGGGATAAACATTTCTGTCAATTCAGGGATATTGGGCTCACTCAGTGTATTATATGTTCCCTGACTAAACCATGCAGGTATTCCGAGTTTTTTGCTCAAAACCCTGACTCCGCGAATATGATCGGAATGCTCGTGGCTCACAAAAATGCCTCTGATTTTGGACGCATTCAACCCAGCTTCATTTAGTCTGATCAGTATTTGTTTTGCGGAGATACCGGCATCAACCAGAACCGCATCCTTTTCATTTCCGATGTAGTAACAATTTCCGTTACTTCCTGATGCCAAAGCACAAAGTTCTAACATGTATAATTCTTTCCTTCTTTTAAAAAACCACACTCGTAGTCATTGATAATTATAAATACCTGCAAAAACAGCCTCTTCAAATAAGGAAGCACCGTTGACAGTTACTTTATAATCTCAACGACCTGCCTGGAAGTAATTTCATTTCCTTTTAAAATATATCTGGCTTTTTCGTAAAAAGGACGTCGTTTTTGCATCATGCCTTCGATAAAAACACCTAATTCGTCTGCCGACTTTCCTTTGATAAGAGGCCTTTCGGTTTTTGCACTCATTAGTCTGCTAACCAGCGATTCGGTATCAACATCCAGGAATATACAGAATCCGGAATTATTCATCAAATCCATGTTGTCAAAAAAACATGGAGCGCCACCACCAGTTGCAATAATCACATCATCGAAAGTCGAAACTTCCTCAAGAACTTTACGCTCTTTTATTCTGAAACCATCTTCTCCCTCCTCTGCAAAAATCTGAGGAATAGTCCTGAAATACTTTTCTTCAAGAAATGAATCCAAATCAACAAAGGTTTGTTTTAGTTCCGAAGCCAGCGAACGACCCAGGGTTGATTTACCGCAACCCATATAACCAATCAGGAATATTCTCATAATTTTAGGATAAAGTCAAAAGCATCTGAGATTTAAACACATAAAATTGAAATATTCCTAAAATTCCAATGACATTTGGTTAGGTGGATCATCACTGTTTTTTGTTTTATCATTACCAAACAGTAAATTTTCAATATCCGGAATTGCAATTTCATCGTTATTTTCCTCTTCAGCAGGTTCTTCAATCTCTTCATCTTCAATAACAGGCTCAAGTTCGTTTATTTGAACTATTTCATATATCGACAATCGTTTTCCTTTTGCCTTGTAAGATTTCACTCCAATAAATTCATCAACCTCAACGACCTCAGCTTCGCGTCCTTCATTCTTTCCTCCAAATAAAAGTTCCAATCGCGGATGACCAACCCAGGTGAAATTAACAAGTCTGTTTTCAGGAAAGTCACCAATAAAACCAATGTTCCGGTTTTGAATATCTTCGATCTCGAAGCGTTTTACGTAATAGTAACCCTGCTCCGCATCAAAATAAACAGCAGTTAATATTTTCCTGGGATTAAACTTTTCGATGAGTTGAATGCCGTTTTCAAAATGATTCGACAAATCAAAATTGCAAAGCTGGTATTCCCCTGATTTATATATCACCAGAATCATATCGTCGCCGCTAAACTCACCAAGGTATTTACCTCTGCTATCAGAATTTAACCTCGAAACATCTTCATCGAACCAGATTTTTCTTCCACCAAGTGTTGAAACACCTTTTTCCTTAAGCGCAATTTTATGAATTTCAAACTTCGTCAGAATGTTCCCCATCGAAGCACGGCCTTTAATCGCCAATTCACTAAAGTCAACTTCAAAAACAAGCTTTTTGATGCGTGGCTTTGGCTTTAAAGTTACGCGAAGCACTTCTGCTTCGCCGTTCGGATTTTCGCTGAAATACATGATTCGTGAACCTGGTGTTCCCTGTGTCAAATCATATTCTTTATCACGGGTAACACCGGTAACAGCAATGCGCTTCATGTATACAAATCCGTTCTTTCCATCGCGGTAAACTACATTGTATATCGTTCGGTTATCGTTTTTCTTGAAAATAGCCAGATGCAGGATATTTTTCCCGATAAACGCTTTTTCCGAAACTTTGGAAACAATGTATGTTCCATCCTTTCTGAAAACAATTACATCGTCGATATCCGAACAATCACAAATATATTCTGCCTTTTTAAGGCTTGTTCCCATAAATCCTTCAGCACGATCGACATATAATTTTTCGTTGGCAATAACCACTTTCGAAGCCACAATATTCTCGAAATTTCTGATCTCAGTAAGACGTTCCCGACCTTTCGCGTATTTTGTTCTTAACCTTTCGAACCATTCGATTGTAAACGGAATGATGTTTTCAATTTTTCGGTTAATTTCTTCAATTTCTTCTTCGATCGCCAATAAATGATCATTGGCCTTATCTGTATTGAATTTCAGGATTCTTGCCATCCTGATTTCCATTAGTTTTAAAATGTCCTCACGTGTAACTTCCCTTTTCAATTTGGGTTTCCAGGGAGTAAGACGCAAATCGATATGGCTTACTGCCTCATCCATATTGGCCGAATCTTCAAACTTTTTATCCTTGTAGATTCGCTCTTCAATAAATATTTTTTCGAGCGATGAATAATGCCAGGCTTCTTCCAGTTCTCCACGTCTGATCTCGAGTTCAAGTTTCAGTAATGCAACTGTTTGATTGGTATTGATTCTTAAAATTTCACTTACTCCGATAAATCTTGGTTTATCGTTCTCAATAACGCAACTGTTTGGCGAAATTGACACTTCACAGTCGGTAAAAGCGAATAATGCATCAATGGTTTTATCTGACGACATTCCCGGAACAAGATGAATCAGAATTTCAACCTTATCAGAAGTATTATCATCAATTTTCCGTATCTTAATTTTACCTTTTTCGTTGGCTCTGATAATTGATTCGATCAGCGTTGCAGTAGTTCTTCCAAATGGAACTTCGGTAACCACCAGCGTTTTACTGTCTTTCTTTTCAATTTTAGCTCTCACCTTGATCGAAGCTCCACGAATTCCATCGTTATAGCGCGAAAAATCGCCCGATCCACCAGTTGGAAAATCAGGATATAACAAAAAGTCTTCACCTCTCAAATGGGCTATTGAGGCATCAATGAGTTCAATAAAGTTGTGAGGAAGAATTTTACAGGCTAATCCAACAGCAATACCTTCGACACCCTGAGCGAGCAAAAGAGGAAATTTAACCGGAAGAGCCAATGGTTCACGATTACGTCCATCGTAAGATAATTTCCAATTAGTCGTTTTCGGATTAAAAACAACCTCCTGCGCAAACTTCGATAAGCGTGCCTCAATATAACGAGGAGCAGCAGAACCATCGCCGGTAAGGATATTTCCCCAGTTCCCCTGGCAATCGATCACCAAATCTTTTTGCCCAAGCTGAACAAGTGCATCTCCGATGGAAGCATCTCCGTGAGGATGATACTGCATGGTTTGACCTATAATATTGGCAACCTTATTAAAACGCCCATCGTCCATCATATTCATGGCATGCAGAATGCGACGCTGTACCGGTTTTAATCCATCTTCAACATAGGGCACGGCACGTTCAAGAATAACATACGAGGCATAATCAAGAAACCATTGCTGGTACATGCCCGACAAATAGGTTATTCCATCCTTTTTTTCTTCCTTTTGGAACTCTTCCTTATTGATATTTTCTTCAGTCATCTTTGCTTTTTGCAATCAACTATTGGTGCTGCGTTTATTCAAATTAGAACTCAATATATTAGTACTGAAATTTTACATACAAGTAGACTTGGTTCCACCGGCAAATAAAACTTCGTTTAAAAATCATCCTTCTCAACGTATAGGTTCTCGATGATAAAATCCTGACGCTCTGGCGTATTCTTACCCATATAAAAACTGAGCATATTGGCAACCGACTCATGTTTTTTCATCTGAACTGGATCGAGCCGTATATCGGCACCGATAAAATTCTTAAACTCATCAGGAGAAATTTCGCCAAGCCCTTTAAATCGGGTTATTTCGGCAGTTTTGCCGAGTTTATTGAGGGCTTCAACACGTTCTTCTTCAGAATAGCAGTAATAGGTTACCTTTTTATTCCTAACCCGGAAAAGCGGTGTCTGAAAGATAAAAAGATGACCCATACGAACGATTTCCGGAAAGAACTGAAGGAAAAAGGTAATTAACAGCAAGCGGATGTGCATCCCATCAACGTCGGCATCAGTAGCAATAACCACCTTATTATAGCGCAGGTCATCCATACTTTCTTCAATGTTCAACGCTGCCTGCAGGAGGTTAAATTCCTCATTTTCGTATACTACTTTTTTGGTTAACCCGAAAGTATTCAGCGGTTTTCCCTTTAAGCTAAATACAGCCTGGGTATTTACATCACGCGATTTGGTGATTGATCCACTGGCCGAATCACCTTCAGTAATAAAAATAGATGAATTTTCGCGCTGTTCATGAGTACTATTCAAATGCACCCGACAGTCGCGCAATTTACGGTTGTGCAAATTCGCCTTTTTGGCCCGCTGCTTAGCCAGTTTCTTAATGCCTGAAATTGCCTTTCGTTCGCGTTCCGATTCCTGAATACGACGCAATAACACTTCAGAAATATCCGGATTTTTATGCAAAAAATTATCGAGTTCTTTCTGAATGAAATTCCAGACAAAATTTCGAACACTTGGCCCTTCAGGACCAATGTCTCTTGATCCAAGCTTGGTTTTAGTCTGAGACTCAAATACCGGTTCTTCAACTTTAATGCTTATTGCAGCCACGATCGAAGCACGAATATCTGATGGGTCAAAATCTTTTTTATAGAAATCGCGAATGGTTTTAACAATTGCTTCACGAAAGGCAACGAGATGAGTTCCTCCCTGAGTGGTATGCTGTCCGTTTACAAACGAATAATAATCTTCGCCGTATTGGTTTCCATGTGTAATAGCAACCTCGATATCGGTTCCTTTCAAATGAATAACCGGATAAAGCGATTCCGATTCCTGATTTTCTTCGAGTAAATCTCGAAGTCCGTTTTTAGAATGAAATTTCTCACCATTGAACTCCAATGTGAGACCGGCATTTAGAAACGAATAGTTTTTCATCATATTGACAACATAGTCATCGATATAATGATATGCCTTAAACACCTTTAAATCAGGTGTAAATTCAACATAAGTTCCATTAGACTGATCGCTCGATACCAGGTCTTTTTCACTCACAACGATTCCTTCGCTGAAGTTGATTTCTTTCACCTCTCCTTCGCGGAAGGATTTGATTAAAAAGTGGCTCGATAAGGCGTTCACTGCCTTAATACCAACACCATTTAATCCTACTGATTTTTTAAACACCTCAGAGTCGTATTTGGCTCCGGTATTCATCTTTGAGGCAACATCGAGTAACTTTCCCAGCGGGATACCTCTACCAAAATCGCGGACAGAAACCAATTCGTTACTTACCTTGACTTCAATCCGCCGGCCATTACCCATCATAAATTCATCGATGGAGTTATCCATCACTTCCTTGAGCAAAACATAAATTCCATCGTCGCCTGCAGAGCCATCTCCCAACTTGCCAATATACATTCCTGGCCTTTTCCTTATATGCTCCTGCCAATCAAGCGTTTTTATTGAACCTTCATCATAATTAGGCATCATATTCCTTTCCAATTTGCAACAAATATAAAGAAAACAAAAGTCTGTTTGTAATACAACCCCCGGTCAATAACTAACAGGCAATAGTTGAAAACTAATTCAGATCCCAGTATAATCAGCTCAAAATAAACTGGAAAATTACTCGATTATCCGATTGGTTTACAGGGTTGAATGATCCACTTTTTATCCTTTCCTGAATTAAAACTTCATACTGTTACATTTTTTTGTTTTTTCCTGCGTTTCATAGAATAAACAACCATGCAAAATGAGTATTCAGATAATTTTTCCGGCGGGAAATTTCCTAAAAAGAAGTCTGCTGAACTTCTTTGCTGAATATTGATGTAGTTTTCATATTTAATTATCTTTGCGCCGACATGTTAAAAAAGTATACATCCATATTAGCGATAACGCTTCTGCTTGTTATTCAGGCAAATGCCCAAAACAGACCTGCAGGTACAAATTCATACAATCAGAGTGGTTTGGATAATAATCCCAATTCAGATTCAGAAAAACCAGATGAGAAAAATAAGGCAGCAAACAAGCCCAAAATTCCATCAGTCATAAAAACCTGGGAAGTAGAAGATCATGGCTCCCGCATTCTAAAATCAGAAATTGATACTGCACTGACCTTTTACCACAACTATCTTCCTATTAATCAAAGAAGTATAAGTAATACTTTTACGGGGAACAATGGCGGAGCATACGTTTCAAATGACTTTTTCTCACGTAAATTCAATTCTGATTTTTATTTTTCACGATCGTTTGATGCCTACTTACTCACTCCTTCGCAAATAAAATACTTTAATACAACTACGCCGTATTCACTGCTCGACTATAGCCAAAGTGATAATAAAAGTGTAAAGAACGAGACACGTTTTAATGTTTTCTTTTCGCAAAATGTAAACAAAAAGCTGAATCTCGAACTCATTTACAATCAAACACGATCTCAGGGTCAGTATCTATTTCAGGAAAATAAATTTCATAGCATTGCGCTGGCTGCCTCATATAATTCCAATAATTTTGTATCTCATTCGAATATTATTTTCAACCGTCTTCAAGGACAGGAAAATGGTGGACTTATTGACACACTTGCTAACGGACAAGCGCAACCATTCGACGGCACTGAAAAAACCGAAGATTTTCCGGTACAAATGGTTGATGCAACAAACCGGCTCCGGAACAATAATTTTTTTACCATAAACGAATATCGACTCGGCAAAACCATTGAAGCTGACAGTACTGAAAACTCAGTTGAAGTCTTTATTCCACGAGTTGGGTTTATTCACGAATTTGAATTTTCGGGAAACAGCAGAAAATTCACGAAACTTGATCCAACTAATTTTTTCAAGAATGCTCTTAATGATACGCTGACTAACGACAGCACAAAATACAACCGTTTAACCAACATTTTCCAGATTAAGTTTTACGAAGCACCTGACAGGAAATACACATTTGGGAAACGTGCCTACATCGGGAATGACCAACTTTGGTATAATTTCTCGGCGCCAAATGGATATTATCCTAAAAAACAATCAAACACATTTGTTGGTGGTGGAATTTTCAGAAACGAAGGCCGGTTCTGGCAATGGGAGGCCGATGGGAAAATATATTTAACCGGATATCGTTCAGGCCAGACCGAGTTGAATGGATACCTAAATAAACCGCTAAAAATAGGGCGGGATACTACCAGTCTTCGTATCGAAGGAAGCCTTAAAACATTGGTGCCTGAATATTTTGACCAGTATTATTATTCGAACCATTTTGAATGGAGAAATAATTTCAAGAATATTACGGAAATGACTATTCGGTCAAGTATTCATTCTCAGGAATATAATTTTACTATAGGAGCAAACTATTCGCTTTTGGGGAATTACATCTACAACAATACAGAAGCAATGCCTGCACAGGCAGGAAGCGAACTACTGCTTTTATCAGCTTATATAAACAAAGATTTTGAGCGTGATCACTGGGTGATCCGGACGCAAATATTAACACAGAATGCAAGCAACTCCAACTACATCCATTTGCCTGCTTTTGCCGGATTCATTAGTATGAACTACAAAACTATTGTTTCGAAAGTTTTATACATGCAGCTGGGTGTAGACACCCGTTATAATTCAGCTTTTTATGCTGATGCCTACGAACCATCAACTGCCAGGTTTTATCTTCAAAACAAACAGCGTTTAGGAAAGTATCCTTTTATTGATTTACATGCAAACCTGAAATTGAAACGCACACGATTCTTCTTCATCCTGATGAATGCTGCGTCAGGTATCGCCGGAAACAATTATTTCACAGCCCCCGATTATCCATATTACCGACGTACTTTTAGGCTTGGGGTTTCCTGGTCTTTTTACGATTAAAACGAAGCAAATTAAAAAAGTCCTTTTGGGAAGAGAAAATCAACTCGGGTTTCTGCAACTAAAGAAGTATGGAGAGAAAGACTCCGCTTGAATATATTGCGAACTTACAAATGAATGGAATGTAGAACCTGTTGACCAGTTGTTTCAAGTTTCCGTTTTAGAATTTCGATCAGTTCGGATAAAATCATGGCGGAAGCTCCCCAGATAATTTCGTTGTTAAACGGATAGTATTTTATGCGCAAAAATCCGGTCACGGTTTCAAGTTCTGTTTCACAAACAGTTTCGTTAACAACAAAATCGTTGAGGGGCAGCAGAAGCAAAGCTTCAACTTCATAGGGATTTATAATGAAATTGGGCTTTTTATTGGTCCACGCCAAAAATGGCTGAATTGAAAACCCACTTACTTCCACAAACAGATCAGATAATTTTCCAAGAATTTCAATTGAGGATGGATCTATACCAACTTCCTCCTGAGCTTCGCGTAAGGCTGTCATTTCAGCCGAAAGATCCCCCTCCTCAACTTTTCCACCAGGGAAACTAATTTGACCCGGATGATACTTCATCGTAAAAGGACGTTTCATCATACATAAGAATAACTGATCTTCGTCAGGGTAAAGAAGCAACAATACACTGCTCTGTTTTACCGTTGAAAGTTCATGATCGCAGGTCTTCAATCTCCTGCCGGGAGGAAGCATTTTGCTATGAGCTATCAAACCGGGCAGCTCACCACGCAAAGCTTCTTTAAGATATATGAGAAGAGATGAATACATGCTATAAAAATAGCGAATTAATTCTGTGGTAAAATTACCGGTTCATTAATTTTCTGGTATAATATAAGGATTTTAAAATTTGATTTAGCCGCAAACAGATAGTAGTAATTAAATGATTTAATTCCCCAATTATTTTTATTATTCGAAGCGGATGGTTTTTTCAGGAGAAACTTTGGCTATAAAATAGGAAGGTATAAGCAGCATGAGAGTAGTAATCAATATTGTACCAATATTCAGTAAAATCACATACAAGACAGAAATGTGAATTGGAACATATTCGAGGTAATACGAAGTCGGATCGAGTTTAAGTATGTGGGTATACTGTTGAATCAGACAAATTCCTATGCCCAGAATGTTACCCAAGACCAAAGCTTTCATGATGAGCATAACTGAAAAATAAATAAAAATCCGGCGAATGCTCCAGTTCCGGGCGCCCATCGCTTTTAAAATTCCGATCATTTGGGTGCGTTCCAGAATAATAACCAATAAACTGGAGACCATATTAAATCCAGCGACCAAAACCATAAGTGCCAGAATAACCCAAACATTCATATCTAGCAGGCTAAGCCAATCGAAAATGTGCCGGTATTTATCCATTATACTTACCACCTGTAATACCGGCGCATCAGCATTCGTATTTCGAAGCAAAAGATTCCTGACTGCTTTTTCCTGTTCAGGTAATTTTTTAAAGTCGTTTACCAGAATTTCGAAACCAGATATTTCATCGTTTGCCCAGTTATTTAATCTTCGGATATGATTAATGTCAACCAACACAAACATGCGGTCGAACTCTTCCAGACTGGTTTTATAAATGCCGGCAAGTTCAAACTTTCGCTGTCGAGGCACAATATCCGTTTCGTTAAAAAATATCATAGTCAAATGATCGCCAAGCTCAAGTTTCAGCAAATCTGCCATCTGTTTCGAAACCCAGACCTTATTGCTTCGGATGGTATCCTGAACATAAAAAGGCTCACCAGCAACTTTGTTTTCCTCAAAGAAAGACCAGTCGAAATCGGGACCAATTCCTTTAAGCACCACGCCCTGAATTTCATCATCAGTGCGGATGATGCCCGGTTTAGTGGCAAAAATCTGCACATGTTTTATTCCTTCAATATTTTTCAGTTCTTTTAAGAAAGGCTGATTCTCACTTATCCCGCTAGTTTCGAATGATTGATTAGAATCAAGATTAACTATTTGTAAATGTGATCCAAATCCTATAACCTTTCGCCCAACTTCTGACTTATAGCCTGTAACAATAGCTACTGATAAAATAAGCACTATCAGGCCCAAAACAATACCAAACAAAGCAATATTCACAATCCGGTGAGAAAGGTTGTTCCTATTCTCTTTGGATGAGAATATTCGTCGTGCTATGTATAAATCTGTATTCAAATCAGCTGATTAAAATTTATTCAAACAAATTACCTATTACCTTTAGAAAGCCTTAATAATAGACTCGCTAGCCGATAAAGTGGTTTATTCTATTTCGAAAATTATCCAATTTCATTGGGTACCAGATCACCTTCTTCGGTGGCCCGTTTATTTACGAAAGGCAATATGAGTAATCCAATCAATCCAAGAACAATCAGCATAAGGGTTGTACTGCCATGGGCCAGAAGAGCAAATATTTTCCCGTTTGCCTTGTCCACACCATAAAGAGAAAGTCCTTCTATCACCATGAAATGGTAAGCACCAATTCCACCCTGGACTGGCGCAACCATACCGAAACTACCCAATACAAACACAGCCAGACCGGCTAATGGCATTATATGTGAGGTGAAATCAAAGGAAAAGAATACACAATAGAACATTAAATAATACATTAACCATATAAAGGCCGAATGAAAAATAAATGCTCCCTTGTTCTTCATGGCGCGAATACTTAAAAGACCTTCAACGAATTTATTAATAAAATCCTTCAGTTTTCTCACAATCGAACTCCCGCGAATCTTATGTCGTGCAAACCATATTACAAACACCATCAGAATTATGCCTCCAATGAGATATGGAGAATAAATGAACTGATCCAGTTTTTCATTAACCTCAGGATTGTTATGCAGAAATTCAAGAACTTGTCCGAACTGAGTCATTACAACAACGACCAACAAAATAAGCAGTACCAGCACATCAACGAGCCTTTCAACAACCACAGTTCCTATTAACTTGGTAAACGAAATCTTCTCGTACCTCGAAAGGACTCCACAGCGCGAAATTTCGCCCATTCTTGGCAAAGCCAGATTCATCAGGTAACCAATCATTACTGCCAAAAAAGTATTTAGCATCCTGGGTTTATGACCTAAAGGTTCAATCATCAGATTCCAGCGAATAGTGCGACTTACATGACTCAGTAAACCTAGGAAAAGGGCGACTACAATCCAGAAATAATTAACATCGTTGGTAAGTATACTTTTGATATGATCAATATCCTGATCTTTATAAACCATCCAAAAAATAAGAATTCCGAGTGAAAAGAAGGAAAAAAATTTTAGTGCTTTAAAAATAGTTTGTTTCAAGTTCTAAAAATTTATAGATTAAGGTAACTATGCATTTCAAAATGAATTAACGTACTTTTGCCTCAGCAGGCCGGAGCGACGAAATACAATATCTTTGCAATTAGCCATAATGGCAAAAATACGGTTTTGTTTTAATTTGGGCAGACTTTTGCAAACAATTTAAAAGTTGAACCAGAAACAACTATGAAAATGAAAACAGTAAGAGCAAAAAAAAATTTAGGACAGCACTTTTTGAATGATGAAGGTATTGCTCAAAAAATCGTGGAAAGTCTTCAGGCTAACAACCTGAGCAAAGTATTGGAAATTGGTCCGGGGATGGGTGTACTTACCAAATTTTTAATGCTGAACAAATCTTTTGAAACCACCGTTGTTGAAATAGACCGTGAATCTGTCGATTACATCAACATTCATTTTCCTGAATTGAAAGACCGGATTATACCTCATGATTTCCTGAGACTTAATCTGAACATTTATTTCGAGGAACCCTTTGCCATTATTGGTAATTTCCCGTATAACATTTCCTCTCAGATATTTTTTAAGGTTCTCGAATACCGGAATCAAATTCCTGAAATTGTTGGAATGCTTCAGAAAGAAGTAGCTGAACGACTGGCGTCACCTCCCGGATCTAAAAAATATGGAATTTTGAGTGTCTTTCTTCAGGCTTATTATAATATTGAATATTTATTTACGGTAAACGAAGATGTTTTTTCTCCTCCACCCAAGGTGAAATCAGGAGTAATCAGACTCACCCGAAACCAGACAGAACACCTTGACTGTGATGAAAAACGCTTCCGGGGAATCGTAAAAATGGCTTTCAACCAAAGACGCAAGACAATGCGCAACTCTCTGAAAAGCATGATTACAACTGAGGAGTTAAAAACAAACCCCATATTCGACAAACGTCCGGAACAATTAGGTGTTGATGAATTCGTAATGCTAGTGCGTTTAATAGACCAACAGCCCGGGAAAGTGGAGCCGGTGGAGCAATCCTGAAAATCTTAATCTTTTTTGATTAAAGCTTGTTGTTTATTCTATTTAAGTGATTGAAGCATCTGTTTCAGGATCATATCACATCCAACTTTGAATTTTTCCGACTATGAAGAGCGAATTAAACAGGGAATTCATTTCTCAACTCTCCCAACAAATAGAGCAAAAGGCTAACCTGGAACTTATCCGTATTATCAGTGAATACCATCCGGCAGACATTGCTGAAATGATGGCGCAGCTCGATTCGGATGAAGCGAAATACCTTTTCATGCTACTCGACGGGGAATTGGCCGCTGATGTTTTGATTGAGATCCCGGAGAATGACTGGAATAGCTTTCTTAAATTGCTTCCTGCTGACGTAATTGCTCACCGGTTTATCGAATACATGGAATCTGACGATGCGGCCGACGTAATGGCTGAGTTAGATGAAGATTTGCAAGATGAGGTTTTGCAACAAATGGACGATAAGGAACAGGCCGGAGATATTGCAGACCTGTTGGAATACGATGAGGATACCGCCGGGGGAATTATGGCAACGGAATTGGTCGCCGTAAATGAAAACTGGACCGTTCAAACCTGTCTGAAAGAAATTAGCGTACAGGCTGAAGATATAGATGAAATTTACTACGTCTATGTTGTTGACGACAACAATATCCTAAAAGGAGTTTTGTCGCTCAAGAAGCTTATCATGAAGCAAACACACACTCCAATTAAAAGCCTGGCAACAGACGACATTCATTTTGTGCGTGTTGATGCCAGTCAGGAGGAAGTGGCTCAGATAATGGAAAAGTATGACTTGGTGGCTCTCCCCGTAGTAGATCAGATCGGAAGATTAAAAGGACGGATTACGATTGATGATGTACTGGACATTATACGTGAAGAAGCAGACAAGGATTACCAGATGGCTTCGGGTATTTCGGGTGATGCTGATTCGGGCGATAATGTTTTTAAACGTGCATGGATCCGCATCCCATGGCTTTTTATTGGTATGTGTGGTGGAATCCTTGGGGCAGCTGTTCTCGGATCACACGAATCGCAACTTGCACAAATGCCTGCCATGGCTTTCTTTATTCCGCTAATTGCCGCAATGGCCGGAAATGTTGGAGTACAATCTTCCTCAATTATTGTACAAAGCATTGCAAGCGGAAACCGCAATTTTGATTCTATTTGGCGAAAACTTCGAAAAGAACTTGCAGTAGCTTTCAGTACGGCCTTGTTGTTCTCTATCCTTATTTTTATTTATAATTATTTCTTTAACGGGAATATGGGACTCACTTATTCTGTAAGTATTACGTTATTTATAGTTATGATTTTCGCGTCGTTATTCGGCACAGTCATCCCTCTGGTTCTTAACAGATTTAAGATAGACCCGGCAGTTGCAACCGGACCATTTATCACCACGACAAACGACATTCTGGGACTCATAATTTATATGTCAATTGCCGAAATGTTTCTGGGTATATTGTAGCATTTAAAAATCCAAAACTGTTCCGGAATGAAATGACTCAAAGCCATCTTCAAACTATTCATGAGCCGGATAGGCTCAAACACGGCAAAAAGCAATCTGTACCATCTATTCACGAATCTCCATTTGGGAAATCCTTAACCTAATTCATATCTAGTCTTATTCAAAGCCCTTCTTAATGAACTCACAGATCCAAAGCCGCCGATCTGAGCCAAATCCTCTTTTGTCACATGTGGATGTAAGCTCAGATATTCTTCGATATAGCGAGTACGAAATTGATTGACAAAAGCATTAAAATTTATTCCAAACCTATTATTTATAGTTGCTGAAAGATAAGTCCGGTTGGTTCCAATATGTTTACAAACAGTTGTAAGCGTTAAATCCGGCTGAAGAAAAGGCTTTTCATTTTCGAAATAGTTGAGAAGGCTAGTAACTATAGCATCATCCTCAATTTTCGTGTTCTCCTGATTTAAATTTAGAATATCAGCTATTATCTCCAATTGAAATTCAGGCCTTTTCTGCTTAAAAGACCAGAGCCCAATAATCCAGATAAAAGCTGAAATGGAAGAAAGAAATACAATAAGAAAAAAATCATTCTTTTCGTGAAATGGATTAAACACGTAAAATAAGATACTTAACAAACCAATCAAAACGAACGATGCATTAAACCATTTAAGCCAAAATATCGAAAAATTTTCAACATTAGAGTATTCTTCGTTCAGTCTCTCGTGATACTTATAAGGTATTCGGATAAAAGTTACCGAGTAATAGATTACCTGAATAACAATACACAATACATCAGTTAACCGGAAAAAAGAAACTATCTTCAATTTAAGATCTGTAAATTGAATGCCACTTCGATAATTTGACAAATAGTAAATCCGTTCCTCCTGATTTAATAACCCATAGAAAAGAAGAGCTGAAGTTAAGCCGAACAAAAGCCCTGGTAGCAAATGGAAAAGTTCCTTTCGAAACATTTTTTTATTGCCAACAATTGTCTTAACGTAAAGATATATGGATGGAAAGATCCAAAGTACTGTAGCAATATGAATACTATGAATTGTAGAATAAATGGGATAAAGCTTTTGGAAAAACAAATAATTTGCAAAAAAAACGAAGAACGCATTCAATAATGCAAACCCCATTACCTGCTTAGAAAAGTTATTTTTAGATACCAAAAATAAAGTTACTGCAAGTATTAACGGAATGACAAATGAGGAAGTTAACAATGTCAACTTGAAGTGATCCATTCTATATCAACCTGAAAATTAATTACTCTGTTGTTTATTTTACGTTTTGAACCTTCTTGAATTAAGGGTTTTATTAAAAACATTCTAAAAACAAAATGCTCATTTAGGTAAGAAAAGATAAATAGAAACAACCCAAATTCAATTTATTATGAACTACAAAATATTAAAATCAATTGCGTCATCAGTATTCTCATTACAGTCATTTCATATACAAAATCAGATAATTGGTTTTCCTTAAGGTACTTCAGAAAAAAAAGTCTCAATAATAAAAACCAGTAGGACTCTTCTCGTGAAGTAAAACCCTTTCTGGAGAAATCGCTGTATCAAAAACAGGTTGCTGAGTCTGGTGATGCCTAAACACTATTCATAGCATTCACCGGATCGAGCCGCGAGGCTGAAAGGGCTGGAATAAAACCAGCCAGAACGCCGATCACTCCTGAAATAGTCAGGCCTAAAATAATATTTGCCATCGTTAACGAAATGGTCATGTCGGCTACATAGCTAAAAATAACAGTACCCAGAAAAATAAGCATCAATCCGATTATACCTCCCAGCATTGAAAGCACAACAGCTTCGAATATAAACTGGAGAAGAATAAAGTATTTTTTTGCCCCTATTGCCTTTTGAATTCCTATAATTTTGGTCCGTTCTTTTACCGACACAAACATGATATTAGCAATTCCGAATCCACCAACAAGAATGCTGAATCCTCCGATAATCCATCCGGCCATATTGAACACTACAAAAAAAGCATCAAACCGATTGGATATCAGACTCACTTCATTAATAGCAAAATCGTTCTCCTCCATAGGCTTTAACCGACGTAAAGTTCGCATAATCCCTTCAAGTTCAGCAATAAACTCATCTCTGTCAGCATTTGGTTTAGCTTTAATGTTTATTGTTTGTCCCTGATCACGATCCCTCACGTCCACCATATTCATGGCATAAACCACAGGGATATGAATCCGTTTATCCATGCTGGTACCAAACATATCTGTTCCTTGTTTGGTATACACTCCTATAACCATGAATCGATGCCCCTGCATTTTAATCATTTTCCCAATCGGGTTAACCTGATCAAACAAGCGCTTAGCAATTTCGCTACCCAGAATTGCCAGACCTGCTCCAGACTTCGATTCGGATTCGGTAAAATAACGACCTCTTTCAATCTCCAGATTCCAGGTGTCAATTAACTCGTGGGTGGTTGCAAGTACTTCGGTATTTTCAGCCTTACTGTTTTCAAACTGAACGGTACGGTTAAATCCAAAAAAATAAACGGCATCCTCAACGGTTCTGGCTTTTCTAATAATTTCCTCTGTCTCTTCCATCGTTGGTTGCGGTCTGTTCATGTATTTCCACCATGGATATTCCGACTCACCTTCGGGAGGTGCCCAAGGCCATTTTTGAACATATACCATATTACTTCCCAATGAATTCAGGCTACTTCGTATATAACTCTCCAATGAGTCAATTACGGTAAAAACTGATATGATTGCAAATATTCCTATGGTAATACCCAGAAGCGACAGAAACGTTCTCAATTTATTCCCGCGAAGCGAATTGAATGCAAATGAAAAGCTCTCTAATATTAGTCTGGTTAAAAGCATGTCTTTGTGTTTGAAAAGTAAACAGACCACGATCTGATCCTGAAAATTAGTTGTAAATTTCTGAAATGATTACAAATTGAAAGAAAATTTGTAAAGAAATAAATTTATCCAATTTATTTAAGAGCCTTAAATAATGAATTAAGCTTCAATTAAAATCAAATAAATTCCGCAAAATAACAATTAGTAAGCCCACAATAATGAAAGCAAACGACGTCATACAGATATACAAATTCATCATCTTTTACGACTTAATTTCACTTAGGCTATAACAAAGCTAAAAACTCAGCGTTATTGGTTTAGTTGTTTAAAATTCTCATTCTAAAAAAGAATTGGAATTTTTCTAAAATCTATCAATTAATAAGCTTAATTAGTCAATATCTTAGAGGAAAAGATCAAGGTGTTTTATTATCTTTGACCCCAAATTACAAATGGATTATAGATGAAGGACTTAAAAAAAATTAAATCGGCTTTAATTTCAGTATATCACAAAGATAAGTTGGATCAGATTGTAAAAAAATTAAACGAATTAAATGTTATTATCTATTCAACTGGCGGAACACAATCATTCATAGAAGAGTTAGGGATTTCGGTTATTCCGGTGGAAGAACTCACAAGCTATCCATCAATTTTAGGAGGACGTGTAAAAACCCTGCATCCAAAAGTTTTTGGTGGCATCCTAAACCGGAGAGACAACCCCGGAGACCAGCAGCAAATTGCCAAATATGAAATCCCTGAAATCGACCTGGTAATTGTTGATTTATATCCTTTCGAAGAAACAGTTGCTTCAGGAGCAGCAGAAGATGATATTATTGAGAAAATAGACATTGGCGGTATTGCACTAATTCGCGGAGCAGCAAAAAACTTTAATGATGTGGTTATTGTGTCTTCAAGAAACCAGTATCAAACCTTATTTGATTTGCTGACCGAAAAAGATGGTGCTACTTCGATCTCAGATCGAAAAGATTTTGCACGGTTAGCTTTCGCTACCTCATCCCACTATGACAGTGCTATTTTCAATTATTTCAATCAGGGAAAATCGGAAGAAGCCCGCATCAGTGTAAACGATGGGCAGGTTTTACGCTACGGAGAAAACCCTCATCAGTCAGCTGCATTTTTCAAATTAAACAATAGTAATTCCCATATTACTTTATCAAATGCCAAAGTACTTCAGGGAAAAGCACTTTCATACAACAACATGCTCGATGCTGATGCTGCATGGAAATCGGCCAGCGATGCTTTCCATTCAGTGACTCATATCGAAAACAAAGTTGCGGTATCAGTTGTAAAACATCTAAATCCATGCGGACTGGCTGTTACCAGCAACATCATGAAATCGCTCGAACTGGCATGGGCAGGCGATCCGGTGAGTGCATACGGAGGAATCATCTGTTTCACCGGAGAAGTTACCCAAACAATTGCAGAATGGTTCGAAAAACGTTTTGTTGAGATTATCATTGCAACAGGATATACGGCAGAAGCTCTGGCCGTTCTTGGTAAAAAGAAAAATCTTCGCGTTTTGGAAACACCTGTAAAACCAGAAATTTCAGGAGAAAAGCTTTACCGTTCGATTAGTGGAGGTTTGCTTATTCAGGACGAAGATGAAGTACTTGAAACTGATTTTAAAAATGTAACCAAAATACAATTCGACGGTTCAAAAATGAACTTGTCGAAATTTGGCATTACTGCCTGCAAACATTTAAAAAGCAATGCAATTGCTCTGGTAACACAAAATCAGGACGGATCGTTCTGGCTGACCGGGGCGGGAATGGGACAACCAAACAGACTTGACAGTTTACGTCAGTTGACCATTCCTCGTTTTAACCTGAAAGAAGGGATTAAAATCGAAGATTCGGTTCTGATCTCAGATGCTTTTTTCCCATTCAGAGACAGTGTTGAAGCTGCCAATGAATTCGGAATTAAATACATTGTAGAACCAGGTGGGAGTATCCGCGACGAAGAAGTAATTGCGGCATGCGACGAATTTGGCATAGCTATGATTTTTACTGGAATGAGACATTTCAAACATTGAGTTGAAACTAATTTGAACGGTCTACAAATTACTATAATTAAAGAAAAACATACCCATGGGATTATTTTCATTTTTAACACAGGAAATAGCCATCGACCTTGGAACAGCGAATACAATTATCATTCATAATGATAAAATTGTAGTTGATGAACCATCGATCGTTACCATAGACCTGAAAACAGAAAAGCTAGTTGCTATTGGAGAAAAAGCCCGGCAGATGCAGGGAAAAACTCACGCTAATCTGAAAACCATCCGCCCTCTTCGCGATGGTGTAATAGCCGATTTCAACGCTGCAGAACAGATGATAAGGGGAATGATTAAAATGATGAATCCCAAGTCGAGATTCTTTTCTCCTTCGCTCCGAATGGTTGTTTGTATCCCATCAGGTTCAACCGAAGTAGAAATTCGTGCAGTGCGCGACTCCTCAGAACATGCAGGAGGCCGTGATGTATATATGATCTACGAACCAATGGCTGCTGCGATAGGAATTGGGCTGGACGTAGAGGCCCCTGAAGGGAATATGGTGGTTGACATAGGTGGTGGTACAACAGAAATTGCTGTAATTTCTTTAGGCGGACTGGTCACCAATAAATCGATCCGTATTGCCGGCGATGATCTCACTGCAGATATTATGGAATATATGCGCCATCAGCACAATATAAAAATAGGTGAACGTACTGCTGAAGAGATTAAGATCAATGTAGGATCGGCTCTGTCACAACTCGAAAATCCACCGCCAGACTATGTGATACAAGGTCCTAACCAAATGACTGCACTTCCGATTGAAGTTCCTGTTTCCTATCAGGAAATTTCGCATTGTTTGGAAAAATCGATTAATAAGATTGAAACTGCTATATTGAGTGCTTTAGAGCAAACTCCACCTGAATTATATTCTGATATTGTAACCAGGGGAATTTGGCTTGCTGGCGGGGGTGCATTACTTCGCGGTCTATCAAAAAGATTCACCGATAAGATTAACATTCAATTCCATGTTGCTGAAGATCCATTGCGTGCCGTAGCCAGAGGAACTGGTATCGCACTTAAGAATGTAAATAAATTCACTTTCCTTATCAGATAAAACTGAGATAGAAAGAGTAACCATTCCGGCTGATGAGAAGTTTATTTCGTTTCTTAATACGAAATTATTTTTTGATGATGTTTCTGACACTCGAAGCCATTTCTATGGTTTTGATTGTCAGTTTTAATAATTACCAACGGGTAACTTTCATAAATTCAAGCAATAATCTGACGGGTACTATCTATGAACGATATAGTACCCTGGACGATTATTTTAGTTTGGGTAGAACAAACGCAAGTCTTGCTGACGAAAATGCATCATTACGTAAACAGTTACATATGTTAATGATGCAAAAAGAAATATACCCAACTAACCGGCCCGATACGGTTGATGCACCTGCGTATTATTTCACATCAGCAAAAGTAATCAACAACTCGGTAAACAGGCAGTTCAATTATATCTCCATAAACAAAGGCTCCAGACAAGGTATTAAACCCGACATGGGTATTATTAATGCGGAAGGAGTTGTTGGAGTAATTACTCATGTTTCTCCCAATTACTCTACAGGTCTGTCATTGTTAAACAAACGGCTAAGTCTTCCGGCGAAAATTAATAAAAACAATTATTTCGGCTCACTGGTATGGGATGGCGAACACTACAATACAGCCGATCTTAAAGAAATTCCTTTTCACATCGTAGTAAATGTTGGAGATACCGTAGTTACTAGTGGTTATTCAAATATTTTTCCAGAAGGAATCATGATCGGGGTTATCAAATCTTATGACGTAGAAAGCGGAACAAACTTCTACAATATTAAAATTGAACTATCAACTAATTTCAAAACGCTTAAATACGTTGAAGTGGTTAAAAATACCAAACGGGACGAACAAATCAACCTGGAATTAAACAATATAGGCGAATGATAAAAGACTTCGGGAAATATATTGTGATGTTTATTGTACTTGTTTTATTACAGGTATTAATCCTGAATAACATTCAATTTAGTGGCTTAATTAACCCGTATATTTACATCTTGTTTATTCTTTTACTTCCTTTTACTATTCCCGGATATTTACTTCTCGGATTATCTTTTCTACTTGGAATTACGATTGATATTTTCAATAATTCGCCCGGTATGCATGCAGGAGCTGCCGTTTTGCTTGGATTTATGCGTCCAGGAATCGCAAGACTGATCTCTTCGAGAGAAATTATTGAAAAAGGGAATATGCCCAATATGGCACAATTGGGATATGCAAGTTTTATAAAGTATACAGTCTTCGCAGTTCTGGTGCATCATTTCTTTCTCTTCTATGCCGAGGCTTTTTCTTTTGGTGGATTTTTTGAAACCTTTTTACGATTCATCCTTAGCAGCATCTTTTCGATCATCATTATACTTGCCAGTCAATTCATCATCTTTAAAAATTAAAAGAGGTGGATACATTCTCGAAACGCAAAGTCATTATAGCAGCAATTATACTTGGGGTAGGAATAATCTTTATTTTGAGACTTATCTCCCTGCAAATTACGAACGAAACCTATAAGCAATTTGCTACACGTAATGTACTTCGGAAGATTATTACATTTCCGGCCCGCGGATTGATATACGACCGCAACAATGAACTTATGGTCTACAACAAAGCCGCTTACGATTTATTAATGGTTCCGAGAGAAGCTAAATCATTCGACACAACCGAGCTTTGCAGCATTATTCAGATGGAGAAAACGGAGTTGAAGGATGCCATCAAAAAAGCGAAACAGTTTTCATATTATAAACCATCAATCATTGTTGGTCAGATTTCTCCGGATGTTTATGCGCCACTTCAGGAAAAACTATACAAATACCCCGGATTCTTTGTACAATCAAGAACTCTCCGCGAATATCCAAGCAAAAGTGCAGCTCAGGTTTTAGGCTTTGTTGGGGAAGTAAATCAACGAATTATTGATAACGACAACTATTATCGTTCGGGCGATTACATTGGAGTTAGCGGACTTGAAAAAACCTACGAAAAAAATCTACGCGGTATCAAAGGAGTAAGCAACAACATGGTTGATGTTCACAACCGAATAAAAGGGAAATACAACGAGGGCCAGGAAGACACCACTGCTATTCTGGGACAAAATCTGATGACTGGCCTTGATGCAAAACTCCAGGCTTACGCTGAATTATTAATGACCAATAAAAAAGGAGCTATTGTGGCCATAGAACCCGCCACTGGTGAAATTATCATGATGGTCAGCATGCCTTCATATGACCCAAATTTGCTGGTTGGACGCCAACGCAGTAAAAATTACAATATGCTGATGCAGGACTCAATATACAAGCCAACATGGAACAGGGCGATTATAGGTGAATATTCTCCCGGGTCAACCTTTAAACTTCCCAACGCATTAATAGCCTTACAAGAGCATGCCCTTACTCCATTTGATCGGTTTTCCTGTCAGGGAAAAGGCACAAAGCCAATTTCATGCACCCATAATCATGTCACTCCGCTCGCAATGAGGGAAGGAATAAGAGAATCATGCAATTCTTATTTCTGGAACGTTTTTCGTTCAATCATAAACCATTATCCTACTCCGGAAGAAGGTTATGTTGAATGGCGAAAACAAATTGTTGAATTTGGCTTTGGACAAAAATTAGGACCTGAATTATCATCGGAACGAAAAGGAAATATTCCGCAGCCATCCTATTACGACAAATATTTCGGCAAGGACCATTGGAATTCTCTTACTATCCGGTCTCTTTCTATCGGTCAGGGCGAAATTCTGGCTACTCCGCTTCAGATGGCAAATATGGTTTCCATTATTGCTAACCGTGGTTATTATATTACACCTCATCTGGTTCGTGCTATTCAGGATACCAATCGGGTTTACCGCAATTTAAAATTCGATAAAAAAATACTGGATATTAAATTAGAAAATTTCAATACTGTTATTGAAGGAATGCAGGCAGTGGTAGAAGAAACCAGACTGCAGTTTACGGTAAAAGTGGATAGTTTAATTATTTGCGGAAAAACCGGCACAGTTCAAAATCCTCATGGAGCGGACAATTCTGCTTTCGTAGGATTTGCCCCACGTGATAATCCGAAAATTGCGATTGCCGTTTACATAGAAAATGCAGGTTTTGGCGCAACTTATGCAGCACCTATTGCAGGCCTTCTTATCGAAAAATATCTTAACGATTCAATCACTCCAAGAAGAAAACAACTGGAGCAGAAATTGATTGAAACCGATTTATTAAATGTTGTTGAAGTAAAAAAGAAGCTATAAAGTGCAAAAGAGAAACAACGTTTGGGCAAATGTAGACTGGATCACAATATCCATTTATCTAGCAATGATGTTCATTGGCTGGATAAATATATATGCTGCTGTTTATAACGAGGAGCACAAGAGCATCCTTGATTTCAGCCAGCAATACGGGAAACAGCTAATATGGATAGGTGCTGCAATATTTATAGCTGTACTGATGCTCAATATTGATTCCAAGTTTTTTGTCACGTTCTCTATCCCAATCTATATTTTCGTCATACTGGTCTTACTCTCGGTGCTTCTTATCGGGTCGGAAGTTAAAGGAGCCAAATCATGGATTCAGTTCGGAAACTTTTCACTTCAGCCCTCGGAATTTATGAAGATGGCAACATCACTTGCCTTGGCCAGATATATTAGTTCGTACAATTTCAAAATGCATAGCTTTAAGTCGTTAATGACCTTAGCTGCAATCATTTTTGTGCCTGTCGGCCTTATCTTTTTACAAAACGACACTGGTTCCGCCATTGTTTTTGGCGTTTTTCTTCTTGTTCTTTACCGTGAAGGACTAAACGGAATTGTTTTATTCTTCACCTTTCTGATAGCGCTGGTTTTTATTTTCACAATGGTTCTCGATCCGTTTGTAACCGTTTGGACATTGACCATCTCAGCTTTTTTAATCAATTATTTATTGCGTAGGAAGACCAAGCGCAACCTGATCGGAATAGGTGTTTTTGTATCTATCTACGTCACATTATGGCTTATTAACTATCTGCTGCAGGGCAGTATCGAACCATTGTATTTCTTATTTGCAGCTGCAGCTATTTCATCTGTACTATTCTTTTTGTGGGCGATGATGCTTCGGAAACGCAGTTTAGCCATATTAATAGGCATTTACCTTGGAAGTGTTGTTTTTGCAGTATCCGTTGACTATGTTTTTCACAACATTATGGAACAACATCAGCGCGACAGGATAAATGAGTTACTGGGGATTAAATCCGATTTACTTGGAGCCGGCTACAACGTAAATCAGTCAAAGATAGCAATTGGTTCAGGTGGATTTTTCGGGAAAGGATTTCTTCAGGGTACACAAACCAAATTTGATTTTGTGCCGGAACAAAGTACCGATTTTATTTTTTGTACTGTTGGCGAAGAATGGGGATTTATAGGTACAGTAACCGTAATCGGATTATTTATGGGTCTTTTAATACGCCTGATATTTTTAGCTGAACGAAACCGCTCCCGGTTCAGTCGTGTATATGGTTATTGTGTTGCCACAATACTGTTTTTCCACTTTGCCATTAATATCGGAATGACCATTGGTCTGGCACCCGTAATTGGAATACCTCTGCCCTTTTTTAGCTATGGAGGTTCATCTTTATGGTCGTTTACCTTGCTTCTTTTTGTATTTGTCAGGTTAGATGCCAGCAGGTTCGAACAGCTGAGCTACTAAAAGCTTTTATTTCAGGAAAGAACCCAAAGGGTTCAATATTTGCCATTCTTTAACGACGGTGAATAACACGTTAATCCCATTCGGGATTTTACCGTGCCCCAGAATTTATTAAATATCTGACATTGCTCTAAGGGTTCAATCTTAATTATCCCAAATGATTTTTTGGCCTGCGGAAATACGTTCTCCGGGAGAAATTCCTTATTCAGCAATCTCCAATAGTCAAGTTTATGTTAGTAACTTATTTTAGATGTATTATTGTTTTATATAATCTAAAGTGTTAAATTGTATAGGTTTTGAATCGATTAAAATGATGTGGATTAACAATTTGCCTTCGGCGTAGTTACTCGTTTTAGTTTAAAAAACCTGCATAACACAGCCTTATGTATTATAGTCAACTTATTTTTTAATCCAAAATTCGCACTTATGGCCAATCAAATTAGCGCACAATTATCTGACGAAGATCTCAACGAAGTTCTTCAAGCTATCACTACCATTCGCCAGAAACTTCCTTTTTTGGTGAAACTCTCTGCCGACGATAAGAAAAAGACCGCTATGCTTGACGACGGACGTATCCCGTTTGCCGGCAAAGCACTCGATTATGCATCGCGTGAACCTTCCATTAGCCCCAATCCTCTTTTACTGGAGGAAGCACAAAAAGACAGTAACTTATTTGGCAAACTTCAAACAGTTGACCGTGAACTGGCTCGCCTGAGCGAAATGGTGAGCGACACACGGATGCTGGCAGGCGCCGAATTGTATGAGTTTGCAAGGGTTGTTTATAAGTTGTCGAAAATATCCGCTTCGCTCGATGTGCCAGGCACAAAGAGCATTGTTGACGACCTTGGCAAGCTGTATGCTGCCAACGGAAGTTCGGCTCCGGCTTCAAAAACTACCCTTTAGTTGTTTTGAACCCCGACAGGCCGGGCTGTGTAAAGCCTGCCTGGGTTCAATTGAAACAAACCAGCATGAAAATAAAATCCATCAAGGTCGGGAACCTCAACACCGGCATCGAAATGAAACCCATCGGTGTCGCAGACTTCAATGCCGGGGTGAAATTGAAACCCGCTGAATAAAAAATGAAACCAATCAAGGTTGGGAACCTCAAGATTAAAGTCGAAATGAAACCAGATTGGGTCGAAATGAACCCGCTTAATCAAAATTTGGTTGATAGCTCTAGTTTTGAGGTCGATGATAAATTGAAAAAGAATTGGGATCTCTTTGGGGGAGGTTAATACTTAATAATAAACCCAAACAGATGATACGAACGAATCAAAAGAGTTTAAGGGAATTTGGTACTTGCCATATAATCGGGATAATGCTGCTGCAGGAATAGTTTTATGAATTGAATGAGAACTGCTTAATCAAATAAAAAAACGAAAGAAACAGGAAATCAAATACTCCCACCAATGCGTAAAAACAAGAAGCGAAAAAAATCATCGTCTCAACCAGGAATGGGTCCGTACAAGCATTTCTTAATCAACATGTACGAAGTACTGAGCCAATTGCATATATCTGTTGGCCTTTTCGACCTGTCAAACGAGTTTAAACGAACGGCTTATAACTACAAAATAGGAATTTGGAACCCCACTGCAGGCAATGAAACAGTCACTCCCACCGAGTTGAAAATATTCGCTGAAAGAGGAAAGAAAGATTATCGTGAAAAAACTTTTCAAATAGGCGATATGTACTTGTCAACCTACCAGATGCAATTGATTTTTGCTTTTTTTTCTGCAAGAACAATAGAAATAGAGAAGGAGAAAGGCGACAAAAACCATCCCGAAGTTATTGAATTCACCGAAGTTAAAAATGGCATTCTTAGTGTATTTTACGCCAGTTTTATGCTTGGTTATTTAAAAATGCTTACGCGTTTAAGTAATCCCTCTCAAAAATATTACGGCGCCTATATTCGTATGGCTCCATTTTACAAAGAAAGACCTAAACTGGAGTTTATTTGCGATATTTATGGTTTCATCGCACAAAAATGTATGGTGAGCATAAACGGATGCAAAAGGCCTGCATTTCAATTGGCAAAACCATTAGCATCAGCTGTTACTCCCATTGGTTGGTTATCGGTGGATGTTTCACTGTTGGGAAATTTTTACAAAGGGAACAAAAAGACCCTGGATGTTTTTATCCAGTCCCATGCTTTGACCAGACTGAAAGAGCGGCTGGATCTTCTGGATCAGGAAGCCATTAACTATGCGCTATGGGAAAACACACACACCATTTCACAATTTGTAAGCTATAACGGACACCTGCTTTTGCCGTTTAAGGTGTTTGATATAAAAATCGGATACCTTGTTGCCAATATCGCAGACGATAAATTGCTGTTTCGCACTTTCCTGTTTATAACTCATAACTCGGCGCCGGAAGGCATTTGTTTGCGAAAGCTGACAGGACTGGGGAAAGAAGACATTACCTATTGGAAGATTGACCGCTTAAGTACCTTTGTAAAGCTTAACGAAGAAAAGTACTCCGGCCTGATTAAATTGTTCAGCAAAGCGGGATTGGAACAGCTGATGGAACTGAAGGACAAGGAATTTACCATTGACTCGATGCAGGCTGCGAATTTGGATGGATTAACTGAATACATAAAAAGAGGGAAAAATGAATTCAAACTGATGAATCTGGAATTGGACACGGTGGTGAGCAAGGTTCTGTGAAAAGTTTTCTGTGATCATGCCAATATATCTGTTGCTTTCCTCTAATTCAAAAATCCCGGTATTTCCGGAATAGTTCTCAGCCGCTACTGGTTCATATGATTTCTGATTTAGATAATTTTCACCGGTTTCGAAATCCTGACATTAAAATCAGTTTCCACATATTCAATTATTTCAGAAAAAAAACTCCGGAATAAAGCCTCAAACTGATTGTATTCCTGATTAAGCATCTCTAATGCCCACTGGCTGTTGGAAGGTAATGAGGTTCGACGGGACATGATTTCCAAAACCTGAAATAAATTTTCACGAATTGCATACGATTCCAATCGTTTGTGCTGAATTAAAAAGGGTAAAAATTGTTTCACACGAAAAGGTAAAATGCCAAAATTGCCAATGAATACACCATGAGCATGTTTTGTAAACTGACGCAAAGAAATTGCAGAATATTCGTTCCAGTTAGAGGCCAGAAAATGGTCAAGAAAAATATCACCAACGATGCCTGCATATCTGCCATATCCGGGTTTAATAAATTTTATGAATTCCTTCACATCCGCATGTTGATCGGTAAACGAATCGATCCTTCGATGCATCTGGATTCCATATGCTATCTGGTCCGGAAAATGAATGTATTTATTCCCTTTCACGTAATCGCCAATAAAATTGCCGATTTTAATCTCGTCCGAATCCCCCGATAAATAGATATGCGCCAAATAATTCATAAACTACTAAACTACAGAACAAAGCAACAAGTTAAATGACTACAAATTTAACTATTTGGTACTACAACAGATTATAATGTTAATTGTTGGTTAAAAGTAAACAGATTCCGATTACTCTGATTTTTTATTTTTTCCTATCTTTCGCCCATATTAAAAAGCTAACATGTCGAAGAAAATTGCTGCATTTGGTGAATTGTTATGGGACTTACTTCCAGCAGGAAAAGTTCTGGGCGGAGCACCTGCCAATTTTATATACCGAATAAATTCCTTTGGTGATCAGGGAACACTGCTTAGTAAAGTCGGGAACGACAAAGCAGGGAAAGAAGCCAGAGAAGCACTTAAAAAACTCGGGGTTTCTGACGAAAACATTCAAACCGATTATGAATTCCCCACCGGTTCAGTCAAAGTAAAGATTGACAACAATGGGAATGCTGATTATGACATCATTACCGACGTCGCATACGATCACATTGAGATTAACGCTGAAATGATGGAGGCTTTTAGTCAGGCTGACTGTGTTTGTTTTGGAACACTGGTACAACGCTATGGAATTTCGAAAAACACATTGCGCGAACTGATTCACGAATCAACAGATGTCGTTAAATTTATGGATATCAATCTGCGAAAAAAATGCTACACAGCTGGTTCTATTGAAGATAGTTTAAAGATGACCAACATACTGAAAACAAACGATGATGAACTTCTGATAGCGCGTGAATTGCTGGGATTAAAAAATGAGAACCTTAAGGACCTGGCTTTGGAAACCATTGAAAAATTCAATCTTGACATACTACTTTGCACTCTTGGATCAAACGGAGCATTCTGTCTTACTCAGGAGGGCGTATTTCATTATGATCCGGGGTATCAGATCAGTCTAGGTGACACTGTTGGCTCAGGCGATGCATTTTCTGCGGGATTTGTACATTATTACATGAATGGATTTCCGATCGACCAAGCACTCCAGTTTGGTAATGCCGCAGGAGCATTGGTTGCAACTACAACAGGAGCCACAGCGCCCATCAGCAAAGAAGAAATTCTGGATTATATGGTTATTCCCCACAACCGGAATTATGTGCGGTTTCATCAGTAAGCTGGTGAAGAATGATTTTCCTGATGAAATAGATTGTTATCCGTGCCATGCCCTTTTGTTATTGGCTTTATGATTCCTAATCAGACATTTACCAGAAATCGGCAAAGGAGTATGCACGAAAGACTACAAATTGCATTTTGCATTTTAAGATAATTCTGAACTCCGATTCAATCATCTTTTCCCAACTCTTATAATCCCTGCCTGTGCCATGGTCATCACCAACACGCCAGCCACTGTGATTGCTCCTCCCCACAACTGGATTGAAAGCGGAAAATTTCCCAGATAAAAATAAGCAATGATCAGAACAAAAATCCCCTTTAAACTCTGAATAATAGATGATCGTGATGCGGTAATGTAGCGGTACGAATAAAAGAACGACAACAAACCAATAAAGGAACCAAAAAAAGAACCCAAAGCTATATTTCGGAATGCTGTTAATGGGATGATAACCGATTGTCCGCTCGAAATGAAATACCCTAAAAAGAACAGAAATATCCATGCATTTGAGTTCAGGTTAAACACTTCAGGACTTGCTTTATGAACATTCTTTTTTACGATTACCGCAACTGATGCAGCAAGAAATGTATTTAAAACCACAAAGCCGGTACCCGGGATAAAAAAACTTCTCCAATCGAGATTACCGGTATAACTAATGACAAATGCTCCTGTTATGGCCATCAAAGCTCCTAAAGTTTCTATCAAGGTAAACCGCTCCTTCAGGAAAGAAACGGCTAAAATGGTCATAAAAACCGGGAATAAATTTCCAAGGAATGAAGTAACCGATGGATCAGGAATGGCACGAATTGCCATAAAAAAAGTAATATTCGAGAGGATATCAATTATTCCAAGGATAGCGAGTAATCCCAGTACTTTCCTGGGAATACCAGGCAATTGCTTTCGTTTTCCTGAAACCAGAACAAAGAACAGATTCAGGAGAAAACCCATACCAAAATAATACAAACCAAACTGAGCCAGTTCCACCTGGTTCAGACCGGCTTTGCTAAAGACATAAAGGCTCGAGAAGGCAATTGTACCGACTAAAGCAAACACATATCCTTTCCACTCCTCCGATTTTACTGCAGCCATTTTCTGAAATAAAAAAAGAGAAACCTCATCAGTGAGATTTCTCTTTCGCAAGTTATGTTATTTTTTGTATTACAGGCGTTTTTTAATCGCTTTTGTAGCCTCTTCAAAACCTGGTTTTTCAAGTAAAGCAAACATATTCTTTTTGTAGGCTTCAACTCCCGGCTGATCGAATGGATTAACTCCTAAAGTGTATCCGCTCAAACCACAAGCCACTTCGAAAAACTGAATCAGCTGACCAAGGAAATACTCATTCAGTTTTGGTATTACAATCTGAATGTTTGGGACACCACCATCAACGTGAGCTAACATGGTTCCCAATTCTGCCATTTTATTTACCTCATCAACACGTTTGCCGGCAAGGAAGTTAAGTCCATCCAAATCGGCTTTATCAACCGGAATACGAACTTCGCGATCGGGACTGGCAATAGAAATGACAGTTTCGAATAGGGTGCGCTCGCCTTCCTGAATGTATTGACCCATCGAGTGCAAATCGGAAGAAAAATCAACCGCTGCAGGGAAAATACCCAACCCGTCTTTTCCTTCGCTTTCGCCATAAAGCTGTTTCCACCACTCGGCCAGAAAATGTAGTTTTGGATTGAAGTTTACCAGAATCTCAATCTTTTTACCGTTTTTATAGAGTTCGTTGCGAACAGCAGCATATTGAGCCGAAAGATTTTCTTCGAAAGGAACATCTGCTCCCGTAGCATTCTGCATATCAACAGCTCCTTTTACCAAAGCACGAATATCGAATCCGGCAACAGCAATGGCAACCAATCCAACTGGAGTCAATACTGAATAACGGCCACCCACATCGTCAGGAATAACAAAAGTTTTGTATCCTTCGGTAGTTGCAAGTGAGCGAAGTGCACCTTTGCTGGCATCGGTAATGGCAATAATGCGTTCGTTTGCTTCCTTTTTACCGTATTTTTCTTCGATATCCTGTTTCAACAGGCGAAAAGCCAATGCAGGCTCGGTAGTTGTTCCCGATTTGGAAACTACAGCCATGGCGTATTCTTTGGTTTTCAGCAACTCGCGAAGTTCGAACAGGTAATCTTCGCTGATGTTTTGACCAGCAAACAGAATGAACGGACTTTTACGTTCTTTCAAATGTGCAAAACTATCAGAAAGAGCATCAACTACAGCTTTGGAACCAAGGTATGATCCTCCAATTCCAATGACGACAAAAATGTCAATATTTTTCGCAACCAACTTTGCAGCAGTTGCTTCGTAATCGGCTAATTCGGCTTCAGTAATTGAAGTCGGTAAATTCGTCCAGCCTAAAAAATCGTTTCCTTTTCCGGTTTTTGCGAAAAGTGAACGATTGTGATCTTCAATCGCTTTTTTGTACGAGAAAATCGAGTCTTTTGAAATAAAATCAAAAGTCTTATCAAAATTTAAAGAAATTCTTTCCATTTTACTTTTATCTAAGGTGTTCAGTTAACAATCGGATTTCAATAGCGGGGGAAATATTTTCGTAAAGAATATTGTACACAGCTTCGGTTATAGGCATATTCACCCGAAATTCCTCGTTGATCTCTTTAATCGATTTGGCAGCATAATAGCCTTCTGCAACCATATGCATTTCGAGTTGTGCAGAGCGAACCGAATAACCTTTGCCAATCATGGTTCCAAAAGTACGGTTTCGCGAGAATTGCGAATAAGCTGTTACCAGCAAGTCGCCCAAATAAGCTGAGCTTTTTATATCGCGGGTTATCGGATGAACTTTATCGACAAAACGTTTAATCTCCTGAATAGCATTTGAAATTAATACTGCCTGAAAATTATCACCATAACGCAACCCGTGCACAATACCGGAGGCGATTGCAATAATGTTTTTCAGTACCGAAGCATACTCCGTTCCGTAAATATCGTCGGAAACATGAGTGCGGATATACGGGCATTCGAGACGAAAAGCAAATGCTCTGGCTCTTTTTACATCAGGGCAGGCTATTGTCAGATAAGACAAACGTTCCAGCGCAACCTCCTCTGCATGGCACGGTCCGGCAATAACGCCAATCCGTTCATAAGGAATATTAAAATACTGATGGAGGTACTGCCCAACAATCAGGTTATCTTCAGGAACAATGCCTTTAATGGCCGAGACAATAAACTTCTGAGTAATATCAACCGTCAAACTGCTCATCGCCTCTTTCAGAAAAGCTGAAGGAATAGCAAGAACCACAATATCAACATTTTCGATAGCTTCGTTAATGTCGGTAAAGAAATTAAGCCGGCTGGTGTCGAACTCTACTCCTCTTAAGTAGCTTGGATTGTGTTTATATCGGTTAAACTGCTCAATATTTTCAGGATTCCGAAAATACCAGTTGATGCTTTCAACATTATGCAAAAGAATTTTAGCCAGCGCTGTAGCCCAACTTCCGCTCCCGATTATTGCTATTTTTGAATTTGCAAACATTTCTATTTTTTCGGATTATGACAACCATTTATTCACGTCTTCAAGCGATGGGTTGTCTAAACCCAATTTGTTCTTTTTATTGAATCCACAAATGTCGTTAAAAAATTTACCGGCTTTTATTTCTTTCAAATCTTTAACTTTTTTTAACCCTATCTGCCTGATAACAGTGATCCATTCGGCCGGGATTCCAAGTTCCAGAAATTTTTCGTCCGGATCCGAAGCATCCAATACCTTTTCGGGTTTCATCTGGGGAAAGAAAAGCACATCCTGAATCGACAAATTATTAGTCATGAACATGGTCAGACGATCAATCCCGATACCCATTCCTGAAGTAGGCGGCATGCCGTATTCCAGGGCACGTAAAAAATCCTGATCGATAAACATGGCTTCGTCATCGCCCTTTTCAGATAACTTCATCTGATCTTCAAAACGTTCGCGCTGATCAATCGGGTCATTCAGTTCTGAATACGCATTTGCCAGCTCTTTTCCGTTCACCATCAGTTCAAAACGTTCGGTTAAACCCTCAACAGAACGGTGTTTCTTGGTAAGCGGTGACATTTCAACCGGGTAATCGATAATGAAGGTCGGTTGTATGTAATGATGTTCGCATTTTTCACCGAAAATCTCGTCAATCATTTTTCCTTTGCCCATTGTCTTGTCCGTTTCGATGCCCAACTCTTTGCATATCTCGCGGAGATCGTCTTCCGATTTTCCGGAGATATCGAACCCTGTATATTCTTTAATTGAATCGTACATGGTTACCCGTTTAAACGGGCGTTTGAAATCGATCTCTGCCTCGCCAAGCTGAACTTTTGTTGTTCCGTGTAAAGCAAGGGCAACACGTTCAATCATTTCTTCCGTAAAATTCATCATCCACAAGTAGTCTTTATAGGCTACATAGATTTCCATTACGGTAAATTCAGGATTGTGAGTGCGGTCCATTCCTTCGTTGCGGAAGTCTTTGGCAAACTCGTAAACTCCATCTAAACCACCGACAATAAGGCGCTTCAGGTAAAGCTCGTTGGCTACCCGCAGATATAATGGAATATTTAAAGCATTGTGGTGCGTAATAAACGGACGGGCTGTTGCTCCTCCGGGAATCGACTGCAAAATCGGGGTTTCAACTTCAAGATAACCCTGTTCGTTGAAAAACTGACGCATCGTATTGATGATTTTAGATCGTTTTATAAACGTGTCTTTTACCTGGGGATTTACGATCAGGTCCACATAACGCTGGCGGTAACGCATTTCAGGATCGGTCACAGCATCAAATAACTGACCATCTTTTTCCTTCACAATTGGCAAAGGTCTTAACGATTTGCTAAGTACAAAAAACTCCTTTACATGTACCGAGAGTTCTCCAACCTGAGTGATAAATACAAAACCTTTAACACCAACAACATCACCGATATCAACCAATTTCTTGAATACATCGTTATACAGACTTTTATCCTCATCCGGACAAATTTCATCGCGATTCACATAGAGTTGCAATCTTCCTGAAGCATCCTGCAATTCAGCAAAAGAAGCTTTCCCCATAATTCGGCGACTCATAATCCGACCAGCAAGAACAACCTCCTGATAATTATTCAGTTCTGGTTTGTAATTGGCTTTTATTTCGGAAGTGGATACGTTTACAGGGAATTCAGCTGCGGGGTATGGGTCAATCCCCAATTCCTTCATCTTTTGCATGGAGTTTCTCCTTACAATTTCCTGTTCGCTTAAATCGGATATACTCATATCGTTGGAACTTTTAAAAATCAAAAAAAATTTCCCGCAAAGATAGCAAACTATTGCAGAATTGAAGTGACCTTTCATATGCCACTTCAATTTAACGGCATTTTCAGGATCGCAGCATAAGGCATTGAATGAAGACAAATCAACAATTTTTCGTTCATTTCAATGCAGTTTTAAGAGATCGAATACAATCATTTTTTTCACTGATTCTTACTTTCGTTAATGGTCTCAAGCGCAATAAAAAAAATGCGAATTCCATTTAAATCGCTAAGCTTTTGACAAGTTGATTCTTAGGAAATACAGCATTGATTATTATTAACAAAATGTGAATTAATGTACTTGATTTACTTTCTATATCTGAGTTCATTTTTTATCTTTGAGAAATTTTTTGCAAAATAAAATTGTTCTCATACAAAACGAATGGATAAAGTCTGGAATATAAAAAAGGAGGGCGATATTAATATCATTAAGCATTTATCGGTCGCGCTAAATGTGAACATGGTTGTTGCCAATCTTTTAGCCCAAAGAGGCATCACATCGTATGCCGAGGCTCAGGCTTTTTTCAGACCAAAACTATCTGATCTCCACGACCCTTTCCTGATGAAAGACATGGATAAAGCGGTAGAGCGACTTGAAAGAGCAATTGACAATCAGGAAAAAGTTCTGATTTACGGCGACTACGACGTGGACGGAACAACATCAGTGGCTCTGATGTATCAGTTTCTTCGCAGCCGGCTTAAAGACCTCGATTATTACATTCCCGATCGCTATTCGGAAGGATACGGCATTTCAAAAACCAGCATTTTGTATGCCGCCGAGCAAAAAATAACCCTGGTTATTGTACTCGACTGCGGTATTAAGGCCATTGAGAAAATCAAAATGGCCAAAGATTTGGGCATCGATTTTATTATTTGTGATCACCATAATCCTGACGATACAATTCCTGAAGCTTACGCTGTTCTCGACCCGAAAAGACCGGATTGCAGCTATCCGTACAAGGAACTTTCCGGGTGTGGCGTTGGTTTTAAATTTCTTCAGGCTTTTTCGAAAAAAAACAATATTCCATTTTCTGAGCTGGCAGAGCTACTGGATTTAATTGTTGTAAGCATTGCGTCCGATATCGTTCCGGTAACCGGAGAAAACAGGGTACTTGCTCATTATGGACTTAGAAAACTCAATTCGTCTCCAAGTATCGGTTTAAAAACCATTATGAAATATTCCGGCTTAAATACCGAAGACAAGTCGGTAAGCGATATTGTATTCAAAATCGGACCACGACTGAATGCTTCCGGAAGAATTGAACACGGGAAAAAATCGGTTGCCATTTTAACAGCCACCAACGAAAAGGAAGCCTCATTGCTAGGCGATGAGATTAATTCATACAACGAAATCAGGAAAACGCTCGATCGCGACATTACACAGGAAGCACTTGAAATGATTGAGCGCGACCCTGAACATAACGGGAAAAGTGCAACAGTACTTTATAACCGCGACTGGCACAAAGGTGTTGTTGGCATTGTAGCATCTCGGCTTACCGAGCATTTTTACCGCCCTACAGTTGTACTTACTGAATCAAATGGACTGGCAACCGGTTCTGCCCGCTCGGTGCGAGATTTCGACTTATACGAGGCTATTGGTGCCTGCAGCGACTTGCTCGAGTCTTACGGAGGCCATATGTATGCTGCTGGACTGACACTGAAAATTGAAAACATTTATGAATTTTCGCGACGTTTCGAGGAAATAGTCACCAAACAGATAACTAATCAACAGCAAACCGAATCGATTGAGGCTGATGCCAAGATCTACCTTTCGGAAATCACACCCAAATTTTACCGCATTCTGAAACAATTCGCCCCATTTGGCCCGCACAATATGGCGCCGGTTTTTATTACCGAAAACGTACTCGATAGCGGAACAAGCCGTCCGGTAGGAAAAAATCTGGAACACCTGAAACTCGACCTGATTGAACCGACCAGCAACTCCTCTAAATTCTCGGCCATCGCATTTAACCAGGCACATCATTTCGATTCGATTAACCAGGGATTACCGTTCGATATTTGCTATTCGATTGCCGAAAACGAGTTTCGCGGGAAAACTACACTTCAGCTTTATATCAGGGATATTAAAACCAAAGCTTATTAACGAAATACACCCTTAAATCAAGGTTTTACGATTATCCTGTTCAACTTCCAATCTTCAGCACTTGTTGGGGTCTTTCAAAACAGACATTGCAGCATAATCAATTATAACTAAATTTGATACTATCATATGATAATATCAATGGGTTAAACTATGAAACCACCTTACGAAATAACAAATAAGATTTTAACTTTAATTGCTTCAATTGCAGAAAAAATCGGTGAAGTAAATGCTGCTCATTTAAATAAACCTCCGACCGAATTAAGGAAAAGGAACAGAATAAAAACAATTCAATCTTCGCTGGAAATTGAAGGAAACACTTTAACCGTTGAGCAAAAACGGACTTGTTGGATAACAAAAGAATTTTAGCTCCAACGAAAGATATTATAGAAGTAAAAAATGCCATTAACGTTTATGACAAACTGGATAAATTCAAAGTCTACGAATTAAAATCGTTATGTAAAACACATGAAATTTTGATGAAAGATTTGATTGAAAATCCAGGAAAACTGCGAACTACTTCTGTTGGAATTGTTAAGAGAAGCGATATTGCTCACATTGCACCATCCGGAGAAATGGTTTATTCTTTAATGAATGACTTATTTAAATATCTCGAAAACGATGATGATTTATTTCTTATAAAAAGCTGTGTTTTCCATTATGAATTTGAATTTATTCACCCGTTCATTGATGGAAACGGAAAAATGGGACGGATTTGGCAAACAATGATTTTAAAAGAACACTCCCCTCTTTTTGAATTTCTTCCGATTGAAACTTTAGTTAAAGCAAAGCAACAAGATTATTATAATATTTTGGGCAAATCAGATAATCAGGGAAGTTCAACTTCATTTATTGAATTCATGCTCGAAATAATTAAAGATGCGCTTGAAGATTTATTGAAAATTCAAAATATCACTTTAACAAATATTGACAGGATAATTAATTTTAAAGATATTATTGGAACAAACTTATTCTCAAGGCAGGATTACTTACGAGCATTTAAAAATATATCGGCTGCTACAGCTAGCAGAGATTTAAAAGTTGCGGTTGATGATGAAACTATTGAAAAGCAAGGTGATAAACGAACAACAAAATATAGATATAAATACTGAAAAGCTGCTCTTTATAGAAAATTCATCGGTGAAACCCAACCTTGCCGAGCTTACCAGACAAATCATTATATTGCGTTTGAAATCCATCACAATCAGCACATGGAAAACATCAACAAGGAACTATTTCAGCGCAATCTAATCAGTGATAAGCAACATCGGTTTTTGGAGGCTATACGAACAAACGAGATCGTCTCAGTATACTACGAGCTGCGATTGATACTCTATTTGGGCATTATGCTCTTTACCGGAGGTGTCGGCTATTTTGCCTGGCAGAACATGGGCGAGATTGGTCACCTGTTAGCCATGTTCCTTATTGGTGCAGCGATTGTCGCTGGATTCTATTTTATCCGAAAATTTGCAAAACCGTATTCTAACCTGTCAGTGAATGTCAGCCTGGTCTATTTCGACTACCTCCTGATCCTTGTCTCATTATTAATCATTTCACTTTTCGCTTACATACAGGTTTATTTCGGTCTGGCAGAATTGCTCATTAACTGGAGTTCGTTTATCAGCGCAGCAATACTTCTCTATATGGCTTACCGCTACGATAATAAAGCACTTTTGTCGATGGGTATAACTGCCGTTGCTGCAGCCGTTGGAATAAGTATCACGCCTGTTGATTGGACGAAAGGAGAATGGTCAGCCACTTCTGATTTATATGTAACTTCAATCCTGCTTGGAGTAACGCTTCTTGCCATCGCACAGGTTACATACAAAAAGGGAATAAAGAAACACTTTCAGTTTACATATCAAAACTTTGGGCTTCTTCTTTTTTACATTGGATGTATTGCCGCCATTTTTAACCGCAACAGTGAACTGTTTCATGCTGTTTTAGCGCTAATATCTGCCGGAATTTTAACTTATTATACATGGAAAAAGAAAGAGTTCCTGTTCTTTTTATACTCAAATATTGCTGGTTATATAGCTATTACCTTCCTGTTGTTTCGGATGATCAGCAGCATTGACAGTGATTATACAATTTTGATTTATTATTTTCCATTTACCTGCATCGCCTACATCGTGTTTTTAATTCAAAAGAAATCACATTTTGCCCATGAATAATTCAATAATTGCCTATAATATAGTCGAGCTGGAAAAGAAAGAAGTTCTCTCCAAAGCCGAAATTTTATACAAAAGCCAATTACTGAATGAAGAACAGTGGGATAAAATCAAGACTGAATTCGCATCGAAGCTTTATACTCCCTCAATTTTTATGAAATTGCTGCTTTTCATTTTCTCACTCATCGGAATGACAACGGTAATCGGACCAATTGGTGCCATGTTTGGCGACCTTGGGGAATTGGGATATCGAATCCTGTCTTTCTTTTTAGGTATTCTTATCCTGTTTATTACTGAAAGAATCCTGATTAAAAATAAATCTCATTTTAAATCGGGCATTACTGAAGCCGGAATATACAGCGGTCTCTCGTTCATCGCTTTCGGAACAATTGGATTTGACCCGCAAAATCTGATTATTTGTGCCATCATTGGCTTGGCTTTAACCACCTTTGCTGCAATCAGGTATCTCAATTTGCTTGCTTTAGTTTCAGCAATTGGTTTCTTTGGCTGGATAATATTCCAGATAATAACTTCGATTGGTGGTACGATTGAAGCGCTAATGCCATTTATATTCATGGTCACTTTTGGCCTCATCTACTGGTTCAGCAATAAGCTTCAGGAAAAACTACCGCAAGTAATTTTCAACAACCATTTTGTTGTCGTAAAAGCCATTTCACTTCTTTTGTTTTACAGTGCAGGTAATTACTTTGTGGTTCGCGAACTGAGTACTTCGCTTATGGGACTTAATTTATCGGAACAGGACGAAATCCCGTTTGCCATTGTATTTTATCTTCTAACCGCACTTGTCCCAATTGGATATCTCTATTGGGGCATCAAAAACAAATCAATCTTATTTATACGGGTTGGTCTGACAATTCTGGCATTGAGCATCGTGACATTTAAATATTATTTCAGTTTAGGTATTCCGATGGTTACTGTAACGGTTTCCGGAGCCATCCTAATCGGGATCGCGTTGGTGTTGTTTAATTATCTGAAACTGATTCGCAGCGGATTTACAAGAGAGCTGCTTTTACGAGACAATTGGAATACCCGGGATTTAGCCGCCATCATTGCATCGCAAACCTTAGGGGGAAACAGAACAATGAGTTCTGATAATGATGTTATTTTCAAAGGGGGAAGCTTTGGAGGTGCAGGAGCCGGAGGAAACTGGTAAATTTCGAAAGTATATAACAACATAACCTTAGCAACCAAAGTCACAACTTTTTTAAAATATTGGTACGAAATAATTACATAAATGGGTATCCGCAAATTGACCTAGGGTCATTTAATGGTCATTCATAGTCAATAAGTTATTATGAAACGATAAATGACTATGAATGACAATAATTGACTTCCATAAAAAAGCAGTTAAGTAAATAAACTGACAATCATTTTATATAATTACCGACCGATTTTAATTCATCTAAAACAAAAAACCTGCTTCCTGATCGCATAAAGACGACAGGAAGCAGGTTTTTTTATGAATTGAAGGAATACGACTAAACGTCTTTACCCATAATGTTTAATTTGGAGAACATCCAGAAAATAAGCGATAAAATAACGCCAATAATAGCCGCAAAAGCCATTCCTTTTAACTGTACAGTGCCAATACTGAAACTTGCACCACTTACACCTACAACAAAAGTAATAGCACCTAAAACCATGTTGCTGTTTTTGCTGAAATCTACTTTCTGCTCAACAAACATACGGAAACCCTGAACAGCAATTACACCATACAAAAGCATCGTAATTCCACCCATTACGGCATTCGGTATTGTTGAAATAGCAGCTGAGACTTTCCCGATTAACGAAAACGCGATGGCCAGCAAAGCAGCTCCGCGAATAATCCAAACCGAATAAACACGCGTAATAGCCATTACTCCAATATTTTCGCCATAAGTAGTATTTGGAGGTGAACCTGCAAATCCGGAAATTACATTACTAATACCATCGCCAAGTAACGAACGATGCAAGCCCGGATTTTCCATCAAATCAGTTTCAGTAATTTTCCCCGTTACAATCAAATGACTGATGTGTTCGGCAAGAACAACGATGCATGCAGGTGCAATTATAACAATGGCATTGAGATCGAATACAGGAGCCTGAAATTTAGGTAAAGCAAACCAGGCAGCATTACTAATGGAAACAGTATCAACCATTCCCATTGAAAGTGCCAGAAGATAACCGGCAACAACAGCAAAAAGAATAGGAATAACCTGCATAAAACCTTTAAAAAGTATCGAGCCTAAAATCCCTACAATAAGAGTAAACATGGAGACAATTACTGTATTGGTATCCATAATAAATGGTTGAACTACCTCACCAACATTGGTTGGCCATGGTGCAAGTCCTGACTGCTGTGCCGCAACCGGAGCAAGTTCGAGCCCGATTATGGCGACAACCGCACCCATAACAGCTGGGGGCATAACGATGTCAATCCATTTAATGCCCCAGAATTTGACAACATATGAAATAACGATAAAGAACAAACCAAAAAAGATAAATCCGGATTGAGCATGAGCGAAACCACCGTAAGAGCTAATTACCAGCATTGCGGGTGCAATAAAGGCAAAACTTGACCCCAGGTATGCGGGAATACCTCCTTTTGTAATCCAGGTGTAAATCAAGGTGCCAATACCATTCATCAACAAAGCAATTGCCGGATCAACACCCAGTAAAATAGGCACCAGAATGGTTGCTCCAAACATCGCAGTTAAATGCTGAAAACTTAGCGGTAAACTTTCCAGTATTGGAAGTTTCTCATGAATACCAATAATTCGTCTTGCCATTAGTTGTTCTCCTTTTTTAAAGATTTAGTTTTTTACAATTGGTTTTGTTGGTTTTATAAAAAAACCGGATGAAATTAACAATTGTTTCGAACTTGAACTTCAGGAGAAACAATTAGATATTAGTCAGTTTTCAACAGATAAACGCAATTCAGGATTCCACTCCGCATAAAGCACTGACTCTGTTCTCTCCGAAACAATTTCAATTTTCCGTCAACTATAACTAATGGAAAGTGAAAACCCGCTATACTTCAGCATCAATCGCCGAAGTCCGCGGGTTTGGTCATTGTTATACCTCACCGATCCAATTATTCTTTCGGTTTTTCTTTTTCGTCTTTATTATTTTTTGACCGCCGAGCCAACAGGTCGGCGTAATACTTACGGGCTGTATTCCTCAGAATGATTTTTTTGTTTCAGGTGGCGTAAACGCAAGTCAGGGTTTCACTCCAAGTGAAACCCTGACCATATTATTTTTGGATTGAATTCCTATTTCACCATCAATTGCAGCAGATTAGACTCCAAATCTTTCCCTGATATATCTTTTCCGATAAAGACTATTTTACTGAAACGTTCTTCGGCGCCCCAGGGCTTGCCGATCTCGAACATAAACGATGCGCGAACTGCATGTAAAATAAACTGGTCTTCCGTTTGATCAAAACTCATGATTCCTTTTACCCTGAAAATAGTTTCCCGGTTGAAATACAGAAAATTCTGCATCCACAATCCGAATTTATTCACGTCAAAGCTTCCTTTGAAGGTAAAGCCAACCGAAGAAATATCATGAGAAAGATGTTGTTCCGAAACTTTGGGATTATGTATAAACGATTTTTTATTTAGTTGTTCAGGTTCAGGAATTTCAATCCGGCAAAACGACAAAGCGGATTTACCAATCGCTTCTCCTGAAAAAGAATTCGTATCCAATACAGTAATTCCGTCAACCACGCCAAAGCTTGTCGGGTGAATGTCTGCCATCGGATTAATCAGGCGAATCATTTCAATTAATTTCTTCACATAATCAGGATGAACACTATCAATTTTATTCAATAAAATAAAATCTGCAAGAGCCAGCTGTTTCCGAACTTCCGGCTGATCATCAATCAGATCTTCCATATTTACCGCATCAGCCAGACATACAACACTGTCGATCCGGAATTTTTGCTGTATGGTATCGCCCGAAATAAATGCATCAACAATCCCGGATGGATCGGCAATCCCTGTAGTCTCGATAAGCAAATAATCGAATTCATATGAACTTCCCAGAAGCATTTCGAGGGTATGCAGAAAATCTTCGCCAAGAGAACAGCAAATACATCCGTTGTTTAGTTCGAAAATTGCATCAGTGGCAGCAGTAATTAAGCCACCATCAATACCCGTTTCGCCAAATTCATTTTCGATGATTGCAAATTTCTTCTCCGGATGTTTGGCTATCAGTTTATTCAACAAACTTGTTTTTCCGGCACCCAAAAATCCGGTAATTATAGTAACCGGTATTCTTTCCTGATCCATGTTTTATATCTCTTTAGTGAATGAAACACCGCTCAAAAATAGAAAAATTACAGGTAGCCGAATGTTTTGCACCAAATTTCCAATTCAAACTTTACACAACTTGTACCGACGATCTTTTTTGCGCATTTTTGGGAATCCGAATTTTAGACACCATCAGTCATGATCACTGTTTTACTAGTTATGCTTGCCGGAATAATTATCGGTTTTTTCATTAACCGCTTTCCTCGATTGATCAAAGCGAACGACAAACTCATTTCGTGGGCCATTTACCTGTTGCTTTTTCTACTCGGAATCTCTGTAGGACTGAACAAGACAATCATCCGGAATCTGGATAAAATCGGAATTCAAGCCGTTATTATTACAATCGGAGCAGTTTCCGGCAGTGTACTAACGCTTTGGATTTTGTATCATTTCTTTTTCAAACCTGAACAAAACGGCGGAGGACAAGATGAAGAATAGTTTGATTATTCTCGGCTTTTTTGCTTTAGGAGTCATTTTGGGTGTAACCGGAAAGCTTCCGGATCTGATGATGGAAACTGATTTCAGTATGTATGCACTTTATGTTCTGATGTTTTTGGTTGGAATTAGCATTGGTGTCGATAAAAAATCGTGGACTGTTTTAAGAACGATGAAAATCAGGATATTTTTAATTCCGCTGGGAGTAATCGTTGGAACCTTCGCAGGAACAGCAATAGCATCATTATTTCTGCCCGATTTAAAACTGAAAGAAGTTCTTGCTGTTGGTGCCGGGTTTGGATATTACAGTCTTTCCAGCCTTTTCATCACCCAATTGAGTGGAGAAACACTTGGTGTAATCGCCTTGCTTTCAAATATTTCAAGAGAAATATTCACCTTACTTGCAACACCACTTTTGGTTCAGTATTTCGGAAAACTGGCGGGGATAGCTTCAGGTGGAGCAACGTCAATGGATACCACGCTTCCGGTAATTACAAGATATTCAGGAAAAGAATGGAGTATTATATCGGTGTTCAGTGGAGTAATCCTAACCTTACTGGTTCCGTTCCTTGTTACTTTTATTCTAAAGTTTGGTTAGCCTAGCAGCTGTTCCAGACTATCAATAACCAAAACACCAGTTTTCTGAAGAACTTCTTTGGATTGATGTCCGTTAGTAACCAAAACACACTGACATCCTAACTCTGTGGCTACTTCAAAATCGTGAATTGTATCTCCAATCAAAACCAGTTCAGATGCATCCATGTTCATTTTGGAGATCAACCGATGTCCGTTTTCGATTTTAGATTCAGCATAGTGATTGTCTAATCCGGAGACGTGGTCGAAAAAATGTATAATGTTTTGTTTCGTAAGACACTCTTCCAAAACCTCTTGTTCCATTGCTGAAAGAACAAACTGCCTGATCCCCAAAGACTGAAAATATTTCAGAATCTTAAGTGATTCCGGATGCAAATGACAGTCGTTTACCTGCTCATTGTAACGATTAATAAATTCCAAGGCAGGTGTTTCAAATGGCTCAATCTGAAAATCGAATCCAATTTTCTGGTAATAATTTTTCACCGGGAATGAAAAAACATCTTTGTAATTTTCCATCGACAAAACAGGGAGTTCTCTTCTGACCAGCAATTCATTTATCGTATGAACACACAGTTGAGTGTCATTCAATAAAGTACCATTCCAATCCCAGATGATTCCTGCTATACGATCAATCATTACTCGGAATAAATATTTTATTTTTATTAATCAATGGATTTACATACATCTGGAGAAACATAACCCGAATTATTTCCGCCTCGCCAGGTATTACTGCTACCGCTTCGTCAAGCATAGTCACAAACTTATTGTATTGCTCTTTCGAGTAATGTAAAGTATTTTTAGTTGTATTATTCAAAATATCTTCAGCAATATAGTTATTTGGCCACAGCTTGAAATTGCTGTAGATCTGCTGATCAATTAATTCTGCAAATTTCTCAATCTGGGCAGAAACAGATCCCTCCGTTGAAAGTAAATCAATCTGAGCAGAAATTGGCTCGCCAAATCCAAAATGTACATGTCCTTTGGGTCGCACAAGGCCTTGTCCCATACTTCTCAAATCATCATCCTGCGTTTTCTCGAACCCTTCTGTTTGTCTTTTATACAATTCCGCAACTTTAGACAATCCGCATGGTTCAATTTCATATGAAATTGATAGCGGAACGATCCGCAATTCTTTAAACCCATCAGCAAATTCTTTTGTATTACTCAGGTTTAGCATTTTAAGCAATGCCTGCTGAGTTTTATCGTTTCCGTCTTTTGTTCTGCCTTCACGTTGAGCAATCCAAACCGATGTGTTTTTCTGAGTAATATCTCTACGGATATATTCTGAAAGTTTTTTTGAAGCCATGAGCAACTCCCGGGCAGGCAAATTACGACGGACAACAAAAGTGCGATTTAGTTTAACCGCGTATTCAATCCATTTTTCAATGAGTAAATTATTTCCGATAGCAATTTCTGTCGTATTCATCCCTTTAAGCACGATCAGATAATTCATGATAGCAGCATCGAGAATAATATCACGATGGTTTGAAATAAAAAGATAGCTTACATTTTTATCAAGCGATTCAAGCCCGCTGGAGGTCAATCCATCAGTAGATTTTTCAAGAATCAGGTCATTAATTAACTGATATACAAACTTTAATTGCAAATCTTTTACTGTATGAATATTTGCAAGTACAACCTTTACCTGATCAATCTTAGCCTGATCTTTAAAAATAAACTGCAAAATATATTCAAAATCTTTATCCTCAATTAATAATCTGAGATATTGATTTACCTCTGAATCATTAAATGGACGTATATCGTCGAAATTAATTTTATGAACCATCCCTTTTCCTTAATATGACGCGCAAAGATAGTAATTGAGATTGAACATGGAATACATTTTAGCATTATTTTATCTTTCGCTCAGACATACAACTAACTGATTTTCATGACTTAAATCATTAAACCATATAATATTGAATTTACATCAACAAATAGAAAAACTCTTATTATCAATACAACACGAAGATTGGCACTTAAAATTGATACCGCATCTGAATTTTTATTTCAGTTTTCGAGGAAGAATCAACTTTATTATTTTCAACAACTTGAGCGAACTGATATGTTTCGGAAAGCTTAAGCCAAAGAGTCAATTTCAAACCCAGTTTTTGCTGAAAATTAAAATATGATCGTAACCCTTTTCCATAAAGTGCCGGAACTGAAAATGAATACAACACGTCATTTTCGTAAGCATAAAGTCTTGAATTGTACCCATCAGTGGAAAAATAAGCCAACCGACCGTTCATCGAAAACGATTTTCCTGCTGGTTTGAAAATAACGTCCTGATAAATTAGATAGCCCTTTTCTTTAATGATTTTGGAATAGAAAGAAGATTCGATCCGGCTTTTGATACTAATCTGTTCATTCACATCGTGTGTAAAATTAAGCCTCAATCGGTTTATCAGCTGCAGTTCATTATACTTTAGATTTGTTGCGATTAAACGCTGTTCCTTTCCTTCCTGAAAAAATTTCAGATAAAATCCGGATTCCCTTGATGGATTATACGAAACCTGTACCGAAAATTCAGTACCTCTTGCCGGAGCTGCAGTCGTATACTTTATCCATTTATGCCTGAAAAAATCAGCATATGCCTGAATCATCCATCGGGAAGCCGGGAGAACTTTTACGCCTAAATACATGCCATGTTCATCATTAATGCGCGACGATTCAGTAAATGCATTCGAGAAAAAACTGGAATAGGTTCTGTTAATATTTCGGTAAACCATCGAAAATTCGGCATTCGATGCTGGTTTGGTCATTATTCCGGCAAGAAATGCTTTTCCTGAGTTTTTGCTAATAGCAGCTTCTCCAAAAAAGAACACTTTCTTAATTGAGCCTTTCCAGTCAAATCCAGTCACTATGCTTTCCTTTCCATCAGGTAAAAACAAGTTATATGGTTCGCCACTTCTATCCAGCTTTGCATCAAAATGGGTATAAACAGTTGTCAGGCCAAACGACCATCTGTCGTAAGAATAAACCATATTAGCACCGCCAACCAACTGCCTCAATGAATTTTCGCCTGCGATTTCCGACTCAGCACGATGATATCCACTGGTTTGAAAAGCTCCAAAAAAAGCTTCGCCATTCAGTGTATCAAGATGAGCATCTATTCTGTTTCGCGAAAGAAAAGGAGAAAATGTAAAATTACCGGACTTAACCTGAGCGGCAAATCCACGAAAAAATTGATTTTCGTCGGTTGATGAATAAGACCGAATGCCCTGATTCGACCGAAGAACCTGGGTTGCTTCGGCTGACTTTCCCATCGAGAAGCCTTGCCATGCAACCAATCCCTGACCAAAGCGAACATGGTAATCTCCAACATAGATTCGGTTGCCTGCCTGATCGATCTTAAAATTCAAAAAAGCACTTGTGTAATCAAACCCCTGCTTATTTGATTTGCGAAAAAATGCCTCTCCGGGATCTTTTTCATTTACCATTCCATATTCAATATTGGCCGAAACGTGCTTTATCCGGGAATAATACCGCTCCGGCGAACCTTCATATTTCGACTGGTCAGAAGCGGATGAAGAAAACGAGCGCGTTGACCTTACAAATAAATCGTTTACAACCCTTTTCCTTCTATTATTATTCTCCTGAATTTCGAAACTGATAAAAGGTTCGATTTTTTCAAGAATATCAGGAGTAAAACCATCGATCGAAGCCATCTCGTACAAACTGTATATAGTACCGGTTTTCTTTCTAAAAGCAATCAGATTATTAATTTCAAGTTCCGATAACAGATGTAATTTCAGGAATTCTTTGGAATTAGCTACGTTAACTTTTAACGGATTTTGCCTGAAATGCTCCAAATCTTCCAAAATCTCCTGAATATCGGTATCATCACTCATCGCTTCTCCACCAGATTCCAGCAAATCTTCAATAGTCTGCTGTGTCGCAGGTTCCTGTGAATAGGTATATGATACCATTACTGAAATACATATGAAAAGCACGAGCTTCTTCATCATCAGAATTGGTATTGAAATGAAACAGAAGGTGAACTTCCCAGATATTCATGATATGAATCGGCCATATCAATAGTGAGTTTTTTTACCTGAAAACCGATGCCGGCAGAAAGCTGATAAGGCTTACCATAAACACCCGCTCTTAAATAGAGCTTATCCAATAAATTGTATTCAATACCACTCTTGACGGTGATGTGGTTATTAAAGCCATTTTCAATTTCAGAACTCAGGCTGAAAGATTCTGACAAGTGATAAAATCCACCAATATTTATTCCTGATTGATATTTAAAGCTTCCGGGGGAAGTTGCAATTCTTGTTTGAAATGGATTTAACAGATGAATCCCGAGAACAAGTTTCTTCGCAATTAAATATTGCGCTCCTAATTCAACTCCATAAGAGCCGGCAAAACGATTGTCTTCAGAAAAAAACAAACGGTAATAAGAAAACTGCAATCCAAAATTGAGTTGCGGGAAAATTCTGCGGGCATATGCAATACCAAATTTTTCGTGACGGAAAGATAGTTTACCAAACTGATAAAGTGAAACTGCAAATACCGATGACTGAACGGGCAAGACAAACAAACCTGCTCGTGACGACAATTCGCTTACCAGAAACCGATTCTGAAATGACCCACCAACTTCAGATTTTGAAATCCCGGCAAGACCGGCCTGATTTCCAAAAACAGACCAGCAATCAGCTAATGCAACGCTCGCATTGGCCAATGCCTGATACCGTGCCGAAGGTTGAAATATTTCCTGAGCATTGGTCACAAGCGCAGAAAACATCAACAATATGACGAGGTGGAAAACGGGTAACAATTTCATAACATTGATACAAAAGAAAAATCCTGATTAAATAAATCAGGAACTAACTCACAGCATACAAGTTACAAATATTTTGTTAACAAGTCAAGTCTAATTTGTCTTAAACTTAAATTTAATTTCAGCCAGATCTTTATTGGCTGTTTGAATCTTATCTTTCAATTTTTCCTTGAACATTTCCAGCTTTGAATCCAGCGCAGAATCAGACAGCGCCATCATCTGAACTGCAAGTATACCGGCATTTTGAGCACCGTTAACAGCGACTGTTGCAACCGGAATTCCCGGAGGCATCTGCACGATCGCCAACAACGAATCAAAACCATTTAAAGTGGCATTTATAGGCACCCCTATAACAGGAATTGTCGTCATTGCTGCAATTACTCCGGGCAAATGCGCCGCCATGCCCGCCGCCGCTATAATAACCTGAATACCACGATCCTTGGCGCCTTTAGCGAAAAGCTCAACAGCTTCCGGGGTGCGGTGTGCCGACAAAGCATTTATTTCAAACGGGACTTCAAATTCGTTAAGAATTTTTGCTGCAGCTTCCATCACACCCAAATCGGATGTACTTCCCATGATTATACTTACTTTTGGTTCCATCATTTCGAAATTTAATTTTTTCAATAGAAATTAGTTTTGTTACTTTGTCGCTTTATTTTTCACCTCAAAAATAGTTGAAAAATACATAGAAAAAAATTACTTGTAACAGTCTGAAAAATCAACTTAAAGCATAATGAAAAACGTAACTATTCATGACAAAGAATTTGAACTTTTTATTCCTTATGAAAAGATCAGATCAATCGTTGAAGAAATGGCAGAGAAAATGAATAAAGAATTCGAAGGAAAAAGGCCTTTATTCCTATGCATTCTGAACGGCTCATTCATGTTTGCTGCTGAAATATTTAAACGTATTTCATTGCTGGATGCTGAAATCTCATTTATCAAACTGGCATCCTATTCAGGAACACATACCACAGGTACAGTGAAACAGCTGATTGGACTGAACGAAGACCTGACTGGCCGCACAGTAATTGTACTTGAAGACATTGTTGACTCGGGTATTACAATTGCCAATACCATAGAACAAATAAAAACCAAAAACCCAGCTGAGATTAAAATTGCGACCTTACTTCTGAAACCTGCTGCGCTTCAGATTAAAGTTCAGCTCGATTATATCGGAATTGAAATCCCCAATGATTTTATTGTTGGATATGGACTTGATTATGATGGAAGAGGACGTAACTTAATTGATATTTATAAAGTAACCGAAAAGTAACCCTATTTAATCTTTAAATGTTAAATCTCGTTTTATTTGGCCCTCCGGGAGCAGGAAAAGGCACTCAGGCTGATTTTATAATTGAAAAATTTAAGTTGATTCATATATCAACTGGTGATTTATTACGTAGTCAGATTGCGGCCGAAACAACATTAGGTGTGGAAGCAAAAAGTTATATGGATAAGGGCTTTCTTGCACCCGATTCAATAGTTATTGGCATGATAAAATCGATTCTTAAGGAAAATAAAGAGGCCAAAGGATTTATTTTTGATGGATTTCCGAGAACTGTTGAACAAGCAAAAGCACTCGATCTGATACTAAATGAAAATGAGACTCCGGTTTCCGGTATGTTATGCCTTGAGGTTGAAAATGAAGAATTGATAAACCGTTTACTCACACGCGGAAAAACTTCTGGTCGATCTGATGATCAGGATGTTTCAATCATCGAAAACCGCATCAGGGTATATCATGAAAAAACAATGCCTTTGAAAGATTATTATAAGGCACAGAAAAAATGTTACCCTGTTTACGGTATGGGATCAGTTGAAGAAATAGCAGAACGATTGAATGGAATAGTATCATCACTATAAGATTCTGATAATAAAGACAAAAGACGAATGGTTAAGAAGCCATTCGTCTTTTTTTGCGTATATTGCGAACTTTAATTTCTGGATAATAATATCGCTAAAGATCTGGCAATTAACGATTAACACAAACAACATATCCGAAATTTCGGAACATTAAACTTGTCCCCCATCTGGTGGATTGAACTTGAAACATTTACAATGGCAGAAACTAATTTTGTAGATTACGTTAAAATATATAGCCGTTCAGGAAACGGTGGTCCCGGCTCAGCACATTTCCGGAGAGAAAAATCGGAACCCAAAGGTGGTCCTGATGGTGGAGATGGTGGACGTGGAGGACATATCATACTGCAGGGAAATTCTCAAATGTGGACCCTTTTGCATCTGAAATACCGCCGTCACGTATATGCCGGCCATGGCGAGTCAGGTGGAAAACAATGTAGTTCGGGAGCAGACGGAGCTGATGTTACTTTGGATGTTCCACTGGGAACTGTGGCAAAAGATGCAGAAACAGGCGAATTCCTTTTTGAAATTACCAAAGACGGTGAATCTCAAATTTTAGTGCAGGGAGGAAGAGGAGGATTGGGGAATACCCATTTCAAATCTGCAACACAACAAACACCACGCTTTGCACAAACTGGGGAACCATTTATTGAAGGTTGGTTTACTCTTGAATTAAAAATTCTGGCCGACGTAGGTCTGGTTGGTTTTCCAAGTGCCGGAAAATCGACCCTGCTTTCGGTTGTTTCTGCCGCCAAACCCAAAATTGCCGATTACCCGTTTACAACTTTGGTTCCTAATCTTGGAATTGTAGCTTATCGGGACAATCAATCTTTTGTAATGGCCGATATCCCCGGAATTATTGAAGGAGCTCATGAGGGGAAAGGGTTAGGTCTTCGTTTTCTGCGACACATCGAACGAAATTCGATGCTCTTGTTTATGGTTCCTGCCGACGCCAAAGATTACCGTAAGGAATTTGACATTCTTATGAATGAATTGCAACAGTATAATCCTGAATTACTGGATAAGGAACGTTTTCTGGTTATCAGTAAAAGTGATTTTCTGGATGATGAACTGAAAGTTGAAATCAGCAAAGAACTAAAAGATATTCCACATTTATTTATTTCGTCGATAGCCAACCAGGGACTTACAGAACTGAAGGATAAAATCTGGCAAATTCTGAATAAACCAAGTTCGGAGTAAGATAATATTCAGGATGCCTAAAGTATTTACTTAACAAAAGTGATTACTTTAGGTGTTTTTAATGCTTTAAATATTTTCCCATGAGTATTTTAGAAGGAATAAAACAACTTGATCACTCGGTATTATTATTTCTGAACAGCTATCATAACGATTTTTGGGACAAAGCAATTACATTGTTCACAGGTAAAGAAATATGGATTCCCTTTTATTTGCTGATCATTTATGTAATTATTAAAACCTACAAAAAAAACGCGGTATACATTCTCATTCTGATCGGCTTATCAATTACCGTCAGCGATCAATTTTCAGGCTTGATTAAAGACTCCGTCCAGCGTCTTCGCCCTACCCATGATCCTGTTTTAGGCGATCTGGTCCACAACATTTATAACCGTGGCGGAATGTTTGGATACTTCTCAGCACATGCGGCAAATACATTTACCATAGCAGTAATTACAGCCAAATTATTTAAGAATCGTCTCTTTTCCATCGTAATTTTCGCCTGGGCAATCATTGTTTCATACACACGGATTTATCTCGGATTGCATTACCCGGGTGATGTTCTGACTGGCTGGATCTGGGGTATTTTAACCGGATTAGCTTTCTATCAATTAATGGTTTTTGCTCAGAACAAATACTTTAAATCGTCTCTTCCAAAGATCCGTGAAACAGGAATATCCCGCGAAAATTCGTTGCAATTGGTATTATTTGTAATTATATACATGGCTACAATACTTGTTACCATAAACAGACTAACCAAATATCAGTTTTTTACTTCATGAACACAGAATTATTAGAGAAGTACCAATCATTAGTAAATCAATATCAATCGGTATCCGACAGCAAAAAGAAGCAATTAAGACTCATTTCAATTGGCCGGTTTTTCAGTTTTATCGGCATCATTCCGGCATATTATTATCTCGCGCCTGCAAACGAAATTCTGGCATTTTCAATTTCATTCCTCTTTCTTATTTCCTTCTTTATCCTGATTAAAAAATTCATCAAGACTGAGAAACAATTGATTTATTTTCAGCGGTTAGTTGAGATAAATCAAAATGAATTCAGAGCCATTCAACGCGACTACAGTCCTTTTGATCCGGGGAACGAATTCGCTGATCCACATCATGATTACAGTTACGATCTGGACCTTTACGGAACAGGTTCTATTTTTCAGTTCCTAAACAGAACAGTTACCAATTCAGGCAAAAAACAATTGTCATTTCTCCTGAATAAGAGTCAGCGGACAATTGACGAAATATCCGAAAACCAATCGGCAATCCAGGATCTTGCCAAGGATCTAAGTTGGAGACAGAAATTCATGGCTTCAGGCAAAGAAAGTGAGGTTAAAAAAAATAGTATCGGAATTAATGAAACGATCGGTCATCAAATCACACTAAAATCAGCAACAATACTAAAACTAATCCTGAAGATTCTTCCGGCAGTAGCACTTTTGTTCATTGCATTGAGTATTTCAGGAATTACCGAGCGGTCATATTATCTCCTTGCAATATTTGCCCAATGGTTCATGTTTATTCTATACAGTAAAACAATTTCGAAGTTTCATAAACAATTTGAAAATCAGGCTAAACTATTAAACCAGTATGCCGAACTACTGCGACAAATTGAAACTATGCCATTCGACAGCCTGAAGCTGAATTATTTAAAACAAAGCCTTTCAGGCAAAGGGAAAACAGCAAGTACAATAACTACTGAACTGCATAAAATACTGCATGAGTTTGATTACCGACAGAATATCATAGTAGGATTTGTGCTAAATTCGGTTTTCTTGTGGGATGTGCGTTGTTTATCGAAGCTTTACAACTGGCAGCAGAAATATTCAGAAGAACTGCCAAAATGGTTTAAGGTTATCGCTGAAATGGATGCTTTGATATCATTGGCCAATTTTAATTACAACCATCCGGAATGGGTGACACCCAAAACGTCGAATTCAGAATCTCATTTTAAAGCTGAAGGTTTAGGACATCCCTTAATCGACGAAAAAAGATGTGTTACTAATTCATTTCAAATTTCAGATGACGAACAGATTGTAATCATCACTGGCGCAAACATGGCCGGTAAAAGTACTTTTTTGCGTACTATTGGCATCAACCTGATTCTGGCATCCAACGGATGTAAAGTTTGTGCTACAGCCTTTGAATTTAGCTCATTTCATATTTACACCAACATGCGTACATCGGATAACCTCATGAATGATGAATCCTATTTCTATGCTGAATTGCTAAGGATTCAATCGATGCTCAATCTAATCCGAAAGGGAGAACATTTGTTTGTGATTATTGATGAAATGTTAAAGGGAACTAACTCAACCGACAAACTAAACGGATCTAAAGAACTTATTCACCAGTTAGTTTCGTTGAAAACGCACGGAATAGTTGCCACTCACGATTTAGGGCTCACCGATCTTGCAAAGCAATACCCGATTTCAATCAAAAATCAGTGTTTCGAAGTCAAATTGCAGGACGATGAATTAAGCTTCGATTATAAACTAACAGATGGAGTGACCCGAACCATGAATGCGACTTTCCTGATGAAAAAAATGGGAATTATACCGAAAGACTGATAGAGTGATTTACTGAAGTGATGCTTCTTTTGACTTTTCCCTTGATATTAGGCCTTGTGAAATAATCGCAATCCGACAATCCCTGTCACGATAAGCAGAATACATATTGCCTTGATCAGATCAATCGGTTCTTTAAAGAAAATTAGTCCGAAAATAACAGTTCCAACGGTTCCAATTCCTGTCCAAACCGCATAAGCAGTTCCCAAAGGCAAGGATTTTACTGCTAAAGAGAGAAAATAAAAGCCAATAATCATTGAAACAATGGTAAATATACTTGGGTAAAGTTTTGTCCAGCCTTCAGAATATTTCATTCCAACAGCCCAAACGATTTCCAGAATTCCAGCGATTAGTAAATAAATCCAGGCCATAACATTAATTGATTAAATTAGGTATTAATAACGAAACTTTTATCGAAAAGGCTTATTCATTCATCTCCATAAATGCCCAGACAAATCATTCGCTTCACAATTTGACTATTGCAGATTTAACATCTCTTCATCGATAGGCGTGTTTAATGTGGTTATATTCGTAGTCGTAGTTTCGCCTTTTGTGGTACTTAGTAACAACCTATAAGTTTCATTATCATGTGGTACTTTTAAAGACAACCGGGCACCAGTCCCAATATCCTTTATAGCAAGATAATTTCCATTGATATCGCACTTAACCAACGACCATTCAAATTTTAAGTCTTTCGCACCTGTCTCGTATCTCCAGAAATTTATACTATCATAACACAAAGCATAGTAATCAAAAATCTGCCCCTCATAAAGTACAGTCGATGGTTTTAAAATTCTAACTACTGGAGATTCATATTTGACATTTGACTTTTGCAGTGCATTTAACAATTTAAAATAACTCAATTTATATCTTCCTTTTCGATCGATAATTCCGTCAAAATTAAGTTTATTATTTTCATGTGCATCTTGCCATTCTGTAATAAAAAACGGTAATTCGCCATTGAGAATTTTAGGAGTTATTAGATTATCAACCCCAATTTCACTAAAAAGAAATTCTGCTTTCCTATTATTTAAATACCCCATTAATGGATCCAAGTACTTATCTTCTTTAACAACTAATCCCAACTCATCAATTTCCGGAATATTATCAATAATCGTTCTTGCATAATTAACTGATTGTTGATTTACTTCCAGATCAACAATTAATGGTCTTGTTGAATCAATTTTCTTAATTTCCTGAGCTAAATCACTCAACCAAATGACATAAGCACTGTTTTGATATAAAAGTTCCGGCTTATGATAAAAATTCTTTTGATTGTATTGCACATCATTTTCTATATTCCAGGAAGCAATATGGCTGCATTTTTTTTGATCAGCTACTTTCTTAAGAATCGACTTTTTTAAAAGTTTTGTTTTTATCGTGTCATTAACAAAATCTAAATCTTCCGAAATCCAAAAGCCATAAGAAACATTTAAATCAAATTCTTTTGCAATGTTCAGGATATTGTATTCGTATACAGAATTCCCTTCAAACTTAATGGTATTAATACCAAGACGTTTTATCCTTTCAAAGTCTGCAATAAGATTCATCCGGCTTAAGACATGATAATCCCTTCTCCAATCATGTCCCTTTTTAAGATTTATTCCCTTTACATTCTTCAATTTATTCTTTTTCAAAGGTAATATTGCTGACTCGTCCAAATTTAATTTGGGCAAAGGAGACAATACATAATTCGGCACTTCCTTACCAATAAATGAATTTTTAATCACTTGGGTTTTATCAATTGTCCAATCAAGATTTTTACCCACTTGCAAACCTTGAGGTAAATAGTTATCCACATTACTATTGAAATAGATAACGGATTTGATTTCTTCAAACTCATTTTCCATGGAAACAAATGCTTTTTGAAGCCATTCGTTTTGTGTTTTATCATTCTTTAGTGCACCAAACTCCGAAATGATCACAGGCGTGGACGGGAGATTCTTGAATTCATCATGAAATGGCATATACAAATCTTTAAAATCATGCCATTTGCCATCCAGGTTAGACTGCCCGTAATTCAGTATATTTACTCCAATCCAATCAACGTATTCTTTCCCCGGATAAAATGATGCAATATTATCTGGTCTCCATGGGTTCCAAATCCATATAACATTTATAGCACCATTATTTTTGAATATTTCGTACGTGTGAATCCATGCCTTTTTAAATGATAATGCACCCTCATTATCATTCACATACCAAGGATAAAATGGATTGTCAAATTCGTGAGCAAACCTCAAAAAAACTGGCCGATGCTGGCTCTTTAGTTTAAGAGCAAAAGTCTTTATATAAATATCAAAATAACCTTCATCTATAAGTTCATATACGTGCTTGCCTTTATTTCGTATTTCGTCAAACGAATCGATCCAAGGCTCCCATGTAATCATTGGAATAGATTTCTGCATATAAACAGAATCAATTAATGACTGCGGAAAGTTTGATTCCATTTCCTTATTCCATGCTAAATAAATTGAAATAATATCGAAATTTTCATCAATTCGGGCCGATATCTTATTAACATTCTTCAGATTAGTAATTCCATTATCATTTTGGGGCGCAAAAACCCCCAGGTAATTGATGGTGCGCTTATTTTTGACTTCAGGAGATACACCTCTCCATTTTCCATACTCAATATCGTTCTGAACAAACGCTGATATAATAAGAATTAAAAAGATTACCGGTAATGCCGATTTTCGCCAAAATTGAAAAACAAAATTTTGCAATCTATTTACTATTGAATTGTTTCTATCAGGCAAATCAAATTTTAGTGAGACTACTTTTTGTCTTTCGTAGGCAAAATACAATGTATAAAACATGAAGAAAGCATTCAACAAAGCAAAACCTGACATAAAAAGAGAAAAGGGAGTATAGTCAATTGAAAGCCCGTAAATCACCGCGAAAATTGAAACTATTCCAACAAGAATATTCGGTATTAGTATTTTCCAGCTCGTTCTGTCTTTATCTTCCTTTGGTGTTGGCAGGTAAGGAACTTTTTTGCGAATTATAGTATAAATAAAACCAATTATAAATATCCACCAGGTGCAAGTTTGCAATAACCCACCAATTATATGAATTCCCCGTTCACTTTTATACATGACCCACTTTTGTACATAGAACCTTATTCCCAGTATACACACAAAGACAGGGGAGATAATAAGTCCAAAATTCAATACATTTCCTTTCCACGGCGTAGTAGCTGTAAACAGGGAAATTATTGGAACCAAAAAGCTAATCAGATAAATTATTCCTGAAAGATAATGAAATGGGAGAATTCCATAATGTATTTTTTGGCGCCACGAAAATTTACTGAAAAGTTTAGGGTAGGTTACTACCAGCAATTCCAATGTTCCTCTTGACCATTTTAATTGCTGTTTGTAATAAGCAGTAAGCGATGCCGGCACCAATCCCTTTGTAAATATGCGTGGAACATAAATTGATTTCCATCCTCTGGCATGCAATTGCATAGCTGTATGCATATCTTCGGATAAGCCTGCCGCATGTCCTCCAATTGAATCAAGCGCTTTCCTTCTGAAAACACAATTTGCCCCGATGGCATTTACCGTGCCATAAGAATTCATAGTCATCATAACAGGACCATAAAAATGAAAGGTCTGTTCAGCTGCTCCCCTTGCTACGAAAGACTCTTTTATATTATAATAAGCCTGAACCGTCTGAACAAAACCGATGGTTTCATCCGAAAAATAAGGAATAACTTCATCTAATAAATTTGCTTCCGGAATGTGGTCGGGATCCAAAATGAGGCAAATGTCGCCTTTAGCTTGTAAAAGGGCATTGTTTATATTTCCAGCTTTCGCATTAATCCGATTATCTCTGGTTACATGTAAAATATTGTTTTTTTTACAAAAATTTCTTAAATAGCTGTCGTTGGCTTCATCACATAAATAAGTCGTGTGCGGATATTTTATTTTCTGAATGGCAAGGAGTGTTTCCTTGATCATGTCGTAAGGTTCCCCTGGAAAATATGTAGTAAATACATCCGCAGTCAGATCGGTAGTAATGACAGGTTTTTCAGGTATTGAAATATCCCAGTAATGATACCATATATAAATAACCTTCAGAGAATCGTACGCAACAGATAACATCAACAACCAGAAAAGAATCTGATTCTCAATGAGATCTTGATTTGTAAACCAATAGAAAAAATAGGCAATACTAAATAACCCCAAAAAGATCATTAGTCTCAGGGTAAACTTTTCTTTTCTGGTCGGCACGATGATGCTGTTAGCTTTGCTCATTTGTTATTCAAAACATAAAATGGAGTATTTGTCGTAGCAAAATATCCCTTTTCGTCATATACATATGCAAAAATCCGATAAGGGCCTTCAATGTCTGGTGTAATGAATGTTGCATTATTCCTATTATAATTAATAAAAGAACCTTCAACTTCTTTCGGATTAATCCTCCTTTTATTGGTCTCTTCATACCAGGTTTGATACCAGGTATCTGGATATATCTCCCATTTGATTTTAATGCTATCATTTTCGCCACCAGCAAACTTTAATTCTGAAAATTTTAATTCATTTGGTGCAAAGACAAGGTTATCTGCAGCTCCTTTTCCATCAACTAACATATAGTCCAAACCGATCAGACCAGGCTTTATATTAGATTTCTTCCAAAGAGATTCAAGTTCTTTAATAATCTCTGATTTATAATTATTATTAAAAAGACTAAACCACGTATTTGTAAGTTCGTGTTTTTCGCCCCAGAAAAAAACCAAAGTACCCAGACATGCTCCATCTTTATTATCGGTAATAATGTTATATCTAGTATTAATTTGTTCTGCTTTCTTGGTGCTTGTTTGCTCAATTGGTGCTCTCCACGAGGTTAATTTTGACTCCCACATCCCATCAGACCCCCATTCACTGATATAATATGGTGCCGGACCAAATAAAAATGAAATTTGGTCAACATTCTTTTTGAATATTTTCGTATTTCCAAATACATTGAACGATAATAAATCTATTTGAGGGGAATGAATGTAAATACTTGCGATAGACTTTCTGCTGACACCAGCAAGAGTGGTGCAAACCGGATGATTAGGATCCTCTTTATGTATAATATCTATCAAGATATTAAATGTGTTAATAAAAGAATTCTTCCGGAAAACCAATGGATAGAAAAGCTCATTACCCAAATTCCACATCAAAAGCGATGGATGGTCTTTATACTTTTTCACTAAAGTTCTAACTTTTCCCTCTAAAATAAGATTATCATTTTCGTTTGAGTACGAATCGTATTTCTGATTATATTTTGGTATTGGAATATCAACAATAACGGACAAACCACAACTTTCAGCATCATCTAAAAACCCGGAAATACTTACAGTATCATAGAGTCTTATTGTATTTCCATTTATCAGTGCAAGATCCTTTAAATGAGAGTTTCCAGAGGCCCCTCTAATATAAAAAGGCTTTCCATTTTTAAAAAGCTGAAAGCCGCCTTCAGTCTGCTTTATATATACAGTTTTAGTTTCATCCATTTTCTTTTCGACACGAAGATGCCTTAGAAAATAGAATCCAAATGCAGACATAGCAAGCACTAACATGATCATAATTAAGAATAGCTGTCTTTTCATAGAGAAGGCATTACAACATATTCAAACCAAACAAATATAACAACAGTATTAAGGATAATCGCAAGAACTCCTATAGTTAATTTCACGAATCTATTCGAGGATATTGTGAAGTAAACAAAAGATTCCAACATATTGTTCAGAATTGACAATCAAACTTAATCAACATAAATTAAACTTAAAAGCAATCGTGTCAAATATAGAATATAATACCAATTCAATTTCTAAGTTAATACTAATAACAAATAAGTAGAACTAAAATTGAATGAAAAAAATTGCAATTATTTATTCATCTCCAATTGGCCGAAATGCATAATCATGAAAAGAGTTTTTAAAACACATAAATTATATCAGAAATCAACTACAATAAAAACAGGCTTATCAATAAATCACAACCCGTGCAATCTCCAGAATAAATTTTATGCCATGCTATAGTTTGTTGGATATACTATTAAAGGCTTTTCGGAGTCGCTTTTAATTATAATCTAATTGCATCTACAATGGCCCGGATAATACACCAGCTCCAAGATAACCAGCAGGCCCCCAAACTGGCCTAATCTGCGAGTAGTGCATCAGAAATTACTTTAAAAGATTTCTCCGGACTAGATGAGTTATGATATCAGGATTATTTTTTTTTGCAAAAAAAAACCTCCATCCCAATAAAGGAATGGAGGTAATTTAAAGAATGGCGACGACCTACTCTC
>JBGSUC010000021.1:0-103728 GCA_041736275.1 Prolixibacteraceae bacterium
ATTAAACCTGACATTTAACATTAGCGAAAACATAACAAATTTTGCAAAAGGTGACATTATAGTGGCCAACGGGACTTTGGGCGCATTGTCAGGAACTGGAAAGCTTTATTATGCCACATTCACCCCGGCAGCTGATGGTCCTACAACTATCACTGTGGCAGCGGGTAGCTTTACCGATGCCGCAGGAAATGACAATACAGTAGCAGATGAGTTTAACTGGACGTTCGATAGCACGAATCCAGCAATCACCATTACAGCAGCAGAAGTAGCCGATGGTGCGACTTCAAACGATGGTAAATTAAACCTGACATTTACCATTAGTGAAAACACAACAAATTTTGCAGACAGTGATATCGAGGTAACCAATGGAACTTTGGGCACATTGTCCGGAACTGGAAAACTTTATTATGCCACATTCTCCCCGGCAGCTGATGGCGCCACAACTATCAATGTGGCAGCAGCTAAATTTACCGATGCCGTAGGAAATAACAATACCGTAGCTGACGAGTTTAACTGGATATTTGATAGCACGAAACCAGCAATCATCATTACAGCGGCAGAAGTAGCCGATGGTGCGACTTCAAACGATGGTACATTAAGCCTGATATTCACAATCAGCGAAATCACAACAAATTTTGTAAAAAATGATATCATTGTAACCAACGGGACTTTGAGCGCATTATTCGGAACTGGAAACCTTTATTATGCCACATTCACCCCGGCAGCTGATGGTGCTACAACCATCAATGTTTCTGCAGCTAAATTTACTGACGCCGTAGGAAATGATAATACGGAAGCCAATGAGTTTAACTGGACGTTCGACAACACGAAACCTTCAGGATATATAGTTGCCATAGATCAAACAGTTATAAACGATGCTAATAAAACAGCAGCTTCCTTCACTTTTGAAAGTGCCGAAATCGGAACAACTTATAATTATTCTATATCAGATGGAACAAATAATATTACAGGAACCGGAACCATTGCAACAGTTACTGATCAGATTTCAGACATTGACTTAAGCAGTTTAAACGAAGGACTCCTTACCTTAGAATTCGCTCTGACTGATGCATCGGGAAACACAGGAAACATAACAACCGACAGTAAAATTAAAGATACAGTGGCGCCTTCTGCGGAAGTAACTTATTCTCCATCAGGAATCTTTAAGGTAGGAGATGAGATAACCTTCTCTGCAACTTTTACTGAATTATTGAAAGATGGACTGCTACCTCAGATCAGCCTTTCAGGTGGAAATACTCTTGCGGCTGTTAATATGAATAAAACCGCTGAAAAAGTTTATACCTACCATTACACTCTTACTGCCGGAACAACTGCAGTTTCAGTAACACTTGACACCGCCACTGATTTAGCAGGCAACCCAATTAGTGAAATTCCAACAGCAGGATCCAGCTTTAGTTTTAACACATTACCAACAGCAGAAAACGCTACTATTGATCTCAATGAAGATGAAATCCATGTAATGCTTTTGAGTGATTTTGGGTATTTGGATGCGAATGATGATCCGTTATCAAAAATTATAATTACCGCCATTAATGGAAAAGGATTCTTCTTTCTTGATGCAAATGACGACAAAGAATATACTGAAAGTGAGAAAATCAATCTAAATGATGAAATTTCAGTGGATAGAATTTCCAATGTCCTGTTTAGACCTTTAAGTGATGAATCAGGGGAAAATTACATGAACTTTTCGTTTTTGGTAAATGATGGCAATATGAACAGCACTTCCAGCTACCTGATAGACTTTAATGTTTATCCTGTTAATGATACTCCTACTGCAAAATACATCACACCTCTATTTTATGATGAAGATAGCCCTACCCGGACTCTTGACTTAAGACCATACTTTCTCGACAAGGAGACCGGTTCTCAGTTTCTAGCTTACATATTGCTAAACAATACAAATCCTGATTTATTTAAAGAATTAATTATTAATAAATATGATCTGTCCATTACTTTTGAGCCACATGCTTCAGGAATAGCAGAAATTACTCTTCAGGTTTCTGATCCGGAAGGTTCTTCCACCTATAAAACATTGACAATTAATCTAAAGGAAATCAATGACATTCCCTATATGATAAGTCAAATACCTGATGTAGTAATACAAAAGGGGCAAATGGATTATGAAATGGATCTGGCTACATTCTTTGGCGATAGGGAACAAGCTTCTTCTTCACTAACTTATCTGATATCAACTTTGAGTAATCCGGATATCTTTGAAACTATTAATATTGAAGGAAGTATTTTGAAATTACGGGTTTATGAAAATATTAACGGGGCATCAGATATAAGCTTATTGGTCAAAGATTCTGAAGGGAACAATATAACCTGCTCATTTAACATTGAAATCATTAACGATCTCAACGATTTATTGACAAGTGCCCCTCCGGTAATCACAGAATATGAAGATGTAGCTTTTAGCTTAAATACTATGGATTTATCCGCTTATTTCGAAAAGAATCTAAACCTTTCCGACACTTCTTTTCATTTGGTTTTTGAAAATGGGAATGACATCAGAATCAAAGAAAGATCTGGAAATTCAACTCAATTCGAGACTAATGAAAACTGGTTTGGACAGGAAACTCTGAAACTCACAATTCTTTATCAATCGATGGTTACAACTACAGATGTGACAATAAATATTGAATCTGTCAATGATATTCCTGTGTTTATTAGCGAAGACTTCACCTTCGATGGAAAAAGTCAAGATACAACACTCGTTAAGCTATGGGATTTCGTAAAGGATATTGAAGAAGAGTCTTCCCTGCTCCACTATGAATTTACAAGTGAAAACAATAACCTCAATATGGTATTAGATTCAATTACCGGCCAGCTATCTTTATCGACCAAAGAAAGTTATTTGGGAACATCGAAATTCAAAATCAAGGTAACCGATAACTCTGATGCAAGCGTTGAAAAGGAATTCAGTTTTCTTTCTGATTACCATACAGGCAACCAGAATCTAATATCAACTACTCAACAGATTCGTTTGGATCAAAATATTCCAAACCCTTTTAATCAAAAAACAACAATTGGATTTAATCTGCCTGAGGAAAGTCTGGTAAATCTGAAAATATTTTCCAAATCAGGAGCACTAATCATGAAACTTATGGATCAGGTTCAACTTCAAAAAGGAGAACAAAAAGTCGCGTTGTCCGGAGAAAACCTAAGTCCGGGAGTATATTTATACCGTTTGGATGCTGTACAGAAAAATAACGGAAAGCGGTCAAACATAACCCGTAAAATGGTTGTATTTCGCTAGAAAAATCCAGATCTGAAATACAAAATGCCGTCTCAAAAAATATGGGACGGCATTTTTTTATGATTTAAACAATTCCACTGCTTTTTTATCTAGTTTTTTAAATACTTCTCAAAAAACTGATCCTGCTCCCAAAGCAAATGAAGGATGTTTTCCTTCGCCACATAGCTATGCGCTTCTTTGGGTAACAAAACCATACGTGCATTTGCTCCCAAACCTTTTAACGCCTGAAAATACCGTTCAGTCTGCAGAGTGAACGTTCCCGGATTGTTGTCTGCTTCGCCATGAACAAGCAAAATTGGAGTTTTCATCTTTTCAGCATTCATAAAAGGCGACATTTTATTGTAAACATCAGGTGCTTCCCAGTAATTGCGCTGCTCACGCTGAAAGCCAAATGGAGTCAAGGTGCGGTTATAAGCCCCGCTTCGGGCAACTCCACACGCGAACAGATTACTGTAAGTCAATAAATTAGCAGTCATAAATGCACCATACGAATGTCCGCCAACTGCAACTTTTTTACGATCGATATACCCTAAAGAATCAACTGCATCTATTGCCGCCTCGGCATTGGAAACCAGCTGACTTATAAATGTATCGTTGGGTTCGGTTTTACCTTCTCCAATGATCGGGAAAGCTGCATCATCAAGAACTACATAACCTTTTGTTACCCAATAAACAAACGATCCATAGTAGGGGAAAGTAAATTCATTCGGATTAGAAGTACTTTGACCTGCACTGTTTTTATCCTTATATTCTGTTGGATAAGCCCAAATCAAAAAGGGAAGTTTTTCCTTTTGCACTTTATCGTAACCAACCGGCAAATACAAGGTTCCTGAAAGTTCAACCCCATCTTTTCGTTTGTATTTAATTTGTGTTTTGTCAACACTCCTGATGCTTTCAAAAGGATTTGGGAACTGTGTTAACGGAATAACTGAATTCTTCTTATTCAGATTCCGAAGAAAATAATTTGGATATTCAGTTTTTGACTGGATCTGAACCAATACATCGCCTTTTGAGATATCCTCAATAGCAAGAATTCTTTCAAGTTTATCGGTATATACCGATTGATAAAGCCTGTTTGATTTCAATGTCTTCAGATTGAACTGATCGATGAAAGGAAACTGTCCTTCCTTCGTAAAACCTTCACCAATTAAATAGGCATTGTTCTTCTCTAGCAATAATACATCACGGCCAAAACTATTCTTTCTGGTTTCAAATTGCCCGGGATCAGAATAAACATCCTGAGAATTTCGGTTAGATATAATTTGCGGCAACCGGGAAGCATCGGAAGGATTAAATAAATATGTACGGGTATTCCGGTTGTCGTACCATTCATCATACAAAACAGCAATTGTTTCGTTTCCCCATGTAATACCATTAAAACGATCGATTGTCTTAACTAATAATTTAGGGGATGTAAACGGATAATCCCATTGATAAACGGCGTCGCGGAATTCAACCTTATTTTCCGGATTTCCTTCATCAAGGGCCTCCACATAATAAAGCGAAGAAGGTTTATCGTTCCGCCATGTCATGTTACGTTTACCGGTTCGTACAGCCATAAATCCTTTTGGCATAATCTCGTTTAACGGCAATTCGTTAACTACCTTTATTTCTTTTCCGGATAAATCATAAACTATGCTTTTTGATGGAAACCGGTAAAACGGAACAACGTACGAAAATGGTTTGAGAATGATATTAACCAACAGAAGGTTACCGTCAGGAGAAAAGCTTTCGCTGCTGTACATATCTTTAGCCATAAACAATTCAGCTTTTCCATCCAGATTAATTTTATATAATTCGGAAGTGACCAGAGTTTCAAAATTGGCTTCATCCGTATTGTTTTTCAGCATATCCGGATAGGTACGATTCTGAGACTTTGAACCGTTGCTGTTTGAAATAGCCGGCCCCAGAGGCAGTTCTTTCTTTGAATCAATCAATGCCGGTCGGTTTTCAGGAATAATCCGAACCAGTAAACTACGATTATCCTTAAACCAGCTAAACGGCCGCCCTAAATTGGCATTAATTGCTTTTCCTGAAACTTTCGTTGCTAAAGCAGTTGCTACATCTAAAACCCAAAGTTCGATTGCTGTTGCTGTGGTATTTGTGAATGCTATTTTCTTTTCGTCAGGCGACCACGTCAGATTTGCAATTTTGGGATTTTCGGGTAACCCCTGAACCTGAATAATATCCTGATCAAACGTTTTTCGAACTTTCAGGTTATTGAGGTAAGTTATTGAACTCGAAATATTGGTTACAGGGTTTATACGCAGACCACCAAGCTTCATTTCTTCCTGATTAAGATCTTCAAGTGATTTGTATGTGCTTTGATACATAAAAATCATGTATTCTTTCTTCTCGTCCATCATCACCCGGGGAGCACGTTCGTAATCAGCAAGCTTCAAAATTTCAGGTGATGGTTTCTGGTAATTCAGATTTTCCTGCGATTCAGCAGAAAAATGATAAGACATCAGTACAATCATACTTAATAATATTTTTTTCATAGCATTCTTCATTCAAATTTCGTTTTAAAATTTTCATATCTGTACTTTCTTTCCATATTTAATTACATGGAAAAATCTGAAGCACCAGTTGCTGATACTTAAAACCTCCCTGCGAAACAGAAGTATCAGATTTAAGAAAAAAAGCCATGACTAGTAGTACATGGCTTCAAATAAAACTAAAAATAACAATATATTTTGACAATCAGATTTTTAAAAAACTGATTTTAATGCGTTTATTCCTATTCCTGGTCGGTCAATGAGAGTGACTTTACCTTCTACAACCTTCATTCCGTCATACGGATCGTTTGATATCAGCAGGTTTCCATCCAAATCGGCCCAATCACATTTAGGTGAAAGTTGAGATGCAGCAGAAACTGCACATGAAGTCTCAGTCATACAACCAATCATTACTTTCATCCCAAGCGATTTTGCCAGGGTAAGCATTTCATGAGCTTCGCGCATTCCCGTACATTTCATGAGCTTAATGTTTATTCCTGAATAAACACCTTTAGCTTTCATTACATCCGGAAGACGTTGCAACGCCTCGTCGGCAACAGTAGGCAACGGACTATTTTCGGTCAACCAGGCCATATCGTCAATTGCCGTTTTTGGCATCGGTTGCTCAACGAAAACTACACCCTTTTCCTTTAACCAATAAATCATTTCCAGCGCTTTATTTTTGTCTGTCCATCCTTGGTTAACATCCACACAAAGCGGCACCTGAGTCATAGCTCGAATGGTTTCAATCATCTCCTTATCTGTTTCGTGTCCAAGTTTTACCTTAAGTATTTTATAAGGTGTTGCTTCGGCCACTTTCTGCCTTACAACTTCAGGAGTATCAATCCCAATTGTAAACGAAGTATTTGGTGTATCAGCCGAATCGAAACCCCAGATTTTATACCAGGGCTGTCCCATTATTTTTCCAACCAGATCGTGTAAGGCGATATCTAAAGCAGCCTTAGCTGCACAATTGCCGGGCATTACCGAGTCAACATATGAAAGGATGTCATCCATCTGAAATGGATCGTTAAACTGACTCAAATTCAGAACTGAAAGAAATTTTGTTGCAGTTTCAACACTTTCTCCAAGGTATGGAGGCATAGATGCTTCGCCATATCCGGTGATGCCGTCAAATTCAATACTAGTCAGCATATCTGGTGTACTATTGCGCGAACTGTTGGCAATTGTAAACGTGTGCCGCAATTGTAAATCGTATGGTAAAAAACTTAATACCAATCCTTTTCCTGTTTTTTTTGTAGTTCCCTTTTTCATGGATGCAAAGAGTGTTTCTATTCCGCTGACTCCGGCAAGAGCTGTCAGTCCGGTGGTTCGTATAAAATTGCGACGGTTAAATTCCATAGTTTTAATTGAATTTAGTATTACTGACTATTTTTGAAATGAATACCACGGATGATCTTTTACCAAAACGATTCCTTCAGTATTTAAAGAATTCAGGATTCGACTGGATGCCACTATATTTTTACGCTCAGAAATATTAAATGCAGGATCTTTGGGATCGATGCTATTTATGCGGACTAATCCGGAAGCATGAATGTATTTACCATTCCCCATATATAATCCAACATGAGTGATTCTTTGCGCGCTACGCCCAAAAAAGAGCAAATCACCAGCCTCCAAACTATCCATATTATTGAAATCAGGATGCTGTCCGTAACGAGCCTGCTGCGATGCATCACGGGCAAGAATAATACCCTGGGAAAAATACGATGTTTTGGTTAAACCTGAACAATCAACTGCTTTGCTCGAAGTACCACCCCACATATAAGGTAAACCAAGCATTTGTCTGGCTACTGAAATTATCGTCTGAACATCCGGTTTTTGGGTGATCCAGTCATTCCACGACAAACAATCAGTTTTTTTCACATACCCGGTTCTGCCATCAGGTATCTTTATTTTAAGATAACCTTTCGTTTCGGCTGTAACTTCAAACAAATCGCCCAGAACCAAATCAGTAACCACCATACTTTTGCGTTCAGGAGAATCGAATGCATTTCCGTTGATCAGGTTATATACATATCGTTGCGATTTTTTCCAATCGTCAATTTCGGTTTGAGTAAACCGTTCAATACCGCTACCTTCCATCCATCCAATGTAATAATCCGGTGTCTGAACACGATACCATCCATCTTCATATTCCAGTACTTTCAGCGGAGTACCCATGAGGGCCTGTGAAAGCATTTCTGCTGCATGATCAGGATCCGAGCGCATGATGGAAGCAGAGAGTGTTGCCAATCCCCAGATTTTATCACCCAACGTGGCATTGGGTAATACTTCGATGGAATCGACAAACTGAACATTTTGCTTTGTTAACGAATCAATTAAAGCCAAATAAGCCTCATTCACCGTTGTTTTGCCTTTCAAGACCAACTTCCCTGATTCCTGATCTGAGTGAATATCAAATAATGCAGTTCTCTGATCCGGAGCAAACCTGGATTTAATCGAATTAATTACCTGATCGAAACTTCCAGTTTTTTCTATTCCAAAACAAGACAGAAAAAAAACTGACTGAAGGAATAAAATGAGCGCTGTTTTCTGAAATCGTTTCATGATTATTTTTCCTTTAAACTTATAACAACCGTACACTTACTGAACAATAATTTAAATATTGAAATTATTGTTCAAAACAGAAAAGTTCATAAATACATGTTTCAAAAATTTTGAAGTTCATCATTATTTTCAGGCACTAAGATAAAATAGTTAAACCTTAAATATTTTTACTCCGGCACTTTTGTTGCACGTATTTACGAACTTCTGCCCTAAATTAAAAATAAAGCATTCTCACAAATAACTACTCTGCAGTATCCCACCAAACCGGGACTGACCAAATATCCAGATCAAACGCTTTTGGATTTGAAGCTTTCATATTGGTTGAATTGTAGTTTATTTCGTGTGAACATTGGCCCATTCTTCTGAACCAGTAACTATCGTCAGTCTTGCTTGCTCCGGGGAATTTTGTTGCTGATTCAGCACTAAACTCCATTGGTCTGTCGAAATCAGTATATACAACACCAAAGCTACCAACATTACCGGCAGAAAAATTAAACCGTCGCATATCGTTCCAGTTTTGCTGAGTAAACGACAAGGCAATAAATTTTTGCTGCATAATCTTAGCCATTGTAAGGTCATTTGCAGTTTGTGCTACAGCGGCACTTTCGAGGAAGTTATTAATGTCATCGACACTCATCGGCTGTTTCCCCGGATTTATAGTTCCGCTATATTCATTAAGCTTGAGATTCATCAAAAGCATATGGGCACGAATTCCCTCTTTATAAGCTATAAGAGCTCCATTTTTATCCCCTTGCCTAAATAGCACTTCGGCTTTAATAAAGCACATTTCATGGTAAGTAATAACATCTGTTGGAGACTCTGGTCTGGTATAAAACGAACCTGTTGAAAGAATAGTTCCATCTGTTGACGAATAAGTGCTTTCACTAGTTGTTGCACCAGTCATACCACAAAGAGCTCTGATATTCACATAAATGGTATCACCCTTCCTGTTAGGATCAGTTGTTGTGACTGTCCATTTTTTTGTCGTGCTGCTATAATTGCTGATCATTGGGCCTTTGTTAAGCCGGATATCGCTATTTATAGCATCCACACCCTTAGTCAGGATAAACTTGGATGTAAGATTATTTGCACCTGTTACAGGATCTGTTACATTCACCCAATGTTGAGCTGAAGGAAGCATTTTATCTGTTCTTGGATCCATAACTCCGGATCCTCCTGTAAATGTATTCTCCAGTAAGTCAGCATACCATTTTGTAAAACGAGCCCAATCACTCCATGCAGCTGTATTAAAAATAAATGAAGTTTTAAGGGGGTCGCCAACAAGTATATCTCCAGTTTTATCGGCTGGGTCATTAACATTTTGAACAACTGTTCCCTCCAAATTGCTTTGAGGTCCTTTGGATATGGCATCCAAAATCGCAGTTGGATTATATGACGATTTTTTCGAGAGATTATTCAACCACCTGGCTTTTAATCCATAAACAAGCTTTGTCCACTTCTGAACATCTCCACCATTCCAGTTATCTCCTTCAGAAAGTGCGGTGGCTGTTGCTGGTTGCGACATCTGAAAATATTCCAGAGCCTTATCCAGATCAGCCAAACAACCCTCAAAAATTGTTTTTCCGTCAGCATATTCAGGAGATAAACTTGACGACAATGCTTCATCATATGGCATTTCACCATACCAGTCAGCCATGAGCATAAATCCCATAGCACGCATGGTATAAGCAGCACCTAAATAATGCCATGCCTCTTCAGCCTCTGCTTTGGTCATAAGATCTCCAAGATTGGATGCTGCTCCAACAAACCAGTGCTGATAAGGTGTTGTTGTTGCTGAAGTTACCGGATTCCAGGCAGGAAGTGTACCATTTGTACCCGTAAAGGTTCTTGAGGTAATCTGGCCGGTTATTAATGCGGCTCTGGTACTTGCAGCACCATATCCATAGTTGTAATGATGCTGAATCCATGGAAGTCTTGAGGATACAGAAGCCACTACGTTAGTCGGCGAATCGGGATTAACATTCACATCAAGCCATTTACTGCAGGAATTTAAGCTTAATGCCAATATTATGATTAAACTAAAATATGATATTTTTTTCATAATAATATTCTTTATAATTAAAACTAGAATGTAACATTAAGACCAACGGAGAAACCTGCAGTTGCAGGAACACCACAGTAGTCAATGCCTGAAGAACTGGAACCAACAACTCCGGATCCGGCAACACTTGTTTCAGGATCCATTCCTTTATAGTTGGTCAACAGCCACAAATTAGTACCCGACATCGTTATCGACATATCCTTCATAACATTCTGACGGGCAATAATGCTCCGAGGCATATTATAAGTTAAAGAAACAGAACGTAAACGAAGCCAGTTTGTCTTGGTTATGTAGTTTGACGTTTCAAGAGGGAAATAAGTTGCCCAATATTCCTTGATAATATCATTTCCATATCTGCGTTGAATTGCACCTGTAGATGTCGTAATGTCGTAACTCTGTCCTGCCTGATAAGTAAACGTTTTAGACTCGAACTCTCCTGAAGTTGGATTCTTCGAAACACCTGCAATTGTTAATGATTCACGATCCAATGATCTTTTGCTTGTACCGGCCTGAGTCATATAATAGTCAGTTCCATTGAATATGTCTCCTCCAACGCGAATATCAAGTAAACAAGAGAAATTCCAATTCTTCCATTTCAGGTTATTATTAAGTCCGCCAGAGAATGTAGGTTCCCTGTTTCCCAAATAATTAGTAGTCGAATTGTTACTTGTCGGCATACCAGTATTCCAGTCAAGTATCACATTTCCGTTATCATCTCTGCTCCATTGCGATCCGGAAATCCCCATGAATTTTCCATCGTTAAATGATGCCGCTTTCGCGTTACCAACCTGAACATCGGTAACATACAAAACATCTTGTCCGGTAAGAAGATTTTCTACACTGCCTCTGTTTCCTGACAAGTTCAACGACATATCCCATGTCAGATTTTTTGTTTTAACAGGTATAACATTGAAAGAAACTTCCATACCCTTATTCAGGACATTACCAACGTTAGTCGACAATAAGATGTAACCTGTTGTCTGGCTTAAACGTGGGGTAACGATCTGATCAGAACTATTGTTTGTGTAATAGGTATAGTCAACCCCAAATCTGCCTTTAAAGAAACGCATCTCAAGACCAAGCTCTACTGACTCTGTTCTTTCAGGTTTTAGGTATGGATTTCCTCGTGTCCAACTGTTTCCTACACCTACGCCACCCAAAAACACTCTTGGCGACCACAATGAAGTTGAGGTTGCATATGGATCTGTATCTTTACCAACTCTTGCCCATGAAGCACGCAACTTACCAAAAGATAATACATCGTTTTGCGGCAACAGCTCAGTAAATACAAAACTACCGCTTACTGACGGATAAAAATAGGAGTTGTTTGCTTCCGGAAGTGTAGAAGTCCAGTCATTACGACCGGTAACTGTAAGGTAAGCAATGTTTTTATATGCAGTACGAAACTCGCCAAAAACGCCCATCAGCCTTTTCTGCGAATGAAGTGATTGTAAAAATTTATCTGCGTTTCCGATATTTTCGAAGCTGTATATTCCTTCAGTAATAAAGTTATACCCGGTTCTTCTTTGGGTTGTAGACTTCGTGTCTTCAACCGATTGACCAACTAAAAGGTTGAAATCCCAGTCACCAATTTTTTTATTAAAGGTTAACATCAGATTAGAAGAAAGGTACTCATACGTAAGATCACTTTCAGACAAGCGGCCATTTTGATAAGTTTCAATAACGGCGCCTCCGGGAGCTATAAATGTATGGTCATTCTTTGCATAGGTATCATAACCAAGCCGGTAACTAATATTAAACCATTTAGCAACCTCCATATTCGCATATGTTGTTCCTGTTAAACGGTTGGTTTTGTCTCCAAGCTTATTCTTATTAATGATCCAATATGGATTTTCAACATCGCTTGATAACGGCTGAAGTCCCTCGAACATACGGTATTTGGAACCATCTTCATTGAGGTATTTTGTCATATCATCGCCAGGAGACCAGCCATAAACGGCGGTCATCGCTCCGTTTCCTCCGGAATTATAAAGACCTGAACTTGTTAAAGTCTTATCGGTACTTGCACTTGAATAAGCAACATTGGCGCCGACAGTAAGTCTTCCAAATTTTTGATCTCCGTTAAAACGGAAAGTTGATTTATTGAATCCGGTTGCCGGAACAATACCTTGCTGATCGTAGCGTGATGCAGAAAGAAAAAATGAACCGGTTTTACTTCCGCCGGAAACATTCACACTATTATCCCAAATTGATCCATTTTCGAAAAAGTTTTCAATATTGTTGTAAACAGTTTCGTTTGCACCAAATTTATCGCCCCACGACTGGGTTGTATAATCACTGAATACACCTGCAGAATTATAAAAACCTCTTTTATAGGTGTTTTGCTGTTCAGGATACCGGTTAATCCAATTTGCCGAGAATTTGGAGCTAAAGCTTACCTTTAAGTCTCCTTCCTGTCCTTTTTTAGTCGTGATAAGAATAACACCGGCAGCAGCACGTGAACCGTAAAGTGCCGTAGCAGCTGGACCTTTCAGGATAGACATATTTTCAATGTCTTCAGGATTTATATCCATAATACGATTACTAAAAGTGGTTGAGTTTCTTGTTTGTCCGTCAAAACCACTGTTACCTCCAATCGGGGTAGAGTTGTCATAAATTACACCATCTACAACAAAAAGCGGCTGATTGTCTCTTTCGAGCGAAGTACCTCCGCGAATGATGATCTGCGCTCCTGCACCAGCTGATCCACCACTTTGTGTGACATTTACTCCGGCAATTTTACCACTTAAAGAGTTAATCACATTCGAACTCTTGTTCTTCAGGATTTCTTCACTTTTAATATCCTGAACAGAATACCCAAGTGCCTTTTTCTCCTTTTTAATTCCCATAGCCGTAATAACAACCTCATCAACCTGTTCTGTTGATGATTCAAGAGCTACCTCAATCACAGAGGAATCACCCACCTTGACTTCGACAGGCTTCATTCCAATAAAGGTGAATAACAAAACCGAACCACTTTTAACTGACAGTTTGAACTCACCATCAATACTTGTAACGGTTCCGTTTGTTGTACCTTTTTCAAGAACTGTTGCCCCAGGGATCGGTTCATTGGTTGACCTGTCACGGACAATACCCGACACCGACCGATTTTGCGCCATCGTTATCTGTACGATCAGGCACAAAATAAAAATTAATGCTACCGTTTTTTTCATAACACACACAGGTTAAATTTTACATTTTGAAATAGATATATATAAACAGATTGTTTTCACTATACAAAAGAATAATGCTTGTTATGACTAACAAAAAAGAGCATATCAATTAAAAGATCTTATCAAACACACGCATCAGCAGAGATCTATTCTTTAACAAAAAACATTGGGACTAAAGTATAAATATATTTTAAGAAATTTAGGTTTTTGTAACATATAATACCAATTTTTTAATATTACACTCAAGAAAAGCATCACCATCTATCTCCCCCCCCTTAAACTCGATAGAAATGTTGATATTTTTCTTATATATTACTCAATAGGTCATTTCAGATTTTACTTGTATAACAAGTATTTTTCGCGTAGTATTTTAAAATTAGATAAGCCGGGCTCCCAGGAGTCTCGAATCTCTTTTTCAGATTTACCGGAAATAATTTGTTCTCTTAGAGAGACCACTCCTGCAAGTTTATCGAAGTTGCCCATTTGGTTGCTTTGTTTATAATCGAAGAATTTATCTTTGAATGGATAAGCCTGATACATTTCAATTAACCATTGCAGGTTAACACGTCCTGACATTCGTAATTCACTGGTATCAAGACTTCTAAAATCAAGTCCGTAGCATATTTTATTCTGATGGAGCGGAGTTTCGCTCATCCCTTTAATACTTTCAGGAGTAAATGAGAATGTGAATTTACCTTTCAAATCGGGATTACCAAGCACTGTAAAAGGGAAATGTGTTCCACGGCCCTGGCTGATGATTGTACCTTCGAACAAACAAAGTGATGGATATAAAAGAATGGATTGTTGTGTATTCAGATTGGGTGATGGAGCAACTGGTAATACATATTCCATATCATGCGCATAATTAGCTACCGGAATTACTGTGATTTTGCATTTAATCCGATTAGCCAACCAGCCTTCGCCATTGTACATTCCAGCAAGCTCACCAATGGTCATTCCGTGAGTGATCGGAATAGGAAACATGCCAATACCCGATTTCAGTTTCATATCCAGAATTGGCCCATCAACGCTATAACCATTTGGATTTGGCCGGTCCAGAATAAGCAATTCTTTATTGTTTTCGGCGCATGACTCCATTACTTTTGCCAAAAGATTGATGTAAGTATAAAACCGTGCTCCAACATCCTGAATGTCAAAAATCACCAAATCAACATTCTTCAGATCATCTTTCGAAGGTTTACTTTTTTTTCCGTACAACGAAATTTCAGAGATTCCGGTTTTTGTATCAATACTATCAGCTACCTCGGCGCCAGCACTGGCGGTTCCACGAAATCCATGTTCAGGCCCAAAAATTTTAACGATGTTTATTCCAAGCGTTTTTAAACTGTCGACAAGCGAAGTCTTTCCGATCACCGATGTTTGGTTGGCAACAATTGCAATCCGTTTACCCTGCAATATCGATATGTATTTTTCAATTTGTTCAGCACCGGTTTTTATAGTCGGTTCAACAGCAACCGTTTTTTCCGAACTTGAACTTTTAACTTTTGTCTGTCGCGCGCAGGCCGTAAATGCAGTGAAGCAGATTGAAAACACCAGAAGTAAAGAAAATATTCGTTTCATGGCTAATGATTTTAATTCGTTTTAACCGGGAGTGAGTTTGCCTGTTATTAAAACTTATTTTTTCTGATAAATGTTACGGTAAATTGCACTCAAGATATCGGTTCGCACATTCAATTCACTGATCAGATTGTTGTCGCGCGTAGGGCAAACGCGATTCGAAAGGAAAATATAAACCAGATTACATGCCGGATCCATCCACACAAAAATGCCGGTATAGCCCGAATGTCCAAAACTCTGAGCACTTGCAGCCTGAGTTGGATAAGCATCTTCGGGTTTAACCGAATCGTTATTCAGGAGTGGCTTGTCGAAAATAAGACCTCTGCGGTTATTATCCTGAGGAAATTGCGGCCGGGTAAATTCCTTCATAGTCGCTTCACTAACGTATTCTTTGCCGCCGTAGGTGCCCATTTGGAGATACATCTGCATCAGTTTAGCCAAATCGTTGGCCGATGCAAACAAACCCGCATTACCGGAAATTCCGCCAAGTACAGCAGACGATTCGTCGTGAACCGTTCCCTGCAATTGCTGATTTCGGTAATAATCATCATTTTCGGTCGGAACAATCCGGCTCAAAGGAAATTTATCCAGCGGAAGATAAGTTAACTCACTGGCACCCAACGGCCGGTAAAAATTATCATCCAGATATTTACGAAAATCAGTTCCTGAAATATTTTGAACAATCTGTGGGGTTATTACAAGGGGCAAATCGCTGTACACATATTTACCACGTGTTTTTAGCGGTGTTTTCCTGATATCACGGTTTACTTTTTTCAGAAAACGATTATTGAGGTACATTCCCCGAGCCACAAGCAACGTATGTTTTTCATCGGGTTTAGTCGAATACCATTTAGGCGAAGGTTTTCCGTCTTTGAGCGTCTCTTTCCAAAATCCAATAAACGGAACAAGTCCCGACTGATGAGCATACAATTCGCGTACAGTTATATCAGACTTATCTGATCGGTGAAACAACCGCTTTTTCCATTCCGGAAGATAATCGGCTACCGGTTTGTCCGGATCAATTTTGCCTTCGTCATACAACTTCAGAATACCAGGCAGGCCACCACTAACCTTGGTTACCGAAGCCAAATCGTAAATGTCATTTTTTTGCTCCGGAATTTGATGATCGAATGTATGAAAACCATAAGCTTTATGGAAAATCACTTTTCCATCTTTTGCCACCAAAACATTGCAGCCCGGGAAGGCACGCTTGTCCAACGCATTATTCACAATCGAATCGATATCGAAATTAATGGATGCAGAAGCAATTCCGGCATCTTCAGGAATGGTATATTTTAACCGAACTTGTTTTTCAATGTTTATTCCATCTCCGGCTCTGTACAAACTACCAATATCTACCGGAAGTTTTCCTTTTGATGCAATACCTCCAAATATTTGCTGGGCAGCCAATGATTCGACTAATGTATCGTTTTGAAAAGCCAAAATTAAACCTTCAGGCCTGTTCAATTCTTTCAATTCGCCTAATGCATAAGGGCTGGAGAAATAAACCAAAATTGATTTTTTATCGGTTCCCAGGTATTCGACGAGTGATTGTAATTCAGGCGTTACCCCATAAGGATGCGAGGCCACTTCTTTTTGCAACACGCCAACCTGCATCGATTTGCGCGCTTTACTTTCGTAAAGCGAATGAATTCCTGCAATTATAAGGTTGTATGGCACCAGTTTTTTCTTCAAATCAGCAACATCAATTTCAGTAAATTTATCCGGAAGATTGTAAAAATCAACTTTTGTATAGTTTGCCAGCATTTCCTGAAAGACTGTTGTCGAATTATCGCCAACTGAAACTGCGGCAATTTTAAGGGTATCCAGACGATCGAGCGGAATCAGATTGTTATGATTTTCAAGCAAAGTCAATGAACCTTCTATCATTTTTGTTTTCAACAATTCAGCTTCAGGAGAATTCAGTTCAGAACTCAGATTTCCGGCTTTGATTGTTTGTTTTTTATTTAAACCCGCCCAATATTTAGACGCAAGAACCCGTCGGCATTTCAGATTAATTTCTTCCCAACTAAGTACTTTATCCTGAATAGCCTTTTCTATGGCTTTTATCGTAATCACCGCATCAGTCGGGAATTCAATCACATCGTTTCCGGCTTTCAACGCTTTTACATCAATTTCACCCGGCTTTCCAAAAGTCTTTGCTCCGGCCATATTCATAGCATCGGTAATAATCAGACCTTTGTAATTCCATTCTTTCCGCAGAATATCTTCCACAATTGCCGACGATAAACTTGAAGGGATTCCTTTTTCCGGATCCAACTGCGGAACATTCAGGTGAGCTGTCATGATACCTCCGATACCGGCTTCAGAGAGTTTTCTGAAAGGAACAAATTCTACGGAATCAAGTCGGGCCCGGCTGTATGGTAATTGAGGAAGCGTCAAATGAGAGTCTGATTGTGTATCGCCATGTCCGGGATAATGTTTGGCAACGGCTATGATGCCATTTTCCTGAAGTCCCTGCATATAAGCCAGACTATTTGCTGCAACCTGCTGAGCATTTTGCCCGAACGAACGCATGCCGATGATCGGATTCATGGATTGGATATTGACATCGCAGTCAGGCCCTAAAGAAACATGTATTCCCAATCGCTTCATCTGTTGCGCCATTTCTGCGGCAGTTTGCCTGATCAGTTCAGGATCCTGAGAAGCGCCCATCATCATGTTGTAAGGAAAAGCAATTACTCCGGGTAACCGCATCGCCACGCCCCATTCGGCATCCATGGCAACTAAAAGCGGAGTTCTGGCCAGCGACTGATAATAATTAGTCATTTTCACAATCGAATCGGGTTCAGTTTGAAAATAGATTATTCCACCAACTCCATAGTCTTTCACCAGTCCATCAACCTTTTTTAGACGCGTTTTATTCCCACTCAAGTCAACCCATACTAACTGACCAATTCGTTGCTGTGGCGACAAGGAATTGAAAACCGAATCGACCCAGGGGTGATAAATTAATTTATCCAGATTGATCTGAGCTTTTGCAGTAATATTTATTCCTGAAACGATCAGGAAAATTGCGGTAATGCGTGATATTTTCTTAAACATGAATTTTAATCTGACACTTCCTGTTTGCATGACATACTTTTTAAAAGCCCTTTAAATCGGCCATTATTTGATTGGTTAATTCCATAAACACATCCTGATCCACACATACCTGTGCTAAAATATCAGCCACATCATCACGTGTTATCTTATCAAAATCTTCTCTCCGGGGAGTAATAAAAACGCCACCGAAATCAACCGATCCGGGACTAATTAATATCTGTTTCTTATCTTCAGCAAAAAACTGCCATGGCCTGTGTGCTTTCCGTGGGAACAGGTGAATTGTCCATTTTCCATCACTATAGGAACATAAAGCATTCATCATTGGTTCTGCTTTATCTGGCTGCATGGCAGCAAATTGTTTGTAATAAACAGTTATCACTCTGAGTGCTTCTTCCAACGAGTCAGTTTCAACCGAAATCATTTTCCGGAGGTAATTATCGAATGCCCATACCTGAGTTTTTTCGCCTGAATAAAGCTTTCGTGCGGTAGCTTCTTTCAATCTATGGTAATCATTGCTGATCGGCATAAAATCGCTCTCTCCTGCCTGAAAATGCAAATGATCGGGTGCCGAAGCGCCACATTCGGGACCATTATAAAACACAGTAAATGACTCCATAGCTTTTGCCAATTCGAGCAAACTGCGAACACTTCCAATAAAACGCTGGTCGACGTGTGTATTGGATGAAATGGTAAAATGATTTTTAAAAATTGGGAACGGATTTACTAAAATCAGGAACTGATCGCCAAAAGGAATTGCATTCTGTTCCGGAGGACGATTTTCGCTGCACAAAAAACATTTCCGTGCGGCAATCGATTCCTTATCTACATTGGCCACCGACGAACGCATGCGTTCCGGATTAAATTGAACCCGAATCTGAAATCCATCAAATTGAAAACTTTTTTCCTCGACTTTTTCCAACCCATAAAAATTGGCTGCTGCCAAAGGCCATGTTAGTTTTTGTGATTCGGTAAATTCACACAGAATCTCGTATGCAGATTTATTTGTTTGAGCTATTAATTCGAGCAATTGTGCCATATACCATTTTTATAATTCACACCTGAAAGAATTTAAAACCTGTCTGGTGCTTAGTTATTTCCTTTTATTTTCTTTTTCGTGCCTTCAATTCGATGGTGCGAATCCGGTCTTTATACAAATTGTGGGCATTCATCACATCAATACTCAATGCGGCATCCGAATTTTCGTCCCAACGACGACACAGATAAATCGGATTGTAAATACGCCCTATCTGGTATTGACGCGAAATAGCCAATCCGAGTGCATAATCTTCACCGTAATTTACGTTTGGAACAGGAATCCGACGTAGCACAGGCGTATAGAATGCTCGTGGCGCACCTAATCCATTTATCCGCAGCGCATTGTTGCGGCCATTTTCGGGAGTCCATTCTTTGTGGTCGATAATTCCGGGCGGAATTTCTTCCAATGCAAAATTGACCATTTGATACGTACCAACTACCATCGCACAGTTTTGTTCATAAAATGCATCAACCACTTGCTGAATCGTAGTATCATCCTTGTACATATCATCACTATCAAGCTGAATGGCAAACTTTCCGCATTCTGGATGACTCGCAGCCAAATTCCAGCAACCACCGATTCCAAGATCAGTCCGGTCAGGAATAATATGCACCAAACGATCATCGATTGAAGCATATTTCTGAATCAGTTCTGTTGTTCCGTCAGTCGAAAAATTGTCAGCAATAATCAGGTTAAATTTGAAGTTTGCTTTTTGAGACAATACCGATTTAATAGCATCTTCAATGGTTTTTACACGATTTTTGACTGGAATAATTACAGAAGCTTCCATCTCAAAATCCTGTTCATCAAACTGAACCGACTTAAATGCAGGTTCGAGAAAAGCTCCAACATTTTTAAGGTGCTGAGTGCAGGCTTTCTCCATTTCTATTTGTACTCCACGATTTTTCGGATCGACATAATCGAATATCTTTTCGCCTGATTTACGAAGATCTGATTCCTGTTCGGTGTATAAAAATTCCGGTATCCGGAACAAATCCGCATACTGCGAAACACCCAGCCTTAGAGCGTACAAACCGGCAAAAGCATAATCTTCGGAAACGCCGGCAGCAGCTTTTTTCATGATTTCGGTACGGTAAAACAACACCGAACCAAAATTGAAATCGTCTCTCAAACTTCCTTCCTGGCAATCAATAACCGGCTGATTCTCAACTTTACCATTCTTTACAGCCAGGTAATTCGAATAAACCATACCACTTTGAGTATCATCGGCTATCTGCGAAAAACGTTCGAGTGCCAATTGTCCAAGCTTTAATGAGCTTTGACGGGTATAAATCATCGTATATCGCGTATTAGCCAGCATAGCTATACGTCGGATTGTTTTTCCGTTTGTCAAAGGTTCAGAAACTAACATTTCTACACCTTCTATAAAACAGGTTTGTTCCTGATCTTTAACCACAACAATTCTGGCAACTCTTTCCGATTTCTGTAATTCACGAACCGTTTGCAGCGTTTCCTCGACCGATCCGCATGGAATAAAACACGTAATATTTTTCATTCTAATTCTTTTGATTTGTTTACTTCAATCCCCAATATTTCAAAATTTCACCTACAAATGCATCTCGCTCCTGTTCAATACCGATGGTTTCAAACGGAAATCCCATTACAATGGTTTGATAATTTCCATTATATCCAACAACAGAACTTTTATTATCTCCTTTGTAACGAAATAAAACCTTCGAATTCTCGCCTTTTGGCTCAATGGCATCGGGCGATTCAACTTTATAAATTGACGGATGATATTCCTGCACAAAATGTACTTCAGAAGAAAAATCGGCTCTTACCGCATTAACAGGGAAAATGCAACCACTTTTACTTGCATGATCGGTCATAAACCGGTAATGGAGAACTTCGGCTGCAAAATGACGGGCCAGTGTATCTCCGCATAAATTGAGGTCTGTTCCAACATTCGCTCCTGAAACAAACAATTTTGCATCTTTTGCTGAAGTATAAAGGGTAATTGCGTCTCTCATTTCCGGAGTAAAGAGAGTAAAATCCCGCTTCTTAAATCCGTACAGTCTAGAGGTTGTTTTTTCCTCACCAAAAATGATATCAACCGCTGAAAAGGCATTTTTATCCCAGTTTTTTTCTCCAAAAGACTCGTCGCTCATCGAGATAAACCCAAATCCATTATTCCTGAAAGCCAGTCCGTGAACCGCCGGATAATCAAATGTATTTCCCTGAACAACATCCGACTCATGATCAGCAGAACAAGACCCGAAACCGGAATCATCGTCGTCTTTCCAGAGCGATTTGCGATTAAAATCGTACTGATCGCCAATAAAAGCCAAATCGTTTTTATAGGCCACGCCCTCATCTTCGAAAGTTAGGAAGCCGGCCTGTTTGCCATTATCAAACGCTTTCGGACCGCAGATCCGGTCGAACGCATTAACAATCAGTATTGGTTTTTTATCGTTAATGGGCAAACTGCAAGCCAGTATTTCCGACGGAAAACTTTCACCTCCATCATTTAGCGCAGTAATTCGGAAACTATAAATAACCCCCGCATTTAAATCACTGATCAGGAAAGTTGGCTCATTCACTTCAACACCATTATCAAAACCTCCATTCTCAATCCTGGTGTATACTTTATATTTTTGGGGAACAGCGGTGGGTTCAAGTTCATCCAGCACAGGCTTCCAGCTTAATCTTACATTTTTCTCTTCCATTAACATTTGAAAATGATCAACCGGTAAAGGTTGTACCACATATGACTCATTATTCTGAAAAGCCAAAAACTTAAGGATACCCTTGTAAAAAGCCCGGCTAACATCGAACTTAAAGCGAGGGTCATTGGCCTGCATCATATCGGCAAAATTCTGGTGCGAAAGCAATTCGGACAATATGGTTGGAGTTTTAGGACGGGCAGCTTCCGAATACTGCTTGTTCCACATTCCTCGGCGTGTCCATTCAGGCTCATATAGCTTTTGGATATCGGCAACAACCTGTGTTTGCACAATATCAGCCAAATCGCGGCTAACCCACCTCGATTGTCCATTGGGGAAGGTATCAGTTCCGTAGGTTGTATCATAAATCATCAGACTTCCAATTATCGAACTATCCGGAGTTGTTCCGGCATCGGTATGAAAAGCCATGGTCAGATCAACCGGAATTCCCAAACCTTTCGCCTTCGGATTTCCCGAAGGTCCGTTTGGCGCACCCATCAGGTAATCAACCCACTCACCGCGACTTTGGTAATCATCTTTATAATCATTTTTCCCTATTTGTCGTTTGCCATACACCGAATCTTCTGTTGTGGTTTTATTCAGCAGATAAACCAGTGAGTCCGGCATTCCGGCGTATTGCAGATAATAACGTGCACCTTCCTGATATCTGGGCTTTTTACTTATAAAAGGAAGCCATGCTGAAGAATCAATTGCAAAACCTTTTTCGTTCCGGAGAGCTTCCAGTTTATCCATATCATCTACCAATCCGCGAACCATATTGCCCATTCCTCCGCCAAAACGAACAGCATCGGCAGAAACCCATTTGCCTGATTCATCAGATTTATTTGTGAGTACAACCTTCGCCTGATCCGGATTATTGTCCTTCTCAAACCTGAAAGTTCCCAGGTAAATCCAGGTTCCGCCACCCATCGTTTGATTCACCAAAAATTCGGTTTTACCACCTGAATGTAAAACGGTATAATGAGCGTCGGTCACATTTTCGTCATTCGAAGCATACGAAACATACACCGCGTATTCTCCAGTCTCCGGAATTTCAGGAATATATTGAATTTTAGAATCTGCTTCATTTTTCGCCTGCATCTTTTGGCTTTTACCCATTTGAAAAGGATTTTCGCCTTCGAATAAAAACGGCTCTTTCAGACCAAAACCGGCTTCATTTCCATTTTGGAAACTTTCGCCAGTTTCCTGGTAAACCGATCCTTTTGTCGAACCATCCGCGTCAACAATTATTTCGTTCTTCTGAATGTCGCGTTCGCGTGGAAGAAATGTATTGGCTCCGGCATTTTCGAGCATTGGAACAATATATGGAACCACAAAGCTCATCGTCCAAATGTCTTCAACTGTCAGGAAAACCCTGGCACGCTGCCATTCCCAACGATCCAATTTATATTCATAAAACCAGCCATGACTATGCCACAACGCAATATTCCGGTTGTACAAACCATTTTGAGGAATAAATTTGCCGGACACATTTCTCACTATCGGAATGATTGATTTTACCGGGTTCAACAATCTGGATGAATCAATTTTCATTTCATTCCCGCGGTAATAATTAGGTATTAGTTCAGAAATTTCTTTGCCCATCGATTCAATGGTGACTGAATAATTCCTGAATTTCCGCCCCAGTAAATCTGAATACCAATTGTAATAACGGTTTGTATTTTCAGGCCTGAAAGGAATGTAAGTAAATTCAGGTTTCATTTCAAGCTTCAGCGTTTTTACACCAGGATTAACAACAATGGTGTCGACCCTGAATTTATAATCTGTGCCAGACGAGGCTTCAGCTGAGAACTTCACAGATGCTTCATTGGCTTTTTTCTGCAGGCGCTCAGAAAGCGTGAGGCAACTGCCAAGCAATGTTCCCAAAAGCACAATCAAAATGAGCATTCGAAAATTGATCCGATTTATCAATCCCGATATTAAATTAAACGAATTTTGATTTCTTCGATTCCCTTTTACATTCATGTTTTTATCATTTTATTGCCCAACAGCCAAATAAATCCGACCGATTTGAATGAATTAAACCTTTATAAAGATTTTCTTTTTGTACAGCACGTAGCCAATCAACCAAAAAACAACAACATGCGAGATTGCAAAAAGCAATGAACCATTAATATCTCCGGACAAAGGCTCAAAAACTTTCGTATAGAGCCATCCGGAGCCACTAAGTGCTGATCCATCGGATACCGTAATTTTAACCAGACGCCCCATTGTTTTAGCCCAAAGTCCTGAAAGTGCAAAAATGAACAATGGATTCATACCGAAAACAACAAAGAAAGACGTCCATTTCGAAAAGCCTTTAAGGTCGATAACCCAGATAAGCAATGCCAGAACAAGACAGGCCCAGCCAGCAGAATAAAGCACATATGAGCTGGTCCAAAGTGGTTTATTAATTGGAAAACCTAAACTCCAGATTAATCCGGCGACTATAGCTATAGTGCCAAATAGTATAAGCTTTTGGGGGACTTGTTTCTTTTCGGTATCCTTAACAATGGAACCAACTAAATAGCCAATTATAACCGTTACAATAGCAGGAATCGTGCTGAATAATCCTTCCGGGTCGAATGGAATTCCAAAACCTTTATACAGATGAGTAACTCCCAGAACAGCTGAATCGAAAGGAATTGTTGCATTGCCTTCCAATGAAAATGGATCGTTCCCACCCAATGTATATAGTAAACCCCAGTATAACAAAAGGATTGCTCCACCAATGTAAGGTAAATATTTTCGGTTTGCCGCTAAAACAATAACAGCACCAATTCCATATGCCAGAGCTATTCGCTGAAGAACTCCTAGTATCCGAAGTTTGGAATAATCTGCTGTCCATTGAGGAAATGAATTCAGAAACAAGCCTATGGCGAAAATTAAAAGGGTTCTTTTCCCAATTTTCAGTAATGATTCTTTATTCAACGTATTGCCGTATTTCGAAAAAGAGAAAAACATGGAAACACCAACTACAAAAAGAAAAAATGGGAAAACAAGATCGGTTGGAGTACATCCATGCCATTTAGAATGTTCCAATGGAGAGTAAATGTGCGCCCAACTTCCGGGTGTATTTACCAGGATCATAAGCGAGACAGTCATTCCGCGGAGAACATCCAGAGAGAGGTAACGTTGAGTTGTTTTCATTATTTGGGAACTTGTTTTTTAGTTAGAAGAAATAAACCTGTATACATGATCAGGCCATTCAGCAATAATAATTCGAATCCGAACTTATAACCGCCCAACCAGGCTTCAGAGTTGATGTTGATAATGTATGTTAAGACCGGAGACATTAATCCTAGAAACGGTACATAGCGATCGTAAACCTGCCTTTTAGTGAGAATTCCGAATGCAAACAGACCAAGCAGCGGGCCATAAGTGTAACCGGCCACTTTAAAAACAGCAGTAACCACACTATCATTATTGATAAAACGAAACAATACAATAACCAAAAACATCAAGATTGAGAAAGCAATATGCACTTTCATTCGGGTGGGTTTACTTTCCGGTTTTTTGGTATCCATATTCAGAAAGTCAATGCAAAATGAGGTGGTAAGTGCTGTTAAGGCCGAATCGGCACTTGAATACGCTGCCGAGATTATTCCAAGTAAAAACAAAATGCCGGCAATCAGGCCAAAGTGGTTCAGTGCCAGAACCGCAAATAAATCGTCTGATTTAGCTGGTATCTCAATGCCCGTTTGCTGAACGAAAATATAAAGCATAACACCCAAACATAAAAAGAGCACGTTGGCAAAAATGAAGGCAAAACTAAACCAGTAAATATTTTTCTGCGCATCTTTCTGATTCTTACAAGTCAGACTCTTTTGCATCATATTCTGATCGAGTCCATTCATCACAATCACGATACCCAGGCCTGCCAGAAACTGTTTAAAAAAGTTTGTTTTCGAGCGCCAATCCCAATCAAACATTTTGCTGTACGGATGTTCGTCAATTGCCTTTACCATCTTTCCCAGACTCATATCAAGCTGGGAGGAAATAACGATAATAGTCAGCACTACTGAAGCCAGAATGAATATGGTTTGCAGCGAATCGGTCCAAACTACAGTTTTAATCCCGGCGCGATAAGTGTAAATCCAGATCATCAGGATAGTAAACAAAACCGTTGCCCAGAAAGGAATTCCAACAGCATCGAAAAAAGCAATCTGTAAAACACCGGCAACCAAATACATCCGGAACGATGCTCCAATGGTTTGCGAAATAAGAAAAAAGAATGAACCGGTTTTGTATGAACCAACACCGAAACGTTGATTCAGGTAAGTATATATGGAAACCAACTGTAATCTATAATACAATGGAATGAGCACCAAAGCAACGACCCAATATCCAACAAAATTACCAAGCAAAAATTGGAGGTAAGTCCAGCCTGAGTTACCAACTTCGCCCGGAACAGAGATAAAAGTTACTCCGGAAATAGTAGTTCCGATCATAGCAAACGCTACTAAATACCAGGGCGATTTTCGGTTACCTGTAAAGAAAGTCTCGCTGTTTACATTTTTTGATGTGAAATACGAAACCCCCATCAGCATGACAAAAAACGTTAGGATAACAAATAATACAACAATTGTGCTCATTATGTATTGGGTAAATAATTGATTTAATTAATTCTAAATTCTCGGTTCTGTTTGATGTTCAATTTAACATTTTTACCGGATCAAAAAAGCGGTTTTGCCTGAAATTACAAGTATTCCACATCCATATGCCAGGTCCACTGATCAAAATAGAGGTTACCTCCCTCCCACTCTATTTCTCCGCGCTGAAAATCATAGGGTTCGCTACGCAGATATTTTTTCTTTGGCGATAACTCCCGACCATAATCATCGTTCACAATCAGCCGGTACGAATCGATTCCGGAGCGATAAAAATTTCTGACATTCACATCTTCTGCCGATTGTAAACCAAATGATTGGTCAAGTGGAACCCAACCTACCCCTTCGTAATAAACTTCGCACCAATCATGTAAATTTACTTTCCCCGGATGAAGCATCCAGCCACTCTGCCACTTTATCGGAATTCCCTGCGACCGTGCCAGGGTCATGAATAACAAGGTTTGCATACCGCAATCCCCATGACAGGTTTCAACCACATAAGCCGGAATATTTGGAATAATACTATATTCCAGCGCACTGGCCCAACGAATTGAATCGTCGATCCAATTGTAGATTTTCTGAACTTTCAGAAGCGGATTGGTTTCGCCGGCAACAATCCTGTCGCCTAACTTCTTCATTTTATCCGTAAAGACAATTTGCTGTGCACGCTCGCTTGTAAACTCCTTATAGATATCACTTTCAACATTATATGTTTTTACATCTCCAAGTTTTAAATCGAAATATTGCCCAAAAGTTTCCACTTCAAACACAATCTGAAATGCAGTTGGCTGATCTTTTACCGCTCTCTTTTCCACATATACCGAACGCTGAAGATCACTTTCCGGAGCTATTACAGCCAACTCGGGTTCGCTTTTTATCAGTCTTATATTTTTCTGACGTGCATTTCCTTCCCGCGGAAACGGCATCCAACACCGAATCATTTTGCCTGAAGGAACAGCATTTGGCTTCACCTGAATCGTATAAGTCAATTTCATTCGGACAGGAATAACAGGATCTCCCGAAGTTTTGGTTTGGTCAATAATTTTACCGGTATGGTTCGCACAGAAAATTTTCAGCGAGTCAGCCTGAAATCCATCCAAATCAATTCTGCGGTTTTTTGCTGGATCATCCAGACGAAACAAATTGCTTACTGCATTTTTAAAATATCTTTTTTCACCATTAATCTGCCTCACTTCAAGCTTTCCGCTACTCTCCCATTGCCTGAAAAGGCTTTTATCCATAGAAGGATAATATTGCTTCAATTGCTGTTTAACCTCCGATTCGGTTAATGTAAAATCAAGTTGAATACGATGGCATATTTCTACAATGGAATCCAAAAAGAGTAAGTCTTTCTTTTTCAAAGAATCTGTTGATTTTAATGAATCAGCTAATATTACTGCACGGTTTAATTCTCCTGAAACGACTAATTTTTCAATTCGGCTTACTTCCTGCTTTTCTTTATTCGGGGATTGACAGGCATAAAAAAACAGTAAAATAAAGACTCCAAAAAGAATTATTCGGGTCCTTTTAATAAATTGGTATGACAAAAACATAATTTCTAAATTGATCATGAATTGTTTCTTTAATTAGTCAAATCGTTCGGTTGAATATCCTTTTTTCTTTAAGAAAGTCAGAAGTTCGCTTAAGTGGTTGTAGAATTTGTCAGTTCGTTCAGGCGCAGTCCCCAAATGAATGAGCATGATGCAGCCATTCAGTCCATTCGGATCATTCTTTTCAAAGGTTTTGATATCTTTTATAATTGTTTCAGAAGAACGATAATTTGCCATATCAGGTGTAGTATAATCAGCATTCGAACGAATTCCGGGAGTAAAGTTGATAACCTTCAATCCCAATTGTCTGCACCAATCATCACTTTCGGCATTGTACCACTCGTATGGCGGCAAAAACACAGCTGCCTTTTCAGGAGAAATACCAAAATGAGCCAGTTTTTGATAATTACCTTTCAAATCGTTGGTAAATAATTCGCGGCTCACCAAAGTCGAATCTCTTTTTGTCCAATCAGCATATAACAAATGGGCATCAGAATGTGCACCAACATATTGCCCATCAGCCATAAGATCTCTAATTATGGAATTATTTTCAGGATTATTACAGAACGTGCCTGTAAAGAAAAACGAAGCTCTGGCGCGGTGTTTTTTCAGTGTTTCTGCTATTACTTTTCCTCCTTCAGCGTATTCGTGAGCTGAAAAAATCAGGTACACTTTCTTTTCATTTCGATTGTTCCGAATTAGTGCTCCCTCACTATCAAACTGCAGATTATTTGTTTCATTTTCAGCCTCGAGTGACGAAAGTAAATAACTCAAACTGGCAGTGCCATCCATGGTCGGCTCATTGGTCGAATAGTCACCAATATCGTCGTGATAGACAGCTTTGCCATTCTGAAATGCAGCATATTCGTCCTCATCGTGCAACTGGATGCCAAGCAGGCTTTTGTAAATTGATGAATAAACAGGACCATCAACCAAACCTCCTGTAGTTGTTTTCTTCAGGATATATGTAAGCGAGGAATGTGGCGTTTCAGGATAATCGCCACCTGACGGAAGCCCGCAAATCATTGACGTTCCCCAGGGATTACAACCAAACAGCCAATCGGTAAGCGCAGCCTCCATTTCCCGGTAGCTTTCGTCTCCGGTAATTTTTCGGTAAAGTTTTGCCTGAGTGATTGCAGCCGCCACAAAATTATTGGAACACCACACGAACGGAACACCAATCCGAAAAGGATCATTGCCTGCATATTTTTGGATTTCATCGAGTCCCTGCTTCATCAGTCCAGCAAACTGTTTGGCGATAACAGGATCAGACGACTGAGCCAGCAAGGCATGTCCTAAATTTACAAAAGGATAAAACTGATAATGACGGGCACGATTCAGTTCCATCCACGGAGTTACAGACTCCAGTTCGCCCCAGTATTTCGCTTCTTTCTGAAAATCGATTTGTTTTTCGGATGGCATCAGCGATGCGGCAGCCAGTTCCATATCATCCACCCAGTTGTCTTCTTCATAAAAATAAGGTGAAACCATGCAGGCTGTCTGGCAAACTCCTAAATCAGATTTAGCAAACTCCCATGCCTCATTCGACTTCAGGAGCATTTTCGCCGAAAATTCGGGATCAATACTTTTAAATACTGAAGCCCCAAGTGCAAACGAGGATGAAAATTTTGCGGCAGTTGACGACACTCCGGTTGTACGGTTTTTGTATTTCCCAAGCCCCTGCGATTTTCCTGTCACAAAATAAACCGGTCTGTATTTTCCCAGTCCATAGCCACCAAGTGTATCATTTGTTGGTAAGCGCATTCCCGAATGGTCCCGATCATCAGCAATTTGGTTGTACATTTCATTTTCAGCCGGATTCATTTTCAACAGCCATTCCAGCCCCCAGCGCGCTTCGTCCAGAATATCAGGAACTCCATTGGCTCCTAATCTTCCGTTCGCGCCGTACTTATCGCTATAAACCGACGGATTTTGCTGATAAGCGAACAACAACTGATAAATAGCATTGGCAGAAGTTGTTGTGTATTGCAAATAATCGGAAGCATCGTGCCAGCCACCTGTAACATTAATCCGTTCACCAGATTTATCCGGATGGTCAACAACGATTCCATCATGAGTGTGACACGAATCATTGAGGAACGGATTGAATCCGCAACGCTGTTGCCTCATATAATTAAGGATAAAGTCCGCAGTACCTTTATATACATCTTTTGATATCCGGAAAGAAGAAGAAATGGTGTTTCCCAATTTCAGATAATAGCCACCAGTTTTATTGAAGGCAGAAAAATCAATACGATAAGCACTTTGAAAACCCCAGATTGATGGATTGGCAGATTCCGGAATACCTTCAAACACCAAATTTCCTGAAAGGGTTTCATACAATTGAAATACAGAAAATTCTTCTTTTTCATCTGAAATATAAACTGCATTTTTAATTGACGATGGTAAATATCCCAACTGATTAATCCTGATTTCTCCTCGCGAATAAGCATCGAAAGCAATCAGACAAATTATGAATGAAAGAAAATAGGCTCTCATATTTACCAGTGTTTCGGGATTAAGTTTATCTGTAAATTTAGAAAGATAAATCCTGAGAACATGGCTATAGTCCAAATAATGATAGCAATTTGGCCATTTAGCTTATGACTGAGGAAATACTTCTAAGCATGCACCAAAAATAGTGTATTAAATGAAATTACAAAATATTGGTAATACATGTTATATGATACATTTAATTTTTATTCATTTTAATTATCTTTACGCCGGATAAAACAAACAGCCCCCTTAAAATTCGCAATTAATGAAACTGATAGCAGATAGTGGATCGACGAAAACAGCATGGAAACTGATTTCTTCTTCAGGTTCAGTTAAAAATATAAAGACATCAGGTCTCAATCCATTTTTCAGGACCGAAGAAGATATGTTTCAGGAACTGGAAAAACATCTTCTACCCGAAACCGGAACTGATATTCAGCAGGTTTATTTTTATGGCGCTGGCGTTGTTAATGATGAAAAAGGAGAAATAGTAAAAAGAGCAATCAAACGAATTTATACAAACTCATCGGTTGAAGCTCACAGCGATGTATTAGGCGCTGCGCGTGCACTAATGGGAAACAATGCAGGAATTGCCTGTATTTTAGGAACCGGATCAAATGCTTGTTTGTATGATGGTGAAAAAATTACTGGAGGCGTTTCTCCGCTAGGCTATATCCTGGGAGACGAAGGAAGCGGAGCGGTTATGGGAAGAAAACTGTTGGGTGACTTTTTTAAAGATATGATGCCAGGTAGTCTTCATGATGAATTTGCCAAACGTTTTAATCTCACAAAAGAAGAAGCTTTAGACAGGGTTTACCGTGGCGAAAGACCTAATAAGTTTATGGCCCGGTTTACACCATTTTTATCGGAACATGCCAATTCTGCATATTGTCAGGAGTTTGTTCAGCAGAATTTCATGGAGTTTTTTGAACGAAACGTTCTCAAAATTCCGGATTACACAAAATACCCAATCGGGTTTATTGGTTCCGTTGCTTATTATTTCAGTCAAATATTGAATAATACAGCAAATTATTACGGCTATCAGGATCCAACAATCATTAAAGATCCGATTGATGGCCTTGAAAAGTATTATACAAGCCATAAAAAGTAAAGACGAGAATAATCAAAAACAATACAATTTTGAAAATTTTATAAAGCGACATACAGAATGACAACAGAAAGTACAACCGAAGCTGATTCATTATACAATGATCTGGAAAAAAAATCGGTAAAAGAACTTTTACTGGGAATTCACGAAGAAGATAAAAAAGTATTTCCTGCGGTTTACAAAGCAATCCCCCAGATTGAGAAACTAGTTGAACAGGTTTATCTGCGTATGAAAAAAGGAGGCAGACTCTTTTACCTGGGAGCTGGCACCAGCGGTAGGCTAGGCATTTTGGATGCATCTGAGGTTCCGCCCACATTTGGAGTTGGCTATGATTTGGTGATCGGATTGATTGCCGGAGGTGAAAAAGCAATCCAGAAAGCAGTTGAAATGGCCGAAGATGACGAACTGCAAGGATGGAAAGATTTGAATAAATTTCAAATAAATAAATTAGACACAATTGTTGGTATTGCGGCATCAGGCAGAACACCTTATGTGATTGGGGCAGTTCAAAAAGCAAGGACAGAAGGTATTCTTACTGCCTGCATCGTCAATAACAAAGGCAGTAAACTGGCTCAAAATGTAGACATTGCTATTGAGGCGATAGTCGGTCCTGAATTTCTGACAGGAAGTACCCGCATGAAATCCGGTACATCGCAAAAACTGATTCTGAACATGATTACCACCTCGTTGATGATTAAACTGGGACGTGTAAAAGGAAATAAAATGGTAAACATGCAACTCAGTAATCAAAAACTGATTAACCGCGGAACTCAAATGATTATGAATGAGCTTGGTTACGACGAAGTAAAGGCCAAAAGACTACTATTGCTTCATGGTTCGGTAAATAAAGTATTACTGGCTGAACAAGAAGCAGACAATATTTAAAGATTCATAAAGAATACTACCCTGTTTGTAACAGATTTGGAAACCGGAACTTTAGAGTAACCGGTTTCCTATTTTCTATCCCCCCATCTTTCCAATTAGAACGAGGACCTGCAGGTTCTCGCGATCTTTTAATTTAAGGGAAATACTCCGCTACTTCTAATCACCTTACTGAAAATTTAAAATGATTGTCCGTTTATTTACTTAATTGCTTTTTATGGAAGTCAATTATTGTCATTCTAGGCCTTTCTGTGTTCATTTTTAGTTTCAAACAACTTATTGGCTATCAAATGACCATTAAATGACTTTTTGTTATTACCTTAGGTAAATTTGCGTTTATCCATAAATTTAAACACACGATCAAGTCCTTTAGTGATTGTTCTGATTATAATCAGGTTGTTCTTAATAAATATACACCAGCCTTAATAATATGATTATTGAACAAGCAGTTGATTTAGTCCGGAATGAAATTAATACCGGAAAAAATTAACAAGTACAATGGTTATCAATTTATTAGCATTCTGATCCCGTAGGAGCCTTGGATATTGCATTTTAACGACCAAAAGCTGAAATTTATAATTCTCCGGACACAACCCGAATATGCCAAATGTGTGAATCATGTAACTTATTTTCATAGTTATGTAGCAATCCCGGCAGAATTAGATGCACCTTTGACCCCAAAGGCCCTAAAAAAAATAAATCAATTGAAGTTATATATCAAATACATGGTGAGTAACCGTTGTAAGTTAGCGGTGAAGGAAGAGTTGAAAAAACTTGGTTTACATTTCATAGTGGTTGATCTGGGGGAAGTTGAAATCATGGAAAGCCTTTCTGCCGAACAGCGCGACCTGGTAAGAGAAGCTTTGCTGAGTGAAGGATTTGAGCTAATGGACAACAAGCGGGCTGTTTTGATTGAACGAATAAAAAATACAATTATCGAAATGGTTCATCATTCCGATGAATTAATCAAAACAAACTTTTCAATTTATTTAAGTGAAAAATTAGAACACGATTACACCTATCTGGCAAACTTATTTTCAGAAGTACAGGGAACTACTATCGAGCAATTCATCATCTCCCATAAAATTGAGCGGATCAAAGAATTGATCAAATACGGAGAGCTAAACATTACTGAAATTGCATGGAAAATGAATTACAGCAGTGTGGCACATTTATCCAATCAGTTTAAAAAAGCAACAGGACTTTCGCCTTCGCATTTTAAGCAATTGAAAGATAAAAGACGAAGCCCTATTGAAGAAATAGGGAACTCAAACGACATCAATTAACATTATTACTCTTCATGAAATTCTTACCAAAAAATAAAATAAATTTATTCTATTTCATTTCTGTAGTTCTATTCATGTCTGTTTTGCTGATTTTCTATAACAATTTTAAAAAAATTAAATCAACAAATAACCTGGTAGAACATACTCAGGAAGTGTTTCGCACAAGTGACAGTGTACTTTTGGGTATTCTTAACATGTCAATCAGTACAAGAGGGTATTTATTAACCGGAAATGATACGTTGATGGAGGCTGCTGAAAACGCAATTCCTACATTATACCAGAACTTAGCAAGATTGGCATTGCTCACTAAAGACGATCCGGAACAACAGCTTCGTGTTGATTCTTTGAGAGAACTGGTAGAAGAAAGATTCGTTTTATCAAAAAAAATGGTTTCTGACTGGCGTAAGGTTGAATTGTATAAAAATGACAAAATAAAAATCATTCAGTTAGGAAAAATCGGAAACGAAAAAATCCACAGCATAATTTCAGATTTCAATCTGGCTGAGTTTAATCTGCTTAAGCAAAGCAAAATAGAAAACGAAAAGAGCACTAAAAATTCAGAAACAATATTTTTAATGCTTTTATTTTCAATTTTGGTAATTTTTGGATTAATCATATTTGCTATTACCAATCAGAAAATCAGAATAAAAGAAATGCGGGCTTTTACTGCTGCCCAAAAAATACTCTCCAAATATTCATTGAGCTTAATCGAAGCAAGTCTTGATCCTCTGGTCACGATTAGTAATGAAGGTAAGATCACTGATATGAATGAAGCATTAGTGAATATTACAGGCATGTCACGCGATGAACTCACAGGTACCGACTTTCTGAATTATTTTACTGAACCACAAAAGGCTCGTGAAGTGTATTTGGAAGTATTTGCAAAAGGATATGTTGCCGATTCACCACTCACACTTCGACACCGTAACGGTAAACTTACTGATGTATTATTCAATGGTTCAGTATATAAGGATGATCAGGGAAATGTATTGGGTATCGTGATTGTTGCCCGGGATGTAACTGCGCAGAAACTACTGTCTAAATACTCATTAAGTTTAATTGAAGCAAGTCTTGACCCATTGGTTACCATTAGTGCTGAAGGTAAGATCACTGACATGAATGAGGCTTTGGCAAACATTACAGGGATGTCACGCGAAAAACTTAAAGGCACCGACTTCTTTGATTATTTTACTGAACCTGCAGAAGCGAGGGAAGTTTATATGGAGGTTTTTTCTAAAGGATCGGTGGCAAATTTTCCGCTTACACTTCGCCACCAGGACGGCAAGCTTACCCACGTATTGTTTAATGGATCGGTTTATAAAGATGATCGTGGAAATGTGCTTGGAGCAGTTGTTGTTGCCAGGGACAGTGCTGAGCAAAAATGGGCAATGGATCTGCAAATTGCCAACAAAGAGCTTGCTTTTCAAAACAATGAAAAAGAAAAACGAGCCGACGAATTAATCATTGCAAATAAAGAACTTGCTTTTCAAAACGATGAAAAAGAAAAACGGGCCGACGAGCTAATCCTTGCCAATGAAGAACTTGCTTTTCAGAATGACGAAAAAGAAAAACGGGCAGCTGAATTAATCATTGCAAACAAAGAACTTGCTTTTCAGAACGATGAAAAGGAAAAACGTGCAGCTGAGCTAATCATTGCCAATAAAGAACTTGGATTTCAAAACCTGGAAAAGGAAAAACGGGCAGCAGAATTACAAATTGCCAACAAGGAACTTGCTTTTCAAAACGACGAAAAAGAAAAACGGGCTGACGAGTTAAGCCTTGCCAACAAGGAACTTTTGTTTCAAAACAAAGAAAAAGAAAAACGGGCTGCAGAGTTAATTAAAACTGACAACGAACTTGAATATCAAATAAGAGAAAAAGAAAAAAGCGAATTTGCAAATTTGGAACTTGAAGCAATCAGTGATTCATTAAAATTAGCTTCTCAGTATTCGCTTAGTCTTCTTGAAGCGAGCCTTGATCCGCTGGTTACAATCAGCTACGAAGGAAAGATCATGGATATGAATGAGGCATTGGCAAACATAACCGGGCTAACACGTGCAGAACTAACAGATACCGACTTTCTGGATTATTTCACCGAACCACAAAAGGCGCGTGAAGTTTATCTTGATGTATTTTCAAAAGGATCGGTTGCTGACTATCCGCTTACTCTTCGTCACAAAAATGGCAAGCTGACCGATGTTTTGTTCAACGGATCATTATATAAAGATGATCAGGGCAAAGTATTAGGTGCTGTAATTGTAGCCCGTGATGTAACTGCGCAAAAATTACTGTCAAAATATTCGCTTAGTTTGATTGAAGCCAGTCTTGATCCTTTGGTTACCATTAGTATAGAAGGTAAGATTACCGATATGAATGAAGCGTTAGTGAATGTCACTGGTTGGGAACGCGAAAAACTAAAAGGAACTGATTTTCTGGATTATTTTACCGAACCTTTAAAAGCGCGTAATGTTTACCTTGAAGTTTTTGCAAAAGGATCAGTTGCTAATTCGCCTCTCACCCTTCGTCATAAAAACGGCAAGCTGACTGATGTATTTTTCAATGGATCGGTTTATAAAGATGACCGGGGAAATGTACTTGGAGTAGTAATTGTAGCTCGTGATGTAACCGAACAAAAAAGAGCTGCAACAGAACTGACCGAGGCCATTGTATTTGCAGAAATGGCGACATTGATTGCTGAGGAGGCCAAAAGCAAAGCCGAAAAAGCCACCTCAATTGCAGAAGATGCAATGAAAGCAAAGCAGCAATTCCTTTCAAACATGAGTCACGAAATCCGCACTCCAATGAATGCGATTATCGGATTTACCAAGGTGGTGCTAAAAACCGACTTATCAATAAAGCAAAAAGAATATTTACAGGCGATAAAATTGAGTGGCGATGCATTAATCGTACTCATAAACGATATACTTGATCTGGCAAAAGTTGATGCCGGAAAAATGCAGTTCGAGCAAGTACCCTTCAAAATGGCTCTCTCCTTATCTGCCATGCTCCATTTGTTCGAGCCTAAAATTCAGGAAAAGAATTTAAAATTGGTAAAAGAATACGACAAAAGAATTCCTGAAGTATTGCTTGGCGATCCGGTGAGATTACACCAAATCATTTTAAACCTGGTGAGTAATGCCGTAAAGTTTACAACAAGAGGAAAGATTACTGTTAGCGTCAATTTGATAGATGAGGATGAAGAGAAAGTTACCATCGAATTTGTAGTTTCGGATACCGGTATCGGAATAACTGAATCCAAAATAGAACGGATTTTTGAAAACTTTCAGCAGGCATCAAGTGGCACATCACGCCTATACGGTGGAACCGGACTGGGACTTGCTATTGTGAAACAATTGGTAGAAGCTCAGGATGGAAGTATTTATGTTAGCAGTAAAATTAATGAAGGCTCAAATTTTAGTTTTCGTTTAAATTTTCAGAAAACAAAAGCCAAAGTTGAATCAGAGATGGAATTGCTTGCGCTGGATAATGAAGGGATTAATATCAGTGTATTGGTTGTTGAAGACATAGCACTCAATCAATTACTGATGAGAACCTTACTGGACGATTTTGGATTTGGGTGCGATATTGCTGACAATGGGAAAATAGCCATCGAAAAAATGCGAACCAAACCGTATGATATTATTCTGATGGACCTCCAAATGCCCGAAATGAACGGATTTGAAGCGACAGATTACATTCGGAACCAAATGAATTCTGACATCCCTATTATTGCCTTAACTGCCGATGTAACAACGGTGGATTTAGCTAAATGCAAGTCGGTTGGAATGAATGATTACATTGCAAAACCGGTAGACGAAAGACTATTGTATAGTAAAATGATTGGATTAGTTAAAAAAAGCACTTTAGTTATCGACCCTGAAGTAAGTATAGTTGATAAAACAATACACATTAAATGTACGAACCTGGAATATTTAAATATCCGTACCAAATCGAATAAGACACTGATGATGGAGATGATTTCACTATATTTGAAACAAACCCCTCCATTGATTAGTTCGATGACGAAAGGCTTGCATGAAAAAGATTGGAATTTATTGTACTCAGCTGTTCATAAAATGATTCCTTCATTTTCAATCATGGGTATTAATTCAGATTTCGAAGACATGGCAAAAAAAGTTCAGGAATTTGCCAGCAACCAACAGCATTCAGAGGGAATACCAGAAATGGTACTTCAGCTCGAAAACGTATGTGAACAGGCATGTGTTGAATTAACAGAAGAATATGATACGTTAAAAAAAAATAAGTTATGAGTAATAAAATAAATCTCTTTCTGGTTGATGATGATGCCTTGTTTTTAAAATCATTGGAAATTGATTTTATGCAACAAGCTGATTTCGAGATAAAATCATTTGCAACAGGCGAACTTTGCGTAGAAAATTTACACCAGAATCCTGATGTAATCATTTTAGATTATCAATTGGACAGCATTGAGAGAGATGCGATGAATGGACTTCAAACTTTAGATAAAATAAAAGCTTTTAATCCAGCTATACCTGTGGTCATGTTATCTTCTCAGGATAAAATTGATGTGGCAATAAACTGTATGCACCACCAGGCATTTGATTATGTGGTTAAAAGTGAAACGGCCTTCATGCGTTTAAAGAAAATCATAACTACAATTATTGAAACCCAAAAACTCGAAAAGCAATTGAACTGGTATATGGAAAGGATGTAGGCTATTTTCGTAATTCCTGCACTTCAAACAAGAGCGTTGTCCTTCATTTTATGGACAACGCTCTTGTTTGGTTTGGTATCTGCATACATTCCTAATTGGGATTTCTTTTCGTCTAATATTGTCATTCGGTGTAGTTTATATTTAATAATTGTACGTTTATTTATTCTCCTAATTACATTTTTATGGAAGTCATTCTGTTGTCATTTATAGTTTCAAAACAACTTATTGACTATCAAATGACCATTAAATGACTTCTTAATATGATCTTATGTAAATTTGCGGATATTCATATTTTATTCTTACACCACATTGACCATAAAACAATAAATGACAGCACTTTACCTAAATACAAGTAACACGCCGGATACTCATTTTCACCACTATAGAAGTATCGTTACAACAGAAAGGTGTGAATTATGCAACTCTAAGCAAGAACTATGTAACTTTTCGGGCATTAAATGCCCAACCTTTAGATCGTGACAATAAAGTCACAACTAAATATATCAAGAATGAAATTATTTAGAATAATTCCAGTCGTAGCAATCTTATTGGGCGGAATCGTTTTCGGTTGCAGTAAAAGCATGGATGCCTATAATGATCAACCAATCCCTTCCGTTTCAACTGCTTCGGCCTCAACTTCCGAAACAACACTAAAGTCAGCTAAAATACCAAAAGAGGGTACCTTAAAGGTAGTCAATCTTGGAGTTGCGGGCGATTTTGTGATTTTGTCAAAAACTGGAATTACCGATGTCTATAAATCTTCAGTAACCGGTGATATTGGAACAAGTCCAATTACCGGTGCAGCTATTCTGTTAAAATGCAACGAAGTAACAGGAACCATTTATACAGTTGATGCTGAAGGTCCGCTTCCTTGCAGAGTAACCAACGCGAGCAGGTTAACGACTGCAGTTAGTAACATGCAAACCGCATACACTGATGCCGCAGGACGATCTAATCCTGATTTTCTTAATTTGGGAGCCGGAAATATCGGTGGAAAAACACTTACCGCCGGACTATATAAATTTACCAGTGAAGTAGTAATACCTACAGACATTACGATTTCAGGAAGTTCTACCGATGTCTGGATATTCCAGATTGCAGGTACCCTTAAAATGAGCAATGCAGTGAGAATTACCTTAGCTGGTGGTGCACAGGCAAAAAACATTTTCTGGCAGACAGCTGGGGCAGTTACAATAGGAACCACCAGTCATTTCGAAGGAAGCATTTTAAGCCAGACCGGTATTAATTTACAGACCGGTGCATCAATCAACGGAAGAATGCTGGCACAAACAGCTGTAACTCTCCAAATGAATACGGTTAATCAGCCATAAGAGAATAAACAAAACATAAAACAGCATAGGCGGTCACATAAGTGGCTGCCTATTTTGTTTTAGTTAAAATATCAATGGTAAGGTGTTCTCTTGATATTGTCAAGTTACACCTGAATTCATTTCAGAGCCTCATTCCAGTTGAGGATGCCGAAACCCCTTTGGCCAGGCTTAACGGTTAGGAAGTTCCACATAACTCTACGACAATTATTCGTTAAAGCAGTTATCGGATGTGTGAATGTTACAACTATTCAATTAAGTTTTGCAACTATTCCCAGAGTAAAGGCCTCACCTTTGCTGCGTGACAATGAAGTCACAGTTTAATTTTTCATAATATGAAAGTATTAAAAATAATTCCAGTCATGGCAGTGCTATTGGCTGTATTCGTTACCGGATGTAAAAAGGATGAGGAAACCTTTAACTATCCAACCGGAACTACCTCCGACCCGATCAGCAACGCCACAGATGTTTCGCGAAATAAAGGAGTTTCTTTTACCTTTAATGAAGAAATGGATCCCTTAACCATAAACGCTTTGACGTTTACTTTAAAGCAAGGAACAACATCCGTTCCCGGCACAGTATCTTATGCCGAAAAAACGGCAACTTTTACGCCCTCTGGTTCGCTCGACGCGGGAACTATTTATACTGCAACAGTAAGTAAAGGTGCAAAGACCTTAACCGGTAATTCGTTAGACTCTGATGCAGTATGGAGTTTCACAACCGGAGGTAACTCATCAAGCCTGGCAACGGTAGAACTTGGAACAGCCGGCAATTATGTGATTCTGGCTAAAACAGCAATCGACAATAGTGCAACATCTGTCGTTACCGGCGATTTGGGTTTGAGTCCTGCCGCTACATCTTATATCACAGGCTTTTCATTGACTAATGCAACCGGATATGCAACCGCCGAGCAAGTTTCAGGGAAAATTTATGCTGCTGATATGGTGGCTCCAACGCCAATTAACCTGACAACTGCCGTTAATAATATGAATACAGGCTACAACGATGCAGAAGGTCGTACGTCACCGGATTACACTGACCTGGGCACCGGAAATATTGGAGGAAAGACACTTGCCTCCGGACTTTATAAATGGACAAACGACGTTACAATGCCATCAGATTTGGTTCTGACTGGCGGAGCAACCGATGTCTGGATTTTCCAGATCGCAGGAAACCTAACAGTGGGTTCTGCAGCAAAAGTTACTCTTATAGGAGGAGCACAGGCCAAAAACGTCTTCTGGCAGGTTGCAGGTACAGTGAGTTTAGGTACAACTTCTCACGTCGAAGGAATTATTTTATCGAAAACCAGTATTACACTGAATACAGGTGCATCTCTGAATGGAAGGGCCTTGGCTCAGACAGCAGTAACTCTGGAAAAGAATGCTGTTACAGAACCATAATATATCAAACCAAATCAACATTATAAAAGAGACGGTCGCTCAGGTGACCGTCTCTTTTTATTTACAAGAAACTACAAGCAGGTGTGAATTATGTAAATTTTTTCCGAAATAATATAAAGAATAAAAAAATAAAGAATATTATATTTATGTTATTGATTAATATACAACAATTTATGAAAAATGCACATGAGTTAGCCTTTTCTAATCAGGAACTTTTAATTCAAACCAACGAGAATAAAAAACTGACAGCAGAATTAATTCTTGCTAACAAAGAGCTTGCTTTTCAAAACGATGAGAAAGAGAAACGTGCAAATGAGTTAATCATTGCCAATGAAGAACTTGTATTTCAAAATAATGAAAAAGAAAAAAGGGCTGCCGAGCTAATTATTGCCAACAATGAACTTCTTTTTCCAAACGATGAGAAAGAGAAACGTGCTGCAGAACTAATCATTGCAAATAAAGAACTTGCATTTCAAAATAAAGAAAAAGAAAAGCGGGCTGCCGAGTTAATCATTGCCAATGAAGAACTTGTATTTCAAAATAATGAAAAAGAAAAAAGGGCTGCAGAGTTAACTTTAGCCAAAGATCACGCAGAACAAAGCGACCGTTTAAAATCTGCATTCCTGGCCAATATGTCGCATGAAATACGGACACCGATGAACGGCATTTTAGGCTTTTCAGGACTGCTGAAAGAGGCTGATCTTACAGGCGAACAGCAGAAGGTATACATTGAAATAATAGAACAAGCTGGTGAACGCCTGCTTAATATTATTAATGATATTGTAAGCATCTCCAAAATAGAATCGGGCCAGATGGAAGTTAATCTAAAAGAGTCAAATATTAACGAGCAAATCGAATATATTTATACCTTTTTCAAACCCGAAGCCGAAGTAAAAAGAATACAGTTTTCGTTTAATATTTTCCCAAATCTAAGCGAATCCATCATTAAAACTGACCGCGAAAAAATCTTTGCAATTCTTTCCAACCTTGTTAAAAATGCGATTAAATATACGAATAAAGGGTCAATCGAACTTGGGTATAAAAAGAAGGGTGAATACCTTGAGTTTTTTGTAAAGGACTCCGGTATCGGGATCCCCAAAGATAAGCTGGAAGTAATATTTGAACGGTTTATTCAGGTTGATATTGAAGATAGGATGGCCTACCAGGGAAATGGATTGGGATTATCCATTTCAAAAGCTTACGTGGAATTACTGGGCGGCAAAATTTGGATAAAAAGTGAACTTGGGAAAGGCTCTACTGTCTATTTTACTATTCCTTATATTACATAATCCAAGAGAAAAAAACGTCACAATATGCAAAGCGACCTTGTCTTAAGGAAATACCACCGCTATGAATAATGTGTGAATAATGCAACTCTTAACCGGAATTATGTAACGCTTAGCAGATGCATCGTAGCGATCTTTGAATAGTGAAAATGGTTTCACTATCAAAGATTTTATCATGAAAAAAATCACATTTTTCGTTTTGGCAGCATCCTTTATGTTGTCGGTCACTCCAGGCCAAATCAAAGCAGCAACAGATGCTAAGACAACTAAAACTGAAATAATAGCACCTGAAACAACTGACGGTACTTACCCGTTAAATGAAATTAAAACCATTGATTTAACCTCATTAAATTCTTCTGAGAATAAAGACGTTTTAAAAGAAGCGAGTCCATTATTAAATGATCAGGGTCGTCACCGTGGAAGATATCATAACAGACACAACAGAGGAAACGTTGACGTTACGATCAGGTCAGAACGAAGTATTAGACATAACCATAACGGAGCTTATATTGGCGGTGGCGGAGTTTTAATTCTTATTCTTATCCTGGTTCTGGTCCTGTAATTTTACATATAATCAATTAGTTACAGATTATATTTCTGAATGTGTGAAAGATGTAACTCTTAACCGGAATTGTGTAATGCGTTCAGATTAATGATGGAGTATCTTTGAGTAGTGAAAATGTATTCAGTGAAAGATCAAAAATAAAGAAAATGAACAGAATAAAAGGTACCCGAAACTGGATCACAATCAAAGGTAAACTTAAACAGAAATTTGCTGCTTTAACAGAAAATGATTTTGTGTTTACTGATGGAAAGAAGGATGAAATGATTGGACGTCTCCAGATTAAACTGGGCAAGTCAAAAGAAGAATTACTAAAGATCATTGCGGGGTTTTAACTATACCAGAATCTTAAATCAAATTAATTATACACTTATATTCAAACATCATGGGAAATTTACTTTACGTTATCGCGGTAATTTTAGTCATTGCCTGGATCATTGGATTTGTTGGCTATAGCGCCGGAGGGATCATACACGTCCTGCTCGTTATTGCAATTATTGCAATTATACTTAGAATTATTCAAGGAAGAAGAGTACTCTGAAAAAAGAAATTTCACTTTCCTTTTAACACCCTCTACATCTATTCCCATGCCTGTTTGTTCGACTTAATTGCAACAAACAGGCATGGAAATGCTACTCTTAATAAAATACATTTTTAAAATTAGAAGAATGAAACGAGCCAATAGGAAGTTGTTCCTTGAACATGAGGATGACTATTTGGCGAGTTCCATCTGGTAATTAAAAATTAAATCATAAACAGATGAAATTTAAAACATTAGGTGTTGTTCTTGCTATAATCGGAATACTTATGATAATTTATACCGGTTTTAGTTATATAACTAAAGACAAAGTTGTTGACTTAGGTCCTATCGAAATTAACAAAGAAACGAATCATCCCGTTCAATGGTCACCAATTGTTGGTGTTGTATTACTCGTTGGAGGAATTGCAGTTTTTGCTGTCAGCAAAAAGTAATCACATAATATGTAAACAACCCTTTAAAAATCATATCTATGCCATTATTAACTATTTTACTCGTAATAATTGTTGTTGGTGTTGCTCTTTGGTTGATCAATTCATTCATTCCAATGGCTGGTATAATCAAGACAATACTCAATATTGTGGTTGTGATTGTACTTGTTGTTTGGCTTCTTAAGGTATTTGGATTATATGTATAATAGCCTCCAGGTTGTATATTTATAAAATAATTCAATTAGCCCTTACTCCAAATCATTAATAATAAAAACAATGAATCTGAAAAGAATCTTTGGGGCCTTATTAACGGTCCTCGGAATTGGCGGACTTATTTATGCCGCAGTATTGTATGTAAATTCTCAAGGGAATGATAATTTCAAAGCGCTTATTATTTATGGGTTACTAGGTCTGCTATTCTTTATTGCCGGTATCAATCTGGTGCGAACAACCAAAGACGAATCATAAAATTCCCGATCAGTTTTAACTTAAAGCATCGTGTTATGCAAATTAACGTTTTCAGAAAAAAGTTTTTATTCTCACCTGATCCTTCCCGAATAATTGCCAGATTTTTATATTTAAATGATGAAAGATCGGCTGATATCATCCGGAAGGTTCTCGCCATGCCTGAAAAGGAAGTTAAAATAGCCATGAGCCAGTTGCTGAGAAGATATTCGAGGCGACACCGTAATATTTCACGGATATTTGAGAAACATTTTGCCCGGCTTGCTCCAATTTTCGACAAAATTGAAGTGAACGAAGAGAATCTCAGTCCGTCTCAAAAATCGTTGATTGGTTCCTATTTTACCCTGGAGTATTCCATTGAATCAGCCGCGTTTTTTAATCCGTCAGTTGTCGTGGACTTGGATCAATCAGGAACAAGATCCGATGAAACAAGAGTGATTTTTAGTTTCCGGGCTACCGGAGAAGGTCACATTTCTTCAATTGTCTTTCGCACCGGAATTCTCGACCGAAACAATAACCTGAATCTTGAACCTGTTGGTCAAATGCTGGCCGAGGCTGATGTGATTAAACGAAATTACTACGATAAAAAGACATTTCAGGAAAAATTAATCGAAATGAGCAGAACAGAAAATACGGTTTTGCCTGTTGTTCCTGAAAAACCAATCGAGGTTCATGATCATGCCAATGTTATTCCTCCTGTTGTCGCAGATTCACCCAATGCCAAAAAGAAAGTCCCAAAAGTAGCTTCCTACGCATTTATACTGGATAAACTGGACAAAGATTTCACTTATGGCGAGCTGATGAAAAACCTTTCCATAGCAGTAAAAAACCCAGACATTACCGAAGAACAGATAAAAATATTGAACCACATGATGTGGCTGGCATCCTCACACTACGAGATTAATTTCTCCATTGATTCAGCTATTTCAGAACGGGTTATTTTCCCTGTTTCGGCAACTGAGCAGAAAGGTATTGAAGATGCACGGTTTGTGAGATTCACTGATGACAATGGAGAAGTAACCTATTATGCCACCTATACGGCTTATGATGGAAGTTCAATTCTTCCGAAACTAATCAGCACAAAAGACTTTTACAATTTCAAAATTTTACCCATCAACGGCCAGCTTGCGCGCGATAAAGGAATGGCTTTGTTTCCACGAAAGATAAAAGGCAAATACGCGATGTTATGCCGGATTGACGGCGTGAATAACTATGTCGCATACTCCGATAGCATCAATATCTGGAATGATGCTAAAATAATACAGAAACCAAAATACTCCTGGGATCTGGTGCAAATGGGTAATGCAGGATCTCCAATAGAAACTGAATCCGGATGGCTGGTTATTACCCATGCAGTAGGTCCCATGCGCGAATACACTCTGGGAGCCTCCCTGTTTGACCTGGAGAATCCAGAAATAGAAATTGGCAGGCTGAATCGACCTTTGATGATGTCAAATGAAGAAGAGAGAGAAGGCTATGTTCCGAATGTGATCTATTCCTGCGGTTCAATTATTCATAATCACGACCTGATTATTCCTTATGCCATGTCTGACCACTCGTCGACCTACGCAACCATTAATTTAAAAGAATTGCTCACTGTTTTGCTAACCTGTTCAAAATCTGCTGAAGACTAATTCTATTTGAATCCATTTGCGTTTAATACCTCAAAATCACAAAATTCTGAATTTGCCAATTGCTCAGGATGATGTGTGAATTATATAACTATTAAACAGAATTATGTAACATAAATGAGTGTTAGTATGCTCAACTTTGAAATGTGAAAATGTTTTCATTTCTAAAAAATTCGAAAATGGACTCAACATTATTAAAATCAAATTTAAGTGAGAAGAAAGCTAAACTTAAACAAAAGTTTGCAAGCCTCACTGATGATGATTTTCTGCTGGAAGAAGGCAGAAGAGAAGAGAGAGAAGGAAAACACCAAACCATGCTTTTTCAATCAAAAGATGAATTGAAAAAGATTCTCTCATCATTGTAATTTCCAACATAAATTTATCCCTGTAAATTCAGGGCATCATTTGATCGGCTAAGCCCCAGGGGCTTAAATTTGATTAGATGATTTATCAAAAGCCTATTCCCGTCATCCTGAACTTGTATTAGTATATCTACACAGAATATCAGATTACTAAATAAATTCGGAATGACGGGAATTTGATTTTCAAGCACATCGAACGGCCTAAATGTGTGAATAATGTAATTCAAATAAAGAATTATGTAACACTTTCCGCAGCAGATTCGCCCAACTTTGTAAAGTAAAAATTCATTCACCCCTGAGACAAATAAAATGGACAAAACAAAGTTGACGGGAACCGGATCAAAACGAAAGGCAAACTCAAACAAAATTTGCACCATTGACCAATGATGATTTTATGTGGGAAGAAGGCATAAAAGACAAAATGCAGAGTAGACCTCAGTTTAAATCTGGAAAAATAAAAGAAGAATTACAAAAGATTATTTAGGCACTTTAACCGGTGCCCAAGCCAATTCGATTTAAGCTTATAACGAAGAAAATATTATATCAATCTATTATTCACAATCATTAAAACAAAAATCATGAGTACAGGAAAAGTATTACTAGGCGTATTAGCAGGTGCAACGGCAGGAGTATTGGCCGGAATTTTATTTGCACCCCACAAAGGGAAAATTACACGCAAGAAAATAAACAGAACAAGCGGAGCTTTTGCCGAAGACGTAAAAGGAAAAGTTGATGAATTACTTGAGGATATCTCCGAAAAATTCGAAAAGGTAAAAAGTGATGTAACTGACTTTACCGAAAGAAAGATGGGCAAATCAGTCGAAACAAAAGACACAAAAACGGTCCAGAATTAAGATATTCATAAAATATTTTAAGTTTTGAATCTGCTTCGGAACGGTTTCATAGACGCTCCGGGGTGGATTCGCTTTTTAAGATAACAATGTACACCAGATAATACAAAAACTCATTAAGACCAAGCCATGGAAGAAAAAACAAACATAATTGAGAGACTTCTTGAAAGAGCTACTGAGTATGGCAAATCCAGCTTTGAATTGGCAAAACTAAAAGCACTGGATAAAACGTCTGATGTTATATCAACTCTCATGGCCAATTCTGTTGTTCTGGTCATTATTTCGTCATTTATGCTTTTCCTGAATTTAGGATTTGCTTTCTGGCTCGGCGAAATCCTTGGAAAAATCTATTACGGATTCTTTGTGATAGCAGCCTTTTATGGTATTTCAGGAATTCTGATTTATTTCTTTATGCATGACTGGATTAAGCAATGCTTCAGCAACAATTTTATTAAACAGATGCTAAAATAAACGCTATGGAAACAATATCTTCTGTTGACGAACTTAGAAATGCCATTCAAATTTTAGAATTTGAACATGATATAAAAAAGCAGCTGTTAAAAGAACATGTCAGCCTTGCCATTAATAGCTTAAAACCAGCAAATCTGGTCAGGAACACGATGCAGGAAATAACATCCTCTCCATATTTGATCGAAAATATTTTAGGTTCGGTAGCCGGTTTGATTACCGGTTATATCTCAAAAAAAATAGCCACAGGTAAATCCGGGAATATAGCCCGAAACCTTTTAGGCAAAATTCTTCAGTTCGGAGTTACAAATGTTGTAGCCCGGCACTTTCTCAAAAAATAAAATAGTTCAACCGAAACATTCATTTTTTGTCAGAAATTTGAAACAAGCACGCAGTCTGGCAATCAAAAAATATAAAGAATAATAAACAATAAGTTCCACCCGGTAATTCAATACTATTACAAACAAACATAACCACACGAAATTTACATGATTTAAGCTCTGTTCAGACAAAACGAACCATAGCTACAATTTTGATACATAGCGTGATGATTATCTTGGTGAGTTCCATGTGGCAATTTAACAACAAATTAAAAACACATGAAAAATAGAACTGTTTCTACCAAATCTGAAGATGCGAACATGCATCCATTGGAGTTATCCAATACTGGAAACACCATTAATTCAGTTATCACGTCTAATAGTAAAAAACAAAAATTTCATCCGGACGAACAAAACAATCTCCCCGAAATTCTGGTCATTACCTCCTACCCTCCAAGAGAATGCGGCATAGCAACCTATTCTCAGGATTTGATAGGTTCCCTAAACAATAAATTCAGCAATTCATTTTCGATAAAGGTCTGTGCATTGGAAACAGGAGATTCAAAATACCTTTATCCGCCCGAAGTTAAATATTCGCTTATCACCACCCTGGAAGCTGAATACAAAACAATGGCATTAACTATTAATAACGACAATCTCATTAAAATAGTGGTGATCCAGTTCGAGTTTGGCTTTTTTGTGAAACAGGAAAAGGCATTTCAGCAATTTTTATCGGAACTGACAAAACCGGTTGTCATCGTTTTTCATACGGTTCTGCCCATGCCTGATAAAAAGTTAAAATTACAGGTACAGCGTATCGGTGCATTCTGCAAATCAATTATCGTGATGACCCATACTTCAGCTGATATTTTAATAAATGAATATAATATCCCTGATCAACTAATTACCGTAATAGCCCATGGCACTCATTTGGTGACTCATTTAAGCGAAAAATTTCTGAAAGAAAAATACAATTTAAAAGACAGGAAAGTCCTCACTACGTTTGGTCTCCTGAGTTCAGGGAAGGGTATTAAAACTACACTGGAAGCCTTACCAGCCATTATTAAACAATGCCCTGAAGTTATATTTCTCATTATTGGTAAAACTCATCCTGAAGTAGTAAAATCAGAAGGAGAAAAATACCGGGAAATGCTCCAGGATGTAGTCAAACAATTGCATCTTGAAGAAAATGTGCGGTTTATAAATAAATATTTACCATTGCCCGAATTGCTTGAATATTTGCAACTTACAGATATCTATCTATTTACCACCAATGATCCCAATCAGGCCGTGTCAGGCACTTTTGCCTATGCTATGAGTTGTGCCTGCCCGATTATTTCAACGCCAATACCACATGCGAAGGAAGTACTGACAGAGGATACAGGAATTATTTTTGATTTTCGTAATTCCAAACAATTGGCAAAAGCAGTTGTCCGATTGCTTAAAGATGATGAGTTACGCCAAAATATGAGTACGGATGCACTTCAGGAAATTGTTTCGACAGCCTGGGAAAACTCAGCTGTTGCTCACGCCATCTTGTTTGATGAAATTTTAGGAGAAAAGACAACTTTAGAGTATAATATTCCGGTTATCAATCTGGATCATTTGAAAACGATGACAACCGACATTGGGATTATTCAGTTTTCGAAAATAAACGAACCCGACATTAGTACCGGTTATACACTGGATGATAATGCCCGTGCTTTGATAGCCACATGCATGTACTACAAATCCAAAGAAGATAAGAACAGCTTGCCCCAGATAAAAAAATACCTCAATTTCATCAAATATTGCCAGCAACCTGCCGGTGACTTTTTAAATTATACCGATCACGACAATCATTTTACCAATCAGAACAATGATGTCAACCTGGATGACTCCAATGGAAGAGCTATCTGGGCATTGGGATATGTCATTTCATTAATTGACATTTTACCTGTTGAAATCATTTTTGAAGCAGACAAAATCATCAAAAAAACACTGGCGCAATTGGACCAGATGCATTCCACACGTGCAATGGCCTTTTCAATAAAAGGACTCTACTATTATCAAAGCGCCAGAGAATCCACCGAAAATTTAATACTTATTAAAACATTAGCCGATCGCATGGTGGAAATGTATAAGCACGAATCGAGTAAAAAGTGGGACTGGTTTGAAAGTTATCTTACTTATGCAAACAGTATTTTACCTGAAGCCATGTTGTATGCGTGGCTGTCGACGGGCGAAACTGATTATAAAGATATAGCCATATCGTCGTTTAGCTTTTTGTTGTCAAAAATATTTAATGAAAATGGCATAGAGGTGATTTCCAATAGGGAATGGTTTCAGAAGGGACATAAGGCCGGCAAATTTGGAGAACAACCCATCGACGTTGCCTATACGATTATGACATTAAGTAAATTTTATGATGAATTTAAGGACGAAGACTACCGGTTAAAAATGTTAACTTCTTTTAACTGGTTTTTGGGAAACAACCGCTTACATCAGATTGTTTATAACCCATGTACCGGAGGTTGTTACGATGGACTTGAAGAATTTAATGTGAACCTAAACCAGGGTGCCGAGTCAACTGTTAGTTACCTGATGGCACGCTTAACAATGGAAAATTATACAAATTCAAATAATCCGGTTAAAGCACAATTACGAAATCATGTCAGGGTTATTCCAAAACAAGGAAAACCTATTTATTCAACCGACAATTAAAATGTATAACGTATAAAAAGCTAAAAACGACTTCCCTCTGAATAAAATGCTGTAACAGTATATTAAAAATTTATGTAACTGATAAAAGCTATAACACCATGAACAACAATCCTCTAAAAAAACTGGAAAGTCTGGGACAGTCAATCTGGCTCGACTATATCCGACGAGATTTGATCACTGGTAGTGAACTTCAAAAACTAATAGATGAAGATGGATTACGGGGAATGACCTCGAATCCGGCTATCTTCGAAAAAGCCATTGCAGAAAGTAATCTTTATGATACTGATATTCAAAAAATGGCACGCAAAGGTGAAAATGTTAACAACATCTATGAAACCATCAGTCAACAGGATGTTCAAACTGCAGCCGACGTTTTCAGACCATTGTATGAAAAGACTTCAGGAGAAGACGGATATGTGAGCCTGGAGGTAAACCCGCATCTGGCACATAAAACAAAAGAAACCATACAGGAAGGCCGCCGGTTGTGGAGAATACTGGACAGGCCCAACGTTTTAATCAAAGTACCCGCAACGACTGAAGGTCTGGTTGCTATCCGGCAGTTGATAAGCGATGGCATTAATGTCAACGTAACCCTGCTCTTTAGCCTGGCCCGTTATCGGGCAGTTGCTGAAGCTTATGTTGAAGGTCTGGAAGCGCGATTAGCCAAGAGAAAAACCATCGATCATATAAGCTCGGTGGCCAGTTTCTTTTTGAGCCGGATTGACACACTGGTCGATCCACAGCTTGAAAAAATCATGGAATCGGATGTCAAAAAGAAAGAAATGGCAACGGAAGCACATGGAGAAGTGGCCATATCGAGCGCAAAGCTGGCCTATCAGATTTATAAAGAAATATTCGGCAGCGAGCAGTTTAAAAAACTGGAAGAAAAAGGGGCACGTGCTCAACGACTTCTCTGGGCGAGTACAAGTAATAAGAATCCTGATTATAGCGATGTAAAATACATCGAAGCATTAATCGGTACAAACACTGTAAATACCGTACCTCCTCAAACCATCGATGCATACCGCGATCACGGAGATCCAAGATTAAGCATTGAAAATGATATAAAAAAGGCAAACAATGTGCTGGAAAGCCTGCCGGAACTTGGCATTGATCTGGAACAGATAACTCAACAACTTGAAGATGAAGGAATCCGTAAATTCAACGAACCGTTTGACAAGCTGATGGACGCTCTGGCAAAAAAGTCAGGCAAGTGATTTAAACCGGAACACCATCCAGATAAAGAAATTGGATACAATAACTTCAAAGTATGAAAAATAAAAAAGATTCAGACAAAAAGATTGTTGACAAAACAAAAAAGAAAGAAACAAAGAAGAATCCATTATCAAAGGAACTTCTGAAAAAAATGAATGCCTACTGGAGGGCCGCCAACTATCTTTCGGTCGGCCAACTCTATCTTCGCGATAATCCATTACTCCGAAAACCATTGGAACTTTCGCATGTAAAATCGATGTTGCTTGGACATTGGGGCACTACACCGGGGCAGAATTTTATTTATGTGCACCTGAACCGCGTCATCAAAAAGTACGACCTGGATATGATCTATATTTCCGGACCGGGACACGGCGGACCGGCTTTAGTCGGAAACACATACATGGAAGGAACCTACAGCGAAATATATCCAACAATCACACAGAATGAATCCGGACTAAAAAAGCTGTTCACTCAGTTTTCCTTCCCCGGAGGAATTCCAAGCCATGTTTCTCCGGAATGCCCTGGATCGATTCACGAAGGTGGCGAATTGGGCTATTCTCTCAGTCATGCTTTCGGAGCGGTATTCGATAATCCCGACCTGGTTGTTGCCTGTGTTGTTGGTGACGGCGAAGCTGAAACCGGTCCGCTTGCTACGGCATGGCATTCCAATAAATTTTTAAATCCAATCACCGATGGAGCAGTATTGCCTATTCTCCACCTCAACGGTTATAAAATCGCCAATCCGGCTATACTTGCCCGCATTCCTGAAAAAGAATTAGATCAGTTACTACGCGGATATGGCTGGAAACCTTACTTTGTTGAAGGCGATGAACCGGAAAAGATGCATCAGTTAATGGCTTCCGTTCTGGAAAAATCCATTCTGGGAATCAAAAAGATACAAAGCCATGCACGAAACAAAAACAAGGCTGAGCGTCCATGCTGGCCGATGATTGTACTCCGCTCACCCAAAGGCTGGACCGGACCAAAAGAAGTTGATGGAATGCAAATCGAAGGAACTTTTCGCTCGCATCAAATTCCATTGCTTGTGGATTCCGATCATCCACATCACTTAATGCTTCTGGAAGAATGGATGAAAAGCTATAAGCCGGAAGAATTATTTGACGAAAATGGCTCCCTCCTACCCGAGTTGGCTGAACTCGCACCAAAAGGAGAACGCCGGATGGGGGCAAATCCACATGCCAATGGCGGACTTTTGTTGCACGATTTAAATATGCCTGACTTTCGGAAATACGCGGTTAAAATACCATCTCCGGGTTCCGTTCAGGCTGCCGACACGCACGAACTTGGAGAGTTCCTTCGGGAAGTAGTTACATTGAATGCCGAACAACGAAATTTCAGGATTTTTGGTCCTGACGAAACACTCTCCAACCGGTTGAATTCCGTTTTTGAAGTTACCAACCGTCAATGGGAAGCCAAAACAAAAAAGAACGATGAGTTTCTGGCCACTGAAGGCCGGGTAATGGAAGTACTAAGCGAGCACCAGTGTGAAGGATGGCTCGAAGGCTATCTGCTCACCGGCAGACATGGTCTGTTCAACTGTTACGAGGCATTCATTCATATCATCGACTCGATGTTTAATCAGCATGCCAAGTGGCTGAAGGTTAGCTCCGGATTACCCTGGAGAAAGAAAATTGCTTCGCTGAATTATCTGCTTGCTTCGCATGTCTGGCAACAGGCTCACAACGGTTTTACACATCAGGATCCGGGTTTTATCGATCATGTGGTAAATAAGAAGGCTTCTGTTGTACGAGTCTATCTTCCACCCGATGCCAATTGTTTGCTGTCGGTTTGGGATCATTGTCTGCGAAGTCGTCACTATGTAAATGTAGTGGTGGCCGGAAAATACCAGGCACCTCAGTGGTTAAGTATGGACGAAGCAATCGAACATTGTACGCTGGGAATTGGTGTTTGGGAATGGGCCAGTAACGATCAGGGCGGTGAGCCGGATGTTGTAATGGCCTGTTGCGGCGATGTACCCACACTCGAAACACTGGCCGCTGTTTCCATTCTTCGCGAACATTTGCCTGATCTGAAAATCAGGGTAATCAATGTGGTCGATCTAATGAAACTGGAGCCAGGTACAGAACACCCTCATGGGCTAAGTGACCCTGATTTTGATGCTTTATTTACAAAAGATAAACCTGTTGTATTTGCATTTCACGGTTACCCGTGGCTTGTTCACCGAATGACATACAAACGCACCAATCATGAAAACATACATGTCCGCGGTTATAAAGAAGAAGGTACCATCACGACGTATTTCGACATGACTGTTTTAAATGATCTGGACAGGTTCCATCTGGTTCAGGACGTAATAAACAGGATACCAACATTAGGAGATCAAGGTGCTAAGTTGAACCAATTAATGGCCCAAAAACTCACCGATCACAAACAATACATTGATAAATACGGACAGGATATGCCTGAAATACGAAACTGGAAATGGAAATCGAATTGAATTGAACAAAGAAAGGGAATTAATATGCACGATAAATCAACAATGCGCATTGGAATTGCTGCCGATCATGGCGGATTTGAATTAAAGGCTCAACTTATTCTGACTCTTACCGTTGCCGGCTATCAGTTAACCGATTTTGGAGCCAACGAATTGATAGCAGGTGACGATTATCCGGATTATGTAGTTCCGCTGGCCACAGCAATTTCAGAAGGTGAAATTACCCACGGCCTTGCAATCTGTGGCAGTGGTGTTGGGGCATGCGTTGCGGCCAATAAAATACCGGGAGTCCGGGCAGCTTTGATCACAGATTCATATTCCGCTCATCAGGGAGTGGAAGATGACGACATGAATGTAATGTGTCTTGGTGGCCGTGTTACCGGATCAGCCCTCGCATGGGAATTGGTTCAGACATTTTTAAATGCTGATTTCAAAGCTGAAGAAAAATACATACGCCGTCTGAAAAAAGTTGCAGCGCTGGAAAAATAAATTTCAGCAACGCCTTTGTGTGAAATTAAATAAAATTACAATTTTTCAGCCGTTTTACTCCACGCTAAAGCGAGATGCCTGAAAAATGAAAGTTTCACATGAAGCATTCAGGGTAAAACCTGATTTTTTTCAGTTTAAATAGTTTCACCGAACGGGCATTTCTATAGTAAAATATCACATCCTCATTCATAGTGATTCAGTTGTCATTTAACATCTCAAAATAACTTATTGACTATCAAATGACTATTAAATGACTTCCTGATATGACCTCAGGTAAATTTGGGGATATCCATTCATTTAATGAGGACGATAATCAGGAATGTGTGAATGATGTAACTCCTTTCCATAACTATGTAACACTTCGTGTAGCGAAAGCCCTCACCTTTGATCTGTGAAAATACTTTCACACCTGTTCCGCCAGAAGCGGAAATACATACACCAAATGATATGATCAAAATAAAAAAAGTAATTATCCTGTTAACGATGATGACAGCAGTAATTCTGCTAATCGCCGGTGGATGTAAAAAAGATAATGCGCCTGCCCAAAGTACAAGCTACAACCTGATGGTTAAAGATGTACTGGGAGTAAGCGGTACAGTTACTTTCACTGAAAATAGCGGTACTTCGGCAATAGTTGACATTGTTCTGGTCAATGCACCATCGGGAACACATCCGGCAAACCTGTACATGAATTCTGCAGTTGAAGATGGCTTAGTCGTTGTTGTATTAAACCCTGTCGATGCCAGCGGAAAAAGCTCAACCACAGTAACTAACATGAATTACACATCATTGATTGCATACGATGGATGCGTTAAAGTATTAAGCAGCGATACCGAACCTATTGTAATTCTTGCTCAGGGCGATATTGGTGGAAATGTTATAACAACAACCAATAAATCCTATGTTTTGAATCAGGTAGGTGCATTTGGGGTGTCAGGAACTGCCTTGTTTGAGAAAAGGGTGAATGGAAATACGCTACTAACCGTCTCACTTACAGGAATGATTCCCGGGGATACCTATCCTGCAACAATTAATTTGGGTTCTATCGCTTCAGTTGGCGGAGGACCGGCTGTAAAGGTATTGAGTAATGTGAATGGAACTACCGGCAAAAGCTATACGAACATCCAAAAACTCGATGGTGGAACCAGCATTACCTATGAAAACTGGCTTGTGTATGACGGTTATTTAAATATTTATAAAACACCTGTCGATGTAGCAAATATTATTTGCCAGGGTAATATTGGAGCAAACTAGTCTTCATTGTTCGTAGTCAAAATATAATTTACAAAACACACTCAGATATTCTTTTGAATTCCTGAGTGTGTTCGTTTGTAAAATACTGTTAGAAACCTTTATATTCAAACTAGTCTTAAACGGAAATCACCTAAAAAAGTGAGAATCATGCAATTTCAACAAAAATTTGGTAACGCATTTATCAATTAATGATTACCTTTCAACTGTCAGAATTTGATACATTTGCTATGAATTTCCAGCTTAAAGAGAATCGCTTCTGAACTGCAAATAAAATTCTCATGGAGAAAAAATACAAAACAGAAAATTCAATTCTTCGCCAAAAGGCAGAAAAGTTACTCAAAAAGAAAAAAGCTCAAACAGAATTACAACTTTCTGAAAGTGATACGCTAAAACTCATTCATGAACTTCAGGTTCACCAAATTGAGCTTGAGTTACAGAATGAAGAACTTCTCCTGGCAAAAGAGCATGCAGAAAATGCCTCTGCAAAATATACTGAATTATACAATTCTGCCCCAATAAGTTATTTCTCCCTTTCTCCAAAAGGAGAAATTCTGGAACTCAATCCCGCCGGAGCAAAGATACTTGGAAGAGATCGGGGCAACCTAATAAACAGGCAATTTCAATTGTATATTTCCGACATCTCAAAACCAACATTCAATCTATTTCTCGAAAAAATATTTGCAGGTAACCTTAGGCAAACCTGCCAGGTAACCTTATCAACAAAAGCACTCATTCCAATGTCTGTCAACCTTGAGGGTATAGTTTCTGAAAATGGCAGGCAATGCTTCCTAACTGCAAATGACATTACCGAATGCAAACAGGTTGAGGAATCTCTCACACTTTTTAGAACATTGATTGATAAGTCGAATGATGTGATTGAAGTAATTGATATGGAAACGGCTCAGTTTATTGATGTGAATGAGAAGGCTTGTACTGAGCTTGAATACAGCCGAAGTGAGCTTTTAAGTATGAAAATATTTGATATTGATACTGATCTAACGCTGGAAACCTTCCACAAATTAATACAACAGTCTCAGCAATCTGATTCGTTGATTTTTGAGGCCTTTCACCAACGTAAGGATGGCTCAACTTTTCCGGTGAAGGTAAATATTACTAAGGTAAAACTTGAAAAAATGTATGCTATTGCCATTGTTCGGGATCTTACTGAGCAAAAGCGCAATACTGAAGCGATGGAAATAGCTAAGGATTATGCTCAAAACCTGATAGAAACAACGAATGCAATCGTAATTGGGCTGGATACCAACGGAAATATTGTGGTCTTTAACAAAGCAGCTGAAGAAATCACCGGTTATACCCGCTCTGAATTAAATGGACGGAACTGGTTCGAAACTATGGTTCCCAGACAACGTTATCCAAATGTGTGGGAGAAATTCGAAAAAATATCCGTTTCCGGAATTCCTAAAAAATTCGAAAATCCGATACTTACAAAACATGGAGAAGAACGATACATCGTCTGGCATAACAACCAAACAATTGAAAATGGACATGTTGTGGGGACAATCTCCTTTGGCATTGATATTACCGAGCGCAGAAAATCGGAAGAGGATCTGCTTGAATCCAGACAAATTTTGAAAGGAATTATCAACACCATACCCGTCAGGGTTTTCTGGAAAGACAGAAATCTGGTTTATCTTGGCTGCAACGAGGTCTTTGCTCATGATGCCGGATATACCGATCCTGCGGAAATCATTGGTAAAGATGATTTCCAAATGGGATGGAGAGATCAGGCAGAATTGTATCGCAGCGATGACCTATCTGTTATTGAGAGTGGAAAATCCAAACTTCTGATCGAAGAATCGCAAACAACCCCTGAAGGAAAAACAATCACCCTCCTGACAAGTAAAATACCTTTGCTCGGATTTAATAGTGAAATAATCGGGATACTCGGAACCTATATTGACATAACGGAACGGAAACATTCAGAAGAAGAGATTCTCATGCTCGCCCACTCATTAAAAAGTGTAAACGAATGTGTCAGCATTACCGATCTGGATGACAAAATCCTGTTTGTTAACGAATCCTTTTTAAGAACTTATGGGTACAAAAAAGAGGAACTGATTGGCCAGAAAATATCCATTGCGCGTGCGCAAAATAACCAGTCTGAATTAATTAGCGAAATATTGCCTGCCACAAAACTTGGTGGCTGGACAGGGGAATTGTTGAATAGAAAAAAGGACGGAAGTGAATTCCCAATCCATCTTTCAACGACTATAATAAACGATAAAGCTGGCAAACCGTTGGGATTGATTGGAGTTGCGACCGATATTACCGAGCAGAGGCTTTTCGAAAAAGAATTGATCCGCGCAAAAGAGCGTGCTGAAGAAAGTGACCGTTTAAAATCATCTTTTCTGGCCAATATGTCGCACGAAGTTCGCACCCCATTAAACAGCATCATCGGGTTTTCTGAATTACTTGCTGACCCGGATTTTGAAGATGATCAAAAAGATGAATTTATAAACCATATCATTACCAATGGAAATAACCTTTTGAGCATAATCAGCGACATTATGGACATCTCAAAGCTGGAATCAGGCGAAGTGAAAATTTACAGCAAAAAAATTAATGTTCATAACATTATTTCTAACATTGAGAATCAATATCATCTTCTGGCTAAAGAAAAAAATCTCGAATTAACACATACGCACCCTCTTAATAGCGAAGAAACAGTAATTTTTGCTGATCCGCAGAGATTAAGGCAAATATTTAATAACCTGATGAGTAATGCCTTTAAATTTACTGCACATGGTAAAATCGAAATAGGTTATCAACCTGTAGGTGAAATGGTTGAATTTTGCATCAAAGACACTGGCATTGGTATTCCGCATGAATATCAGGAAAAAATATTTGACCGTTTTAGGCAGGTTGACAACGAAAAAAACCGAAAGTACGGAGGTAATGGTCTTGGATTAGCTATTTCTAAAAATCTGGTTGAGTTAATGGGCGGAAAAATCCGGCTCATATCCGAACCGGGCATTGGTACAGAATTTTATTTTACATTACCCGCTTATCTCTTGCCGGAATAAAATACAACCCGGACTTATTCACTTCATTATAAAGGATTCAACACATCTCAAATGTGTGAATCATGTAACTATTCACGAAAGTTATGTAACACATTTCTGCTTTAAATTAGTGACCTTTCTTCTTTCTAAAATACAATCACCATGCTAAAAATTATGAATAATTTGCCGGACAATGTTCTGGGCATTACTGCGGAAGGAAAAATAACAGGAAAAGATTACGAAACACTATTAATTCCTGCTCTGGAAGAAAAACTGAAGGTGAATAAAAAAATAAGAATGATCTATCAGCTTGGAAACGATTTTACCGGATTTGATCTGGGTGCCATGCTGGATGATGCCAAAATGGGATTGAAACATATCTCTGCATGGGATCGGATTGCATTGGTATCGGACCATGAGATGATTAACTCTTTTGCCAAATTCTTTGGGTATCTGATGACCTGTGAGTTACGTATTTTTAAAAATGCTGAACTTGAAGAAGCAAAAATCTGGATCGCAGGAAAATAAGTAAAAACGATTTTTAAATCCGTGATATCATTTCAATATATCGTATTTCTCTTCTTTTCAACGTGATTATAAATTCATTAATAAACAACAAATAATATGAAAGCAAAAAAACAATTAGGCATCTGGATGGATCATTCAGTAGCCCATTTAATCGGGTTAAAAATTGACACAACAGAAAATAAAACCATTTGGGCCCAGGTTGGCGAACAGGATGAAGCACTTAATTCACGGGATGAAAGCCTGATCCAAAACAAAGAACAAAACGAACTCTCAGATTTCTTCAGCCGGCTAAGCAATGTAATCATCAATTACGATGAAGTGCTTCTGTTTGGGCCAACAAATGCTAAAACTGAGTTGGTAAACATTTTAAACTCCGATAACCATTTTAATGAAATCAAAATCGAAGTAAAACCGGCTGATAAATTGACGGAAAATCAAGAGCAGGCTTTTGTGAATGAACATTTCAATACCGTCAGATAAATACCAATAAGGACACCTGAAACCACTGAATGTGTGAATGATGTAATTCTTCATCAGAATTATGTAACAAGTCAAAGTACACGATCAGTTACCTTTATTTCATTATTTATTAACCATTTTAAATATCAAAAAAATGAAAAAAACAATCTTTATTGCAATCATGATGATATTCACATTGAGCGCAACAACAACATTTGCAAGTAAGGCTGATTTAAAATCTAATGCACCTGTAGCAACAGAGAATAAACTATCAGCAGAAGAATTGAGTAACATGAGAACCCGTGTTGAAGAAATCCGCAAAATGAATAAATCAGACATGTCTGTTACTGAAAAACGCGAACTAAGAAAAGAAAGCAAAAGCATTAAAGAAAATGTACGCAAAAGCGGCGAAGTCATTTATATTGGCGGAAGTACTCTTTTACTTATCATTATCATTATTCTTTTAGTGTGATAAATTGATTATCAAAATATAAAACTGAGGCTGTCTCGAAAGTCAAAACACACGAGAATATCGTCACCCCGAATTTATTTAGTGGTCTGATATTTAGCTTGTTGAGACCCTAAAACAAGTTCAGGATGACAGAATCAATGACTTTTGATACTGCCTCATTTTTAAAGTTATTAAATCAGCAATAAAAAACCAGAATTATGAGCCCGGGGAAAGTATTCTTTGCGATGAAAAATATCTATAAAATATCTGCAGTACTCTTTGTATTGCTTAATTCTTCCTGCGCTACGCAGAGTCCTGTATCTGCTCAAAGGGGGTACGCAGACACCCAAAGGCAATACGTAAACACTCAGGTATTTTACGATCAATTAAGCCCTTATGGCCAATGGGTCGACAATCCGGATTACGGCTATGTATGGATTCCGGATGTTAATCAGGATTTTTCTCCATATTCAACTTCAGGATATTGGGTAATGACCGATTATGGCTGGACCTGGGTATCAGATTATCAATGGGGCTGGGCTGCATTTCATTATGGCCGTTGGGATTACGATAATTATTATGGCTGGTTTTGGGTTCCGGATAACGAATGGGGTCCATCATGGGTAACATGGAGAACTGGTAACGGCTATTATGGCTGGACACCAATGAGACCCGGAATGAATATTAGTCTGAGTTTTGGCAATGAATACAGAGATCTGGACAGATGGAACTTTGTTCGGGAAAGTGATTTTGGACGACCAGATATTCATCGCTATTATGCTGACAGAAATGACTATAACCGGATAATTATAAATTCCAGAGTCATAAACAATACTTATACGGACAGAAATAGAAACACTACCTATATTTCAGGTCCGTCCAGAAGCGAAGTTCAACGGGTTACCGGAAGAGAAATCAATAATATAAAAGTCAGGGATAATGACCGCCCCGGACAAACACTCAATAGGGGTCAGTTAAAAATATACAGGCCACAGATTCAGAAAAACAATGATCGTGGTCAGAAGCCAGTCCCAACCAAAATTACAAACCGGAAGGACGTAAGGCCGGCAAGAGAAAGAACCACTCCTGATCAACGAATTAATCCAACAGAAAATAACCGTAGGGAGCAGCAACAAGCGCAACCTCAAAGACAAAATCAGGAGCAACATAAACAACAAGCTCAACCTGAAAGACAAACTGAACGTCAGAATCGGCAAAAACAGCTGAATCAACGGAAACAAGAGCAACAGCAGCAATCTGAACATCAGAACCAACAGCAGAAGCAACAGGTTGAAAAAAAGCAAAAGGAACAACAAGGTCGGGCTCAGCAGCAACAGCAGGTAAAACAGCAGAGGGAAGAGAAGCGTCAGGTTCGGCAGCAACAGCAAACAAAGCAAAAACAAACACGCGAAAATCAACAGGAACAAAAACGGCAAACCAATAGCCCTACTGAAAATAAAAGGCGAAACAGATAACAAAAAACGACCGGACTTTCTGAAATGGAAATGGATTTAAACAAGAAAAAATGAATAATTTAATTGGTGTAACTGGAAAAACACGGGAAAGACCGCGAAAGCGATATTCAGTAATTGAGCTGGTTATCAATTCCATTCATACCAGATCTGTTAAAAAAAGATTTTTGAACTTTTATGATCCGATGCGGCCATTAATAAATGATCCCCATACAAATGAATCAAAATAAGTTCCACAAAATAGATCCAATGATAATCAGGCAATTGTTAATCAGCTGTCTGATTATTTTTGGATCTTTTCTGGAGGCTTCCGCTCAGAAATATTTTCAGCAAGAGGTCAATTTCAGGATAAATGTCACACTTAATGACAAGTTTCACGAATTAAACGCCGTCGAAACAATTGAGTATATTAACAATTCTCCGGATACACTCCGGTTTTTGTTTTTTCATCTTTGGCCAAACGGTTATTCCAGTAATAAAACCGAATTGGCCAAACAGCTATTCAGTATTAAAGGAAAACAAAAGCTGTTTAATGATCCGGAATTGAATGGGTATATTGATTCACTGGATTTCAGGATTGACAATCTGCAGGTTCAATGGAACTTATTATCCGGACAGCCAGATGTTTGTCAAATTATTCTGAACAAGCCTCTCCTCCCCCATGATTCCATCCAAATTACAACTCCATTTCATGTCAAAATTCCAAAAGGAGTAACTTCCCGGTTGGGCCATATTGGCGAATCCTACCAAATTTCACAGTGGTATCCGAAACCGGCTGTCTACGATAAAACAGGCTGGCATAAGATGTCGAACCAGGATCAGGGTGAGTTTTATTCTGAATTTGGAACTTTCGATGTAAGTATAACGCTACCCGAAAATTATATTGTAGGCGCAACCGGAAACCTGCAAAATCCGGAAGAATCAAAAATGCTCGATCAGCTTGCTGCCGACACTTCATGGATAAAAAACACAGCGTCTGAAAAAGCAGATTTTCCGCCTTCTTCCGGAAAGATGAAAACACTTCGGTATACTGAAAATCAGATCCACGATTTTGCCTGGTTTGCAGATAAACGATTTCATGTACTGAAAGGAAAAGTGAAGCTTGCCGACTCCGGAAGAGAAATAACTACCTGGGTGATGTTTACCAACCAGCAGGCCGAACTTTGGAAAGATGCAATACCCTATGTGAATCATTCCATCAGGCTTTTTTCGAAATGGAACGGCGATTATCCTTATAAAAATTTCACTGCAGTACAAAGTGCGCTGAGTGCCGGCGACGGAATGGAGTATCCCGGCATAACCGTAATTGGCAAGGCAAAAGATGCCTATGGGTTAGATGAAGTAATTGCACACGAGATTGGTCACAACTGGTTTTACAGTGCATTGGGATCAAATGAACGTAAATACCCGTTTATGGACGAAGGCATTACCAGCGCCAATGAGGTTAGGTACACGCACGATAGATATCCTGAAAAAAAACTTTGGGAAACCAATGTCAGAAACCTGAAACTCGCCAAATTCTTTCACATCGACCAAATGCCTGTATCACAGATGCGCGAACTCGAATGGCTTTCGCAGGCACGCGACAACCTGGAACAACCCATCAATTTACCGGCAGACGACTACAATACACTGAACTACAGCCTGATTATTTACAATAAAGCAGGAACGAGTTTTAATTATTTACGGGCTTATCTGGGCGATTCAATTTACGATTCGGCAATGCATGATTATTTCCGGTTGTGGAAATTTAAACATCCGCAACCCGATGATCTGCGCAGAGTTTTTGAATCCGGCACAGGTAAAGATTTAAGCTGGTTCTTTTCCGATATCATCGGTACAACTAAACGAATGGATTACGAAGTGGTGAGCTTCGAAAATCAAAAATTACTGGTGAAAAATAAGGATGAGCTGACATCGCCTTTGGTTATCTCCGGAATGATTGGCGATTCTATCTGTTTTGAGAAATGGATCGACGGATTTGAAGGGCAGAAAGAAATCGATATCCCGGCCGGAAATTATACCGAACTGAAAATTGATCCCAGGCATGTAACTCCTGAACTTTTCAGGCTCAATAATAATATCCGCACTTCAGGAGTCTTCCCTAAAGCCGATCCGCTCCAAACACAACTTTACTTTTCGCTGGAAGATCCTGAAAAACGACATCTTATGTTTTTCCCTGCAGTCAACTGGACGCGCGAGAATAAATTTATGGCTGGAGTAGCTTTACACAACGGGTTTCTCACGCCCAAACCGTTTGAATATTTTGTAATGCCATTTTATACGTTTTCGGATCCCGGACTGGCCGGTTTCGGGAAAATATCCTACAACATGATACCTTATGCAAAACTGATCCGAAAAGCAACAATCTCGCTGGAAGGAACCCAATTCGGTGCCCCAGGCAATCAAAACTACCAAAGAATAAAGGCGGGATTAGATTTAAGCTTCAGGTCTGGCCTGCAGAATAATTCGTTAACACAGAAAGCATTCGGAAACATTACAGCCGCTTCAAACCTGTTCCAGATTATTAATCAGGAAAAAGCAACGATGGATAATTACCTGCAATTTGGTTACCAGCTCGAAAAGAGCAGTATAATCAATCCATTCAGGCTTTTGGTTTCATCTGAATCCAGCCAGACGTTCCACAAAACTACTGCCGAATTCAATTACCGGGTAAGCTATTACGGCAAAAAGAATGGTTTGGATATCCGTATGTTTGCAGGAACCATGTTAAAGAACAATCCGGATATTCCTTTTTATTCGTTAGCAGCAAGCGGAAGAAGCGGACCGGAGCAATACCTTTTTCAGGGAACTTATCCTGACAGATTCAGTGTTCCGCAAACCTCATTCTGGTCGAGACAGGCTACTTTTAATGAAGGTGGCCTGGTGTCTCCGGTAAATGGTAAGCTTGGATACAGCAAATGGCTGATATCTTTATCTTTCACAAGCAACCTGCCCGGAAATAACCCGCGAATACCAATAAAACCTTTTGTTAATTTGCTATTGAACGATCACGGAACCGGAACCGGCAACAACTCTCATTTTTTTTATGAAGCAGGCCTGAAAGCAGGAATCTGGAACTTCTTCGAGATTTACATTCCAATCGTTGTTTCAGGAAACATCGAATCAATCACCGGATCATTTAAAGACCGTATACGCCTTGTTTTTAATCTCGATACATTTACTCAGACCAAGCTGAATTCAGGAATAGGAATAGAAATTAAGTAACTACTGGCTACCAGAAATAAGAATTTATGCCTGATCAAAATGTGTGAATAATGCAATTCATTTCCAGAATTGTATAATTTTCATTTCGATAAAATACTTAATTTTCTGGGACTTAACTATTCGTATAAACTTAAAAATATCTCCATGGGAACAATGATTGTGGGATACTGGAACGGTAAAAAAGAGAAAATCAAACTGAAATTTCCGGGCATTAGTGATCAGGATCTTAACTTCTATGAAGGCAAAGAAAAGGAAATGATAGAAAAACTGGAATATAAGCTTGGAATACCAAAGCTGGATCTGGCAATAATTATAGAAGCGCTTTAGTCGAATCCATCATTCGAACTGCAATAGTTACAATCTGCCATCAGATTGGATTTATAAATCAGATAAAAAACAAATTATGAGAAAGATATCAAATCAAACATTACTCTACACTGTCGCAGTATTAGTTGTCGTAGTGGTCTTTTTGCTTATGGGTGGTAGTCATTGGGCAAGTGGAATGATGCATGGCAACAGATCGATGAACATGGACAATTTAAACTGGCTGCAAATTCTGATTAGTTTAGCCATCGGATTCGTGCTTGGTGTATTGTATTCCAGAAGAAAAAGATGGTAATTGATCCTGCGGATTCAATTTTTAAAAACAGTTCTGCAATTGTATACCTATTTTTGGCCTGACAGAGTTTACCTTTGATGTATGAAAATCCGTTTGCATTTCAAGGGTAAACGATTTGTAAAATCCTACTTCTTTCTTTCCCTGGGTGCTTTATCAATGCTCGATTTAATTCCCGACAGAATAGCTTTGAAGCTGTAATTAAACAAAAACCGTTCAGGGTCTCTGTCCTGATCGATAATCCCAATTCTTACTTTCTCTCCCGGAGCAGGGTTCGAATTCCTGATTTTTTTATTGGCAAGAATAGAAACAACCCACGACTTAACAGACGTGGTATCGTCTGTCCGTTTATTTTTTATGGTGACATCCAGTCCATTATAAAGCAAAGTCATTGTACCCGAAGCTTTCGTGTTGTTTGCCGTAAAGCTGAAATTCATCTGGTCTATTTTTCCCGAGTTTGCATAGATAAACGCATTATTCTCCAGCATTGGATTCAATTCTTTGACTTCCATTCCCGAAAGACTTCCTTCCACCGAAAATGTATTACGATTATCAAATAGCCTGCTTTTTAATAAAATGGTCATTTCCCCTTTATTCATTAGCAGGGCTTTAGCATGCAGTTCAAAAAATTCGTCGTCAGCTTTATAAACAGTATCGTTTGTAATATTAGAAATTTCAGCGTTGAATTCATTAAACGAGATTATTCCAGGCTCCTCTGCTTCTTCTGCATGTTCGGTATAAGTAATGCTTCCGCTTAAAATGCCAACGGAATCAATGTTGATCAAACCGGGATAGTTAGTTATCATATCCTGAAATGCAGGTTTGTTTACATGCCTGAACTCTTTTCGTTTATCCCGAAAAGCATTCACTTCCATTTTCCCGATTTCGATCCGGGAACTTACAAGGCTTCCCGATTTCAAATAATCCGCCGCAGAAAAACCGTAAAAATAAACAGAATCGAGATGAGCCTCAATACGGTCAGTTTCAAATTTATGTCGTGAAGTGAATTCATAACCCTTGTAGTTTGGCTGAATAGCAAAATTGCTTACCTTAAGAGTCTTTGAACGGACAGAATAGTTCGTTCCAATCGCTTTAATCGTGTACATACTGTCAGCCGAAACCGTATGAAGTTCCTGTATGTCAAAATCAAATTTCGTAAAGATTTCCGGAGATAAAGTGTCCAGCTTCGCGATCTGCATATCGTATATTTTCAATACACCATCTTTTATTGAATAAGCCTGAGCAGTGGCAGAATCTTTTATCTCAACAACGAGTTTATCAAAAAACAAGCTATCTATCCGGATGTTTAATGAAGAAATTTTAGGAGGTCGGGCTTTCTCCGGAAATGGAATCACCCCTTTAATTCGACTATTGAAAACGGATACTTCACCAACATCTATATCATTTTTGAAGATAGCTTTTGCCAGCTTGATCCCTTTGAAACTTACAGATGCAATTTCTCCTGTCATATCATGAATATCTCCATGTGTCTGCTTTGATTGAAGAGTGATATTTTCAAGTTCTATTCCTGAATGAATGATCGAAATATGAACCTTATCTATTTTTATCTGATAGTCAGAAGAGTTTTCATTAAATGCGGTCTGAATTTTTTTCCTTACCAATGGCTCAACAACAACCGTCATCATGCTTATCAATAACAGCACAAAAACAACTATTCCGGCTAAAAATATCAATACTTTTTTCGATTTCATGATTTGATAATAACTGTTAAAACAGGGTTCACAGATGAATTAAACATCAATTCAAAGATGCCGAAACATGCTTCAAAAACTGTTATAGAATTCAAAAAAAGAATTGCAAAATTCACACTTTCACCCGATGAGCAATAGCGCAAACAACAAATTCCCAGCAATATATACACGAAAATCCCGTTAAATAAAAATTAAAGAAGGATTACTAATGTGTGAATTGTGTAAAGAATTACTAAAGTTATATAACACTTTTTGAGATTTTGTTGCATAAATTGGTTCTCTCAAAATTCATTGATAAAACCTGCTCATATGAAAGAGAACAAAGAATCGCCTGCAGTCTTAAATTCGCTTTCACTATCTTGCACCCCGGTGATTTACTTAAATTTACCATTAAAAATTTTATTCCTTCGTACGAAAGCGAAACCAATGAACTTCTAAAAATAACAAACCTGGAGTTGATAAAAAAATAACATCAAACAAAATATAAACACAGACCGAAAACGATCATCAGAGTATGCTCACCGATCATTCAGTAAATAATTTCAGACTTATTTAAAATTTAATTTTAAAATAAAATAAAACTATGCGCTATAAGGGAAATAACAAAACATCCGTAAATAACCACAATATTAGTTTCAACGATGAAGGACCGGACGAGGCTCCCGTAATCATACTGATTCATGGCTTTCCTTTCAATAAGTCAATGTGGAACAAGCAGGTGGAAGTATTAATCGAGAACTACCGTGTTATTTCCTATGATGTACGTGGGCATGGAAAATCTGATGCCGGGACTGAGGATTTTTCAATTGGGCTTTTTGCAGACGATGTGGTCGGTCTGATGGATTTTCTGAATATTCAAAAAGCTATGTTATGTGGCTTGTCAATGGGAGGATACATTGCCCTAAATGCGATAGAAAACTATCCGAGACGCTTTAACGGGCTTATATTGTGCGACACTGCCTGTACAGCCGACACTCCCGAAACAAAAGAGAAACGGAAATTGGCTGTCGAAAATATTGAGAAAAACGGGATTGAACAATATGCCAATGAAAGCATAAGAAATCTGTTTGCTCTTGAAACCTTTATAACAAGCAAAGAAAAAACCATTGTAATAAAGGAGATGATCATGAAAACTTCGGTACAAACACTCTCTGCCACATTACTGGCTTTAGCCGAACGTAAAGAAACATGCAGTAAACTGGCTGAAATAAGGGTGCCTGTAATGATCATCGTTGGTAATGAAGATAAGATCACTCCTCCTTCGGCAGCTAAATTCATGCATAAAAAGATCCCGGGTTCGATACTGCATATTATTGATCATGCGGCTCATTTAAGCAATATAGAGAATACCTACGAATTCAATGAACACCTGATGAAGTTTGTTTCCTCAATCAATCTAAAGCCTGATAAGTTTTTGAAGAGGTACCAGGTGGATTCCGTGCCGTTAGATTCGGAAAAAACATCCAAATACGAACAAATGGAAAAGGAATTGAATGTAAAAATTCTGAAAACCACACTTATAATCAAGAACAAATATCCGGAGTTGTCAAAATACCTGGAAGAAATGCCGGATACAATTTCTACTGAAAAAGATCCGAAAATTACGCTGACAATTTTAAGCAACTATTATGAATCGCTGAGTTCTGTTTTGAAGAAATACAAATCAGAACATCCGGCGAATTAATTAATACACTGATAAAAACGAAAAGATATGAAAACAAAAATTATTATTTTTTTATTCGCAGCATTTTCAACCATAGGTTTTACAGGATGTAACCCTGAAGGAACGCAGGGACCAGCAGGACTGGACGGACTGGATGGACTTGATGGGCAAAATGCCACCGTATATTATTCCGAATGGTTTTCACCTTCGGATTGGTCAGGTACTTCGGGCGATTGGTATTTCGATGCTTCTGCTCCCGATTTAACAGAGGACATTGTTGAGGGTGGAGTAATTCTGGCCTACATTTGGCTCGGAGATGATCTTTACGAAGGAACTGCAGTAAGACCATTGCCAGCATATGCCGTTGGTGCAAACTGGAGTTTTTTAATCCAGGAGTACGGAAATATTGAGTTTACTTCTGATATGATTTTGAAACCACTCACATCAGCGAATAAATTTCGGTTCATTGCCATTCCGGGAACCACCATTGCTTTAAAATCAGCATCATTAAAAAACGACAGGCAGGAGCTAAAAAACATGAGCTATCAGGAAGTCTGCAAATTATTTAATATCACTGAATAACTGCAACTACCTTAATATATCTGGCAAAATAAACCCGACACAGATGGCTGTATCAAAACGAAATTTGCTTTTTGAAAAAACTTACAAATAGTAAGCAGAGTAGACAATAGTTCCCCTAAATACTTCAGAGGGAGACTTTAAAGCCGCCCCATGATGTGAGGGGTAAAATAATAAAGAAAATGAAAATTGAACTTTCGATTTTCATTTTCTTTACTTTTGAGATAGCCACCTTATCACTGGAAACGGAACCAGCATTTCTGTTGCAGGTTTAAGCTGCCTGTCCGGGATTGGAAACAGTTTAATTTTTATTTGTTTGTTCCTGCCTACTGTCAGCTATCGCGTACCCACATCTTTTTTCAACTCCTTATCCAAAAAACATTTATCTACTTTTTTTAAACCTAATTTTAAATGGCAACCTAAGTAGATTATAGGAGCTCACAGGCCAAAACCTTATTCCCTTATTTCGGTTTTATCGTCTTTTGATAGAACTTGATAAATGTCTCATATTCTTCCATGTAACTAACCTTTCGATGATGTTTTTGCTGGTTAAGAATGTAATTACATACTTTTACAACATCACCTTTGGATACAGAAAATGCAGAACAGCTGTCTTGCCATTTAAATTTGCCCTGGCAAAATTTGTTCTCATTAATAAATCGTTCCGAGCTATTTGCCACTAAAGAGGCAATTGTTTCTTCGGAAATGTTTGGTGAGCGGGAGATGAGAAAGTGTACATGTTCGGGATTCGCATAAATAGCGTAGAGGTGACTTTCATTGTTTTTGACTATTCCGGTTATATATTTTTCAATACGCTCCCTGTGCTGGTCAACAATCAAAGGCAATCGATGTAAAGTAGTGAACACAAAATGTGTGTATAAGTTATTGTATTCAACTTTCATAAATAAGGTAATAAGGTTATATCCTCGTTGCTAAATACATACTACTGAGGTTATTTTCCTTAAAAATAAGGTTTTTTTAGATATCACATCAGCTTTTATCTGATTGGCTGTAGATTTTCCTTAATTATGCTTCAGGGATAAAAAGTTAAAAAATAGATTTGTGAGTACACGGTTGCTATCGTCAGTCAGTCGTCAGGAATAATACCAACAACGTAAACTTCCATTTTCTACCCAAATATTTTCCCTCCGCAAAATTTAATCAATTCTGATTTTCCTGATATCAGAAGCCAAATGTGTGAATGATGTAATACTCAATGAAAATAATGTAACACTTACAGATGGAAATAAGCTCACCTTTGATTATTGAAAATTCATTAGGAACTTAAATTCATCAATATGAAATCTTTAAATTTTATTCAGGAGACTGATAACAGCATGAATCAAATAGCTCCCAAAAGCGTAAGGGCTGGCAGAGTATTCCGGTCGTTTCTTGGTGTATGTATGTTATCATCGGTATTATTACTGTCTTCTTGTGCAGTAGGTGTGCGCACTCCGCGACAACACACTTCCGGAATTATTATTAGAAGTCATACACGTGTAGAACGTCCTGTAAGAGTACGTCACATTCGCGTGGTAAAGCATCATCACAGAGCGGAGAGACACGATCGAAGAGAACATCGTAATCACCGTTATCGCGACAGAGATGATGATTAATCAGAATGAGTATCCGATCATTTACCTGATTGCTTTTTTATGAAAGTCAATTATTGTCATTCATAGTCATTCTGTTGTCGTTTATCGTTTCAAAATAACTTATTGACTACCAAATGACTTCCCGATATGACCTTAGGTAAATTTGCGGATATCCATTTAATTATTCATAATCTCAGAAAAAAAACACTCACATAACCGGGGAAACATCAGTACAATAACAAATCTTCAATAAACCTCCCCGCCTTTATCCTGTGTTCAAATTCAGATTCAACCGTCCTGTCAATTAATAATTAAAAATAATGAATATCCGTTTTTGTACCTGAATTGAGAATATGCTACTCAACGCGCCAACGACCTTGTTCGGAGAGCCGAAAAACAAGAGAAGACGACGTTAAAAAATCTTTTCTGTTTGAGCCTTAGGCGAGTTTAAAAGATTTTAGTCGTCAAACGATAGTTTTTCGTGCGAGGCGAACACAGTCTTGACTTTTTTTGAATCCTTTTTTTTAGTTGGAGAGCTTGTCGAACCAGTCAAGACAAAAAAGGAATTGGGGTACAAGGGGCAAAGCCCTCCCGGTAAATTATTTAGGTACAGATCGGAGTTTCATAAAATAAAAATAAAAATAAAAAGATGAGAAAAGATAAATTAGAAAAACTTGCTTCCGAGAGAAGTAATCCATGTGTCACCATTTCGATGAACACGCACCGTACATATCCCGCCAGTCAAAAGGATGTTACTGAACTTAAAAAATTAATTAAAGAGGCACGCAACCATGTAGTTAAAGAATTTGGACAACATGAAGTGAGTCATTTGCTTGAAAAAATCGATAATCTGGAAGAGGAAATCGACATGAATTACAATCTGGATAGTTTGCATATTTTCCTTTCTGACCAGACCAAAGAAATTATAAAATCTTCGTGGCCAATTTTAAAAAATACGGTTGCAGCAGCCGAAAATTTTGTGATTAAACCTTTGATCAAAGACTTTAACCGAATTGCAGATTATATGATTCTTGTGCTTTCCCAATCGGATGTACGACTACTTCATGCTGTTAATGACAGTATTTCAGGAGAAATGCCGGATGAGGATTTCCCGTTTATTAAGAACCAGCAATTTTTAACCGATCAGGAAAAAGCAAGCGATGGCAAGCAGGCCGATAACCAGATTCGCGAATATTTTAATCAGATAGACAAAGCAATGGTGAAAATTCACCATAAAACCACGATGAATGCTGTAGTGATTTGTACAGACAGTAACTGGAGCAAACTGATGCAGGTTGCCGATAAACCGTCCATTTACTATGGAAACCTCAACCTCAACGAAACAGCCAATCATTCACTGGGATCAGAAGCCTGGCAAATCGTAGTTGGCAAACAGGAAGCAGCAAGAGCCAAAGCTATTCAGGAAATGAAGGAAGCCGCAGCTCATGGTAAAGTGATTACCGATTTACTTGAGATTTTTCTGGCAGTTCAGTCAGGCCGGGGTGAATTGCTGATTACACACGACGATTATCATCAGCCGGTAAAAATGAACGGACAGTATTCGTTCACCCTGGTGGATGATGTTACCCTGCCGGGTGTAATTGACGACATCACCAGCGACATTGCCTGGGAAGTTATTTCGAAAAAAGGCAGTGCCATCTATACGAGCCAGGAAGAATTTAAATCGTTTGGAAACATTGCGTTAAAACTCAGGTATTAATAGCCTCAGTTCGATGTAAGATAGCTGTACTTTACTCTAAGTTACAACGCAACAGAGGACCAAAGTTCCTGAGTATTATTCGCTTAATTTGAGATAATAACTTTGAATAATTCGCCAAAAGCGGGAATTTAACAATGCTTTGGTACTTTGGTTCCTTTTAATGCACTTACAATCTTATGTCGAACTCCGTTTAAACTTATATTCAAACTATTTTCCCATGATGGCAATTTCCGATTATTTTCTCCAGATACCTCCCTTTTTATTTTTCATCCTGATTATTACATTTGGAGGTCTTATTGCCGGATCTGGTACTTTCTTTTTTCGCAAATTCGTAAAGATGAAAATTCTCCGGTCGCACAACGAAGTGACAGGTTTCCTCTTTTTATCCATTGCCAGCTTTTATGCATTCCTGCTCAGTTTCGTTGTATTTATGGTCTGGGGCCAGCTCAACGAAACACAGAATAACGTGAGTAAAGAAGGCAGTTCTGCCCTGGGTTTATACCGTGATATTAAATATTATCCTGATACCATTGAATCAAAACAACTGATGATTGTGTACCTCGATTTTGTGTACAATGTAATCGATGAAGAATTTCCCAACCTGGGACGAATGAAACCAAGCAGAAAAACTACGGAATCATATAACCGTGTTTTTTATAAAATAGAGCACCTCAATCCCAAAAACCAGTTTCAAATTCAGCTGGTAGCCGAAATGTTTAATCATCTGAATCAACTGGATACTTACAGGGGACTTCGCTCAACCACCCTGGAAAATGAAATTCCTTTTCCATTATGGTTTCCCTTATTACTGGGGGCCTTAATCACCATCGTTTGTGCCATTTTGCTGGATATTGAGCACCAGCGAATGCATGTGGCACTGAATACGCTACTGGGCGTTTTCATAGGGATGCTTTTCTTTATCATCATTCTGCTTGATCATCCCTATTCGGGCAGTCTAAGCATTAAACCCGAATCGTATAAACAGATATTTACCATGGAACAATGGGATGCAGAAATTAATCTGGAAACAACACTGCAAAATAAATAAAGACAAAATATTCTAGAAACAAAGCATATGTTAATGATCAAAAAATTCATCACATTATTCCTTACCGGCTGTATATCTGTGCTGATGATAACTTCATGCAAACCGCCACAGCAAAAGCAGGCTGATGCATTTGATCGGGTTAAGCAAATAAGAATGTTGTCGAACGACAGCAATTTTGCCAGTAAAGAAATAATTCAGGAATCGATGAAAACGGAGCCCGTAAAGAAAACTGAAAATATGGATGAGTGGACTAAATTTAAGCTTGAAACGGAAAAGAAAATACGGCAGAATAAAAATAAAATCAGTGAAATAAAAGCTCTTCCTGATGCAGATGGAAGTATGCTTCGGAAATTGGAAAATCTGGAGAAAGACAATAACGACCTGAGCATAAAAATGGAGGCCTACAGGGAAGAGGTAAAATTAAAGTGGGAAATGTTTCAGGCGTCAATGAATCACAGCGTAAATGTAATTGACCTTGAACTGAATACGATAAAAACAGAAAATAAGAATTAGAAATGGGTTGTACTATTCTTCCAAATCGCTGATTAAATAAATAAATGAACGAATCAACAATTTTCAGGAATTATGTAACACTTTTTGATTTTAAAGTGTTTAAATTAATGGATTCAAAATCTGATAATCATGAAAACAGAAAAAGATGATGACCAAAGCCTTTCCGCTCAGGAATCAAACAACGCTGAAAATAATCTTCCGGGATATCCGGTCTATCCGGAAAACGAGGACATTTACAACAACTTCCTGGAGGAGACTGACATAGATCCAGACGATATTCGAAAGAAGAAGGAAATACTCCGGAAACAAAAAGAAATTAAAGGTCTTGAAAAAGAAATTGATGAAGAATTTCCGGGCAGCGATCTGGATATTCCGGGTGCAGAACTGGATGATGAAATGGAACTAATTGGAGGCGAAGACGAAGAGAACAACTATTACAGCTTAGGCGGTGACAATCATGAGGATCTGGAAGAAAACCGCGGAGAATAAAAAGCATTATACCGAGAAATAAGACAAAATGATTGTCCGTTTAGTTAATTGAATCTTTTGATGCAGTCAATTGTTGTTATTCATAGTCATTCGGTTGTCATTTATCGTTTCAAAATAACCTGTTGACAAGCAAATGACCATTAATTGACTTCCTGACAGGACCTTTGGTAAATGAACCGATATCCGCAATAACAAACACTAAAATTACATACAGATGAAAAAAATACTGATTGCCCTGGATTATGATCCAACTGCTTTAAAAGTAGCAGAAAAAGGATATTTATTAGGAAAGACAATGAAAGCCGAAGTAATTCTCCTCCATGTTATTTCTGATCCGGATTATTATTCGTCTCTTGAATATTCTCCGATCATGGGATTTAACGATTTCACCGGGATTAACGCATTCCAGCTGGAGACTCCGCATGGCTTAAGAAAAGCTGCTGAACACTTTCTTGAGAAAACGAAACGTCACCTGAACGATGAGACCATCCAGACCATTGTTAAAGACGGAGATATTGCTGAATCAATTCTAAGCGTGGCAAAAAAGACAAACGCAGATTTAATCGTTGTTGGCTCGCACAGCCGGAAATGGCTTGAAAAAATACTTATGGGAAGCGTTGCCGAAGAAGTACTAAAAGAATCGAAAATACCACTGTTTATCGTACCAACCAAAAAAGCAGAATAAACAAATGACCTTTGTAGATTATTATAAAATTCTGGGGATCGACAAATCGGCCACTCCCAAAGACATCAAAAATGCTTACCGGAAACTGGCAAGGAAACACCATCCCGATTTGAATCCGAATGACGCGAATGCGAAGAAGAATTTTCAGCAGATTAACGAAGCCAATGAAGTGCTGAGCGATCCGGTGAAAAGGAAGAAATACGACGAATACGGGAAAGACTGGCAACATGCTGACGAATTCGAAAAACAAAAACAATATCAGCGTCAGTCATCCGGTTCACGTGGTTCCGGAGGTGATTTTTCTGATTTTTTCGAGTCGATGTTTGGCCGGTCTGCCGGTGGTAACAGAGGACGTCAGGTAAAATACCGCGGCGAAGATTACAATGCCGAAATCCGCCTCAATCTGATGGATGCTTATGAAACCCATAAGCGAACATTATCGGTTAACGGGAAAAACATCCGGATTACAATTCCTGCCGGAATTGAAAACGAACAAATCATAAAAATTCCGGGGCATGGTGGTTCCGGAATAAACGGAGGTCCCAACGGCGATTTATACATTAAATTCCTAATTGCCAATCATACCCATTTTAAGCGCCTGGGGAACAATTTGTATGCTGAGGTCGATCTGGACATCTACAAAGCAGTGCTTGGCGGAGAAATCACCATTGATACCTTAAACGGACAGGTTAAACTAAAAGTAAAACCCGAAACACAAAACGGAAGTAAAGTAAAGCTGAAAGGCAAAGGATTTCCGGTATATAAAAATGAAGGGCAGTTTGGCGATTTATTTATAACCTATATCATTAAAGTTCCGACAAATCTGACGGAAAAGCAAAAGGAGTTATTTACTGAATTATCTAAATCCTAAGCAATGCGAACCGAATCATTAATAGCAATAAATGAGTTTTGTGCCTGTCACAACATCGAAATTTCGTTTATCAGTTCGTTGGAGCAAACCGGCCTGATAGAAGTTACCACGATTGAAGACACCGGGTTTATTGATGCAGAGCAACTTCAGCAACTTGAAAAATACATCCGGTTTTATTACGAGCTGGATATTAATCTCGAAGGAATTGAAACTATAAAACACCTTTTACAGCGTGTAAATGCCATGCAAGAGGAAATAACTACACTCAAAAACAGGTTAAGGCTGTATGAATAAAATTTCTAGTGCCAGGGTTTAAAAAACAGGAATAAGGTTCTTTTCAGGATAATATAATTACTGCACATTACCCAATCAACTATTTTTAGAACCTTATTTTTAAAAATAAACCTTAGTAGAAACATTAAACATCGAAACACAACCTTATTACCTTATTTAAAAATAAAACCAAAATATATCCTGTCATTTTACACCCCGAACCCCTGAAGGGGCTTATGCTTCGAACATCGGTAATCCTTATTAAAAGCGATGGTCCCCTATTGGGGATTTATGAGTTATCGAAAAATAATTGCCACACGATTTCATTCACACTACTTATCCATCTATTTTTTCGAAGCCCGGTTTAATTCCGTCCGAGAATAGATTTTTGCCCTGAAAAAAAACGTTCCCCGCGGACGGGTTGTCTTCGTCACATCCGACCCGGGGCGACACTCCTTCGTCGTTTACCCCGGGCTATTAAATACTACCCTTACAGGGTAAAAAAGCAGAAATAAGGTTGTTTTCAGGATAAAATAAATACTGCACAGACAATCAGCCAATCAACCATTGTTAAAACCTTATTTTAAAACTACTACCATCCGGGGAAAATTATAGTTTATCCCTTCCTGCAGCTGGCAGACGCTACGAAGAAGTTTCTCCGTAGGCGTTCCCTGAGCTTGTCGAAGGGAGATTAAGTATTGTAGAAAATGCACCCCCATGACCGCAGTTTACCACGTAGTGGTTAAACTAATTAAGTCAATAATGAAGATTTCAAATCCATGTTACAATCAAAGATCCAGTTACATAAAAGAAATAATTATTACAGATTGTTTTTACGTCATTGCGAGCGAAGCGAGGCAATCTCACGTTTATTAACATGGGATTGCCACACTCCCTGCGGTCGTTCGCAATGACGGGTTAATGATGGGATTGACATGTTCCCGGCGGTCACACGCAATGATGAAGAATAACCGGAGGATAAAGGGTATTTCTCTTCAGTCCGGAATGGGCGGAACAGAATTGGTACATGTTGTTTCTTACGTCATTGCGAGCGAAGCGAGGCAATCTCACATTATTAACATGGGATTGCCACACTCCCTGCGGTCGTTCGCAATGACGGGTTAATGATGAGATTGACATGTTCCCGGCGGTCACACGCAATGATGAAGAACAACCGGAGGATAAAGGGTATTTCTGTTCAGCCCGGAATAGGCGGAACAGAATTGGTACATGTTGTTTTTACGTCATTGCGAGCGAAGCGAAGCAATCTCACGTTATGAACATGGGATTGCCACACTCCCTGCGGTCGTTCGCAATGACGGGTTAATGGTGGGATCGACATGTTCCCGGCGGTCACACGCAATGATGAAGAACAACCGGAGGATGAAGGATTTTGGGGTTCAGTCCGGAATGGGCGAAATACAATAGCCCTGGGCAATACCTGTACTACCCCTGCAGGGTAAAAACCTATAATTCCTGAAGGGTAAAAACAAGGATAAGGTTGTCTGGAGTATAATATTAGTTGAAACGGTTTAAATTTTATTCGATTGTTCCGTCAGGAACAAAATGTGGGTAGCAAATTCAATCGCAATATGCTGGTTTCGTCCCATCCGGGACGGAATGTAAACTTTACCAGTGATTTTTCTACCCGTATACATTCCCTGCGGGAAATTTAAACAGCGTCTTACTCCATAGACAATTAACCAATCGACTGTTTTTGAAACCTTATTTTTAAAAATAAACCTTGGCAGAAACATTAAACATCGAAACACAACCTTATTACCTTATTTAACCAATTAAATCAATTAAATCAACCGGTTCTGCCGGTAATAAAACCTAATTTCAGATCGTCCGTTAAACCTCTACAACTTCTGATTAACATACGTATTGATTATTATAAATATTTTTTATATATTTAGTTACAAGCTTATAACAATACGATCTGATCACATGCCACCCCATCACCTTGAACGGTTTATGCGTTATTTGCACAAAATTACGCCTCTTGATCCGGCTGAAACAGCTGGTTTGACAGACCGTTTTGAATGGCTCGATCTGAAAAAAAACGAATACTTTCTGAAAGCCGGGATGCCTGTCCTGAAAGTGGGATACCTGGCTGAAGGAATTCTTCGAAGGTTTATCATCGATGGAAAAGGAAACGAAATCATCCGGCAATTCATTTCCGAAGAACACTTTTTTACCGATCTCGACGGATTTTACGATCAAAAACCTTCAGGTGCATTCATTCAGGCCATTACACCCTGTCTGATTTTTATCCTTTCAATCAGCGACATCGAAATTCTTCAGGAGGAAATGCCCCGGCTGAAACCAATCATTACTCAAATCATTCAGCAGCATTTGCTCGACCGGATCAGGATGGAAGATTTTCTGCGCATGGGAACCGCCGCCGACCAGTACAATCACCTCATTAAACATTATCCGCACCTTGTAAAACAGGTACCGCTCAAATATGTGGCATCCTACCTGCGCATTACCCAGCAATCGCTGAGCCGCATCCGCAGACAAAAAACATGATTATCCGGATTTAAATACAATAGAACTATTTGGTTTGCGTCTCTCCCGATTAAAGTTTATCCTTTGCCATCTGCCTCAGACTCCGGCGTGAGCTCTGTAGAACATTGCAACAGGGTTAGTCAGGTTTTAGAATAAAAAAATACGACATTTTAACATTCAGAAACTATTTAAATTTCCCGGAGGGAAAGTATATGGGTAGAAAAATGGAAGTTTCCTTTGTCGGTATTGTCCCGTACGGGACAATATGTAGTTGGATATCATTCTCTTTCTACCCATATATTGTTCCTGACGGAACAATCAAATAAAATTTAAACAGATTCTCGCATTACTGAATAATTCATCGATAATAGTTGACAATACTTTCCTTAGGCGGAATTACATCCCTGCCAGGGATGATTGCGAAATAAACAGATGAAACTAAATTCTTCTATGTTGACGAGGTTTTTGATCGCAGCGAGTGCGTGGGGCGTCAAAACGCCCGGCTGAGGGTTCGTTTTGATAAGATTTTTGCTTACGTTTCATCGAATCGAAATCCCGGAGGTACCAGGTATAAATGGAGACCGTATCAAAAGTCATTGATCCCGTCATCCTGAACGTTCGACTGAGCTCAGGTCGAAGGCTTGTTTCAGGATCTCAACGCATTGAATGTCATATCCCGAAATAAATTCGGGATGACGAAAATTGAGATTGTTCTGACTTTTGATACAGCCTCGACAAGTTTTTCGATTATTCGGATTTTTGAAACAACCCCGCATCACCGGGTATTTTCTATTACCGGTGCTCATTCGCATTCAGTCTTTTCATGATTCTGCCACTTCCGGATTCCGTCTAAGCCCCTCATTATTTACCATTTGGTAAATATTTTCTGCCCGATATGTCTTTTATTTGTTCCAATCATAACAGGCCAATGAAAAACCGCTTTTTACATCACTTAAGTATCCGGGTTTTCCGGCGAACCCGCCTTTTAAACCCTACTGATGTTCCTTCCGGAGAAAAGAGCCACGACTCGGGGGAAATCCGGCGTATTGTTCCCCTGATTCGTTTCATCTTTGGGCTGCAATGCTTCATTGTTCAACTAATTTACCGTATTGTTTCCCTGAGTTGCTTCAACTTTACCCCAAGTTGTTCCATTGTTCCCCCGATTGGCTCCAGATTGGGTCAGCAATACCTCAGTATTACCCCAAATCAGGCTGTTTTTATGCCAAACGAAATCACACCGATGCGAAATACAAACACATTCAATGTTATTTATCCGATAGTATTTATCCAAAAAACAACAACTAATGGGACTATCCAAAGTAATCAGAGATTTTTCTTCAGGACGGTACTCCGATCCTGAGTTAAGCGTTAAAGCCAGTCATGTGATTGAACTAATGACCGGAAACCCGAATTTCCCAACGCCAAATCCTTCGTTGGAAACCCTCACAGAGGCAAACGACACCTATACCCAGTCTTTAAAAAAAGTAGAAGGTGGAAGCAGGGAAGATACCGTGATTAAAAACAACAGCCGAAAGGTTTTGGAAAACTGGCTGAAACTCGAAACTGACTATGTGCAGCAGGTGAGCGAAGGCAACGAAGCCATTATTTTAAGCAGCGGTTTCGACGTAAACAAAAAACCGGGTGTAATTGGCCCGCTGCCCAAGGCTAGCGGACTAACCATTAAAGCCGGCGATAACAAGGGGACCGTTTTGCTTAACTGCAAGGTGGTAGCCAATGCCGATTTCTACGAATTCGAGTACACCAGTGCGCCCAGCAACGCCGCCAGCGTTTGGCTAAAGCGCACTACGACCAAACACAAATTGCTGATTGAAGGATTAACCAGCGGCAAACAATATGTATTTCGTGTGGCAGGTGCCGGTTCCGATCCTTCGCGCAACTGGAGCGACGAAATCAGCAGTTTTGTACTTTAATTTCAATTTTTAATTCATCAACGGATAATGACATTTGATTTTTAAAAGGTCTCTCCCGCCGGACGTTTACTCAAACGTTTGGTGGGGAGAAACCAAACCTCCACTCCCCGATAAACCACCACCCTACCCGATATTCTTCATATTCAGGCAAATTCCAGTTAAAGAACATAAAAATAAAGCTCACCAGATAATCATAATCCGACTGAATAATTTTAAATTTGGCGGAGCTGAAAAGTAGAGAAGATAAATATTTGAAGAAGAATAATTAAGTTATGAATCTATCTGTTCCTTGTGAATTGATTAACTGACTAATACAGCAGACATATATAAAAAGAATTGAAGCAAAAAGAAGATAAGGAAGTAATATAAATTTTCTTCTAATTACTAATTACATGCAATTTAAAAACTGACGACAACATGAAATTTAACTTTGAAAATTTAGACCAACAAACAAGAGAGTTAATGACTTCAGAAATAAAATCTGACATTAACAATGAACGACTTTATCAGAGTAAAAGGTTCAACGAAAATGGACATAAATTGTATGCGGAACTTTTATTTGACAATGTAAGTAATGGCGATGAAGAGACATTGGCAACTGCTTTAAAAGTCAATAACTGCTTTGTTGACAAGGAACTTCGAAACGGTAAAAATGGAATTACTTATGTAAAAGTACCCGAAACAGCTAATCAAACATTGGCAGACAGTGAATTCAATCGTTTTTATATAAGAGCACTTGCTTTAAGAGCAATTAGTTCTGGACAAACTTTGACAATTTATAGAGCCAGACATTCGGACAATCCTAGAGCTGAATCTGAAGGAATTATTGGGAAGCAGATTGATGCACAAAAACTGTTGAAAGACCTTCGAGAAAATATTGGAACGGATACTGCACTTGGACTTCCTCCTGGACCAAATAGTGGTTTATCTTTAAAACTGACTTAAAACAAAATACTACCTATGCGAACGAAAAACTGCTTCTAATAGCAAGCTACACTGCCAGTGTTTAGGCGCGAAATGTTATAGGTAATTATAATGAACATCACTTCAATGATGAGATAAGATATTAATATTTGAAAAAGTTTAACATTTTAAATTTATGGCTTTATTAATTGACACCGAAATAAGAACTGTTCACGGTATTAAACCCGAGGATACTAAAAGTATCATCGACTTTCTTCAGGGTGCTGTTTATTGTTGGTATAAAAACCGACCTGACGAATGGTTTTCAATGAGGGATTTAATGGGAGGTGACAATTATTATTGGCAAGGAACACCTATGCTTGAATTATATGAGAAACATAAAAAAAATGGGTAAAGAGTGGCGATCCGCAGTTGCCGATGCCGTAAAAGATTCAGGTTGGCTTTTAAAAAGAGTAATTTATAAAGACTTAAGGAAATTTGAGACAAAAAAGGAAGAATTAATTAGAAAATATCTTTGGGTTAAAGACGAATAGAATAAAGACCCTATTACATAAATTGAGTAAAAAATAATAACTGATGCTAAAGCTACCCCAGTTTCGAAGCTTCGTTGGCAGGCAATTAGTAATTTGAGAAGCAGTACTTCTCAGTCAGTTTATCGGGCAACACATTTTCGAGACGTTAGCAACAAGAATACGAGTGCATAAGTAACAAAGCTAAACGATAATAAAAAAAACTAACTCAATGGAAACAGAAATTAGAAGTGACGTAAAATTTACAAGTTTACACCACATTGACCATGATAGTGGAAATATAGTTGATATCAACATTGACAAACAAAGTGAAGACTTAATAAAATATATTGAGAGACTTTTAGCTGATATTAAAGAAAGCAGTAGTCGAAGAGTATTTGATTTTCGGAGTGAAACAACAGAAGTACGTACAGCCATCAACCTCATGTTTAATGAGAAATACGAAGATGCCGTTAAGATAACAACGGAACGTCTTATGTTCGTAGAAAAACAGACTCAACTCAGCATGGATAAATTAGGCATTTCAATTCAAAAAGGTAGTCTGTTTCAAACACACATATATATGGACAATGGTCGTCAGATGATAATAATTGGCAAAGCCGACCATAATGCATTTTTAGATGCTTCTGATTTCTCAGTGCATAACGGACTCCCCTGGAAAAGAAAAATCTTCAAGTCTTTTCTTTTATTGGCAGACTACGAAGGAAATGTAGAAAGAATAATGGTTTCTGACACAACAAATGCAATTACTAAATATTGGTGGAGTGATTTTCTAGAACTCGAAGAAGTAAGAACAGATACTCATAATACAAAAAACTTCATAGAATTACTTGATAAAAAGATATTTAATCCTATAAAGAAAAAATTTCCAGCAGACCATACCACTTTACGCAACTCTGTGCTAGGTCATTTCCGCTCTCATGATAACTTTGACCTTGATACACTTATGGAGTCTTTGTTTGATAGTTATACGCCAGTTAATCCGGATTTCCCAATCAGAAGTATTGCAAATAAGGTGCGAGAAATCCCAGAAAAATACGAACTTGACTCACAATTTGGGATCGATAAAAATGAAATCAACAAAAGAGCAGTAAACAAGGTTTACTTGAAAGAAGGAATAGAATTGGTTTTAAGAGGAGCTCCAGATCTCGATGATATAAAACCTTATGAGAATGAAGAAGGTGATAAATACATTTTTATAAAAACAGAAGAAGGATTCAAACATTTTCAAAAGAACCAATGAATATTTTAGAGATTATATTAAAAATATTCTCACCGATAGCAGAGTCCGAGCCACAAATAAGTGAGAAGTTTACTTCCTTTACTGTCAAGTTCCATATTGCTAATTTCTCAACTTTTGACATATACTTATTAGCTGAATTATCTTCTTACATCCCAGCAAATGACAGTTATATTCTGATTATCAAGATTGATGAGAATGATCCAATAGATTTAACAGAATCTAATATTCATGTTTTATCAGAACAGATTTCTTCTGAAAGAAAAATCTACGAGGGCGAACCAGTATTTCTTAATTTTGAAATTACAAAAGAGACTTCTTCATTTATAAATATCTATAATTTCAAAAGCTTTGAGAAATTCTGGAAAGAAACTTCACTAACCAAATTGCTTAAGCTAATTAAGTTACATCAAACGATTTTAAATAGAAACGATTTCATAATCCTAGAAGATGATATTCAAAGTTTTGATTCTAATAATATCTCCTTTTCCAAATCCAAATTAATTAATCTACAACGGCGAGATTGTATTATTTCAGAAAATTGTCATTTTGGTAACAGACAAGATTACCCTTTTGACGCTAAATATTTTCACATAAACAATTATCAAGCAATTAAAAGTCCAATAATAGATAAGTTAACTAGTCTAAGTTTATTATTTAGCATCATTTCCATTTTTGATATTACTACAATAAATGAATCTGAATTCTACTATAAATTAAATGGATACAAATCATTTGAGGATACAATTAGTCTGGATAAACTTGACATCAATTTGGAAAATATTTACTTCAAAATAAGCAATTGGATTTATACAGAAAACAGCAATGTTTGCGATAAGATTGGGCTAACTAGGAATATTCTATCTCTATCCTTTCAAAATAATTCACTATTAATTCCAGAATCTGTTTTTTTATCAATACAATCTGGTTATAAGGCATATCTGCAAGAGAATATTTCTAGGTATATAGAAATTCGGAATAAAATCGTTGATGAACTTGGATGGATTTCTCAGAAATCAGGTGAAATTGTTTCACACTTTCTAAATAACTATCAGAAAAGCATTTTCACATTTCTTTCCTTTTTTATTTCAGTTTTCTTATTGCGGTTTTTTAAAGGTTCTGATTCAGAAATAGCAATCTTTTCAAAAGAGGTAACTCTATTTAGCTACAGTTTTCTGCTATTATCAGTTATCTTTTTGATATTCTCATTGTTGAATCTAAAAAAAGAAAAAGAAAGGCTTTCGAGAAAGTATCAGAATATAAAAAATCGATATTTAGACTTACTCGATGAAAACGACATAAAGCGTATTCTGAAAGATGATACAGAGTTCAACTATGAACTTACTTACATTGAAAATAGGATAGATAATTATACTCTATTATGGATTCTCACATTAATTATACTAGCTCTAACGATTTTTACCGTTTCAGATTTTTATAGTTGGAGTGACTTGATTTTTTTTATAAAAAATTTCCTTTGCTAATATTATTATTAAAGTCATTATTTAAGAAATATCAATACTATGAATGTAAGAAATTTATTAGATAGCCTAAGTACTCGTCTTGAAATAATTAAGGGAAAACTGAAGTTGGAAAATAGTGTTAATGATTTAAGTTATAATATTTATCTTGAAGGGACTTACATCAATATACTAAATGAAGTATATGGTTATCAATTAGTTAATGCAAATATGATCCAGCATAACTTTCCAGCAGTCGATGCGATTGATGAAAAAAATGGAATCTATGTTCAAATCACATCAACATGCACTAAGGAGAAAATTGAAAAGACAATTTCACTTATGCGTAAGAATAAACTTGATGAAAAGTATCCAACGCTTATATTCTTTTTTCTAAAAGGTAAAAAAGTATTGCAACTAAGTACTATAAATAAAATAAAAAAAATATCTGGAGGTAAATTAGATATAGATTATGAATCTAACCTGTTAGATAACGGTGATATATATCAAAGGTTGTTTTACGAACAGGATATACAAAAGATATCAAGAGTTCTTGATATAATAAATAAAAATCTTGGATTTATACCAGATGATAAAGAATCGGGGTATGAAGCAATAAGTATTTCCTTTAGCAATGAAATTGAAAATGCATATCAAGTTGTTGATATTATACTCAAAGAAGGAATTAATGTCTATACAAATTCTATAAAACTATATGATAAATTTAGAGAGAATAAACATCGTCTTTTTAACTACTTAATATACATAAATGGAGAAGTCCCAATAAGACATATAAAATATTGTGTTGTTATTCTTAATGATACGTATATCAATGAAAATTTACAATCTGATGAGATTAAGTGTAATTTGTTAAAACAAGCATTGTTAGAAGATAACCGTATTCAAAATCTCAGTTTTTCAACCAGATTAAATTATAAAAACATTAAAAATCCGTTATTTAAGAATTGGAAAACTTTATCCAAGGATAACCTACAGAAATGTTTGTTAAAAACTATATCTGATCTCATTAGTGATCAAAATAATCTTTTCTTTGATGTAAATTATATTAAAGATGAATTAAAAAGAATCCATAATAATTTTATTTTGTTTGAGTTAAATAAAGATGAGAAAAAAGGTTATCAACTTTTTCAATTTACTTTTCAGAATTTCAGTAACGTACAAATATTTTATATTATTCTAAATCCCGGGTATGTTTTAAATACAGTTGTCAATCATTTTAATGGCAATTGGGCTAACAAAATAAACAAGAACCTCATAATACTAGCCCCAAAAGATCCTTTCCAAAAAACAAGAAACCGGCTAGAGAACATAAAAAAAATGTTCAACACAAATAACGTTGAATATATTCAAGATCATTTCTTTGAAAAAACTTTTAAATCATTAAAGCAAGATAACATATTAATGATTGATGATTTCATTGATCCTGTTATTAAAGATAACGATGGACTCATCACTGGAATTAATGGTCTTCTAAATTGGATTAATACTGATTCAACTTCTAATGTGGCTATTATCAAAGGTCAAGGTGGAATAGGAAAAACAACTCTTTGTAAAAAGATACATGATTTAATTCTAAAAGATTTTGAAAAATATCATGTAATTTTCATAAATTCTAATGAATTATTGAAAGACTTTAGTCGGTTAGATTTTAATGATCAAAAAGAATACGAAATTTACAATATATATGAAATCTGGCATAGAAATATTTATCAAGAAGGACAAGAACTATTAGATCGTAATACATTCTATATCAATTATTCTTTGGGAAATATATTAATAATTTTTGATGGTATTGATGAAATTATCTCCACAATTACTAGTTTTAACCTAGATTCTTTCCTCCAGAATGTTTTAAAAATTCAAGAGAATATTGGGAAGGGTAAGATAATAATTAATTGTCGCGACTCTTATATTAATGAGGTAACTCAATTTTATATTGAAAACTCAGATAATGCTTCAATTGATATTGAAATTTTTGATTTACTTCCTTTTAATTCAGAATTAGCTGAAAACTACTTTTCGTTTCATTTTGAAAAGGATCAAAAAATTAATAAAGCAATGAGTTTACTTGGTGAATTCGTTCAACAAGATAATAAAATTCATAATAATTTTATTTACCCTCCTTTTGTTTTAGAAATTGTGAAACAATTCATTGAGAAAGAATTTGATGAAAAAATTCATGATTTTACTTTTAACTCAAAATTGTTAATTGAAAAGGATATTACTGATAATATAATTTACAAGACTTGTTTTCGCGAAATATCAAAAAAAGAAAGTAATGGATTTGACTTAATTGTTGATAAGCAAGTTGAGTTTATGATTAATTTATCAATAGAAAAGCGAGGTTTTATAAATGAAGCTGAATTCATTGATATTTTAAAAAATATTAAACTTATTGATAGATTAGATGATTTTGCTAATGGGCTAAAAGATCATCCATTTCTAATTAAAAAAGATGATAAATTCTATCTCCGATTTGACTTTTTAAATAGCTATTTTAAATCTTTAGGTATTCTTACTTTAATAAAATATCCTAAGAATATTAAAGACTCTGTACTTATACTCCTAGCAAAAGATTGTGGATTTAATTCACATATTACAAAATATTTAATTCAAAAAATAAAAGATAATCTAAGTGGATATTTAATAAGTTTTAGGAGACTAATAGATGAAATCCAGTTAAGGGAAATATCAGACGAAATAAAGCAAAAATCCATCAGTAATTTATTTCAAATTATACAACAAGCATATCAGAACAAAACACCGGCAATAAATAAGTTTATAATTCAGAAGCTATTTGCTGAAAATAGTGATGAAAAATCAATCGATAAACTTTATCTAATCGACATTCAAGATTCTTCTAAATTAATAATAGATTTTTCTGAACTTTTCGTTAAAAATTCAATTATAAAAAATTATCCAAGTTTCTTTAATTGCATTTTTAGTCATGATACACTTTTCGATGAAACATGTTTAGTTGAAGGCGTTTTTAGTAGTGAAATTATTTACGATAAAATAACTGCAGACCTAGATAATTTTGATTCTGCTATAAAAGGAGATAATACGATTATAAAAGTCCTAAACATGAAAAAGTCTGATGATGGTTTAGGCTTTAAACGATTGGTAATTAATTCAATAAAACTTTTCTTTAAATGCTTCTATGAAGGGCAAAATTTAATTACTACTAAGCTTCAAAAAGATATCATTATAAATTATAGCTTACTTGGTGGTCCAGCAAACATAGATAAAGTAATATCAGTTTTAGAAAAAAATAAAATAATTGAATTAGTGGATAATAAAATTCTTCTCAATACAAAACATAAGAATAAAATTAATAAATTTATCGAAGGGGGATTAAATTATGATTTTCTAAATCAAGTATTTATTAGCTTGAATAAAGAATATAAGTGATAAACGTTTTTAGGAACTAAATAAAATGGGTTATTATCCTTTTTCTTGCCCCCCAGCTACCGCACGATTGTATCGTGTGGTCTATTAAGAGATCAGGTATATCCTGTCGGGTTTTGGTGCTTCGTTGGCAGGAAAATGAAATTTTAAAAGCTACTCTTCGCAGGAAGTTAATCGGGAAACTCCCGCCCTGCGTTTACAGAAAGAAACACAGGTAATTTTATACAATCGTTAGGCAACGATTAAAGATTCAAACGAATCTAATAGATTTAAAACATTAATTAAATTACTTATCAATAATTAGAAATATGAAAAAATCCAGCTTGATTATTAGAATAAGTAAAATAGTAGCGATTTATTTTGTAATTGCTATTTCTATAACTGGGTGCAAGAATGAAGACCCAATCAAGATTGAAGAACCTATTGAAGAACCTATTGAAGAAATTGAATACAATTCCGTTTTCACAGTTGAAAAGAATGAGGCCTCATGGAACGTTTCAAGAATGTGGGCAAATACAAATTCTTTCGGAGGTTTTAATATAGGAGCAACAAGTGAGACCCCAAACGGGATAGAATCTTTTTCATTGGATATTAAAAAGTCTGATATTGTAATTGGTGAAAAATTAGAATTATTTACTTCAAATTGGGAATTATTAATAGCTGGTGACATCGGTGCAAATAATTACTTACAATATGACTCTACAAGCGAGAATTACCTTACAATAAATAACTTAGACACTATAAATCATATAATTAAGGGGGAATTTGAAGTAATTCTAATAAGAGATTCCCGGTTGACTAGTAATAAAGAATTTATGAAATTCAAGAAAGGAAAATTTGATATTAGATACAAGTACATCGAATAACCCCCGGCTACCGCACGATTGTATCGTGTGGTCTATTAAGAGATCAGGTGTACCTTGTAGGGTTTCGGTGCTTTGTTGGCAGAAAATGAATAATCCCGCCAAAGGTGGACAGGTTGAAAAGCAGTACTTCGCAGGAAGTTCATCGGTTAAATCCCGCCGCATGCATGCGCAGACGTTATTGGAATATTTGGTTCGTACAGCCGTATTTTAATGAGTTAAATAAATTTTATATGGACTTAATATAAAAATTATGAAAAGAATATTATTTACATTATTTACAATTTCAATAATTTGCTTTGGTTGCAAAAAAGACAATATTGATAATTCGGAAAATGAAATTATTGTTGGTGGTCTCTATCTGGATTATACTGGTATAATGAAAGATAAGATAGAAACAACAATGAACATTTCTGACAATATTTATCACTTTAACAAGCTTGAAGCAATATATGGTTCTCACAGACCAACTTCAAATCAAAATATATTTAGGCTGACACTTACAGATACGACAAAGTACAGTAATAATAATATTCATCTGTGGATATTCACCAGATATGTAAAACCAGAAGATTTCTTTAAACGGAGTACATGGCTGGTTGACACAATAACAATAAGCTGGTCAGATGTTTCAGAGAATTTTTATAATGCCAATGTTACTTTAAAATGGGACACTGCCTCAATTGATAATACTAATTTTACAGGAACAGGCTCAATTGAATTTAATGATCAGATTGGAACAATAAAAACTAATGCTTTTTATCCAAAACAAAAATTGAATTTTAAATTTGATTAACTTCCCTACTCCCCCTGCTACAACACAATATAATCGTTCGGTTGCGGAAAGAAACCAAACCACCACTCCCGGATAAACCTCCACCCTACCCGATATTCTTCATATTCAGGCAAAATCCAGTTAAAAACCATAAAAATAAAGCACGCCAGATAATCATAATCCGACTGAATAATTTTAAATTTGGCGGAGCCGAAAAAAGGGATAATGAGATATCTTAACAAGAACAGAAGCAAAAAGAAGATCAGAAAGTACGATAAGCTTTCTGATATTTACTAGTTATTGGCAAGTGTAAAGGGGCAGCAACTGTACTGGATCGACAAATTGAAAAAAAATGAATATTGACAGACAAGCTCATTCTAAATTTGGTTTATCATTGATAAGCATCTTTATTTCGTTGTTTTTTTATTCATGTTCCGTTGACACTAAACCGTCGAGTATAAAAATCACAACCAATAGAGACACAATTGCATTGAATGATACATTAAAAGCTAATTTGTACTTGGACAATTACGATCAAATTTTACCAGAGTTTTTCATTGTAAATAAGGGAGACACAGCAAGGATTCCCTTTGACGACTCGACAAAATGTGCAATCTTTCAAGCTGTTGGTAGACAAGTCGGCAAATTGACATATAACGGTTATGTTGAGTATTTTGACAAATTCAAAGTTTCAAAAAAAGAGAATTTTGTTATTGCTTTTTTTGTGAAATAGGATATAATTTGACAGATTTATTGAGTTGAAAGAACACCAGCCAATAACTTCAGCTACCCGTCAAGTGCGGCAGCAGTGGTTTTCGGTGGGCATCTTTCCGCCCAAACAGTTTATCGGCTTGACAGGAAATCGCCCGCAATCCGCCCCTGCGTGTAGCTTTATCCGTTGTAGGCTATTTAATTGACAGACAACTATGAAGACAATCAGATTATTGACCTTTTCCATGTTGGTAATAATGACTTCTTGCAATCTTAATTTCTATGGAGACATTGAGTTAGGAGCTGACTTTTACTATATGGTTGAGCCAGCTTTTAATAGCATTGTGACTCCTGTAAACAAAGACGAACCATTTAAATCAAGTATTTACATTATACAAGACGTTGAGACTTTAGGCTTAAACAAGGACAAAATTTTGGTCACTTCAATCGTTAATGACACTCTTAAATATTGGTTAATTGATAAAACAAAAGAATCAAAAGAGTTAGGCTACGACAAGAAATCTAACTTGAGATTGTCGAATGTAAATCAAATCGACTCAATCAGATTTACAAGAATTCAAAAGGAAGAGAATATTAAAATGAAAACAAAGTCAGAATATAGGAAAAAGCTTAATTACAAATAAATGAAAACAGCCTATAATAAATAGGACTTCGTGTGGCGTGTAGTGCCCAACATGAAGTCCCGGTTGAACGACATCCCGGGCAGCCCCCGCTACCGCACGATTGTATCGTGTGGTATACTAAGAGAACAGGTATATCCTGTCGGGTTTCAGTGCTTTGTTGACAGGGTATTAATAAATTGAAAAGCAACTCTTCGCAGGAAGTTAATCGGGAAACTCCCACCCTGCGTGTAGCTGCAGAACTTTTGCACCAAGGGTAAGTTGGACACTGCATATAATAAAATATGGTAACAGGATTTATAAATTGGAACATTGACCCTGAGATAATAAAGCTATTTGGAGTCATCTCGCTCAGATATTACGGACTTCTGTTTGTGGCAGGATTGCTTCTTGGCTATTCCGTTGTGAAACGAATTTATATCAAAGAGAATTTACCAATTGAAAATCTGGAGAAACTAGCTGTTTTCGTCTTTATTGGGACAATTGTAGGAGCAAGATTTGGACACTGTTTATTTTATGAACCTGAGTATTATCTCAAACATCCATTAGACTTAATTCTACCATTTAAATGGGATGCCAGCGGAGAATTTGAATTTACCGGATTTCAAGGATTAGCAAGCCATGGCGGAGCAATCGGAGTTTTGACAGCCATTCTTTTATATTGTAAAAAATATCATTTCGACTTTTTGTGGATTTTAGACAGAGTTGCAATTGCGACACCTATAACGGGAGCATTTATTCGATTTGGCAATTTCATGAACTCAGAAATCATTGGAGAACCAACCGGTACAAATTATGGAATCGTTTTCCAAAGAGTCGATTTACTTCCAAGACATCCAACTCAACTATATGAAGCCTTCTCTTACTTGACAATTTTTGTTATTTTATATTGGATTTATTCTAACAAAAAAGCAAAAAGACAGGATGGCTATATTTTTGGACTGTTTCTGATTTTGCTATTTGGAGTACGATTTTTATTAGAATTTTTAAAGATTAATCAAGTTGATTTTGAGAACGGAATGATTTTAAATATGGGACAACTTTTGAGCATCCCGTTTATTTTGAGTGGAATTGGATTAGTCATTTGGAAAAGAACCCCTGTGCACAACAGCAAACTACCCGACCTTTAGGGGGGGTCAGCATCGTTGGCAGGAAATTAGTATTTGAAAAGCAGCTCTTCGTGGAAAATTCATCGGGTAACTGCCGCCCTGCGTATAATTGGCGAGACGTTGTAACCAATTGTAACGCAACTTTTCGAAGTAGAGAAACATCTTGAGTTAAATGAGTTACTTATGAAAACAATTTATTTTATTTTGGTATTGAGCCTTTGGGTATTTGTTTCTTGCAAAAAGGAATCGACAGAAGAACTAATTGACTCGGATGTAAAATTTGTTTCAACGGACGTCAGTGTAAAAACTAAAGGATATTATACTATCGACAAGGTTTTTGATTTTATAAATTCCTTTGACCATGATGTTGAATACATCAAATATGGAACGTATACTTCAAGTTTGCCCTCCGATAGTTTGCAATATGTATTAGACTACTTAAATGCAAAACCATATACACATAGTGGTGTTTGGCATGTGACTGGATATTTACATTATCAATCTCAAAAAATCACTATTTTCTCAAAATTATTTCAAATCAAAAACAAGGAATATCAAGCAGACTGGCTTAAATCCCTGGAAAAACTTCATCTCGTTGAAGATACATCTTCGGAGGTCAGTGGTAATATTATATTTTTTCATGTTCCAAAAGGAGAAGAAAAAGAGTGGGTGGAAAAATTTAAAAAATATGATTTCATTGAATGGGCTGATCTGAATTATATTATTCAATACAATACATGGCCGTAATTAACAACTGGCTAAAGGTGGAACGCTATGCATAAAATAAAAAGAGCACTCAAACATGAAGAACCTGATTAAAAAACTCACCCCCGCTACCACACGATACAATCGTGCGGCAGCGGGAAGAAACCAAACCACCACTCCCGGATAAACCTCCACCCTACCCGATATTCTTCATATTCAGGCAAAATCCAGTTAAAAAACATAAAAATAAAGCACGCCAGATAATCATAATCCGAATGAATAATTTTAAATTTGGCGGAGTTGAAAAAATGGATAATGAGATATCTTAACAAGAACAGAAGCAAAAAGAAGATCAGAAAATACGATAAGCTTTCTGATATATACTAGTTGCGCCATAATAACGGACCGTACCTCAGATGATAGCTGATTCAATTACAATAAGACCAATAAGAGTGGATGAATGGCTTCCAGACAGATGTTTAAATGGATTAGAACCATTTGACCCGAATTCTCATTTGACTGAATCCGGTTGTCCAAGTATAAATTATTCCCAAAAGGGCAATAGGGAGAACTTGGAGCAATTGTATCATCTGACAATTGACAAATATGGTGGATGTGGATTTGTGGCATGGGATAAAGATAAAATAATTGCATACCATAACTTTTTCCCATTAGAGATAACTCAAAAAAATAAATTCTATGGCTATGGATTTGATTCACTCCAACCAGATAATACACTGATTCATAATTGTCTTACCATTGTAAAGGGAGACTATTTACGAAAAGGAATATCAAGTCGATTAGTAAAAGAGTCAATAAATTGGGCAAGAGTCAATAATTGGAAAAGATTTGAAGTACATCTGGTCTTGCCTGATTGTGAAAAAGGGTGGCAATCAGACCAAAAAAGTTGTTTGTCTTTTTGGAAAAGATTTGGATTTAAGATATTTAAGGAATATGATGCAGACAAGCCAACAAAACAATTTTATGGAGTGACAAAAAGATATTCAATGTATTTATCACTTGACGATAATGACTAATAACTAAATGATAACAAACGAATTACGGCGAACAACTTCAGCTACCCAAGTGCGGCAGCAGTGGTTTTCGGTGTGTATCTTTCCGCCCGGGCAGTTTTTCGGCTTGACAGGAAATCGCCCGCAATAAGACTTTGAGTGTAGCTTTTTACGTTATTGCACCATAATAATTGCGACAACACGAGTTCAATAAAACAACAATAAATATAGACATGAAAAAAAGTTTGGTAAAATATCTGATTCTTATATCGTTTATGATTTCTGGATGTACATTAGATTTAAAAACGAAAGATTTAGCTAAAACTGGATTACAGGAGCAGTCAATTTCTTTGATTCATAATTATTTTGATTTAAATTATGTAGAGAATCATGCCATTGCGTTTGGATTTTTGAGTAATATATCTAAAAACATTCGGATTCCATTGATTTTCTTATTAACCATTTCAGCTACTTTATTTGGGTTTTATATGATTTGGAGGATTAGAGATAGAAAATTTAGATTTTTACTTCCATTTTTTATAATAATTGGTGGAGCATATGGAAATATAATTGACAGGATGCTAAATGGATTCGTGACTGACTTTTTTCATGCACACTATTTCTATAAATATAATTTTCCAGTGTTCAACGTGGCTGACGTTTTGGTAAATATTGGTGTTATCCTTATGATTATCCAATGGAAAGATTTTCAATTGATTTTTGACGATATATTTACAAAGAAAACAGTATTGAGGACAGAATAAATTACGGTTGCTAACTTCAGTTACCCGTGTGCGGTAGCAGTGGTTTTCGGTGTGTATCTTTCCGCCCGGGCAGTTTTTCGGCTTGACAGGAAATCGCCCGCAATAAGACTTTGAGTGTAGCTTCCTAAGTTATGTGTAAAATTAAAAAGAGCGCAACATGAAAAATTCATTATTCATTGGATTGTTATTCTTTTTGTTATTGAGTTGTGAAAAGAATACTAGTGAAAAAGCCCCACTAATTGGAATCTGGGTTGAGACAACTCAAAAAATGGACACTTTAGTCTTCGACAATCAGCATACTTCATTTAATTTAAAAAGAGGAAGCGAGCTGAGAAATGGATTTCTATTACCCAAATATTTATCTGGACCTTATTACTATGAGTTAAGAAAGGATAGTATATACTTAAGATGGGGACTTTCAAGCAGTTCATATGGGACTAACTATTATTTTAACGTAGACTCAAAAAATGGACAAATTAGGATTGGAAATTTCTTTGAGGATAGCTTAAACAAGAATGTGATCTTAACTTTTTCAAGAACTCACTGATTGGATAATAAAAATCTACACATCAACTTCATCTACCCGTCCGGCAGCAGTGGTTTTCGGTGGGTATCTTTCCGCTCAGGCTGTTTTTCGGCTTGTCAGGAAATCGCCCGCAATAAGACGTTGAGTGTAGCTTTTTGCATGTGTTTAATTTTAAATGAAAGCAACCTTAACCATAAAAAAACTATCTGTAAAGAAAACCTATATTAGAAACCAAATAATCATGAAGACATTAATAATTTTGCTTTTTGCTTTCATAATAACATTGACAAGTTGTATTAAAATATTCAACAACGATCATGATTATGATTTTACTTACGGGACAATTGTAACTGAATTGCCTGTAAATCTGGAAAACATTAACTCTTCTTTTGATGATTATAACTCGAATCTACCATATCCGGCATTCAGACATGGAATTTATTTTTCTACAAATAGAAATAGTTCAGGAAACAATTTTGATATCATCCATAAAAGCATGGACATTTCTTATCACCCAAAAGATGATATTTTAAATATCTCATTTGTTAGTGACATGAACAGCAATAATGAATACGATAATAAAGTTTTAGAAACCATCAATAGTGACTTTGATGAATTTGGACCATTCTATTTTTTTGGCGATAAAGCTTTTGACTATTTTTTCTATGCAAATAATGAATCAGGCGACTTTGACATAAAGTATGCTTCATCAAAGAAATTGGATTTTGGCACTTATAATGCAAAAAGAATAATTAACGAGCCAAAATCTTTTGTTTCTATTAATTCCGTGTATGATGACATGTACCCTTGCATATTTAACGGGAACAAAAGTCTTGTATTCTGTAGTAACAGAGAAATGGAAATATTTAATATTTATGAATCAACTTTCAGGGAAGACGCAATTAATCCCAATTATCAAAGTGCCATCAACCAAGAAATTATAAAAGTGAATGCTTTGTCAAGTGATTTTAATGACAAATGTCCATTTGTGTTAGGGAATATAATGGTCTTCACCTCAGACAGGGAGGGAGGTTATGGCGGATTTGATTTATATTTCTCGCAGTATTTGAATGGAAAATGGTCTCAGCCACAAAATTTAGGAAATAAAATTAATTCAGAATATGACGAATATCGTCCGATTATTGTTCCATTTGGTGAATTTGATGATACAATGTTAATTTTTTCATCGAACAAACCAGGAGGGAAAGGAGGTTTTGACTTGTATGCCGCAAGAACAAGGACGATGGCGAAACTAGATTCTTATTAAGTAATTTAATCCTGAAATATTGAAAACTAAAGAAACTAAACCCGCCCGCTGAGGCTGTATCAAAAGTCAGAACAATCTCAATTTTCGGGATCTGACATTCAATGCGTTGAGATCCTGAAACAAGCCTTCGACGTGAGCTCAGTCGAACGTTAAGGATGACAGGGATTAATGACTTTTGAGACAGCCTCCTATGAAGAGATCAGGTATACCCGCCGGATTTCGTTGTTTCGTTAACCAAAAACAGACAGGAATATGAAACAGTTTATTATTATTATTTTCGGACTTATTTTTAGTGCTGATTGCTTCGCCCAGAATACGCTGTTCGCTTTGCATCCATTGGTTGGCGACACCATAGATAAAGCGGAAAAGATGAATTATTACCTTTTCCCATCCATAAAGAATGATGATTTCGAGTATTGTTATATTACACAATCAGACGATCAGTTTTTTGTAAATTCATATACACTGAACGATTCAATCAGCATTCAACAGATCGATACCTCTGAAATAAAGCAATACAAGGTTAATCTCGATAAATTTGTTGCTTTTTATTTAAACAGGGCCAAAAATGACTCACTGAAGCGAGCTGAAAAGATAGACCTTTATTTTAATGGCGTTAATCCCAACTACAATAACGAGCAATTGGTCGGTGAGCAAAGCAGAGAAAGAATCAGTAAAGAAGTAAGAAGAGATAATCGAATGCAATCTGATGCGGAAAGGGCTGGCAGAATAAAACAAGGTTCTGATATATTTGATGGAGGTGCACATTTTGAATTTTTCAGTACCGGAAAGAAAAAGAAAAAATGAAACAGCACTCCTGATCGTTGACTTCACCGCTACCGCACACAGGTGGAACGGTGGTGGAAAGTCCATGCATCCAGACACCTTAAAGTTTTGAGATTAGTGATTCTAAAAAAAATAAACAATGAGAATAATTAAGTTTTTAATTTTATCCGGGATATTAGGCATATTGACAACTTCGGCATTTGCATTTGAAACTGACCAAAAATCAGATACAACTATTTACACGATCTCTGACACCCTGGTGACTATTCCTGTATTTTCTTATAAAGACAAACAATCAGGCAAAGAAAGTATTCACGAATTTTACAGAGACAGTTTGAAATATCCACCAACGCAGAACTGTAAGGGCAGAGTTTATCTCAAATTTGTCATCGAGAAAGATGCTTCGTTGACAAACATTTGCATAACCCGCGATATTCCAGGCTGTAGTGAATGCAATGATGAGGCTTTGAGATTAATTCGTTTAATGAGTGGATTATGGACCCCTGCCATTAAGGACAAGGAAAAAGTTCGATATACCATGTTTATTCCGGTAATATTTAATTTAGTAAAGGATGAGCGAATCAGATAAGAAATGAACACCCCCGCTACCGCACGATTGTATCGTGTGGTATATGAAGAGATCAGGTATACCCTGCCCTCCGGATAAGCAAAAGATGACAGTTGCTCGTGCCGGTTTGCAAATTGCACCCTTTTACTGCGGATCTGTCATCCGTTTTAATGCAACAGCAAGCTACCCTGTTTTCGATACTTCGCTGAAAGGAAATTAGTAAATTTGAAAAGCTGTTCTTCGCAGGAATAATTAAATGCAAACCGGAAGTTATTTATCTAAATTTATCGATAAGCATGAATTTGCAAAAATATTGGAGAAACAATATGAAAGATAATACTAAGCTAACCAGCTTAACTATCGTATTATTTATAATTTATCTGATCGCATTATTTTGGATCATCGTATTAAAATTAAGTGTACATTTTTCTTATATGGGAAATATGAGAAGAATAAACTTAATTCCGTTTAATGAACTTTTAATCCTGAATGGTAAACCGGATTTTGGTGAAATCATTATGAATGTATTGATTTTTGTACCGCTTGGTATATATGCAGGCATTTTATTTAAAAGATGGATAACCGGAAAAAAAATCTTCTTCATTTTTTTAATTAGTCTGATATGTGAAGGATTCCAGTTTATTTTTGCACTTGGGACTTTTGATACTACGGATATAATTAATAATACTTTGGGCGGAATAATTGGATTAATAATATATAAAGGAATTGAAAAAGTACTCAAAAATAGTGTTAAGGCACAAAAATTCGTAAACATAATTGCAACGATAGGAACTGTCTTAATGATTGTATTGCTTTTTTTACTAAAAACAGATAACCTATGGATAAAATACCACTAGTGAACTATAAACAACAGCTAATTTCCTGGGTATGGAAATTGATGACGCTGGATAAATGGCACAGTGTTACCGCGCAATTGTATCGTGAGATATATCAGGAGCTCATGTATCTCTGATGGTTCAATTAAACTTATTGCCAGATCCATAGCAATCCGGGTTATAAATAAACAATAAACCGCATACGAAAAAGTAACAAACTAAAAAATAACGAATATGACAGCAAAAGAAATTCTTGACTTTTATTACAAAGGATTTGCCAGAAAGGCGAATTGGGAAAGTGTTATTGCTGACGACTTCCAATATATTGGAGGTGATATGACTAATCCAAATCCAATAATTGGCAAACAAGCGTATATCGAAATTATTAAAAGATTTTCACGGGTTTTTGAAACAATGACAGTGAAAGAGATGATAATTCAAGGGAACAATGCCTGCGTAATTGGAAACTACAATTTCCAATTTCCAAACGGACAAAAGATTAATGGCAACGTATCTGAACTTTGGACAATTAAAAACGAAAAACTGCAATCATTACGAATTTATTTTGATACATTGACTTTTGCTAACAATACAAAATAATTTTCACAGAATGGCTTACGATACCAAACTGGCAGACAGAGTAAGAGATTATCTTGTAAACATTCCGAATATAGAAATTGAAGAAAGGAAAATGTTTCGTGGCCTGACGTTTATGGTAAACGGAAAAATGTGCGTAAATGTAAGTGGTGAAAATTTAATGTGTCGTTTTGACCCGGTTTTACAAAAGGAACTATCAGATAAAATTGGATTTCAGACAATGGTAATGAGAGGCATAGAGTACAAAGGCTATTGCTATGTCCATCCAGAAGGAATTAAGACAAAAAAGAATTTTGAGTTTTGGTTAAACTTGTGCCTGGATTTCAACAAAAAGGCAAAGTCGACAAAAAAGAACAAAATTTGATAAGGTATATCAAGACAATAAACAACGAACCGCTAACAATTAGCTGCTCAGCCGGCTTTCGGGGCTTCGTTGGCAGGTAATTGGAATTTAAAATCAGCACTTCATAGGTAATTATTCAGGAAACTCCCGCCCTGGTTGAAGTTGTGAAACGATACTGCCAATACTAAAAAAAACACAGGATCAGAAAGCTCGTCATTAAAACAAATTTTACTATGCACATGCAGGACAAAACCAAAGAAGAGCTCATAAAAGAGTTACAGGAATTAAGGCAAGAGAATAGATCCCTGAAGGAAATCAATAACAGGAATGCCAATGACTTTTTACCACATGATGCGATGCTTGAAACCAACTCTAAATTAGCACTAGCCATGCAGGGTGGAAATATGGCCTGGTGGCAAATGGATGTTAAAACCGGGAATGTTACTTTCGATAAACATAAAGTGGAGATGCTGGGTTATGCACCTGAAAATTTCAAACATTACAGGGATTTTACAAATTTGGTTCATCCTAACGATTATGAGAGAATCATGGATGCCATGAAAGGTCATTTAGATGGTATTTTTGACAAATATGAGGCTGAATACCGGATTATGACTAAATCGGGTGAATACATTTGGTTTTATGATTATGGTTCTGTTGTTAAAAAAGATTCAAAAGGTGCTCCACTGATTTGTACCGGATTTGTTTATAATATCACGGAGCGTAAACAAAATGAGGAGACTTTGGCGAAAAATGAACAAATGCTTCAAACTGTTCTGGATAATTTCCCCGGAGTTGTATTCTGGAAAGACAGACAGTCTAAGTATTTGGGATGTAATCAGGCTTTTGCGACCGGAGCAGGATTAAAAAATACGGCTGAGGTTGTCGGAAAAACTGACCTTGAAATGCCATGGGCATCAACAGGGGCCATTAATTACCTTAAAGACGATACTGATGTCATGGAATTTGGTAAAGAAAAGCTACACATCATTGAAATGCTTCATCAATCCAATGGTCAGGAAATATGGCTAAATACAAGCAAATTTCCTTTGCGGGATTCGCCTGGTCAAATCATTGGTGTGATTGGTGTATCCAATGACATTTCCATGCTAAAAAGGGCAGAACAGGAATTAATTAATAAGAACATAGAGCTTGCCATTCAAAACGAGGAGAAAGAAAAACGAGCCGATGAGTTAATCATTGCCAATAATGAACTTGCCTTTCAAAACGAAGAGAAAGGAAAGCGTGCAGCAGAGTTAATCATTGCGAACAAGGAACTTGCCTATGAAAGCATGGAGAAAGGAAATCGAGCTGCAGAGTTAAGTATTGTTAACATAGAGCTTACAGCCCAAAATATTGAGATAGAAGAATCTTCAGCAGAGTTGATTATTGCCAAAGAACGAGCAGAACAAAGCGACCGTTTAAAATCTGCATTCTTAGCCAATATGTCGCATGAAATACGGACTCCGATGAACGGTATTTTAGGTTTTGCAAGCATATTGAGAGAGGCTGATCTTTCCGGTGAAGAGCAACTGGAGTATCTTGAACTCATGGAGCAAAGTGGTGCCCGTATGCTCAATATAATCAATGATATTGTTGATATTTCGAAACACTACTGTCTCGCTAAAAGAGGCTGAGTGACAATTGTTTAGAATCCAGTTCTTTGACATTTTTGTAATCATTATTTGCAAGTAGTTCTTTTACAGGAGTTTTGTCCAGTAACGAGATGCCCAGAATCTGTAATATTTCGTAGGTTGATCTGTCGATTTTCAGCTCCTTGCCTACAATTGCAACCAGGCAATAGGCAATAATGGCACAATAGAGTTGGGTCTTGACTGCATTGGGTGTATGTCCCCAGAAGCTTTTGACTTTCAGGTGCTGCTTGATCCATTTGAAAAACAATTCAACCTGCCAACGATTCTTGTACAGAATAGCAATTTCAATGGCTGAGAGTTCAAAATTGTTTGTCAGAAAAACAAACTCAACATCTGTTTCCCTATCATGGTACTTTACACGGCGCAGCTTTTCAGGATAACGGCTCAATGATCTTTGATTGGTAAAGGTTCCCCTCTGGTCACATTTCACACCTGCTTCTTTGTCAACGGGTTTCGAATACATCCTGTTGAACTTTAGGTTACCCTTTGCCCTGAGAACGAAATAGGATCCTGTCATTTGGATCCTGTAAAGCCGTTCAAAGTCATTGTAACCCCGATCAAATATGTAATAGCTGCCCCTTTCATAAGGAATCTGATCCATTGCATTGACATCATTCACTGAGGCCGCTGTAATGTAAACAAAACTTGGTATACGGGTTTTAACATCATAGAGGGTGTGCATTTTTACTCCTCCCTTCGCTCTGCGAAACTCGGCCCACCAGAAAACGCTCAGGCAAAGATCTATTGTTGTGGAATCGAAAGCATAAACATTGCCATCGACCTTCACCTCAAAGTCACTGCATGCACAAACCCTGCGGGCATAGTCAATCAGGTGGTATGCAAACTCTTCATACAGCTTATAATTTCTGCGGATATTCGCCCTTGCAAGTGTTGCCAGCTTTACCCCCGGGCCAAGTCCCAAATGATATGACTTGGACTTGTGTGCATCAAGGGCAACAATCAGGTCGCGAAGACTATCCCGGGAAGTGAGTTGACCAAATACCATACAAAGCATCTGGTTCCAACAGGTAAATGTCCGGATGTGTTTGTTGCCATTGTATTTCTGGACCATACGGTCAAAGACCCTGCGAGGAAGAAACTCAGTGATCTGAGCGAATACATATTTCCCTTGGTTCATTTTCGGTAGAATTTGCCCCAAATGAAATATTCCTGAAATCGTCACGCAAGAAAAAGCACTACAAATAATTGATTATCAAATTTATCAAAGAACGTTTTAATATTTTAACGAGACATTAGTGTT
>JBGSUC010000023.1:0-147304 GCA_041736275.1 Prolixibacteraceae bacterium
GCAGAGGTGGCCATAATTAAAGTAATTAACTGGTAATTAATACTTTAAAGATACAAATCTCTGCGGTTTTAATCTAATAAATAATCAGTTATTTTGCTGTAAATCAGATAAATAACTAAGTTTTGAACGAAGTATTGTAAATTCAATCACCTTAATTAGTTCATCTTCATTTTTAGTGTTTTTGATATTTGCCTGAATGTATTGCAACACTTGTTTTGGAATTGGCTGAAGAACTTTGATGAGTTTTTTTCGCGAATTAATCTGATGAACCATTCCATCGCGATAACGAACAAAATAATGTGGTGGAGCCGGTTCGAAACGATAAGGATCTCCGGCTTGAGATTTACTATCCGGTCTTATTAAAACTACTTCATGTCTTTTATAAAGTTGATAATTTCCATCAGATAAAACCTGAAAATAGGAATGTTTAATGTTTTTTGAAGTCATATATGGAGCATATACAAAAATTTTATCACCCAATAATATAGTTTCTATTTGTGTTGGTATAGCAAAGTTAAAGACATCTTTGCCCTCTTTAAACTCCATATTGTCAGTATAAATATTGTACCTTAACTGATAGTCTTTTAATATTGATTTGTCAGTCCTTAGTATAACTGAAGAAATAAATTCCTTATTGAGATATGGACTTCCTTTTATCTGCTTTTCAGTTATGATATCCGGCTTCTGGTGAAAATTAATCATTTTTTGTTGGGTAAGTTCGTCTTCTATATCCGATAATCTTTTTGAATTTGTATCCTGACTTTTAACACAGATAGAAATCATGATTAATGGAAGGATTAATAAAAGCAGCCGCATAATTGTTAATTTTAGCAAAAGTTATTTATAGAGAAAAAGCATAGAACTTTTTGATTGTTAAATCTACAAAAAAAAGATGGCACATAATCATAATCATACAGCCAGAAATTTGGCAATAACGGTAGTTTTAAACGGTTTAATTACAATTGGGCAATTTACCGGAGGAATCATATCCGGAAGTCTTGCATTAATATCGGATGCCCTGCATAACCTAAGCGATGTGATTTCGGTTATACTTGCTTATTTGGCGCATCAGATTGGAATGAAGCCGCAAACACAAAAATCCACATTTGGCTACAAAAGGGCCGAAATTCTGGCAGCTTTTATAAATGCCATTTCGTTGATAGCCATTTCGGTTTATCTAATGGTTGAAGCCGGCAAAAGGTTTTTAAACCCGAAGGAAGTAGATTATTTGTGGATGCTTGGACTCGGAATTTTAGGTTTTATAGCCAATGGACTTTCTGTTTTAATTTTACATCATAACAAAGAAGAAAATTTAAACATCAGGGCGGCATATCTCCATTTGATTGGTGATGCGCTGACATCACTGGCAGTCATTGCAGGAGCCATCTTTATCTGGCTTTTTAAAATTTACTGGATCGATCCGCTGGTTACAGTGTTGATTAGTGTTTATATTTTTATTCATACTTATCAAATTCTGAAAGAAAGCGTTGGTATATTGATGCAGTTTTCGCCGCCCGAGATTGATCAGGAAGATGTAATACAGGCTTTGCAGGAAATTGTTGAAATCAAGTCCGTACATCATGTTCATATTTGGCAACTTTCTGATCATCAGATCTATTTTGAAGCTCATTTGGTCCTGGCCCAAAATTTACCGGTTTCTGAAACACAAGCAATTACTGTAAATGCAAAACGACTGTTAAACAGCCGTTTTAATATAACTCATACCACTTTTCAATATGAACCTGTTTCGTGTGTTAATGATCTTTGTTAAATTATTTTTTCCACTCGGCCTCAATCATCGATCTGGTTGAAGCAGAAACCGGAACAAGCGGTAACCGGAGTTGGTTCTTTACCTTTCCCATCATTTCCATCAAGGCTTTTACACCACCCGGATTTCCTTCTTTAAAGATCAGTTTCAGCATTTCGTTCAATTGCAGATGTATTTGTCTTGCAAGGTTCAGGTCTCCGCTGAGTGAGGCGCGTGTCAACTTGCTTAATTCAGCTGGCATTGCATTGGCTATAACCGAAATAACCCCAATAGAACCGATTGCTATGGCAGGTAAAGTTAAATTATCGTCTCCTGAAATAACTTTGAAATAATCCGGAGCATTTCCGATTACTTTGGTGAATTGTCCGAGGTCGCCACAGGCTTCTTTAACAGCAACAACTTTTTCAGAAAGGTTCGCAACCCGTAAGATTGTATCTGCCTCCATATTTATGCCTGTGCGGCCGGGTACATTGTAAAGTATAACCGGAACGGGGGAAGCTTCGACCACAAGTTTGAAGTGCTGAAATAAGCCTTCCTGTGTAGGTTTGCTGTAAGATGGAGTTACTGAAAGTATCGCATCGATTCCTTCAAAATTTGCCTTCTGAATCGCCTGAACCAGTGCAAGTGTATTATTGCCTCCCATTCCAACAACTATTTTTAATCGACCGGCATTCTTTTCAATCACAAAACGAACGATTTCTTCCTTTTCATCATCCGAAAGGGTAGGGGTTTCACCCGTTGTTCCCAACACAACCAAATAATCAATTCCTCCAGAAATCTGATCTTCAATTAGTTTATTCAATGCACTGTAATCAACGCTCAAATCTTCATTAAATGGAGTAATTATTGCTACTCCAGCTCCCGTAAATGGATGTGTCATTCTAATGTCGTTTTATTAATTCTTTTCAAATAATATAAAATCTGCTCAGCCAGCTGACTGGTTTCGGGTTGCTCGCCAAATTCGATATTAAGGTCAAAATAATTGACGGAATTTCCTGAATATCCTATTTTGAATGTTGCTTCAGATAAAGCAGTAATATATATCATCGGAAAATGTTTCTGTCCGGTCAAATCAATCAAAATATCAAATTTTTGATGAATAAAACTCTCAGCCAATTCCGTCCTCGGAATCTCTGGCCAGATTGTTTGCTTTTTTGAAAAACCTTTAATTTCGCCAGGTATAACAGCCTTTTTCATTTGAAAATAACAAAGGTTGTCGGTCTTTATTCCGGCGATCTTAAGTTCTTTTTCTATCCATTCAAACCATTCTTTTTGATCAATTTCCCAAAGAATGCCTGCAGTCTTGGCCATATCCAGATTAAAAACCTTTTTATCTCTGATAACTGAATTCAATTTTGAACTCAATATCCGGCTGGTAAGCTTTGATTTTAAACCCATAATTTTGTGCAAAAATAACAAATTGTTTGTTTTTAGATGTTTAAAAATGCCAAAAGTTCCAGATTGATATAAAAAAGCTTAATTAAATGTTAATCTATCACTTTTAGATAAGCATCTCCAGAAATTCATTTTCAGAAATAATTGGAATATTTAGCTTTTCGGCTTTTTCCAATTTGCTTGGGCCAATATTGTTTCCCGCCAGTAAATAATTTGTATTCTTAGATATTGAACTAACATTTTTTCCTCCATTCTGTTCAATCATTTTTTTTAGGTCTTCTCTCGAGTTTTTTTCGAATGTTCCTGAAATAATGATTGACAAACCCTTAAGCTTTTCAGAACGGTTAGCAATGCTGGTTTCATCAAGTTCCAATTGAAGTCCTTTGTTCTTTAGGCGATCAATCAATTGGCGATTTTTAGTGTTCGAAAAATATAATATTACACTTTCAGCAATACGTCCACCTATTTCGTCAATTGCTGTTAATTCTTCCAGACTAGCTTTTTCTATGTTTTCTATATTTATTAACCGATGCGCAAGAATTTTGGCAACTGTTTCCCCAACAAAACGAATTCCAAGCGCGAATAGTACCTTCTCAAACGGAACATTACGCGATTCGCTTAGGCTTTTCAGAATACGTTCTGCTGATTTTTCACCCAGTCGTTCTAATTTGCTTATCTGATCTTTCTGTAAATCATACAGATCAGCAATATCCTTTATTAAGCCTTCATTGTAAAGCAGATCAATTGTTTCTTGCCCAATGCCATCAATATTCATCGCTTTTCTGCTGATGAAATGTTCCATTTTCCCCTTAATTTGTGGTGGACAACCATCCTCATTCGGACAATAATGAGCAGCTTCGCCCTCTTTCCTAAACAGGACAGAACCACATTCAGGGCAGTCTTTAATAAAATCAACTTTTGGAGCCATTGGGTGTCGCGAATTTGGATCAACACCAACAATTTTGGGAATTATTTCGCCGCCTTTTTCAACATAAACGGTATCTCCGATATGTAAGTCGAGGTTTTTAATGATATCGGCATTGTGTAAAGATGCTCGTTTTACAGTTGTTCCGGCTAATTGAACCGGATCGAGATTAGCAACAGGAGTGACAGCACCAGTACGGCCAACCTGATAGGAGACCGACTGCAGGATTGTGCTTGCCTGTTCTGCCTTGTATTTGTATGCAATGGCCCATCGGGGCGATTTGGCTGTAGTTCCAAGGTATTGCTGTAAACTCAGTGAATTAACTTTAATTACAATGCCGTCGGTTGCTACCGGCAGTTCAAATCTTTTTGTATTCCATTTCCGGATGAATAAAATGACCTCATCAATATTGGTGCATTTTTCGGTGTCCGGAGAAATTTTAAATCCCCATTCTTTTGCTGTCTGCAAATTTTCCAGATGACCATCGAATGGCAGATTTTCTCCCAATAAATAATAAAAATAGGCATCCAGATTTCGTCCGGCTACTACCGATGACTTTTGCGATTTTAAAGTTCCGGAAGCTGCATTCCGCACATTGGCAAACGGTGCTTCTCCCAATTCTTCCCGCTCTTCATTAAGCCGGTCAAATTCAGAAAAAGGAAGAAGAATTTCTCCACGGATTTCGAATTCTTCTGGATAACCTGTTCCTTTCAGTTTAAGAGGAATGCTTTTTATGGTGCGGACATTAGCAGTTACATCGTCACCCAAAGTACCATCACCGCGGGTAATGGCCTTTTCGAGCATTCCATTTTTGTAACGTAAACTGATGGAAGTCCCGTCGTATTTAAGTTCACAAACGTATTCGAATTGCTGGTCAGATAATTTCCTGATTTTCTGGTCAAAATCGCGTAACTCTTCTTCTGAATACGAGTTCGAAAGCGAAAGCATGGCATATTGATGCCTGACTTGTTCAAACTCCTTGTTTAAATCGCTTCCAACACGTTGAGTGGGAGAGTTGGGGTTGAAAAATTCCGGATTTTCAGTTTCCAGTTTTTCCAGCTCCTTCATGAGCATATCAAATTCAATGTCGTCTATAACAGGTTGTGATAGAACGTAGTACCGATAGTTTTGTTCTTCAAGAATTGAACGTAGTTCATATATCCTGTTCTGAATGTTTTCGCTGGTCATTTTGATTGAAAATTTCCACTAAAATACAAAAAAGAATATGGGAATTACGTTTCAAACTTCAATGGGAATAATGGGTAGAATAAGAAACGTCAGGTTCAAAGAGACAAAAAAACTGTCTTTCAGGTAAATAAAACTCGATAGTCGATATTTGGCCTGAAAAACAGTCGTCTGATAATATTCTGAAAACTTATTTTACCAGAAATTTTTTCTGTAAAAGGAATGATATTACAAGTCCAATTCCTCCAAACAAAAAAATCATTGAAAAATAGGCGGGTTCTTCTTCCATACCGCTTTGTGTAAGGAAATAACCGGCAACAATACCAAGTGCGATACCAATTAAGAATAAACCAGATTTAAATGTGGAGTACCCAGCGTTTGGGTCATTCTTTAGTTTAAATAGTTCAGGACTGGCACCTTTTTCTATAAGTGCCAAACGCTCTTTGTTACGGGTTGTCAGGTGTACATATAATGATCCGAAAACGAGAGCAAAAAATGCGAGAGGTACTAAAATTTCTACTTGCATAATATTTGATTTTAAGTGATTATTTTGATTTCAAACTCGCTGGTATGACGCAGACATTATTCAACGGTTACAAATTCGTTCGTTTAAATTTTCTTGAAATTTGAGTCAGAATTTGTAACCAGAATATAAAAAGTTCGTCTATTAAATTACTGATGAATAAAACTGATGATATACATTACATTGAGGCCGTTAAGAATGGAAATATTTCGGCTTTTTCATATCTGGTTGATAAATACCGGAATATGGTGTATTCATTGGCATTGAAATTAATGAAAAGACCTGAAGATGCTGAAGAAATGGCCCAGGATACATTTATAAAAGCGTATCAGAAAATTAATACTTACGAAGGAAAATCGAAGTTTTCAACATGGCTTTACAGTATCACCTACAATGCATGCATATCCGAATTGCGAAAACGTCGCATTGAATTTTCTTCTATTGATGATCGGCAAATATCTGATCAGGATGAAATGAAAATGCATGATTATTACAGGGAAACAAAAAAGGAGGATCAGGAAAAATACCTTAATCTTGCACTGGGAAAGTTACCTGAAGATGATCAGGTTTTGGTGACACTCTATTATTATGAAGGTCAATCGATGGATGAAATAAGTGTAATTACGGGCTTAACAGTCAGTAATATAAAGGTTAAAATCCATCGAGCACGAAAAAAAATGTATGAATTACTTCATGAAATGTTAAAGGAAGAAATTTATTCCCTTTTATAAATCGAATCCTGAAGATTAAAGGGTAAATTGAAAAATAAGATTTTTAAAATTTAAAGATATTACGATGAATAAGCTGGACAAACAATTCGAAGAAGTGATGAAAGCTATCCAAATTGATAGTCCTTCATTTGATTTTACGATAAAGGTTATGAGTCGGATTAAGGCTGAAGCTGCAGTAAGTCAACATTCGTTGATTGAAAATTATCAGCCTGTTATCAGCCGCAGAACCTGGATTATTCTGATTGTGGCATTTGTGTTGTTCCTGGCCTTCATAATTATTTCAGGTAATACGACTGATACTTCCGGTGATCTGGGATTATGGTCTTACTTTTCGAAGTCTCTACCTGAAGTAGATGCACAAGCATCTTTACTACTGAAGAAATCAACAGGAGTTTTCACCAATATCCCACTTGTTGCATACCTGATCCTGATAGCCTCTTTAGCTCTCTGGACGCTCGATTCGATATTCGTGCGATTCAGACATACTCCATCGAAAATTACTTAATAAATCCGTTGGATTTACGGAGCAAGGCGATGAATTAACCAATCATTTCCAGATAAATTGAATTCGAACCGGTCATGCATTCGGTTTAGTCGTCCCTGCCAGAATTCAAAATTAGAAGGCCGAACAAGAAAACCACCCCAATGTGGCGGTTTTAATATTTCGTGATCCTGAAAGTATTGCTGATAAAGGGTGAAATTTTCTTCAAGTATTTCTCTGCTTTCTATAATTCTGCTTTGAGGTGAGGCCCATGCTCCTAATTGACTGTCCGTAGGTCTTGATTTAAAATACTCCACAGAATATTCTTCAGGAATTTTTTCAGCTTTCCCTTTAATCCGAATCTGTCGTTCTGTTTTATGCCAGAAAAAAGTAAGACAAACATTCTGATTTGCAGCGATTTGCCGTCCTTTTTTGCTGTTGTAATTAGTGAAAAATACCAGGCCTTCAGAATTTATTTCCTTTAAAAGAACAACCCGGGAATCAGGATTGCCTTTTAAATCAATCGTTGAGAGAACCATTGCTGTCGGTTCCGGATCTCCTTCATCAGTGGCTTCTTTCATCCATTCATTTAATTGTCTGAATGGATCTGAACTTATTGAATCCTCTGCCAGCTCAGATTTGTTATAATTTGTACGGATATTTCTAAGCATACTCATAGGGTTTTAATTAACAGTTTAAACACGCAATTAACTGTTTTGTTAATAAAATATATCAAAAGATTGTAAACTCTTTTAATATTAAAATCTCTAAAAAAATACACTATACTTCAAAAACAAAACTCTGGATTTTGATTTGAATCTTCCGGAACTTTATATCTCGCCTTTCTTATTTGCATTTGGATTTATTTTATTGGCGTCATTTTCGTTTTGACATCCAATTTTACTGTTTGTTTTTTTCGCTCATATTGGCAACAGTCAGGTTACTGTAGGGACATAATTGCCCGTTCCAGTTTTTCTTTAACTTCTCCTGCAATTCCGGCCAGTTTAGGGTTTTCAACCGCCATCATCGATGCAATCGGATCGACTGCTGCTACTTCAATTTCATTATCGCCCAGTTCCTGAACAATTACACTGCATGGAAGCATGGTTCCTATCTTGTCCTCATGCTGAAGTGCCTGGTAGGCAAAAGCAGGATTGCAAGCCCCAAGTATCTTGTATTTCCTGAAATCAACATTCAGTTTGTCTTTCAGTTTTTCCTGCATGTTTATTTCGGTTAATACGCCAAAACCTTCTTTTTTTAACGATTCCGTAATTGCTAGAACTGCACTGTCGAAATCCGTATTTATTTTTTTACTGATGTAGTACTTCATGATTTTAAGCTTTAAAGTTGATTTTTGATTATTTAAACCTGAATATTACTAACAGTAAATTTAGGCTATTGTTTGCTCAATTCCGATACAAACGACAATCCGGAAGTCTTTATATGCTTCATCGGAAGGTTTAGGCATAAGCTATTGTAGCTTACGCTGCAAAATTTATTTACTTCTGAGCCGTAAAGCATTTGCAATTACTGATACTGAGCTAAAACTCATGGCAGCGGCGGCAATCATTGGACTTAACAATAGTCCAAAAAACGGGAACAAAATACCTGCAGCAACAGGAACTCCAATAGAATTATACACAAATGCAAAGAACAGATTTTGTTTGATGTTTCTCATAACCTGATGGCTTAAATCCCTTGCCCTCACTATTCCGTTCAAGTCACCTTTTACCAGGGTAATTTCAGCACTTTGCATGGCAATATCAGTGCCGGTTCCCATGGCAATTCCCACATTGGCCTGTTCAAGTGCCGGGGCATCGTTTATTCCATCGCCAGCCATGGCAACTATATGACCTTGTTTCTGCAACTCTTTCACTTTTTCATATTTGTCTTCAGGCAAACAATCGGCGGTAAATCCATCCAGCCCAATTTCATCGGCTACCGCTTTGGCTGTAAACTGATTGTCGCCGGTTAGCATGTGAACCTTAATGCCCATTTCCTGCAATTCATGAATGGCTTTTTTTGAAGTTTTCTTGATTTTATCGGAAACACTTACAATTCCCTCTATTTTATTTTTGAGGATCAAATACATGACTGTCTGTCCCTTCAACTGCCATTCTTTAGTCAATTTCTTTTGGTCCTCGGTCAGTGAAGCTTTAAAATCCTCAATTAACCGTTCGTTACCCAGCCCGATTTTCTCTTTTTCGTAAACGGCCTGAACACCTTTTCCTGTGATCGATTCAAATTGGTCTAGTTTAATCAGTTTTTGTTTATTGGCCTTTGCTCCAGCCACAATAGCATCAGCCAGAGGATGTTCGCTGTCAGCATCCACTGAAGCAGCCAGTTGCAGTATTTCCAGATCACTCAGTTTGCCAAAGGATTTGAATCCATTCAGGCTTGGTTTCCCTTCGGTGATGGTACCTGTTTTGTCGATGATGAGAATATCTACTTTATTCATCTGCTCTATGGCACTGGCATCTTTCACCAGCACGCCTGATTGAGCTCCTCTGCCTGTTCCAACCATGATGGACATGGGTGTTGCCAGTCCCAGCGCGCAGGGACAAGCGATAATTAACACAGCAACGGCATTAACAAATGCATAAACATAGGATGGTTCAGGTCCCCAGATTGCCCAAACGGCAAATGTGATAATTGCAACAGAAACTATAATCTGGACAAAATATTTGGCAACTGTATCCGCCAGTTTCTGGATTGGTGCTCTTGAGCGACTGGCCTGATTGACCATTTCGACAATTTGTGACAGAAGAGTATCACTGCCAACTTTCTCTGCTTTCATTTCGAAAGCTGTTTTGCCATTAATTGTGCCACCGGTAACTTTATTTCCTTTTGATTTTTCTGAAGGAATGGGTTCTCCGGAAATCATACTTTCGTCAATGACTGCTTCTCCTTTGGAAATAATTCCATCCACCGGAATTTTTTCACCGGGCTTTACTTTTAGTAAATCGCCAACAACGACTTCTTCCAATGGAATTTCTTCTTCTTGGCCATTCCTGATAATTCGTGCAACAGGAGGAACCAGTCCCAGCAAGGCTTTGATGGCTGAATTGGTTTTGCCATGAGCGCGCAATTCCAGAACCTGACCCATAAGCACCAGTGTTAATATAACTGATGCTGCCTCAAAATAGAGGTGGACATTGCCATTCATATCTTTAAACTGTGCCGGGAAAAGGGACGGAAAAAGGAGGGCAAAAACGCTGAACAGGTAGGCTGATCCAACTCCAATTGAAACAAGTGTCCACATATTGGGCGACCACCGGCGAACTGAACTGTATCCTCGTTTGAAAAAATCCCATCCGCAGTATAATACAACAGGAGAGGCTAACAGGAATTCTACCCATCCCCAAACTCTTTTGCTTGCAAGAGATTCAAGGTTTAGAAAGCTAACCATGTCAGACATCGCAATTATAAATACTGGTATACTCAATGCCAGTGCGATCCAGAATTTTTTGAGCATTTTCAGATAAGCAGTTTCTTCTTCGCTGGTTTCAGCTCCTTTTTCAGGAATTAGCGTCATGCCGCATTTTGGGCAGTCTCCCGGATGATCCTGTTTCACTTCAGGATGCATCGGACAGGTATAAATCACTTTGGAAGATGAAGCGCTTTCTTCCTTGTTCAGGTGCATTCCGCAGACCGGGCAATCGCCGGGTTTGTCGTATGTTTTGTCGCCTTCGCAATGCATCGGGCAATAATATTTGCCTTTGTATTTTTCCTGATGCGAATGAGTATGCCCGTGTGAATGATTGTGGTTGTCATGATCTTTTTCATGATTGTGCGAGTGATCATCTTTCTGTACTGATTCTGAAACAGGAACCAGATGCATATTACAAACCGGACAATCGCCGGGTTTATCGTAAGTTTTGTCGCCTTCGCAACGCATTGGACAATAGTATTTGCCCACAATAGCTTTTTCATGTGAATGTTCAACTTTCATATCAGAAGCTCCTTTTTCAACCAAACTTATTTTTTTCTAATCTTAGCGTAAACTCCAATAACAACAACCAGAATTGCAATACCGATAATCAGGCCCCAGCCCAAGCCGCTTTCCATGCCCCAACCATTATTCATTCCGTCCATCATAATATTTCTCCTTAAATTAATAGAATTTTTTTATTAAATTCCTTGTTACAAAGATGCAATGGCAGGTTCCAGTTTTTCCTGAAGGTTAATTTCGGTAAGTACTCCAAATCCTTCTTTCTTCAACAATTCGGTTAAAAGTAGAACCGCCTGGTCAAAATTCAGTCCTGGTTATTTTGCTGATACAATAATTCATGATTTCAATGAATTAATTACTTATTTAACTGGTGCCAGATGCATGTTGCAAACCGGGCAGATGCCGGGAGCATCATAAGTTTTGTCACCTTCGCATTTCATCGGGCACTGATAAACTTTTTTTTCTCCGGAGTGGCTGTCTTGATTATGAGAGTGGCCACCACCGCCACAACATAAGTGTGTTTCCTGAAATTCATTTTTTGAACCAAATCCTGCAAATAATTCTCTTAACTTTTTCATGATAGAATGTTTTAACGATTTAAACTATTCAAAAGTAATCAAGGAAGGAAGTTCAAGTGTTATACAATTTCTTTAAATATTTACATTATTTTCAGGTTCTAGATATCATCGATTGATTTTCGTTTTTGTTCGCCAAGTTTTTTAAAGTATGAAGGTGTGAAACCGGTGATTTTTTTGAATTGACCCGATAAATGAGCAACACTACTGTATCCCATTTCATATGCGATTTCACTGAGTGTTTTTTCATCGTAAACCAGCAATTCTTTCACACGCTCAATTTTAAGGTTGATCATGTATTTTTCGATGGTAGTACCTTCAATTGACGAAAAAAGTGTACTTAAATAGTTGTAATCCAAGTTTAACTGGTCAGCCAGATAGTCAGAGTAATTTGTTTTGATTTCAGAAGAATAGTTGTAAATGATTTTGACGATGATATTTTTAGTCTGTTCGATTATCCGGCTTTTTGAATCATTGATAATTTCGAAACCTACACTTTGTAGTTTTTGTTGGATTTCCAGCTGTTTGTTTTCCGGGATTTGTGCAGGAACGGATACTTTCCCCAACTGCACTTTTGCATCCTCGATTTCGGCATTGTTGAATATTTCTGAAACAACCATGATACAGCGGTTGCAAACCATGTTTTTAATATGAAATTGCATTGTTTCGTATTCTTAATTAGTGAAAAATATGTATCAACATCAGCTGTGGTTCATCCGGATCATAGCGATTTTTAATGTTATAAGACTTAAAATCAAGAGTTTATTTAATTCATTTCTTGAAGCAGGTTAGCCGTCTTTTGAAAGAATGTTTTAATGACATCTTTCTGATCGATTGTCAGTTCATCAGGATTAATTGATGCCGATGCATTTTCGAGTTCTGCAAGTTCATTGCTCAATCCCGGATATTTTTCCTGTTGCATGCCTTTAAATATTGTTGTTGTTAAAATATCGGTTGCATGTCTGAAATCGCTAGATTGTGAAGTTCCCGCAGAACTGGCAAATGTTCTGTTAACATACTTTACAACTCTTTCCATATTCGAACTGGCGTCAAAGTTAATTTCATCAGCCATGGCATTTGTCGCGTCAATCAATTTTAAAAATGCTTCGTTGGCAAATGTAGGATCAAGCTCCATTTTCATGGTATCTTCTTCCATAAAACGAACAAATGCTGCAACGGACACATTGTTTTCGTTCACGCTAATTAGATTCTCCGTAACCAGATTCTCCGGTGCTGTTTCTTTTTGATCTTTAAATCCAATATAATAAAAAAGTAAGGCAAGTATGCCAATACCCATTACCCACGGCCAAAATGGTTTCTTGTTTTCTATTTTAGATACTGTCATAGTTCTGTTTTAATTGTTCGTATGATTTAATAATAGAGGTCAAATGCCGGGTTTCAGACCTTTATCTGAATTTAAGACTGATCATTCTTTTAGCACCCGAACCCAAAGTGTAAAGGTAATATCAAGCACAGCCAATAAACTTACATAAATCTGGAAATAAGTTACATAAATCACATATTTCTGGTTTACCGCATTTAGGCACATTGTTATTTTCGGTATAAACAGCACTCCGGAAGTTCCTTGTAAGCTCCATCAGTAGCTTTGTGTTTTTCAGTATCGTGGCCAACTGCAGCTATGGCTCTTTGGATGGCATCAGAATTGGTCTTTTTACCATCATACTCAACATGCAGCATTTTAGTTTCTGTGCTCCAGTCTGCAAAACTAACTCCGGAAACTAATTTGGCTGCCGTTTCAATCCGTTCTTTGCACATCTCACAATTTCCCGAAACTTTGATCATCTGATTTTCCATGCCGGCAGATTTCGATCCGTCTTTCATATCCATTGCCGGGGCTGCTTTATTTTCTGATTTTGCTGAACCATTTCCCATATCCATTCCGGCCATTCCGCCAGATGAAACCTGATTTCCTTCCGGGTTCATCATACTGGGTTTGCCTGCCAATTGTGCCGAAGCATCAACTGCAAATGTGCCATTTGTAACGATTTCTTCTCCGACGGATAATCCACTCACCACCACATAAGAACTTTTTAAAGAGGGGCCCAATTCAATTTCGCGCATACGGAATTCAGGTTCTTTCGCTCCGGGAACTTTTACATAAACGACTGAGCGTGGACCTGTCCAAAGAACAGCTGATTGAGGAATGACTATTCCGTCGTTGTATTTAGGCATTGCAGAAGTTACAACTCCGTTTACAAACATCTCAGGTTTGAGTACACCTCCCGGATTAGAGGCTTCAACCCGAACCAATGCGACCCGCGTTGACGGATTGATTACCGGATCGATAAACGAAATCTTTCCGAAGAATTTCTGACCGGGCACCGACTGAAGTGTAAACAATACTGAGCTGCCTTTTTTAATCCATGGAAGATCGCTTTCGTAGGCATCAAAAAGTACCCAAACGCTCGAAAGATCAGCTACTTCAAACAACGCATCACCCTGCTGCACATAGTCACCCTGATTAACTCGTTTGGTCAGTACAATTCCTGAAACATTGGATTTAACATCGAAAACAGTCTTTGCTTTTCCTCCTTGTTCAATGTCAGCAATCTGTTCGTCGGTTAATTTCCACTGTCTCAATTTTTCGCGGGCAGCATTCAGCAAAGCAGGTTGAGCCGGAATAATTTGTTTGGCCTGCAATAATTCTTCCTGTGCCGTTATCAGCGAAGGTGAATAAATGCGGGCAATAACCTGTCCTTTGCTTACTTGTTGTCCGGTGAAACTAATCAGCAATTCTTCTATTCTTCCGGAAATATGTGCTGACTGTGTTTTTATCCGGCGCTCATCAGCCTGTACTTTTCCATACAAAGCCACTTTCTTTTCAGCATTCTGTGTGCCGATTACAGTCGTTTGAACTTCAGCCAGCTTAATAGCCTCCTGGGTCATTTGTACCGCATCCGGATCGAGTTCTGCAGTAGCCGTTTGTACCGGAATTAAATCCATGCCACAAATGGGGCATTGTCCAGGTTTGTCCATTCTGATTTGCGGATGCATAGCGCAGGTCCAAATTTGATTGGTTTCTTCACCTTCCGAATGTTGATGAATAGCAGCACCTTCTGTGATAGTTGCAGGTTCTGAATGGTGGAAAATCAACCATCCAAGGATTAATCCACCGACAACATAGATAGCCGGCTTTGCCCATTTATTCTTAAAAAATTTATAGTCTTTCATTGTCATTTATTTGTTATTGAACGATGAACCCTTTTGTTAAATTCTCAGTGATCAGTCACAATGTTCAGTTAAAAACTGCGACTGCGACTGATCACTTTTTTAAATCTGTTTTCATATTCTTAAATTACCGTCTCTATTTCATCCCTGCCAGATATTCGAGCTGTGCACCGGTTGTATTCCGGTCAGTAAGTGCCGTAAGTTCTTTTAAGCCGTAATCGAGCAACTGAGTCTGCATTCGTAACACCCCTTCAAAGTCTGAATTAGAAGCTGAAAAGGCAGTGGTTAGAAGCTGGACACTTGTTCGGGCGAGAGCTGCCTGATTTTGATATAAAGTCAAGCGGCGACCGGCATCTTTATATTGCTGAATACTTTCGAGAAATGATACTTCCAAACCATTCAGGGTGTTTTTATATGATTTTTCAGAGGCTTCGATTTTAAATCCTGCTTCACGCTCCATCGATTTATACTTTTTGCTGAAAAAAGGAATGCTTACAGAAACCATTGGCATGATCATATCCTTTCCATTCATCATCGATTCATTACCTGCACGTTTTTCAATGAGCATGTAATTGGCTCCAACACCAATCATAGGTTTGCCCATTTTATTCGCCATCACTTGCTGAGCCTGTCCAGCAGCTCGTTGTGCCAAAGTCATCCGTAACATCGGGTTATTCCTCAAACTGTCAGTCATCGCATTCAGGTCAACAGACAGTTCAACCGCCTGAAGACTATCCGGAACATTTACAGGAACTTTCGACGACCTGTTCAGCAAACTATTGAAACGGGCGACTTCTGTTGTCAGTAAATCTTCTGTTAAAGCTACCCGGTTTTCCAATTCGGCAATTTCCATCTGTGCCCTTAGAACATCAACCATTCCTGAACCTTTGGAACTCATGGCAGAAGATCCTCCTCCCATTCCTCCGGAAGGAGCATTTGCTTTCTGGTTTGCAGCTCCATTTTGCATGCTTCCCATTCCTCCTGAATTTGCAGAAACTGGTGTGGCCATACTTCCGGAAGAAGAACTTCCAGTTGAGCCGGAGCTTTTTGCATTGGTGTAATTAAAAAGAGCTATTTTTTCGAGTGTCCGAAGCAATTCCAGATTTTCGTTCAGGATGTCAATTTCCTTCTTCTTTTGGTAAACCCGGTACCAGGATGTTTTTACCTGACTATACAGCATATTGCGAACATCGCTGGCTTCCTCAAATTTCATGAGAGCCATTTGCGAAGCTTCGTCTTTAGCTACTTTTAACGCGCCAAACCAGGGAAACATCTGCATCGCCTGAATATTACTCAATTGATTTCCGCCCAGCAATTCCATCGGTTTCAGGTAGAATCCCAGTTGAGCAGTCGGGTCGGGGAGTGCTCCTGCCTGCGGAACTTTTTCGAGTGCAGCCGAATATTCTAGGTATTTAGCCTGAAGTCCCGGATTATTTTTTCCGGCCAGTTCCAGATAAACAGAAAGTGAATCCTGTGCCTGAACTGTTCCGGATATAAACAGAAAGAGAATGATTGCTATAAATCTACTTTGTGCAGAAACCCACAACCCGCAACCCGTAACCTGTAATTTGAAATTATTCATGTTTTCCCTCCTTTCCTTCGCTCAACTCCAGAGCAGCTAGTTTCTTTTGTTCTTTTTTGACAGCTCCTTCGCGCCAAACCGATTGCAGAACCGGCACCACAAACATGGTCATGATCTGGATAATCATTCCACCAAAAGTTGGGATCGCCATTGGAACCATAATGTCAGCACCTTTCCCGGTTGAAGTTAGCACAGGAAGCAAGGCGATAATCGCCACAGCAGCTGTCATCATCGCAGGCCGAACACGTTTTTTACCTGCTTCAACAACTGCTTCCCGCACATCATGCACGGTAGAAGGTTTTCGCTCTCCGAATACCTGATGAATGTAGGTTCCCATGATTACGCCATCATCAGTAGCAATTCCGAAAAGAGCAATGAATCCAACCCATACTGCCACACTCAGATTGATCGTGTGCATTTGGAAAAGGTCGCGCATATTCATTCCGGCGAGTGAAAAATTCAGGAACCAACCCTGACCATACAACCAGAGCATAATAAAACCTCCGGCAAAAGCGACAAACACTCCTGAAAAATGGATAGACGAAGCTACAACTGTTTTAAACTGAAAATACAGCAACATAAATACGACAATCAAACTTATAGGAACCAATATTGCCAATTGTTTGGTGGCGCGTAACTGTTGCTCGTAGTTTCCGGCAAACTTATAGTTTACACCTGCCGCGAGTGTTAATTCTCCGGAAGCCAGTTTCTCCTTAAGGAATTTCTGTGCGTTCTCGACCACATCCACTTCAGCCATTCCGGGCTGTTTGTCGAAAATGACGTAGCCATTCAGGAACGTATTTTCGCTGCGGATCATTTGAGGACCGCGGGTATAATTAAAGTCGGCCAGTTCGCCCAGTGGAACTTGAGTTCCTCCCATCGAAGGCACCAGAATTTTTTTCAATTCTTCCGGAGTAGTACGTAATTCGCGTGGATAGCGCAACCTAACCGGAAAACGTTCACGTCCTTCAACTGTTGTTGTCAGCGTCATACCACCAACTGCTGCCTGCAAAACTTCCTGAACATCGCTGACTGTCATCCCGTAGCGTGCAATGGCAGCTCGGTTAATTTTAATTTCGATATAAGGAGCACCAACTGCGCGGTCGTAAAATACCGATGATGGAACTACACCCGGAGCACCTTTCAGCAAACGCTCAAAATCGAGTCCTGCTTTTTCGATGGATTCCAGATCAGGACCGTAAACTTTAAGTCCCATTGGCGCCCTCATTCCGGTCGAAAGCATTACCAGACGGGTCTGGATTGGCTGAAGTTTTGGAGCAGAAGTCAAACCTGGCAAATTGGTTACTTGTACAATTTCGTTCCAGATATCGTCCGGCGATTTAATTTCTTTACGCCATTGTCTGAAATATTCTCCATGATCCTCGGGTATCAGCAATTTCGGATCAATCTTTTTGAATCCATCACGTTCGGGATTGTAAGTTGTACCATCGGTCAGAACGAAATTATCGTCTTTATCCACTTTGAACTGCATCCGGTGACCGTTTTCATTCAGAATATATTCAGGCAAATAATTGATTGTATTTTCGAACATCTGTACCGGTGCCGGATCAAGAGCTGAATTTACGCGACCCCATTTCCCAACCGCCACATCCACTTCAGGAATAGACATCAGTCGTTTATCCAAATCCTTGACGTAATCGACATTCTGCTCAATTCCGGCATGTGGCATACTGGTTGGCATCAGCAAAAACGAGCCTTCATTCAGCGCGGGCATAAATTCTTTTCCAATGCCCGGAAAAGTATGATCTGCCTTTTTCCAAAAGCTTGTTTCACGTACATCCCAATTTACAAGCTGGGTTGTTTTCGGAATAAAACCAAACAAGGTATCGAAACCGATCCAGATATTTATTCCGAATAATATAGTAAACACAGGTAACAATAAGAATTGCCATTTATGACGAAGACACCATCTTAAAACCGGTTCGTAAAAGTGAACCATCGCCATGAGCAAACTCAGCACAAAAGCTACAATTCCGGTCACAAACAGGAAGTTCGTTAGAAAACTATTGTGAGCGCCAAGCGGCAGCCATTCTGCAGTAAGGAAGAAAACAGCAAACAAAAGTGTTATTCCGATATTTATCAGGTTCGGGAAATTCTTGCGTTTTTCGGGCCAGCGCGATTCCAGTAAATTATTGATTCCAATGGCTGGTAAAGCTAAAGCCTGCCAGGTTCCCCAGAAAATAACAGAAGCCATTCCAACTACTATCAGGATGGAATTAAAAATCCATCTAAATCGTTTTTTATCGAAACGAATGGAAAACAGAACGTTCGCTAAAGTTGGTAAAACAATTACGCCCAAAAGAAACGAAGCCAGAAGTGCGAAGGTTTTGGTAAATGCCAACGGCCTGAATAGCTTTCCTTCGGCTGCCTGCATCGCGAAAACCGGTAAAAAACTTACAATGGTAGTGAGCAGTGCTGTAGTTATTGCCGACGATACCTCGATCGTGGCTTCGTATATCACGGCCTTCAGTTTTTCACCTTTCGCCCCTTCATTTTCAGGCATCTCCAAATGCCGGATCATGTTTTCGACAAACACAATCCCAACATCGACCATCACCCCAATGGCAATGGCAATTCCTGAAAGTGCAACAATGTTGGCATCCACACCAAACAGGCTCATAGCTACAAAAGTCATCAGAACTGCCACCGGAAGTAATCCGGCAATCAGGATTGAAGCTCTCAGATTAAACATCAGCACAATAATGACAATGATACTGATGAGAATTTCGTGTGACAGTGCCGATTGAAGCGTGCCAATGGTTTCCTGAATCAGACCGGTTCGATCGTAAAACGGCACAACCGTAACTTTCGAGACTGTTCCGTCGGGCAATACTTTAGATGGAAGTCCGGGCGCTATTTCTTTAATTTTCTCTTTAACGTTATTAATTACAGCCATCGGGTTCGAGCCGTAACGAGCCACAACCACTGCACCGGCAGCTTCGGCTCCACCTTTGTCGAGGCCGCCACGACGGGTTGCCGGGCCAAACGAAACGCGTGCCACATCGCCAATCCGAACCGGAACATTGTCGCGAACAGCAACCACAGCCAATTTCAGGTCTTCCAGACTTTTAAGGTAACCCAGTCCGCGAATGACGTATTCAACTTTGTTGAGTTCGATGGTTTCGGCGCCAATGTCGAGGTTACTCTTTTTCACAGCCTGCATCACGTCCATCACCGTCACTCCGGAAGCTTTCATCGCATCAGGATTAATATCAACCTGATATTCCTTAACGAATCCGCCGATAGAAGCAACTTCAGAAACACCTTCGGCTGTTGCCAGCGAATATTTCACGTAATAATCCTGAACGGTGCGTAATTCCTGAGGATCCCAGCCACCGGTGGGTTTTCCGGTTTTTGGATCGCGTCCTTCCAGAGTGTACCAAAAAACTTGTCCTAACGCTGTCGCGTCTGGTCCAAGTGACGGTTGCACTCCAAGCGGTAATGTCCCCGTAGGAAGCGAATTTAGTTTTTCGAGGATTCGCGACCTGCTCCAGTAAAATTCCACATCATCCTTAAAAATGATGTAGATAAACGACATTCCGAACATGGAAGTGCTTCGGATGGTTTTTACACCTGGTACTCCCAGCAAAGTAGAAGTCAGCGGATAGGTGATCTGATCCTCAATGTCGCGGGGAGATCGTCCCATCCATTCGGTGGCGATGATCTGTTGGTTGTCGCCAATATCCGGGATCGCATCAACCGGAATCGGATTGCGCGGTAAAATGCCCGTATCCCAGTTGAAAGGCATGGTCACCGCTCCATAAACCACAAATGTGATCAGGAATATAAAGGTGACAAGCCGGTTGTTTAGAAAATATTTAATGAGTCCGTTAAACATGGTGGTAATTTGAAGATGAATTGATTTGAAAATTTGAAAATAACAAGATGGGAATTTGAAGACTTTCGATTTTCAAATCTTCAAATTCCGCAATCTTCAAATTAATTCTTCAGATTACCTGTAAAGACAGCAGCTTGGAAGTTTGTCGTAAACTTTGTCAGTCGCTTTTGCTTTTTCGTTGTCGTGACCTGCAGCAGCTACTTTCTTGCCAATTTCATCCATGTTTGTTTTTGTTGGGTTGAATGTTGCCGTGAGCGTTTTGTCTTTTTTGCTCCATTCGGCTTTGGTTACACCGTCAAATTTTGCGGCTTTTTCGATACGGGCTTTGCACATATCACAATTACCTGAAACTTTGATTGTTTCAGTTTTTGTTGTTTCTACTTTTGTTTGATTGCTGGTTTGAGCATAAGAATTAACGCTCAATGTGGTTGCCAATAAGGCTATGAAAATAACTTTTAAAGTTTTCATGATTTTTAATTTAATGTTATTGAATAATATAAATATCCGGATACAAGTTTTAGGTACCAGAATGAAGTATCAGTAGAAGATTTTCTACTGAAAAATAATATTCAATAAAATCAAATCAGGAAAACACAAATTTTGGGCAGACTTACTGCATGTACCAGAAGATTTCCAGGGGGACTGGTATCTGTGTAACTTAAATTAATTGCAGTAAACGAATGAAATTCAATACTTGCGGGTATAATAAATACCTGTAATACATTTTGAGCAAATGAATTGAAATCAGTAAATGAAGGGGAATAATTGTGATCAACTGAAAATGTGGAAACGTGGTTGTCGCAGCAATGATTTTCAAGCTGATTACCTGAAGTGGATTGCTGATCAGTTTCTCCTTCCATTCCGCAAGTTGCAATCTTTCCTGAAAATGAAATTTTGGAAGCAGCTAACTCATCACCACAATAATGTGTGGCAATGCTTAGATTCATCCCTGAAAGCAGGATTAGTAAAGCAAATGATATGGATAAAAGTTTCTTCATTCGTTTAATTAAACACAAAAAGAAGGTGATATGTTTTTCAAAGGTATATTAATTTCTATTGGATGTATTTAATTACCAGTTAAATTAGGAAATATTAACAAGCACCAAGATGATAGCAAACTTGTTTTAGAATGATTTATTTCGAATTACAAAGCTCTGTCCTTCAAATTTATTCTACAATTAAAGTTCTTTCGGTTTGCTGTTTTTCAGAAGAAATTTTTTGTGATATTCTTCCATTTCCTCCATTTGTTGCTGTAGCATCTTCATTAACTCATCCATCGATTTTGGCTGAAAACTGTGTCCAGGTGCAATATTTGAAATACTATCTTTTTCGCCTTTATTGTAATTATCAAAGAAGTTGAAATCTACAGAAGTTGAATCTTTGTCGAAATTATAACTATGAAATTGATGATTAAAGCCAAATTTTTTCATCAGTAGAGAATCAGTCATATGATCAAAAGGATCGGAGAAAAATGAATCAAAACCATCAAAAAATGAATTTCCGGTTAAGGTACTGTCTTGATTTAAACCAAAATGATCACCAAATATATCCGGAAAATCACTCGGAGACAAAGACTTCAGTAACGTTGTGTCGCTTGACCAACTATAGCTATAAACTGAATCAAATTTGATCAGATTACCTTTTTCATCGTATTCGCGAGTAACGTGCGAATTTTCTTTTGGAGAATTTAAATTATCATCTTGTTTTTGTGCTAATAAATTCATAATTAAATACATAGTCATAAATAGAAAAAGAAATAGCCGTTTCATAACGATATGATTTGAATTCACTCAAAATTAAGTTCAAATCATGAAATTGAGATCTAAAAAAAACTTAAAACATATTAAATATTTAAAATTTGCATGAACGATCAATTCACTCTAAAAAATTTATAATTTGAGAATTTCGCTTATCTTTAGTTTTTTCAATTTAATGATAAGATGAAGAAAATCAGGTTTCAAAAATCGATGAATGAATCAGGATTAATTTCAGAAATTGAAATTGGGGGGATGCTTATTCTTGAAAATGCAGAACAGCTCAGGAAAGAATTTATGGATACTATTGGTATATTAAATGATCACATTATCATAAAGGTTTCAACTCTGGAAGAAATAGATATTCCATGTATTCAGTTATTTATAGCTTTTATAAGGAAGATGAATAATTTAAAGATCAAGTTTCAGTTTAATTGGGACATTGATGAAGATCAAAAGATGTTATTGGAAAATGTTGGTTTAAGTGACGAATTATTTATGAACAATTCATATGTCTAAACAAATTTTAATAGTTGACGATTCCGAAAGTATAAGGGAGGTTTTAAGTTTTAGTATCGAAAAAGCGGGATATGAAATTTTTACTGCATGTGATGGAAGGGATGCTCTTCAGTATTTTGATGGAAGGAAAATTGATTTGTTGCTCACAGATTACCATATGCCTAACCTTAATGGACTCGAACTTATAAGTAAAGTCAGGCAACTGGAGAATTACAAATTCATTCCGATTTTGGTGCTGACAACTGAAAATCAAATTGAAAAGATTCGGGAAGCAAGAGATACTGGAGCTACAGGCTGGTTGATGAAGCCCTTTAGTACTCAAAAACTTTTACAGACATTACGTAAAGTTATCCGCTAATGCAATTATTTGTTGATCGATTTAGAGAAGAGGTTCGGGAGTATTTTGAACGGCTTGAATCAGGATTGTTGATTTTAGAATATGATCCTGAAAATCATCAGGTTATAGATGAGATATTCAGAATTATGCATTCGATGAAGGGCAGCGGTGGTATGTTTGGATTCGATCTTCTGAGTGACGTAACACATGATCTGGAATCGTTATATGAAATTTTCAAATTGAAGAAACAGCATATTGATTCGGAGACCATTGGTTTTACTCTTAATTCAATTGATGGGTTGCATAATCTAATGGTTCAGGAACCCGAAGAGGAGCACAGGTTACTGGCTAAAAAGATGAAATCTGATACACAGAAACAAATAGCCCGCTTAACCGGAGAGATGTTTGCTGAAAATGAAGAAAAAAAGATTTCAGAAAATGAATCAATTGTTTTAGATGCAAATTTGTTTACTTACTATATTTCTTTCGTACCAAGCGAAAATGTTCTTAATAACGGAACCAACCCACTTTACCTTATCGACGAACTTAATGCATTAGGTGAATGCAATATTCAGGTTTCGTTTGATAGACTTCCCGATTTAACTGAGATTGATATTAGTAAGTGTTATTTATCCTGGAGTCTCTTTATTGCAACGAGTGAAAGTATTGATACGCTGCGTGATGTTTTTATTTTTGTTGCTGATAATGCATTGATTCAAATTGATAAAATATCTTCTGGAAATGCAATACATAATGAAAAAATATTAGCTGACTTTTTGAATGCCCTGCAAAATCAGGAGAAATGGCAACCGATTGAACCTGCGGTTTCTTTAACTTCACAAAATCCTGAGTTAATCCCGGATGAAGATATTGAAGAATCAGATGTATTGCTGAAATCGGCAATTGAATCTCAAAAGAATTCATTTTTTGCTCAAACGAAAGTTGATTCCATTCGCGTTGATTCCCGAAAAATTGATCGTTACATGAATCTGGTGAGCGAACTGATAACTGCTCAGTCTCATTTGGAAGAGTTATCATCAAGATTTAATCATCCGGAACTCGAACTTATATCAGAAGGTTTCGAAAAATTAAGCAGGCAATTGCGTGATAATGCATTTGAAATGAGCCTAATACCTCTTCAGAGTATTGCGGTTAGATTTAATCGCCTAATTCACGATTTATCCAAAACGCTTAACAAAAATGTTGTTTTGGTGACAACTGGATTAGAGACAGAACTTGATAAAAATATAATTGAAAAACTCATTGAACCAATTCTGCATATTATTAGGAATTCAATTGATCATGGGATCGAGAGCAGTGAGGTAAGAATTCAAAATAAGAAGCCCGCGGAAGGAACAATATCAATTAAGGCTTCAACAATTGGAAGCTATGTACAGATCGATATTGAAGATGATGGAGCTGGTCTGGATGTTGAGAAAATAAAGGAAAAGGCGATTGAAAAAGGAATCATTTCAGAAAAGACGAAGTTGACTGAAGATGAAATTTTTAAGCTGATTTTTGAACAGGGTTTTTCCACATCAGAATTGGTAACTGATTTGTCTGGCCGGGGAGTTGGGATGGATGTGGTGAGACGCCGAATTCAGGAGATGAGAGGATCTGTTGAATTGACTTCAGAAAAAAATATGTTTACGAGATTTACACTGAAATTACCACTTTCCTTGTCGATTATTGATGGCTTGTTAATCCTTGTTGGTGATAGCCATTATGTAATCCCATCGTCGGTTATTAATAAAATATATAACGTTAAGCATAATTTGTTGAAAAAAGAATTCAGACAGGTTATTGAATTTGATGGCGTTCAATTTCCTTTTCTAAATCTGCATGAAGAATTTTATGGTTTGGTTGATATGCCTGAAGAACAATATGTCGTTGTTGTTTCGTATGGTAGTCAATTATTTGGATTGGTGGTAGATATTGTCGTTCGAGAATACCAGGCAGTTATTAAACCATTGGGTAGATTACTTAGGGGCCAGGATGTGTTTTCTGGTGCAAGCATTTTAGGCACAGGTCAATTGGCTCTGGTGTTGGATACAAATAAGATGATTCAAAAATATTCATAATACAATGAGTGCAGAAATCATAAGAGGAATAAATTCCTATTTTACATTTAGACTTGGTAATGAATTATTTGGAGTAAATATCGGAAATGTCATAAAAATTCTTGGCATTACTGAAATTACGAAAGTGCCAAATTCACCCAGATATTTTAAAGGTATAATCAATCTTTTCGGTGATGTATTACCTGTTTTTGATGGAAGGCTGAAATTTAGTTTTCCGGAAATCGATTACACGAAGAACACCTGCATTCTGGTTCTTGTTTTTGAACTGGATGGGCAGTCTGTCAGTTCAGGAATTATTATTGATTCAGTAGAGAAAGTTGTTGTCTTCGAATCAGATCAAATCAAATCTGCACCTACTATTGGTAAAGGATTTAACAACGAATTCATTCATGGAATTGCCTCTTTCAATGACGAATTTGTCATTATTCTGGATATCGAAAAAATATTTTCTGAAGAAGAAATAAGAATAATCAATGCTGTAGAATAAACATATAAAAAATTTGAATATGAGATTTGTTGACTATAAAATACGGACAAAACTGATAGGAGCATTTGGTGTACTCATCGTGGTAGTATTACTGATTTCTGCTTATTCGGTTTCAACCTTGCTTTATTTCAAGAAGGATATCGATTCGTTTTCCAGGGAATTTCTTCCTGAGCTTGAACTTTCATCCAGGTTAAGTAATCAAACACAAATGGTTGCCTTTAACATGGAAGGTTATTATTTAACGGGGAAGTCAGATTATTTTAAATTAGCTAAGGCTGAACTTGACTCGGTTAAAAATATCCTGACTGAAGGAGAACTATTGCTCGAAAATTCTACTAAGCTCAAGAATTTGGAACAAAACCTGAGTGAAGCCAGAATTTTAATGCCTCAATACGAACAGGTTATCATGATGGCCTTTAAAACGTTTCAGGATATTAATATTCTGGAGGACGGAATTAAACAGGATTCAGCCAATAAAGGGACTAATAAAAAGCTTAAAACAACCAGCCCGAATTCGGAAGTTAAAGTTGCAGACAATATAAACTCAACAAGCAGTCAACTTGCAGACAAACGAGCCAAACTTCTGGAATTACGAAAAACAGATTCGGAAATTTCAGCTAAGCTTAAAAAAAATTCAGATAATCTTCGCGGTGGAGTTGTTTCGCATACAATGGAAGTAGCCAATGGTTTTGGCAAATCAATTAATTACTCTGTTTTTATCCAAATTATTATTGTTTTAATTTCGTTGGGCTTTTCGATTTTTACTGCTGTTTACATTTCCCGCATGATAACCCAACCTTTATTAAAGGGAATCAACTTTGCGCAAAAAATGGCGAAGGGTGATTTAACTGCCGAAATTGATATTAATCAAAAAGATGAAATTGGCATTCTGGCTTACAATCTGCAAAATATGAGTAAACGCATTCGCGAAATTATCACCTATGTCGCTTCAACTTCAGAAAATCTCGCAGCAGCGAGTCTCGAACTTAGTTCGACTTCGCAATTAGTCTCTCAGGGTGCATCAGAACAGGCTTCATCGTCTGAAGAGGTTTCAGCTGCCATAGAGGAAATGGCAGCGAATATTCAGCAAAACAAGGAAAACGCCAGACAAACCGAAAAGATAGCAATTAAAGCGGAAACCGATATTTTTCAAGGTAGCAACAAAGTTATTCTTACGGTTGATGCAATGCATGAGATTGCCAATAAAATTTCAATTATTGGTGATATTGCTTTTCAAACCAATATTCTGGCGTTAAATGCCGCAATTGAAGCGGCAAGGGTTGGCGAACAGGGGCGTGGATTTGGTGTAGTCGCTTCTGAGGTTGGAAAATTGGCTGAGCGAAGTAAAATGGCTGCCACAGAGATTGATACACTTACAAAAACAAGTGTTCGTAGTGCAGAAGAAGCAGGAAAACTGATGTCTGAAATTGTTCCTGACATTCAAAAAACGTCACAACTGATTCAGGAAATATCAGCAGCAAATAATGAGCAAGGAACTGGTGCTGAACAGATTAATATGGCTATTCAGCAATTAAACATGGTCACTCAGCAAAACGCTGCATCGTCTGAGGAATTATCAACAAATGCAGTGGAGTTATCAGCGCAGGCAGAACAATTGCAGGAGATTATCTCATTCTTCAAAATAAGTGAAAAAGGCAATGATATTCGCTTAAACAGACATAAGATTGCAGAGTATCTTCCGGCAGAAGACGTTCAGCAGGAAGTAAAAGGTATTGTTATTGAATTGGATTCACCTGATAGTTCTGACGACGAATTTGAACGGTTTTAACCAACAGTGTAAAAACAAAAAAATATCAATCATTGAAATCAGATTTTATTGAAATATCAGATGAACTATTTCTGAAACTGGGAAAAATAATAACCGAGCGGTATGGGATTAAATTGCCTCCGGAAAAAAAAATCATGTTTCAGGCACGGTTACAACGACGACTTAAGGAGTTGGATATAAGTTCATTTGATGAATATGCCGTCAAATTACTGGACAGTAAAATTGAGCCATCTGAGTTTAATGTTTTGGCAGATTATATCTCTACCAATAAAACAGAGTTTTTTCGGGAGAATGAACATTTTCAATTCATCCTAAATAGCTTTCTTCCTGAACTGTTTAATGCAAAAGTGCATGATCGGCAACCTTTCTTAAAAGTATGGAGTGCTGGTTGTTCAAGCGGCCAGGAAGCATATTCACTTGGAATTACATTTGAAGAATTTATGCGTATCCATGGAAACAGAATCGATTATTCCATACTTGCTACTGATATTTCGGGTCGTATGTTGAGAACTGCAAAAGAAGCAATTTATCCTATGCCTCATGTCGATCAACTTGGAGTGGAGCTTAAACACCGCTATTTTTTGAAAAGCAAAAACCTTATAGAACCTAAAGTTAGGGTTGCAAAAGAGATTAGGGAAAAAGTACGGGTTGCATATCTGAATCTGATGGATGCCACATTTGATTTAAACATGAATTTCGATCTCATTTTTCTTCGAAATACTCTGATTTACTTCGATCATCAGATTCAATTGAAAGTGTTGTCAAAAGTTCTGAGTCACTTAAATACTGGAGGCTTATTGTTTATAGGTCATTCAGAATCCCTAATAAACATGAAATTGCCAATAAAATCGGTTGCTCCAAGTGTTTATGTTAAGATATAATGCAGTACAATAAAATCACGGCTTTTCATCAGATAATTGAAAAGCAAAAAACAAATCAAATGAGCGCTAATGAACTATTCTAAAAACGAAATAGAAGGAGAGTTGAGTAATTGCAAACAACAAGTTGCCCAGCTTAAAGGAGAAAATGAAGAATTAATAAGTAATCTGTTTCTGTTAAACGAAAAGTTACGCGATTCTGAGGGGCTAAAAGGTCATTTTATAAGCAATATTACAAATGAAATAATAAACCCTTTTGCAAGTGTACTTGCTTTAGCCGAAAATATCAAAGTCTTAAAAGATGGCGAAATTGCACAGGCTCATCGTATGGCAGACCTTATTTTTGACCAGGCATTTCATCTCGACTTTCAGCTAAAAAATGTATTTGCTGCTGCCTTAATTGAAGCAGGCAAGGAAGAACTTATTTTTTCTGTAATCAATATGATTGATCTGGGCAGTCATATTACCAGCTATTTCAAGACTTTACTCAAAAAGAAAACTATTAGCTTATTGTTGAAGTTTTCGAATGAATTGATTCCGGGAGCAGCAATCAAGTTTTCGGCTGACCGTGAAAAATTGGAATTGATTATTAAGAACCTTATCAGTAATTCAATTAAATTCAGCCCTGACGGTTCTGTTATTAATCTTGAGTTTCGTTTAGAAATTGGGCAACTTTCTATTGTGGTAACTGATCAGGGAAAAGGAATAAATCCTGATGAAAGAAAAATAATTTTTGATCGTTTCAAGCAGCTTGATGAGAAAATTAATTCTATAAATACTGGTCACGGACTTGGATTGTCGATTGTTCAGGCATACACCGAAATGATGGGAGGGAAAGTTGTTTTGAAAGATAATGACAGAGTTGGGATTAGTGTAATTGTAATTATTCCTGTAAATCCGGAAGCGGAGGAATTGGACGATCTCGAAGATTTTATTATTGACGCTGAATACTAATGAAAAGTTTAAAACAGTCACCATATTTTCTGCATCCGTCCACCATTTGCATCTGTAAAGATCCACAATGGGTTACAACAATTCTGGGCTCATGTGTGGCTGTTTGTTTCATCGATAAAAAGCGAAATATTGGAGGAATAAATCATTTTATGCTACCATATTGGAATGGTGATGGGCTGGAATCACCTAAATACGGAAATATCGCAATTGTTCAATTATTTCAGAAAATGCTTGATTTTGGGGCGAAAAAAGAAGATATTGTATGTAAAATTTTCGGTGGTGCTGAAGTTTTGAATGAACAACATTCAGTATTCAATGTTGGACAAAGAAATATCGATCTGGCTTACAAAATGTTGGCTGATTTGGGTATTTCTATTGTTAGCTCAAGCACTGGAGGAAAGATGGGACGAAAAATTCATTATAATACCGGAACGGGAGAAGTGTTGCAAAAGTATCTTGTTAAATCAACTTAATAAGGAAGCGAAATGATCAGAAAGATAAAAGTACTGGTTGTAGATGATTCTGTATCTGTACGAAATGCCCTTACTCAAATATTGAATCTTGATTCTGATATTGAAGTAATTGGCGATGCCTCTGATCCCTATGATGCTGTTGCCAAAATTGCAGTTAATCTTCCTGATGTTATAACCCTAGATATAGAAATGCCCCGTATGGATGGACTTACTTTTCTGGGTAAACTTATGAAGCAGCATCCGATACCGGTAGTAGTTATCTCATCAGTTGCCGGAGAAGGGTCTGAAAACGGAATTAAAGCACTAAAACTTGGAGCCAGCGAAATAATAACAAAACCAAAATTATCTGATTCAACTCAACTGGAAGAATACAGTATTCGAATTATTGATGCCATAAAAGCTGCTTCAATGACCGAACATAGATTTGTGAAACCTGCAAAGACTTCTAAATCTGAGGATATTCCCATGTCTCATCAAGATGATTTATCTGCAAATGTCTTAACCAAAAATAAGTATTCTGATGATATTATTCTTATAGGTGCTTCTACTGGTGGTACAGAAATAATATCCCGAATTCTGAAGAACCTTCGGACGGATTTGCCTGGAATAATGATTGTTCAGCACATGCCTGGCGAATTTACCCGGGCTTTCGCGAACAGGCTTAATTCTGAGTGTAAGCTAAATGTTAAAGAAGCAGAACAAGGTGATGTCATTCAGCGGGGATGTGTATACATCGCAAATGGATATAATCATCTGTACTTAATCAGAGAAAATAACCAATACAAATGTAAGCTTGAAATGAGCTCTTTAGTAAACAGGCATCGTCCTTCAGTGGATGTGCTTTTCCAGTCAGCAAGTAAGTTTGATGGAAAGCATATTACTGCAATATTACTTACCGGAATGGGTTCCGATGGTGCAAAAGGATTACTGAAATTATTTGAATCAGGAGCAACGACTTTTGCTCAGGATGAAAAATCATCGGTGATTTTTGGTATGCCCAAAGAGGCAATCAAGCTAAATGCTGCTAAAATGATCGGAAATCCCGATGATTTGATCAGTTGGTTAAATTCCAAAACATTTCAGTAAGATGATAGAAAAAAGTAATAATTCCAAAATTCTGATTGTTGACGATGTTCAATTGAATCTTGATTTGATGAAAGAAATTTTATCAGAAAAGGGATACCAGATTGCGACTGCAATTAATGGCAAATCGGCAATTGCCAAAGCCAAAGCTCACAAATTTGATTTGATTTTGCTCGATATTGTTTTGCCGGATATTGATGGTTACGAAGTGTGTACGCATTTGAAATCAAATCCACAAACTCATGATATTCCAATTATTTTTTTAACTGCAAAAAAAGAGAAAGACAGCATTGTAAAAGTGTTTCAATTAGGAGCCGTTGACTATATTCCGAAGCCATTCAGTAAAGAAGAGCTTGTTGCCAGGGTTGCTCACCACCTGACTTTGCGAAAAATTCAGGACGAGCTAATCCGTTCGAAAGAGATGGCTGAATCTGCAGCCAAGGCTAAAGCAATTTTTCTGGCCAATATTTCGCATGAAATCAGAACACCGATGAATGGTATCATAGGAATGATTGATATTTTAAAGCGTACTCCACTAACTACAGATCAACTTGAATACATTGAAATAATTGGGATTTCAGGAGAAAATTTATTGATGATTATCAATGATGTACTTGATTTTTCTAAAATTGAAGCTGGTCAGATCACTTTCGAACATATACGTTTTAATATAAGCGACGAAATAAACGAGGTTATAAAAATACTTCGTTATAAGGCTATGCAAAAGAACCTGGAGCTTACATTTGAAATTGAAGCAGATGTACCTCAATTGTTAATTGGCGATCCTTTAAGGCTAAAACAGGTCTTCATTAACCTTTGCAACAACTCTATTAAATTTACAAATAAAGGATATGTGCATGTAAAGGTTAATCTTGTTGAGATTATTGAATCTGCTGTACGTTTGCATTTTGAAGTTCAGGATACCGGTATTGGAATTTCACCGGAAAATCAATTAAAATTGTTTAAATCCTTTTCTCAGGCTGAAGCATCTACAACCAGAAAGTTTGGAGGTACAGGACTTGGCCTTGCTATTTCAAAGAATCTGGTCCAGCTAATGGGTGGAAATATCGGGATAATCAGTGAAGAAGGCAAGGGAGCGATCTTTCATTTCGATGGCGAATTTGGAATATCGATGCAGGAACTTTCAGCAACAGAAACTCAGGAATTGGATGGATCTATGCATCACGAGAAAAAACTGAAAATTTTATTGGCTGAAGATAATGTAATTAACCAAAAAGTTGCTATATTAAATCTCCAAAAACTGGGACATGAGGTAATTGTTGTTGGTGACGGAATTCAGGCTGTTGAGAAATTTATTCATGAGCCGCCTGATGTAATATTTATGGATATCCAAATGCCTGAAATGGATGGCGTAGAGGCAACCACGAAAATTAGGGAATGGGAACTTAAAAATGAAATTAAAACCCGTGTTCCGATTGTTGCTATGACTGCAAATACACTTAAAAGTGATAAAGATATATTTGTATCAGCAGGAATGGATGATTATTTGAGTAAGCCTTTTAATGCGAGCGAATTAGTTAGAGTACTTGACCGAATTTATAAACAAATTGAACGTAAAAACATCTAATATCACACAAAATGGAATACATTGACTCAACTTATTCATGGATAGGTAAAACAGTACTAATTGTTGAAGATAACGAGACAAGTAACATCTATTTTGAAGCTGCTTTACGAAAAACAAAAGCCAAAATGATTTGGGCGAAAAATGGACTTGAAGCTGTTGAATTGGTTAAAAAAAGCCAGCCAATTGATCTCATTTTGATGGACATCAATATGCCTAAGATGGATGGCATTGAAGCTACACAAATAATCAAAACTCTTTACCCTGAAATTATTATTGTGGTACAGACAGCTTTTATTCTCTCAGGAGAGGAACGTTTATGCCAGGAAGCGGGCTGCGACGAGTTTATTACAAAGCCAATTCGCCTAAAATATCTTCTGGATACCATTAATCGTTATCTGGCTGTTCCTAAAGAAATATAAGCTCCAAATTTGTTTTTATTAGTCGCTTCCACCAGAGTTATAAATCCGGAATGCAATTTTCCATTTAATAATTTAGGTGGAAATAATTCAGTTTGTTTAGTGACAAAATCTTTGTATCCGTTTTTCTTCCCGTAAAAAAGTTCGAACTTGCCGGATGCCAACGGATGAATTTTTCTTTCAAGAAACAACGAAAGAATGCCCATATTCATTCTGCTGTTAATTTCGATGCAAGGTTGCATCATTAATTGCCCCTTGCTATTAATGATCATGGAATCAACTCCAAGAAAACCGCGATGTAATTTGGAGTAAACGGATGTTTCCAATGCCTTTGTAATGATATTGGCTGTTGTTTTTATCATGATTTCTGTTTTTACAACATCTTCATTTTTAATTAGTTTAGAAAGTTCTGGTCTTATAAATGTTCCCTTATATTGTCCATTTGAGTTGGTTTCAAATACAGAATATCCGATGTACTCAACTTCGGAGTTGGCTGAAATCCGAAACTGAAAAGAGATATCCATAATTTTCTCCAGAAAAGGTTCAGCTATCAGATAGCTTTGTTGTTTCAATACTCCTGAAATCCATTGCCTGTTTGAAGCATTCAAATTCGTTTTTCGGATTATTTGTATTCCCCGGCCTGACGAACTTAACGGCGCTTTTAAAACTAAGGAAGTATGGTTTAGCAACAGCCCCTCTATTTCTTCAACACTCATTACTATTCTGCCAAGTTCTTCTTTCCTTATAAACCAGCATGGTGGGCTTTCATTAAGAATTCCGGATAAAAAATCAAGTGATGTCGATCGTTCAAAAAGTAATTTATGCTTATCATCCCATCCGGAAACCGGACTTTTCTTAAATAAATCAGCACATTTCGATTTCAGATTTTTGAATTTAAAATGTGCCGCCGGGCTCCAACCCCAGGGAGAAATAGCCTCAAAAGAATTTGCCGGTAGGTTTTCGATCTCAGATAAAGTGCAAAAATGAGGCATTTCAAATCCAAAATCGTTTAGCTTTTGCACAAATTCCATGGATGGAATATTTTCTGTCAGCACAATGTCATTTTCGGTACAAAAGGCTAATGGAAGTATAGATAAGTCGCGTTCCATTTCCTGAAGCAAAAGCGGAGCCATGTAACTAAATGATCCATTGGCTACTGCCAATTCGCAAGTCGGGTTGAAAAAGTAAATGTTGGATCTTATCATTCAAATTTTATGGAATATTTCTGTAAATATAGAACCCTATTTGTTGTATTTCTATGAATTATTAAAAAATAAGCACCAATTTGTTTTGAATTGTAAAATTAGAGTATACATTTGCATTCATAAATACAGACCAATAAGTCTTTTAATAATGAAACAATTTACTTCTGAAATGGCACGTAAGAATTTATCATGTAAGATGAACATATCTATGGGTATGTGTATGTGTTGCGATTTAACTTTTCAGAAGGTGGTTAGGATATAAGTGTATTTTAACAAAATATTTAAGCCCTTCTGGATTCCGGAAGGGCTTTTTTTTTGACTTTAACAGAGATAAAATGAGTGAAAAATCATATCGTAGCATTGCCAAGTCTGTTTCGTGGCGAACCATAGGTACAATTGATACAATTATTATTTCATATCTGATTACCGGTAAGCCCGGTCTTGCATTTTCTATCGGAGGAATAGAAGTATTTACCAAGATGACACTTTATTATTTTCACGAACGAACCTGGAACAGAATCAATTTCGGTCGGATTAAAAAAGTGGATCCTGATTTTCAAATATAACTTATCACATGAAAAAGAACTATTTACCTATATCAATTGATATTACGGACAGTAAAATACTTATTATCGGAGGTGGTCAAAGCGCATTAAAGAAGATTCGTATTCTTCAGCGCTCAGGAGCACAACTCGAAGTGTTGGCAGAAAATATCATTGAAGAAGTATTTGCAACAGGAGTAAAATGTATTCAGAAATCGTATGAAAAATCCGATCTGAAAAATTACCTGATGCTTTATTCGTGTACGAATAACGAAGCGCTCGATGGTCAGATTGCCAAGGATGGGAGAGAGGCTGGTGTTTTGGTTAATATACACGATAATCCTGCTCTTTGCCAGTTTGTCTCACCAGCCATTTATCAGGATGGAAATATAACCGTTGCTGTAGGCTCAAATGCGCAAAACGTTTACGAAGCAATTCGCCTGAGGAATCTAATTCAGGAATTTTTAGAAAATCAAAAATCAAAAATATGAGCATTCAATTAAGTCCATTAAACGAGCAGCAATTAAGTGCTTTAACTAATCTTACTTCAGGATTAAACCGCGAGCAAATCATTTGGTTAAACGGTTACTTTCAAGGTTTGCTGGGTTCATCCGGTGGCATTCAGCCAGTAATTAATTTTACTCCGGAAACCGCGACAAAACATTTGAAAATTCTTTACGGAACACATACCGGAAAGAGTAAAATAATTGCCGGTAAGCTTGCCGAAAAGCTTATCAGTCGAGGGGTTGACGTACAGTCAGTTGCACTTGATGAGTATAAAACACGGCAACTTATAAGCGAAACTAATGTGGTATTTATTGTCAGTACACATGGAGAGGGAGAGCCGCCGGCAATGGCTGAAGACTTTCATGCATTTATTACAGGGAAACGTTCGCCTAAATTGCCTGATCTGAGTTTTTCGGTGGTGGCTCTTGGCGACAAAAGTTACAAACTCTTCTGCCAGACGGGTATTGATATTGAAAATGCATTGACAAAATCTGGCGCAAAAAACATACTTCCAATTCTTACTCTTGATGTTGATTATGAGGAGGAAGCTGAAGCCTGGATCAATCAGTTTAGTGATGTGTTTGCTGAAATTTCTGCAATTTCAACTTCTGCAGCTTTGTCGACCTTTGCAAATGAGGGAGTTCAATATTCCAGAAAAAAACCATTTAGCGCAAGTGTAATTGATAAGGTGAAAATTACCGGACGCGATTCGGACAAAGAGGTTTATCATGTGGAAATTTCGCTGGAAGGGTCGGGCATAACATACGAACCCGGAGATTCAGTTGGCATACTTGCAAATAATCCTCCGGATCTGGTTTCCGCCATTTTAAAACAAGTCAATCTGGATAGCAACGAATCCGTAAATATAAAAGATGGTGAATTTTCACTTCAGGAGGCCTTGTCAAATCACTTGGAAATAACCGTTTTAACCCGCGACGTTATTCAGAAATATCAGCAAGTATCAGGAGACAAAAAGCTTCAGGAAGTAATTGAAAAAGAAGAACAACTTGACCGTTTGCTTTACGGATACGATGTACTCGATTTGCTGGAAGAATATCCATTTGCCTTTAAAGCTCAGGAGCTGGCTGAGGTATTGAGAAGCTTTCCTGCCCGACTTTATTCAATTTCTTCTAGTCAGGCAGCGGTTGGCGACGAAGTACATGTGACCGTTTCTTCAGTTCGCTATTCGAAAAAAGGACGCGAACGCTCAGGTGCATGTTCTACTTATTTGGCCGATCGAATTGAAATTGATTCACTAATTTCCGTATTTATTGAAAAGAATCCTTCATTTAAGCTTCCTGAAAACCAGGATACCCCGGTTATCCTTATAGGTGCTGGTACCGGTGTTGCGCCTTACCGTGCATTTTTACAACATCGGGAAGCCAATAATCTGAAGGGCAAAACCTGGCTTTTCTTTGGCGAACGCCGTTTCCATTCCGACTTTTTATATCAGATTGAGTGGCAAAAATTACTTAAAGATGGTTATCTGGAAAAAATTGACGTGGCCTTTTCGCGCGATCAGGAAAAGAAAGTTTATGTACAGAATCGCCTGATTGAAAAACAAAAGGAGGTTTTTGAATGGCTTAATCAGGGAGCACACATCTATTTGTGTGGTGATATGAAACAAATGGCACGCGATGTTCAGAAAGCATTACTCAATATTTTTGAAACAGAAGGTGGAATGAGTGTTGAAAAAGCACTGGAATACATGAAATTATTGAAAAAAGAGAAGCGATTCCAGACCGATGTGTATTAATTGTGTTTTCAATGTTAAATGATTTAAATAATAGAAATTAATCTACAATCCGAATGAACAAAGTAAGTTTGTAAACGTATCTTTATAGGTATAAATACTTACTGGTTCGTACGCATAAAAACTGATATGATGAGTGATATTATCAATTGGAACGAACTTTCAGAATTAGAACGAATTAAATTTGAAAGTAATTACCTCAGGGGAACATTGGTTGAAAGCCTTGCAGACCCTATTACAGGAGCAATTGCCTACGCTGACACACAACTTTCCAAATTTCATGGAATGTATCAGCAATTCGATCGCGACCTGGAAAAGGAACGCAAACGCCAAAAACTGGAACCAGCATTTTCTTTCCTGATTCGCGTCAGGATTCCCGGAGGGCTAGTAAGTCCCAAACAATGGCTTCAGATGGATCAGATATCTGAACAATATGCCAATCATACCTTGAAATTGACTACACGTCAGGCTTTTCAGTTGCATGGGGTGATTAAAACGAATTTAAAAAGAACGATTCAGGCAATCAATGCCGAATTGATGGATACGATTGCTGCATGTGGTGATGTTAACCGTAATGTGATGAGTCATCCAAACCCGGCAGAATCTGAATTGCATGCCGAAGTATACGAAACCGCCCGTAAGCTTAGCGAGCATTTACTGCCAGCAACAACAGCCTACCACGAAATTTGGCTTGATCAAAAGCTGATAGCTGACAGCAAAAAAGATGTTGAACCGATTTATGGAGACCGTTACCTTCCCCGTAAATTTAAAATCACTGTGGCGATTCCGCCTTACAACGATTCGGACGTTTTTTCGCAGGATCTGGGTTTTATTGCCATTGTTGAAAACAAAAAAATTATTGGGTACAATGTAGCTGTTGGAGGTGGAATGGGTTCAACTTTTGGAATGCCGGAAGCTTATCCACGTTTGGCCGAAGTAATTGGCTTTTGCTTACCCGATCAGGTCTTGGACGTAGCAGAAAAAGTTGTGTTGGTGCAGCGTGATAATGGGAACCGACAGAATAGAAAACGTGCCAGGCTAAAATACACAATTGATGATCATGGTATTGAGTGGTTCAAAAGCGAGTTGCACAAGTACCTTGGGTTTGAACTTCAGGAACAGAAAGCATACAGTTTCACCCGGAATGGCGATCGTTTGGGATGGAAAAAGGGTAGCGATTCGAAATGGAGTCTTACCTTGTTTGTAGAGGGTGGCCGTGTTGCAGATAAAAACGGATTCAATCTTAAATCTGCATTACGCGAAGTCGCTCAGCAGATTGAAGGAAAATTTATTCTGACAGGAAACCAGAACCTTATCATTGCAAATGTAACGGATAATGAGAAGAAAAAGGTAATTGAGATTTTGAAAAAACACGATGTTTTACCCGGCGATATTTCCGGATTAAGGCAAAACTCAATTGCTTGCGTTGCATTGAATACCTGTGGATTGGCATTTGCTGAAGCCGAACGGTATTTGCCTTCGCTGGTTACCAAAATTGAAGCTATTCTTTCTAAACATGATTTATTTAAGGAAGAGATTGTCATTCGCATGACTGGTTGTCCGAATGGTTGCGGAAGACCTTATCTGGCAGAAATTGGCTTCATTGGTAAATCCGAAGGTCATTACAATCTCTATTTAGGCGGAAATTTTAACGGTACGCGACTAAATACACTTTACAAGGAAACGCTTACCGAAGACGAAATACTTACTGAATTGACACCCATTATCGCCGATTATGCACAAAACAGAACTGATGGTGAGAAGTTTGGCGATTTTGTCATCCGTAAGCAATACGTAAAAGAAACATCAAAAGGAAGTGATTTCAGGCATTAGACTGTTGAATCAATTCGTTGAACAATAGACTTCTACTGATAAAAACTGAATTTTTATAAAAAACACTTTAAAAATATTTATCATGAAAACTCCAGTATTTTTTATCGGTGAAAAATTATCAAAAGTTACACGTCAATGGTTGCAAAAACAGCATGTTCAATACATCGAACAGCCATTTTTTCGCATCGAGTACAAAAAGCCCAGGCTGTCATTCTTCGAAACAATGACTCATACCCGAAAACAATGGGTTATTACAAGTGTTTATGCAGCTCATTGGCTTTTGCGGTTTCGGGAGCAGGTTGGTTTGACTGAATACGACACTTTGTATTGCTGGTCAGAACTTCAGGCTGAAATACTACGGAAGTTGAATCTGCCGGTATTTGTAAGTTCGTATTCCAAAATTCCTGAGTTAGCTAATCAGGTAATTGGTGAAAATAAGGGTGAGTCGGTTTTGTTTTTGCATGGGGACAAACTGCACAGCGAAATCACTACGGTTTTTTCAGCTTTCCCAATTCAATATTCAGAAATAGAGGTTTATAAAAATACGCCAATCGAACAATTTGTGAGCGGTATTTTTGATGCCTACCTGTTTTTTAGTCCATCAGGAATTGATAATTTTAAAGCATCCGGAAATTTTCCGAATCCAAATTCGCCCATTTTGGCAAATGAAAACTCTACTGCGCGCGCAGCATGGCGTGTTTTTACCAATAAAGTGTATCTTTCGCCTGAACAGGAAGAATTATCGTTTGTTCAATATTCAGTTGCACGCTGGAAGGAAGAGAACAACAAATAAACAGGAATGGAAAAAGGAACAGTTTCAATTTTAGGTTGCGGATGGTTAGGTTTGCCTCTTGCCAAACATCTTTTAAGTAAAGGATTTATAGTTAAGGGTTCTGTAACTTCTCCGGAAAAATTGAATCTGCTCAGCAATGACGGAATTTCTCCTTATCAGGTCGCTTTAAGTGATTCAGAAGCTTCGGTTAATGATGAGACTTTTTTCGAAACTGATGTGCTGATTATTTCTATTCCACCACGCCGCACAGAAGGAATTATACACATTTATCCTGCTCAGGTCGGATTTGTCATTCCCTATCTGGTGAAGTTTAAAGTCGGTAAGGTAATTTTCATTTCGTCCACATCCGTGTATCCTGAAAATTTTCAGACCGCGAAGGAAGATGATCAGCACATTCCAGATAAAGAAAGCGGCAAAGCTTGCCTGGCAGCTGAAAATCTGTTAAGGAATTTAACCGATTTTGAAACCACGATCATTCGTTTTGGCGGACTGATTGGAGCAGACAGGAATCCAGCCCGTTTTCTCCTGAAGGCAGCACGACCAGTGGCTAATGTTCCTGTCAATCTCATTCATCAGGATGACTGCATTGGGATTATTTCTTCCATTATTGATCAAGATCTGTGGGGAGAAACGCTAAATGCATGTAGCCCGGAACACCCGCTAAAAAAGGATTTCTACGAAAAATCCGCTTTAATTTCAGGTTTACCGGAACCCATAATTGCAGCTTTTGACGAAGAGTATAAAATTGTTGACAGCAGCAAACTTATACGAATGCTCAATTATCAGTTTAAATATCCAAGTCCGATGGATTATCTGGATAAACTTCGATCATAACTAAGTAATTTAAAAATCCTTATTCTGCATGGGGTCTCTTATTTCTATAGTTGGTGCTGGTCCAGGCGATCCTGAATTGCTAACGGTTAAAGCTATGAAACGAATTCAGGAGGCCGATTATCTTTTACATGATGCATTGGTAAGTGAAGAGATTTTAATGCTTGCCAAACCTGAAGCTGAACGGATTTATGTTGGAAAGCTTTATATGGATGGTCAGGATCAGACCGAACGACAGGACGGAATCAATCAGCTTATCATTGATTTATCAGGAAAAGGTAAAAAACTGGTTCGACTGAAATCGGGAGATCCGATGATTTTTGGTCGTGGAGCCGAAGAAATACGCTTTTGCATCGAAAATAAGCTGAATTACGAGGTCATTCCGGGAGTAACTTCTGCATTGGGAGCTGCATCGTTATATGGAATTCCACTGACTGAACGCGGAAAGAACAGCATGGTTTTATTTGGGACCGGCCATTATAAAGATGGTGATTTCCTGGATCTCGAAACATTTGTATCAGTGCTGAAATCTGGTTCTCCAATCATTTTCTTTATGGGTCTGAACAAACTTGTCCATTTAGCTCAGCGACTTCTTGAAAATGACATTTCACCGGAAATCCGCATTCAGATTTTAAGTAAGGTTTCCCAGCCCGATGCCTGCACAATGGAAGGCACACTCGGAAACATTGCTCAAATAATGGAAAATGAAAAACCCCCAATGCCTGCACTTGTAATTATTGGCAAAAATGTGGAACGCTTAAGTAAATAGGCCATTTCATGCCCATTTTACTTTACGGGAGGAGGTTATTAAGCTGCTTCCAGACTTCGTTTCGATTTCCGATACAAATAAGTACTGAAAATGTTCCTTTTGGCAAAACGTAATTGTTTGTCGGAATTAACCAATTTGATGTAAACACTTTTCGGAACGCCAAAATATTCGTAGGTCGATCCATCTAAAAAAGTAACTTCCAGTAAAAGTCCTTTGTGTTTAAAATCTGCGATATTTGATTCACTGGTAGTGGAGTTGTATTCTTCCAGATTTGCGGCTATTGTTTCAGGAGCAATACTGACCAGAAAATGATAAGCATCAATAATTTGGCGGCTTTTTAATTCAGCTTCAACTGCCATTTCATCACCCGCCTGAAATTTGTCAGGATGCCATTCCTTCACCAGATTTCTATAGGTTGTTTTTAGTGTTTTGAGATCGATATCTTGTTCAATGTTGAACAATTTCTTGTATTCATTAATGCGCTTCATATTTTCTTCTTTCTTAATTTCCTGATTTATTCATCCTTAACAACGTCAACGCAGAATTATCCTGCTTTTTTAACGAGCCGCAAAAGTACTCAATTTAAAGTCTTAAATGCTACGTAATTGTTAATTGTCAGCTATTTCACCATATCCAGGATGATTGGTTTTAGTCCGCTAAAGAAGAATTCTACTGCAATTACCATAACAATGAGCCCCATAAGTCTCATTAATACGTTATTACCTGTTTCTCCAATCAGTTTAATTATTTTCGAAGCGCTGAGCAGAATCAAATACGTTAAAAGTAAAATCACAATGATGGAAACAATTAAAATCATCTTTTTCTCAATCGATGTGGCCTGTTCCATTAAAACAATTGCATTTGTTATTGCACCCGGGCCACAAATCATCGGAATAGCTAATGGAGTAATTGATATGTCGTTGATGTAACTTTTTATTTCTGAATCTTTGATTTTAACCTGACCAAGTCTTGCATGCAACATATCCATTCCCATCATAAAAAAGATAACGCCACCAACAATTTTGAAACTGTTGACAGAAATGCCAAAAAATCGAAAAAGTAATTGTCCTGAAAAGGCAAAGATTAATATCGTTAAAAAGGCAACAAGGGTGGCCTTTTTTGCTGTCCTCTTACGACTTTCGTTGTCCAGTTCAGAGGTCATGGTCATGAATATGGGCATCGTACCCAAAGGATTTATTAAGGTAAAGAAAGAGGTCAGACAGAGCAATCCAAATGTGGTTAAATCATTCATGTTGTTTTCTTAATGGTCAATTTTTATGGTTTTTCGAAGGAATAAACCACCCAGTTATTTTTTTCGTGAAATCCGGTTTCGATTAGTCCAAGCGATTCGGCTTTTGCTTTTACCTCTGGCATATCGTGATTATAAAAACCACTCAGATATATTTTTCCTCCGGATTGAAGTACATTTTCGTATTTTGGCAAATCACTAATAATTACGTTTTTATGAATGTTGGCAAAAATGATTTCATAAGTTTCATTGCCGAGTAAACTGGCATCGCCAAGTTTTGCTTCGAGGTTAAATATGTTGTTTAAACGGGCATTCTCGACGGTACTTTCGAACGACCAGGAGTCGATGTCGATAGCAGTAACTCTCTTCGCACCTTTAAGCGAAGCCAGCATTCCAAGAATTCCGGTTCCGCAACCCATATCCAATACAGTTTTGCCAGTTAAGTCCATATCCAGAATTTGTTCTGAAACAAGAGTTGTTGTTTCGTGGTTTCCGGTTCCGAAAGCCATTTTTGGCTCAATTACCAGTTCAAATTCAGCCGGTTCAAATTCTGTATGGAATGGCGCACGTACTAAACAGCGATTGCCGATAAGCAAAGGTTTAAAATAGTTTTTTTCCCATACTTCATTCCAGTTTTTGTCCGGAATCATTTCATTTTCAGTTTGGACAGAAAAAGGAAGGAGAGCAGTAATTGCATCAATTTCTTCATGCTGAACTTTTTCTCCGGGAATGTATCCCATAATTGTTTCTTCTGATTCATCGAAGCTTTCGAAAGCCTGATCAGAAAGCATTGCTACAAGTATTTCCCGGTTTTCTTCCGTATCAGGATTTAGCTTAAAGCTGATCTTTGTATAATTCATGTTAAAATAAGTATAAAGGCAAAATTAAAAGTTCAAAGTAAGTCCAAATGTAGCATAAAAAAGGCCACCCGTTGCCGGATAGCCTTTGTATTGTTATTGTTAAAAGGAATCAGGCCTTTTTGCCTTTTGCCTTTCTACTTGAATTAGTAAGCAGTAATTATTCCGAGGAAGTCTTCAGCTTTCATTGAAGCGCCGCCGATCAAACCACCATCGATGTCAGCCTGAGCAAATAATTCAGGAGCATTTTTAGGATTACAGCTACCACCATAAAGAATTGAAGTTTCTTCAGCAACAGCTTTTCCGAATTTAGTGGCAATCAAACCACGGATATAAGCCAGCATTTCCTGAGCCTGCGCAGTTGATGCAGTAACTCCGGTTCCGATAGCCCAAATTGGTTCGTAGGCAATAGCCAGTTTCGAAAAATCCTCAGCACTTAAGTTGAAAATTGTTTCATCGAGCTGAGTTTTTACGTATGCGTTTTGTTCGTTAGCTTCGCGAATTGCTAAAGCTTCACCACAGCAATAGATTGGAGTTAAGTTGTTTGCCAAAGCAAGTGCAACTTTTTTGTTCAGCGTTTCGCTGGTTTCACCATAATATTCTCTGCGTTCCGAATGGCCTAAAATAACATATTCAGCACCGGTTGATTTAACCATAGCAGCAGAAACTTCGCCAGTGAAAGCACCTTTTGCTTCAGCGGCACAGTTTTGCGCAGCAACATCAATACGTTTTGTATCAACAGCAGCAACAACGCTGGTGATGTGAGTAAATGGAGTTCCAAGAACTACAACTACATCTTTAGCATCAGCTTTTGCAACTAATTCGTTTACTGCTTTTGCAAGTTCAACACCTTCCTGCACAGTTGTATTGCATTTCCAGTTTCCGGCAACAATTTTTTTTCTCATTATCAATGGGTTTTAATAGTTTTTTTGAAAATTTTCTCAAAAATAGAAAAAGGCTTTTGAACATCCTAGCATGCCCTGTGAGCATTCAATTTTATTAACTTTAGTTTAATGAGCACGAAGAACGAAGTTGCTTATTCCGGCATGGCAGAAGGAGGTGTTATTCCAATTTCACGTTTCCAGTCCAGCTGTCGTTCAATGGCCGAAATCATCATGCCGGCGATGTCTTTTCCGGTTGCCTGTTCGATACCTTCCAGCCCGGGAGATGAATTTACTTCAAGTACCAATGGCCCCTTGTTGGAACGAATAATGTCGACTCCGGCAATACTGAGTCCGAGAACTTTAGCGGCTTTAATGGCGAGTTTCTTTTCCTCACTGGTAATTTTTATAACCGATGCTGTTCCTCCCTGATGCAAATTTGCCCTGAATTCCCCTTTGGCGGCTTCACGCTGAATTGATGCAACTACTTTGCCGTCGATCACAAAACATCTGATATCCTTACCTCCGGCTTCCTTTATAAATTCCTGAACTAAAATATTTGCCTGAAGACTTTTAAATGCGTTGATCACGCTTTCTGCAGCTTTTGAGTTTTCGGCCAGTACAACTCCCTTTCCCTGTGTTCCTTCGAGCAACTTGATGATTAACGGTGCTCCGTTTACCATATTGATTAAGTCAGTGGTGTCAAGAGGCGATTTGGCAAAGCCGGTGATTGGTATTTGAATCCCGTTCTGTGAAAATAATTGTGAAGAATACAGTTTATCGCGCGATTTGCTGATTGACTCCCATGAGTTGGCACAGAAAATTCCAAGCGCCTCGAATTGCCTGATTAATGCGCAACTGTAGAAAGTAAGATTCGGTCTGATTCGGGGAATAACTGCATCCAGATTATTCAGGATGTTTCCTCCACGGTATCTCACTTCCGGATTTGTCGAATCAAGTTTCATATAACATTGCTGTACATTCAGGAAAATCATTTTATGCCCTCGTTCTTCACCGGCTTCCATGATTCGTAAATTGCTGTACAGATCAGGATTGCTGGCCAGCACCCCAATGTGCAAACCGCTCCGGATGTCTTTTACATGCTGATACATTTCACCTATTTCCTCTTCCTTGTAATTACCCAAAAGAAAACTGTTTGCCGGATCCACCAAGACGCGGTTTTCCATGGCTTCACGTCCAAGGAGCATCCGGAATCCCATCGAATCTCGGTTGGTTAGTGTAAGTTCGATTTCCCATTGACGGTCACCAATAGTCATCAGCGATTTAATTACATATCTTTTTTCAGAGATACCGCTCGAACTTTTAACATTTCGGTGATCAACAATTTTGGCTTCGCAACGAATCGTAATTCTTCGTGTTTCCTGAACCGGATGAACCTCGAAGCTGACCCATTTTTCTCCTTTCCGGTTGAATTTCTGTATGTTACTCGCATGAATTGACGAGGTTTTTGCTCCTGAATCAACACGTGCCTTGATGGCTGGGATATTAATTTCGGGGAATGAACACCATTCCTCACCGCCTATAATGATGTGGTCTTCTATATTCATAAATTGTTCTGTTTCTGGTTGATAAGTGAATCGTTTTCAGGGAAGTAAATAAGTCATTTATTTGGCAGCATTTATTGCAGTTCTGTTAATTCTTTTTGCGAGTTGTAGTTCTGATTTATTCTGAAAAATGAAAAATAAATTCTCAACACACCGAACAACAGATCCCGAAATAAGTTCTGCATTGCAGACTTCCCGAACGTTTTTATTATTAACTGCTTGTCAATAAAAATCAGGTAGTTGTGAATCCGGATTAAAACTTTTTAACCAATTCGCAGGTAATGCTATGAACCACCGGACAAACAGCACAGTTTTTATGCGTTAGGTTCAGAATTTGGTACATGCGTTTACGGTCGGTATGCGGATATTCGCGGCAGGCTTTTGGGCGGTCTTCATATACCATGCAGTAATTATCGGGCATCAGAAATGGGCAGGGTGTTAGCTTAAAAACGTAATCTTTGTCTTCGTCGATGTATAAATACTGCGCAACGAAATCAACAGCTTTCATTTTTAGTCGTTTGGCTAATCGTTCAACATCTTTTTCTGTAACTACCGGACTAATTGTAGAGCAACAGTTTGCACAGGTCAGACAATCGAACTGGTCAAAAGCTTCGTTGTGCAACTCATGAACCACATCATCCAGATTCTTAGGCTTTTTGGCTTTCAGTTTCTTGAAAAGAGCTGTAAACTCCTGCCTCCGGTTGTTTGTGAATTCTTGAAGTTTTTCGGGCCTGTTGTATGTTATAAATTCCATGTGTACGAATTATCTTTTAGGCAAAATAAACATTAAATACGGTCGCAAATTTAATCGGAAAAATAGATTATCGATAGAGTATTTTTGAAAATGACTCTATCGATAAAATATAAACAAATTTGAACGTTTCACCTGCAATTTAATTCCCTGATTCGAAATCAATCGGGATCAATAGTTTAATGCTGATATTCCGACCCATGTTGTAAATTCCGGAGCGGCCGGTGGCATAATTCATCCCTGTATATTTTAACCGGCTAAGATGACTTTGGTATGCTACATCTGTTAGATTGTTGGCTGAAACATAAAGCGAAAACCGTGTTTTTTTCTTGAATACAAAATCGGTACCGGCTCCCATATTCAGTAAGGTATAACCTGGAGTGGCGGTTTCGGTTTCGTACGCTGCATAAAAATGGTTTTGTTTCCAGGTATTTTCAATTCCAATTTTTAAATAGGAATTCGCTAAAAAATGATCGGTTTTATTGAATTCAATTTTCAGATCCGAAACCCAGACAGGAGCCGGAATAAATGGTAAATAATGTGAATCTGCTGGCTGATTGGCCAATGTTGCTTTTACATACGAAAACGAATTTTCGAAATGCAGCCAATCTAATGGGTGCGGATGAATATCGATTTGAAATTCGCCGCCGTAAAACTGGGCATTACCCTTGGTAAACTGAAACACCGGGAGATATTGGAATGCCGGATCAGAACCGTCACTAGAATTAAGTTTATTGCTGAAGATGAAATTATCTACAGCGTTTGTAAATAAATTCAATTCTGCAGAGACATGCGTTGTATTCATACCAATCGAATAGTCTATCTGAAAACTAGTCTCTGGTTTTAATGCAGGATTTCCGATTTCGTATCGCTGAGTTCCTTCGTGTACACCGTTTGAACTTAATTCTGCAATGTTTGGCGCACGGAATCCCCTGGAAATATTAAGCTTGGTATAAACTGTTTCGCTGATCTGGTATGTTGCACCAAGGCTTCCGGAGATACCCGTGAAATTTTTGTCAAACGCATCGAAACGTTTTGTACCATTGGAATCACCAGATGAGACGATATCTCCATCTGTATTCAGGTAAAGAGCTTTGCTGGTTTCCGATCGTTTGTCGAAGCGAATTCCTCCACTGAAATTGAAATTTCCCATTTTTTTGTTTGCAATGGCAAATACACCAAAGTCGAATAATTGATAGGCCGGCACCAGAAATTCAGTTCCTTTATTTTGTGAGTTCTGCCACATTCCATTTATTCCGGAAGTAAATTTCCAGTTGGCTATTTCAGGAAACGAGTATTTAAAATCGTAATTAAGGGTATTCAGCAAAAAGAAAAGTCCGTAATTATCTGGTTCTTCAAACTCTTTTCTTCTGTTTTGTTGAAATCCGATTGTTGCTTCGAGGTTACTTTGTCCGATAAACAGGTTGTTGTTCCATACAGCCTTATAATGATCGATTGTCTGGAAAGGTGCCGCTGGCTGATATGAACGAAAATCGGACGAAGTTGCAATGACACTTTGGGTTGAGCCATTTGGATTAATTATTGATTTCAGAAATTTCCCGGTCAGGCTATCCCGTTCGCCTTCAACTATTCCCGGTTTCAGATGGTATAAACTAAAATGCAGATGCGAAAAACCCCAGCTTCGGTTTATTCCAAGAGTTGTACTGGCTGCATTCTCACGGAAACCAGAATTATAAACAAAGCCATCGTATTTATTCTGATACGAATGAGCCATTTTGTTGCTATATCTGGCGTCCCAAATCAGTCCGTTTTTATTGCCAGCCAGATTCGCGGAATAGTCAATTAAACCATTATTCGTTTGGTAATTGCTGCTGATGTTGCCTAGAATTGAGCCTTGGGGTAGAGTAGGAGCAGAAATCATATTGATTACGCCTGCCATGGCATCAGAACCATAGGCCAGGCTGGCCGGACCTTTAAGGATTTCAATACGGTTAACACTGTTTCCATCGATCTCAATTCCATGTTCATCGCCCCATTGCTGGCCTTCCTGCCGAACTCCGTCGTTAACAACAACAACACGATTGTAACCCATGCCTCTAATTACTGGTTTCGAAATTCCTGCGCCTGTGGTAACCTGCGAAATTCCCGGTACCTTCGAAAGTGCATCAATAATGTTAGTCGACGAATTCTGAAGCAATTGAGTGCGGGGAACAACTGCAATCGGCGAGGGTGTCCGGTTATTTTCAATTCCTCCTGATTGTCCCGTTACGACTACTTCGCTTATTTCTGTTGCCGATTCTTCCAGATAAAAGTCCTGTGAATCAGTTATCTTTAAATCAATTAGTTTCGATTGCATTTTGTACCCCAAATAACTTATCTGAACCAGCAGTTTGCTGGAAGGAAGTTTGTCGATAAAATAAGTTCCATCCGATTGGGTAATTGTTCCTGTTTTTAGATTTGGAAAATAAATACTAACACCTGGAAGTGTTTCTCCTGAAGCTTTGTCAATAATTTTCCCGGTTAATTTAGCATTGGATATAACTGCATTGGGTTCTCCGAAAACCGAAGATAAAAGAAGAAATAAGTTTGTCGTAAATAATATAATTTTTAGTCGCATAAACGAGTTTTTATGATACCTGAATCACTTCCGCCATATGATTACCTGAAACCCGGGTAAACGTTGTACAGAACAGTATCGGTTACTAATATTTAAAGTTTGATGGTTTTACCTTTTTAGGATCAAAAAGGTATTGAACAATCAGGCGACTGGAGGAGCTCTTAACGAGAAATAATTTAAAATCTGACTAAACCCTATTCGAGTAGCAGGAGAGTTATAAACCGGAATAATGCAAAGAGAAACAACTATGGGCTGTTGATCAGAAGTAACAAAATTATAGAATTCAAAATCGCAAACCGGACAAAAATCTTCAGGGAGATCAATACAGGTATTCGCTGAAATTTCATGATGTACAACTTTTTCATGGTGTACATGAATTGTTTTGCTCACCAGAGGATAAACCAGCAACAGCAAGTGAATAACAACCAGCCTGATCAGATTATTTCGATGTTTAATTTTCAAAATTCCTTGAATATTTATCCAGTATGAATTTGTGTTTACTTTTGGTTTAAACAACGTTTCAACAAAAATGTTAACTCCATTTAAACTGCTGAAAGAAAGTTTTTATTGCAGACCCTAAAAAATTACGACTTTTACCCAATTATAAGGTAACATGTCAGGCTTGATAAATGGGATGAATTACATCTTTACGTTTCCGTCTTTTTAATTGAGCCAGAAATAAACCTGCGATGGTAACACCAATACCAATCATATTCTGCAGACTTAGTCTGTCTCCAAGTATGATAAAAGCCAGCACAGCAACAAATACAGGAATCAGGTTGATGAAAGTGTTTGTGCGATTAACTCCCAGATTTTTAACTGAATAAGTAAATAATAAAAATGCGATAACCGTTGCAAAAATCGCCAGTTTAATGATAGCGAAGAAAGCTTTTGGGTTATAGCCGGCCTCGAGAACCTGCCCTGACTCGAAAGCATACCAAAATGGCAAAAACATGAGTAAGCCGAACAGATTCTGATAACTTAAAATGGTAAATGTATTATATCGGGTAGTCAGTTTTTTTAATAAAACGGTAAAGCCTATTGTCGACAGAACTGCGACAAACTCAAGCGCAATGCCAAGTGGCGAAGCGGCAAACCCAAATGATGAATTGAATACGACCAGGCAGACACCAGTAAACGAAACCGCCAGACCGGCAATGTTGGCAATCGAAAGTTTTTCCCTGAAAAAATACCAGGCTGCGAATGGAGTAATCAAAGGAATTGTAGCTACAATTACTGCTGCAACGGTTGAAGAAACATACAAAAGTCCATAACTTTCTCCCATGAAATACATAAAAGGTTCGAAAAAAGCCATTAGAAGAAATACTTTAAGATCCTTTCGTTGAATTGATTGAAGCTTTCCGGAGAATTTTGTAATCGCGAAAAGGATGATTGTTGCAATGAGCAAACGGAGTGAAATAACTGTCATTGGCTGATACGCCAGATAGGCAATTTTAAACCAGACAAAGGAAAAGCTCCAAAAGAACATAGCCAACAGAGCTGCCCCAAAATATTTCAATAAGTTATTTTTCATATACCCTAAAATAGCGGGACAAAAGTAGGGATAAATATGACGGAAAAAAATTGATTTCAGTTAACAGCAAGCTTTGTTGTTTTTAAACTTGAAATCAGTAGAAAAGCAGCAAGTGAGGCCAGTATTGCAAAAACAATTGGAGCCAGACCAAAAGGTAAAACAGGAGCAAAAATGATTAAAACCAACGAGGTGCCACCTCCTGTGATCATTGCCCCAAGAGCTGCTTCCGATTTGTTGTTTGGTTTTACCAATACTGCAAGTACAGGTATAAACAGGCCTGAAACCATAAAAGTATAAGAGTGCAGCATCAATTCCAGCACATTTGGCATTTTTAAAGCGAGAAATAAGGCTAAGACACCAACCAGAAGTGTGAGTAATTGCGAGAATCGCAAGCTGGCAGGATGAAGGTGCATTTTCAGAATATCGGTTAGAATATTTCCGGAAGCGGCCATCAGACAACTATCGGCAGTTGACATGATTGCCGAAAAATAAGCAGATAAAACAATGCCGGTCAAACCAACTGGGAGGACTGTTCTTAACAGCAGGGGTAATCCCATTTCAGCATCAATAGGGCTTCCGGCGGCAAAACCTACATCGGCTAACATTCCGTTTTCATAAGCTACCCGGGCCAGAAGCCCCAGAAAAACACCGGTAAAAGCCATTAGAGGATATTCAAATAAACCTGCAATAAACCATGCTCTTCTGGCTGATTGCGGCGTGCGCGATGCATAAATGCGTTGATAAAGGGTCATTCCGATGAACCAGATAGGCACAATGGTGATCATCCAATTCACAATTTGCTGCCAGCTTACATTGGTTAAGCTGAGAAAAGAGGCAGGCAAGGTTTCGCGGATAGCCTGAATTCCGCCAACAGCATTATAGCAAAGGGGCAAGGCAACAAATACAAGTCCGCTCATTAAAACAATCCACTGTATGGTATCCGTATAAATTACAGCTTTAAGTCCACCAAGAACGGTGTACACAACTGCGATGATTCCCATAGCCATCAAAGCGGTGGTAAATGAAAGTGTAGGAAAAGTAGCCGAGGCCAGTTTGGCACCAGCCAGCACTTGCGAGCTGGTAAAGCCGATATAACCAATGGCTGAAATAATGCCAGCCAGCAAGGCGACTTTTTTGTTGAAACTATGCTCAAGAAATTGTGGAAATGACAGTAAATTAAGCCTTCCTGACAACCGATGGACTCGTGGTACGAGTACAACTGCTGTTAACCAGGCTCCAACAAGCCCGGAAAACAACAACCAACTGCCTGATAATCCCATAATAAATCCCAGTCCACCAAGGCCAATGGAAAATCCTCCGCCAACATCTGTTGCTACCACCGATAATCCAATATGAAGGCTGCTCATTTGCCTTCCGCCAACAAAATAATCTTCAGTGTTTTTATTCTTCCTGAGGAAAAAAAATCCCACTCCCAGCATAATAAACAGGTAAGCGGTGAATATCGTTAGGTCAATCCAATGCATTTATGCAACTCTTTATTTGGCTGTATTTAGTTGATTATTTATTATTTTACAAGCTATGCTTATTTGTTAGATTATTTTGTATGGTGTCGCGCTTTCCGGAGCTTCCACTCCCGTTTCAGTTAATTTAAAACGTTCACAATTCTTCCAACCATTGTAGCCTCTTTTGCAAAAGACGTTTTTTAATAAGGATAAAGAAATTTCTTCTACAATCAGTGTTTCCTGATATACCGGACAAGTTTTTGAGTGTTGGCACAAATAGCCAAAATATTTTTGATCTCTCATTTTTATATGCTTTTGTAAAATACGTTCATACTTTCAATTTTTCCGGAGATATCGGTATTGTTTACCAATAATCCTGAAAAATGATAATCGTTGTTAATAAAGGTTTTACTTATACCAGGGGAAAAAAGTCGTGAAATAGTGTATAAGGTTTTATAATTTTCGGCTTTCATCTTATTCTCCATTTCTCTTAACAGAAATGATGCTAGTTTTTGTCCTCTGTATTCAGGTAAAACAGCAAAGTCTGTCATTTCAGCATTTAAGTTAGACTCGTCCAACTCGGCAGAAGAAAGTCCGATCAGTTTCCCATTGTCCCAAATCCCAAAATAAATCACACATCCGTCTCTCATTGTTTTTTCGAGGTAAGCGGATTCTGTAATAGGAAAGGGGTAGGTTTCGAAAACCTGCCGGTATATTTTCCCCATTTCTTCCACATGCTGAATCTTCATTATTTCTATGGAGAATTTTTCAGGCAGAGGCTCTTTGTGATTGTTGTTCTGCAACGAAATGGCATCGGCAAGATTTAATAATGAATCGATTGCCAGCAATGATCTTTCGGAATTGAAATATTTAGCCATAAAGAATGCACCTTCAGTTCCCTTGTAAAAATTGGGAATATATGCTTCCTGACTGTAATTATTCATTAGCAACAATGGTTGCACTGAGGCAGGAACTTTTGCTATAATTTTGCTGTAGCCATTTGTTATGGCTAATTCATCTAACTGCTGAAAGATATGTGCCCGATCATTTTTATCCAGTTTCATCAGGTAAATTCGATTATTGTCTTTACCGTGATGTATAGTGGAATGTCCTAATTTTTCAATCCGGTCCATATCTTATTCATCCCTCCTGTTGTATCGTTCATTATCCTCCGGAATTAACGAAATCGAATCATTTGAATCTGCAAGTAATTTTTCAATTCCTATAGATTCTATCTCATCACTTCCTTTGATATTTAATTCCAGGTTACAATTTTTACAATCACGATCGCAAAAATTATTTTCATAATGGTCAGGTTCCTGATAAGTGGTTATAACACCTTCGTAATTTCTTAAAATCACTTTATTAGTTGACCATGAGATGATGTAATTTGGCATTACCGGTATTTTACCTCCACCACCGGGAGCATCAATAACATAGGTTGGTACAGCAAAACCGGTAGTATGTCCAATCAGGCTTTCCATAATCTCGATTCCTTTTCCTACCGGGGTGCGAAAATGAGACAATCCTTCTGAAAGGTCGCATTGATACAGATAATAAGGCCTTACCCGGTTTTGAACCAGTTTATGAACCAGTTCTTTGATAATACGCGGGCAATCGTTTACTCCGGCAAGCAATACTGTTTGATTTCCAAGAGGGAAACCTCCATCAGCAAGCATCTGCAGGGCTTCTTTGGCAGAAGCTGTCATTTCACGCGGATGATTAAAATGTGTGTTGATCCAAAGCGGCTGGTATTTTTTTAAGATGGTGATCAGTTCATTAGTTATCCGGTAAGGCATTACACAGGGCATTCTTGTTCCTATCCGAACTATTTCGACATGGGGAATGGCTGTGATTTCGCTCAGCAACCAATCGATCTGACCGTCTGAAAGCATTAACGGATCGCCTCCTGAAAGCAGTACATCCCTGATCTGAGGGGTATTTTTGATGTATTCAATTCCTTTTAGAAGCTGTTCTTTATTTGGGATATAATCGATGTCGCCAACCTTTCGTTTTCGGGTACAATGGCGGCAATACATGGAGCAAATGTTGCTTACATGAAATAATACACGATCCGGATAGCGGTGCGTAATACCTTCAACCGGACTGTCTTTCTCTTCGGAAAGCGGGTCTTTCAATTCATTGTCCAATACAACCAACTCATTAACATTTGCAAATGCCTGTTTAAAAACCGGATCATTCCTGAAATTCTCTTTCGAAATCAGCGAAGCATAATAAGGGGTAATGGCCAAAGGGAATTTATCAAGTGTTTCCTTTAACGCTTCTTTTTCATCCTCGGGAAATGAAATACCTGTTAGTTTCGTAAACTGATCGATGGTCCTGATTGTGTTTTTAATCTGCCATTTCCAATTTTTCCAATTTGAAATTGTTGAGTCCGAATTAATTCTATTTGCTAGTGCTTGCTGACTGTCGTTAAAAATTACCATAAATGTTATATGTATTGTTTCTACAGGAACAAAATTACGGTTTTGAACGGCATAACCAAAATTCCGGACAGACCCATGGAGGATGTCAGGAGATGTGATGATTGGATGTGTTTGGTATTCAGTTATTTAATGATCGCAAATTAAATTTTATTAAAAATTACAAATTGCAGATTATGATCCAAATCCGGTAATTCACTGATCTGTTTATGATTAGTTGTCCAGATTCTGAATTTAATCAATTGGATCCTCAATTGTAATCATTGGCGATGCTTCAATTGCTTCGATGTTGAGTAAGGAAACGAGCGTTTTGAGGCTTTCCTGTATTTGCTGAAGTTTATTATCGGGCAATAATTTTAGTTTGTCTGAAAGCTTATCGTGGAGAAGTGCCGGTATTTGCGTAAGAAGACCTGCACCTTTTGAGGTAAGTGCAATATTGACAACACGTTTGTCTCCCTGCTTTGGAAGTCGGGCTAAAAACCCTTTGTCTTCCAGACGGTCAATAATTCCGCTGGTTGTACTTGAATTAAGGTTTAGAAAGTGGCGGATATCGCCTTGTGTTGACTGGAAATTTGGTGATGCATGCAGGTAACTCAAACACAAAATCTGAGGAATTGTCACTCCATGTTCCTTCTGTACTTTTTTTGATTCGAGGTTTATCGATCTGACAATTTTCCTTATTGTGATTAAGATTTCTGTAATTTCCATATTAATTTGTTTCTGTAGAACAAAAATAGATGAGATTTTATTAAAAGCAATAATTTAGGAGGAAGAGATTACCGTTATACTTGCAGAGTAGTAGAAATTTCTGATGTTAAGGTTTGTAATCCTTAACGAGTAAATTCTCACAAACAATTTGTGAGAATGTATAAGTGAGATGATTGGAATAGCTAACGTTCATGCTTTTATCAAACGATTCAATTGACTTTATTTCAATTATTACACCTAATTTCAGGTCTTTTGTATTCAGGAATTTCAGAAAATCAGAAGAATCATGAGAAATAGCCTCCAATCTTACAATTTCTCCTTTTAAACAATCACTTAATTTTTTGTATGATCTCAGTTCTATTTCCCCATTTCTGTCAGGGATTGGAGATCCGTGAGGATCAATTGTCGGGAAATCCAGTAATTCATCCATTCTTTCAAATAAAACAGGCGAAACGATATGTTCAAGCTGCTCTGCAATTTCATGTACTTCTTCCCATCCAAAACCCATCTTATCAACCAGAAACATTTCGGTTAAACGGTGCTTGCGAAGAACCAAAGCTGCCTCTTTTTTCCCGTTTTCAGTAAGCTTTAGTGGTTTGTATTTTTCGTAATCGACCAAACCTTGCCGATTAAGGTTTTTCATCATGCTGTTAACAGTAGGCAGACTAACCTTCAATAAACTGCTTAAATCTGATGCATTAACTCCTTCCTTCTGATTTGAAATCGAGTATAATGCTTTTAAATAATTTTCCTCTGCGAGTGAAGCCATAATAGTAAAGTTTTCCGGATCAAAAATAAACAAAATAATAACTCCATTGTTAGAGTGATCTAAGTTAATGGTTTTATATATCTAATTATGCTTTAATTCTATAATATTAATGAAATCAGAATCTTTAAGCGAGGTACATTCAACTGTACGAACGGATAAAAAAGGCTGGAGAAAAATTTTGGCTTTTTTAGGACCTGCCTATTTAGTTAGCGTGGGATACATGGATCCGGGCAACTGGGCAACTGACATAGCCGGTGGTTCCGAATTTGGGTATAAATTAATCTGGGTGCTGCTCATGTCGAATCTTATTGCTGTTCTTTTGCAGTCATTAAGCGCCCGCCTAGGTATTGTAAGAGGTATGGATTTAGCGCAGGCTTCAAAAAATGCCTACCCGAAATGGGCCAATATTCCTTTGTATATAATTGCTGAAATAGCTATTGCAGCCTGCGATCTGGCCGAAATTGTTGGAATGGCCATTGGATTAAATTTGCTGTTTGGGTTGCCATTAATTTGGGGAATAAGCTTAACTGCACTGGATACGATACTTTTGCTCTTTTTGCTAAAAAAAGGAATGCGAACCATGGAGGTATTCATCATTTCTTTGGTGTTTATTATTGGATTGTCATTTTTCGTTGAAATGCTGATTGTCTCGCCGGTATATGGTGATGTTGTAAAAGGATTCATTCCTTCAAACTTAAGCGGTGATGCACTCTACATAGCCATTGGTATTATTGGTGCAACAGTAATGCCGCACAACTTGTATTTACATTCATCACTGGTTCAAACACGAAAGTTCGACAGAACAGTGCCAGGAATGAAAAATGCAATTAAACTGAACTTTTTCGATACAGTAATTGCCTTAAATCTCGCTTTTTTCGTTAATGCTGCCATATTAATTCTTGCAGCAGCTGCATTTTATGTCAATGGCTATTTTCATGTCGCAGAAATCCAGGATGCTTCTCAGCTACTCGAAAACTTATTTGGGAAAACAGCACCAACATTTTTTGCGATCGCATTGATAGCTTCAGGACAAAGTTCTACTATTACCGGTACCTTAGCCGGACAAATTGTAATGGAAGGGCATCTGAATCTCAGAATACAGCCTTGGTTAAGGCGATTAATTACCAGGATGCTGGCTATTTTACCAGCTTTATTTACCATTGTTTATTTTGGGGATGAAGCCCTGGGAAGCCTTTTGATATTGAGCCAGGTTGTTTTAAGTCTTCAGCTGGGTTTTGCGGTTATTCCACTTATTCATTTTAATTCGGACAAAAAACTGATGAAAGAATTCGCTATTAAGCGGTGGGTCAAGATTCTTGCATGGTTAAGTGCAGCCATTATTGTATATCTGAATATTCACCTTGTAATTGATGAGATTTTGGGATGGATTGATTCAGCGGGGGATAATAAAATCTATATTTATTTTCTGGTTATTCCTGTTGCAGTGGCTTGCCTTGTGCTTTTGGGATACGTATTTATTCATCCTTTTCTTGGATCTGCCAGCAAACGAAAATCGCAGCTGCCTCACGGACAAGCATTGGATTTTACAGATCTTGAATCTATCGAATACCGTCACATTGGAATTGCGATTGATTTCACAGGGAATGACAGGAAGATAATAAAGAGTGCTCTGAATCAGGGTGGAAAAACTGCCATCTATACATTTATTCACATTGTAGAAAGCGCTGCGGCTATCTATTTGGGTAAAAATACAATGGACTACGAAACCCTATTGGACAATAACAGCCTGCTTAAATATCAAGCCGATTTAAAGGAATTAGGTTACAATTCAGAAATTAAAATTGGGTTTGGCGATGCTGCCTCCGAAATTACAAAGATTATACTAAGCAATGATATTGATATGCTTGTAATGGGGGCACATGGGCATAAAGGCTTTAAGGATTTGGTATTTGGGACTACTGTAGATGCAGTTCGCCATAAAATCAAAATTCCATTATTCATTGTAAATTGAGCTACTCAAAGCGATATTTTATATTTCAGTTTCTGCTTTAACGAGCTTTGCATATGCACAAAAGGATTCTGGTAAAAGAGAGTTTAATATTTTATGCCATCAGACAACATACAAATGAGGGCTTCGTTTGGAACGAAACCCTCATTGTTTTACACTTTAAGTTGTTTTCAGAACTTACCGAATTTCATAATTACTCCAATATTGGTTCCTTCCAGTAAATCAGGATCGACATTCTGCATCTCAATTTTAGAAGTAAACCGATAACCGATCGTTCCTGCCAAACGCATATGTCGGGTCATATTAAATTCGATCTCAACTGCCGGTTCAAAGACCATAAAAACATCATTTGGTGAATTATCGTACCCCCAGTTGTCCCAATTTCCGTAATTATCGATATTTGATATTGCTCCAAACCCAAATAAAACGGGAATAGATATATGCACAGGTAAGCGGGGAGCAATAATTGGTTCGAGATAAATTCCACCGTATCCGCCTGCCAGGTTATTGTCCAGATCAGTGTTGAGCCAGCTTTGATAATTTATATCGTTGATGAAGCCACAACCACCCAGTCCAATAGCAAATGAATGGTCGATGATCCACGAACCACGGGCACCCATTAAAAAAGCATCTTTACCGTCAATTTGAGTGTAATTGAATGATAATGCACCGTAACCACCATTTTTGCGGTCTTTCGAAAAGATTGTTGATATCTGATCATTGTCTTCGTATTCCTGAGCATAGGACAATAGGAAACCTAACCCAAGAAAAATCATGAGTATTAATTTTTTCATTTTTAAGTGTTTAATAGTTATTTCTGTTGTTTGAAGATTTGTTTTTTAAGACAAATTAATTGTCGGAATACTTTGTGTTTTACGTTTTAAACTGATAGGTATCAGAATGTATATTTGACTGTAAAAGCAAAGTCAAATGGCTGTAGCTGAAAGAAATTCTTTCCGAAGAGATTAAAGTACGGTTTTACTTCGATTCCAACAACAAGCGGTATTTGCGGAATAGTGTATTCAACGGCAGCCAGTGCATCAAGTCCGGCAATAGGTCCGGTTTTGTGTTCGCGGTACCAGGAAGCCGGATAATCTCCGTAGATATCCCGGGTAACATACCACGATTCGAACCCAACATGAGCACCAACTCCGTAAATAAACGAAAAGTCATTGTTAAAGTCAAATGCGTCAGGTATATGGAACTCTTTGAGGCCCGTAAGTTGAAGTCCTTCCTTTCGGGTAGATAATAAAACTTTATACGAACTTACGTCTCCGGAATAAACCCTGTATTCGAATCCGGACGAAAGACCACCCCTGATGCCAATAGCTTTTTTCGGAGTCTGGGAAAACCCGGAATGGGCGAGGACAAGCAGAATGATCAGAAGATAAATTTGTTTCATTGTTTTATGTTTTGTGCAATTTATAATATAGAACGGTTTTATGATGAAATGGTTGTTTTAATTAGTCTGATTTGTCAAAAGTTATGTAAGGTTTTCAGCACTTTGTTTTATCCGGCTTTTCCCAACTAATTTATGATTCAAAACCAACCGGGCTTTAATTTCTGTCAACAACCGATCCGGAGCCTGAAATACTGGTGTGTATCACTGGATTACCGATGTAATAAACTCTTCCGCTGCCTGATATATTGGCGTCAATCGTATGACTGGCATTTGCATACACATCACCCGATCCTGAAATTTTTGCGTTGCAATCCTCCTGCTCGAGGTTGTACGATTTTATTTTGCCTGAACCACTAATAACGAAGTAAGTTGCTGTAGCCGATCCTTCAAGATAAACAATACCGGATCCAGAAACATTCGCTTTAATTACGTCAGCATTCACTTTAGTGTCAATATCACCGGAACCGGAGACAGCGATTTTAAATTCATCGCTCAGGAAACTATCCGTTTTGATGTATCCGGATCCACTAATCGAAAGGCCGTTTAATACCGGGGTCGTTATATAAATCTCAATCGGATCGTTTTGACGAAGCGAATGGACTCCGCGTGTTCTGATTTTTAAGGTACTTCCATTTACATCGGTTTCGATGTAAGGTAAAAGATTTGATTCTGCCGTTACTTCCACTGAATAGGTATCTCCGGCAATTACGTTTACATGGAAGTCACCTGCTGATACCACTTCATCGAAACCTTCAGCATTTCTGAATTCCGTTTTGGGAATTCCATTGCCATCAATAAAGATTTCATCTAAACAGGAACTTGTTCCTAAAAGCAATGCAACAGATGCAAGCAGTAAGGGAAATTTAATTGTTTTCATAGCTTTGAGATTCGTTTTCTAAAATGTTTTGTTTCTGAATTATTAACTGTTTTCTGTTTTCTTTTTCTATAGACAGACTTTTTTTTGGGGGGTTGCAAATCAGGATAAAAAAGGACTGTTTTTTTTTATAATTGTAATGTTTTGCTGATATACTCAGAGACTTTTAACGTGTTATTAAGGTGTGCTAAAGCCGATTGCAATAAATTACAATCCGTTTAAACGGTTTCCTGAAAATCTAAAAATCTGTCAATCGATCAGTAGGAGAGTACGTTTGTTTCGCCACCAACGGCATTAATAATGAGTTGGTCTTCTTTCATCTTTTTACCAAAATAGCCGGAATGGCGGATTTTATTTTCTTTTGAATCGAGCACTTCCTTATCTTCTTCCTTCATTTCGCGACCTAGTTTCAAATCGGTCTTCGTTTCAGTAATTTCGTAGTTAAACTTCGCTTCAGGATTAAAATACAGGTTTACATCTGTCGATCGTCCTTCAATATAAATACTGCTGAATTCGTTAAATATTTTTTCCATCTCCAGGCTCCCATAACTTAAGCGAAAGTTGGCCTTATCTTTCAATTCAGAAATCCTGAATTGACTGAAATTACCTGTTGCATCTAATTTACCGGCTATGCGAATCCTGAATTTGTCGCGCCGTGAGTCGATGCTTAAATCTTCGGAATTCATGATTTCAATGGTCGACGACTTGCTTTCAAACCTTACCGTTCCCGAATTTTTTAACTGAATATCGCTGTAATTGCTAACGATCCGTCCGTTTGGCAGATTGCCGACAGTTGCATCAGCAAAACTCAGGTTAAGTATTGCTCTTTTAGGCAGTTCACCTGCTCTAAGTTTTCCATTGCTCAGGTCTATTTGTGTTTCACCCAAATAATCGCCCATAATGATATCTCCAAACTTGTTTTCCATTCGAAGTTCGTGATCCTCAGGCAACCATACCATCATGTCAATGCGAATGCTTCCACTGGTTTGCAGAATGGTTTCCTTAAATTTCATAAACTCATTTTCAATCTGACTTCGGCTTTTATCTATTTGTGTTTTTACAATCAGATAATGCTGGCTGTTGCTAATGTCGAAATCCAGATTGTCGAGTGTTTTTTCAAGTTTGATCGGTTTTTTTTCATTAATCTCCATCTTAAACCGAATAACTACTGAGTCTTTTTTCCAGGTATTGAGTTCTATTTTTCCATATTTATTGGTGATATCGATTCTGGTTTCCGGCTGAATTTTGAATCGCTTCACAAATTCACGGGTTTCTGTAAACTGAGCATTCGCTGTTAAGCCAATCAGGAACAGGAATCCTGAAATCAGGAGCGAAATACCACTTTTACGATTGTATTTATTCATAGCCAATTAATTAACAGTTTATTTGTTCCAGAACGTCGTCTACCAGTTTCATTCGGTAACGGTTGTTTTCAATCATTGCTTCAATCACTTCCTTGTTCGAAATATTCTCTTTCAGATCATTCTTCAGCGAATGATACATCACTTCAAGTTCGTTTAGATCACCCTCAATTTCAAGTTTTATTTCAGGATGAACCTGGTAACATTTTTGTATTTCAGCCAGTTTTCCGGATACTTCCTGCGCATAATAGGCTTCAGCTTCTATTAATTCCTGAACATCCGGATCAATTTGTACGGCATTGGCTGACTGTTTATGCTCAGCGAATTTTAGCTGATAGATAATTGCCGGTAACATCACAAGTATAAACGCAACGGCTGCAATTTTCCTCCAGCTGAACCTCCTGATACGGTGTTTCGGTTCTTCATTCAGTTTGTTGCTTATGGCATTCCACATTTCGTCCGAAGGCTCCATGCGGTCAAATTCGTGCCTGTTCTCATTTACAAACGATTCCAATCGATCTGGTTTCATATCTCTTTTGATTTTGTTTGTTTCATTATTTCGTAAACCCTGCGTTTTGCACGCATATACTGTGTTTTCGAAGTCGATTCGGTGATGTTCAGTATTTGCGAAATTTCACCATGATCATATCCTTCGAGTAAATAAAGAGAGAAAACGATCCGGCCACCTTCCGGAAGCTGGTTCATAGCTTCGAGTATATTCTCTGTTGTGTACAATGCTTCCTCCGGTTCTTCTTCGTGCATTTCAAAGCGGTGTAATTCATCAAAATATTTCAGATCAAGCTTTCGTTTATTTAGTGCATTGATGCATGTGTGAACAGTGATGGTTTTCAGCCAGGTTCCAAAGCTTGATTCGTTTCTGAATGTTTCGAGCTTTTGAAATGCCAGTATAAAAGCCTCCTGAAGCATATCCTCAGCATCCTCGCGGTTGTTCATCATGCGGTAACACACGTTAAACATCGCTTTGGAATACAATTGATAGAGCTGATAGCGGGCACGGTTGTCGCCTCTAATGCTGTCATCTATCAAATCTTTATGTATGAATGCTGTCTGATTCAAATGCTTTTGTTTCTAATTTATTGACAAGTGTTTTTGTAAAGGGTTGCAAACAGAAACTCTTTTTCGCGTAAATTCTTCGTTCTGGCACAAATTTCAATATTTTTACCTTTCGAAACTGTTACAGGTTCAAATATAAACCGATAAAATCAATCAATAATCATGAACAACAGACGAATGTTTATAAAAACCAGCGCCTTAGCTGGAATAGGTGTTTTTGCTGCCGGCAAAACCAAAGTTATGGGTAATAATCTGTTCCCGGTATTTGAAAGTAAACGGCCTCCGGTTGCAAAACGAAATTTTGTGAGCGAAGCTGTTGAAAAAACCTTAGCCCGGGTAAAAGCTTCCATTTCCAATCCTGAATTGGGATGGCTGTTCGAAAATTGTTTTCCGAATACGTTAGATACAACCGTTGATTTTGAAGTCATCGATGGAAAGCCCGATACTTATGTGATTACCGGAGATATTGATGCCATGTGGCTTCGCGACAGTACGGCACAAATCTGGCCTTATCTGCCATTGGTAAAAGAAGACCGGAAACTGGCGGAGCTGGTTAAAGGGGTGATCAACCGTCAAACCAAATGCATTTTGCTCGATCCGTATGCCAACGCCTTTTATAAAGATTTTACCAAAGAAAGCGAGTGGAAAAACGACATTACCAAAATGAAACCAGGCATCCACGAGCGCAAATGGGAGATTGACAGTTTATGCTATCCGGTGCGGCTGGCACATGGTTACTGGAAAAAAACAGGCGATCTCAGTTTGTTCGACAGCAAATGGAAAGAAGCAATGCTTTTGGTTCTGCAAACATTCAGGGAACAACAACGGTTTCACGATAAGGGACCATACAGTTTTATGCGCGAAACAGCCTGGGCAACCGACGGTGTGCCATTAAGCGGTTACGGTTACCCGGTAAAACCTTGCGGACTGATTGTATCCACATTTCGCCCAAGCGACGATTGTACCTTGTTCCCGTATCTGATTCCGAGCAATATGTTTGCAATAGAAGTGCTTGGTTACCTTGCAGAAATGTTCTCGCTTCCGGAATTGAAAGACGATGCACTGGTTGCCAAAGCCAAAGAAATTCAGGGACAGGTTAAAAAAGGCCTTCAGGAAAATGGAATTATTGTTCATCCTAAGTTTGGCGAAATTATCGCTTTTGAAGTAAATGGTTTCGGAAGTTTCCATATGATGGACGATGCCAATGTACCATCACTGTTATCACTGCCATACTTAGGTGCCATTGCCCCCGACAGTCCGTTATACCTGAATACCCGGAAAGTGGTATTGTCTGAAAACAATCCGTTCTTTTACAAAGGAACTGCCGGAGAGGGAGTTGGAGGGCCACATACCGGAGCCGACACCATTTGGCCGATGAGCATTATTCTGCGCGCCATTACCAGTATCGACGATGCGGAAATTAAACACTGCATCGACATGTTGCTTAAAACACATGCCGATACCGGATTTATGCACGAATCGTTCCAGAAAGACGATGCCACAAAATTTACCCGCAAATGGTTTGCATGGGCCAATACCTTGTTTGGCGAAATGATCCTGAAGGTATATCACGAACGCCCGCATTTACTGAAGGGGTAAGTTAATTCAGGCGAGCAGCTGACCCAAAGTCGCGCGCTTGCAAAATGCTTATATCTGCAAAGAGAATATAGAGAGGGGAGAGTTGGAGTCATTTCAGCTCTCCCTTTTCGTGTTTTAAATCCTCTCAGCTGTTTTTTCTTTAATTTCTCCTGACCACCCAAAACCCGGCAGGACTGCGATTGTAGGGGATTTTTAATCTGAATCAGGAATGAGCTGCTTAAAACCTGTTGATAAACAAGTAGAAACAAAACTGCTTACTATAATCGGAAGTTAAGAAAAGTGATATATATTTGGTGGTATATACTAGTTGCCGGCAAGTGTAAAAAGACACCAACGACAGAACTAAAATAGAAAATTAACCATTTTGAAAGGACAGAAAAAGGAAATATTGACTAGACAAGACAGCTGACACTCAATTCGACTCGATGTTTTTCTTTGCCCAATGCACTATATGTTAAACCAATTTAAATAAATCAATATGATTCAAGAATATTTAAACGAGCAATTTATTCGGACAACTGATGATGCAAATTTTGAGAAAATAAAAAAAGCTAGTATTGAATTAGCTAAAAGAATTGTAAAAGACAAAGTGAAAATCCTAGATTATTCTCTTATTGCTTTTGACCCTGAAGTTCCAGCAGATAATAATTACATTTTAGAAATTAAAAATTTAATTGTTGAAAGTTGGCCTACCTTTTCTTCAAATACAAAAGATACAAAACTTACTATCATCAGAGCAGTAGTGCTTGAATCACTAGAAATAGTCTCTAAAGATATAAGCTCAGCTAATATTATTTGGTTTGCTGCTCGAAATTTATTTAATTATTTAAAACTTGGAAGAGAAGCAGAGATATTAACCACGTTCCTTAAAAAGATAGGTGATAAAATTGAATATGAAGTTTCAGAAAGTTGGAGTTTTTCACCTGACCTTGAGATAGATATTTCTAAAATTGCATCTACTCTAATTAAACCAAGTGATTTGGCAAATTGGATTGATAAGTCAATACCTGTTGGAACAAGGAACAGACATGAATTAATAAGTGAAACTCTTACAAGTCATTTATCTGATTTGAAATTAAATCAAATACAATTTTTGAAGGTGTTATCCTTGATGCAAATGCGAACACAATTATTATGGTGGAAAGAATCCGGATATTCTCCTTTACTAAAAGACAGCTATAATGAAATAAAAAATGGTCAATTACAAGTTGCACTTGCAATTGATTATTCCAATTTTATTCCTGAAATGTATCCAATGAGTGTTGATTATTTTTTACTTGAGGCACATAAATCATTTTTCAAGGGTGAAGATAAAAAAATGAAAATTTCAGATTTTCTAACAGTGATTGAGCAGTGCTATTCAGAATTGGGAAAAATTGTTCCTGAATTTTTGAGCAATAATGGTAGAGTTTCTTTTGCTAGTTTTATTCAGGGATTTGTTCACGGCAAATTTGAATCGAAACATTTCAAAAAACTTGTTGGAGTTGATGACACAACTGAATTAAGTTTAGGAGATTTTACACTTTGGTTATTTCATGATTTACATTCTATTAAACTTTCATTAAGTAAATAAACATGTCAGGACAATGTAAATTAAAGGAATGTGGAGCGCCCGGAGTTAGCTGTCATCTAGGCCATGATGATTTTCACAATTGCGAAAACTTTGTTGCAAATGTTACAGAAATAAAAGTCAAAAAGCTTAAAAAGGCAGAACAGAAAAAATCAAGTCTTGGATGGAGTGGACATGCTTTTAATACAGACGAATTAGATTTGATTAGCTCAAGAACAAGCCCAATTCTTATTGGGTTAGTTGGAAAAGCAGATGCTGGGAAAACAACTTTTCTTGCAATGTTATATACACTATTACTCAGTGGGAAAAAATTGAACAAATTCAATTTTGCGGGCACAAAAACTATCTTGGGCTGGGATGCACTATACCATAGTTTAAAATTCAAAAAAGGCAATGTTGCATTCCCACTACCTACACCTGTTAGTTCGAATCGTTTATATCATTTTGCTTTAAGAGGCGAAGAACACCAACTAAGGGATATTTTACTTGCAGATGCATCAGGTGAAGTGTTTTCATCCTGGTCAATAAATCGCAATGAGGAACTTGCTGAAAATGCAAGGTGGATTTATACAAACGCAAATGCCTTTATATTATTTATAGATTGTGAAGCATTACTTGTTGATAAAAATGCTGCTAAAAAGGAAGTCTTATTAATCGCGAGACAACTTACACATGATTTGAAGAAGCGTCCTGTCATAGCTGTATGGTCGAAGTCCGATAAAAAGGCAGGAGTATTATCAAGCATAAAGGATACTCTTAAAAACGAACTGGAACTTCTTTTTTTAAATTATACAGAAATTGAAATCAGTAATTTCTTAGAACCAGGCCCTGATGAACTGGTTCACAAAAATAATATAGCGGTAATTGATTGGTTATTAGAAAAAACAATGATTCCTTCTGCACCAGATTTGACATTAGAAGAGATATTTTCATCTGATTTATTTATCAATTATAGAGGCAAATAATGGCGAAAACAATACTTCTTATCGGAAAACCGCATTCAGGAAAAACAACCTTCATTGGACAACTTTATGCGAGAGTTGAAGCGAATAATAGTTCGATGAAACTTTACAAACCCATTGAAAATCTTACTCCTATTATTGAAGCTACATTGGCATTATCGAAAGGAGATGAAGTAATGACAACCCCAACTGAGAAGAGTACAATTATCACTTTGCCATTACAATATGGTGAAGAAATGATTGACTTGGATTGTCCTGACTATGGAGGAGAACAGGTAAATCTTATACTTGAAAATCGAGAGGTAGATTCAATATGGTTAAATTCTATTAAGCAAAGTGAAAATTGGATTTTATTTATAAAACCTTCTGATTTGACAACATTTTATGATTTGAGTAATAAAACAATAAAACCAGATGTGTTAGAAAATGGAAATGGCAACTCGGAAGAATATTCTATTTCTGACCAATCATTTTTTATCGAACTGCTGCAAATTTTACTCCATTCAAAAGGTAATGACTCTCATTTTAGAAATTCAACAACAAAATTAACTATAGTTCTTACTTGTTGGGACGAGTTCGTAACAGAAGCAACGCCGAAAGAAGAGTTAAAAAAATGTTTGCCACTTCTTCTAAATTTCATAGAAACAAATTGGATTGAGAGTAAAGTGAACATTTTAGGTCTATCCTCTCAAGGAGGGTCATTAAAAGAAAATGAATTAAAGAAAAAATATCAAGAATTTGGTTCTGAGAACTTTGGGTTCATAATCAATGAAGATGGAGTAAAGAATGTAGATTTAACACATTTAATTTTAGAAACAATTAAGTGACTATAACAATACATCAAGCAATCTGTGGAGAGCAAAATAAAGCTTTTGAATTACTTCGTACAACTTTAGATGATAATTCTCTTGCCAGAAAAATTGCTTTTCAAACTGATCTACAAGACAGTCCTCCAAGCGGACTGAAATGGTTGCCAATTCTAAGAGGTTTTTCATTTGGAGATTATTATCTTCTAATTAAAACTTATCCCGACAATTCACCCGATGTTCGCAATGGGAGAGTATTTTCTCATTGTTTAATTATAAACAAATCTGATTTAAAAAACATTTCTGACCTGTCTCCCCTTTTCTCAGTGTTTAAAACTGAGATGGATAAAACAATTCTATTAGAACAAATAAAATTTACTTCTGATCATCAAAAAAAAGTAATTCTGAACGATGCTTTACAACTCAGATTTAATAAAGTCATTCAAGCCTTTATTAAGTTCTCCAATAATTCAGAACCAATTGTTTGGGTTGGGCAAGAGTCTTTTGAAATTGCGGTTTGTAAACTATGGCAATTGCTTTCTGCAACCCAAAAGGAGAGTTTTAATTTTGGAATAAACTTTAATCCGAATGATATTATAAAAGAAAATTTGAGTTTTTTAGTTATTCCTGATAATACAGAAAACAAGTATGAGAACAAGGGAGTTGCAATTATTCGTAAAGAAGATTCATCTGAACTGAAAGAATTTACAGAACAGTTTTTAGCAGGAGAGCAAGACGCAATTATCAGAATTGAATCATTTATTAAAGCTATTGGAGCAGAAACTCCTTCCTTAACGGAAATTTCAACAATTGCTAAAGGTATTTCAACATTTGAAAATCTTGAATTAGAACAAGATTTAAAACTGCTTAACACACTTTCAAATATCATAGCAAAGTATTCGCAAAGCGACAAAAAAGGAACTCTCACTAAATTAAAATTAGTTGAAAGGATTTCAGCACTTGTTGAGAATGCTGACGAATCGGAGATTTATATTCTTAGAAATTTTCAAATAAAGTCATTCAAGGGTAGTGAAAGAAAGATCTCAGTCTCGATTGTGAAATGGTGTTCTAAATTTTTATTTGATGAAAATCAAAATCAAAAACACAACTATGTTCCCTTTATAATTCAAATTTTTGCTTTACAAAAAAATAATTGGTTAGCAAAATTGATTAGAGAAAACATTTCCACCGTTCTTGTAGATATAAATTCTATATCTGCAAAGATAATTTGGCTTTGGCTTACAAAAGGCATCGAAGTGTTAGCATTTATTTCTGATGAATTAGAAAATTCAAAAACAGCAGAAAAATACTTATGCGATTCATTTCCAAAAACAGAGGAAAAGGTATTAGCAGAGATTAAACAATTTGCCTTAAAAAGAAATTGGTTTAGGCTTTATGCTACAATTCTCAAATCTCAATTTGATTTTGAATTGGCACTTGTAAATCAATTAAAAGTAGATACTGACGAGAATTTTTATGATGGTATTGAAATAATAACAAACGATATAAAACCCAAAAATATAATCAATTATTCGATCGAAATTGGCGACCAACGTTGTATCTTGCTTTCTGGTAAACTTTGTGCAACAGAACCAAAACTTTTAGCTGACATTCAAATAGAAAATACTAATTGGCAAAAGATATGGCTAGCAGCAATTGATAATGGCAATAAAGTTACTGATGGTTTGAAAGACCCACTAAAATCAATTCATTTACTTTTTGATTTATTGGTAAATGGTAAATCCGTCAATGGTTCACTTTTGGAAAAAATTAGCGAAACAAATTTCGCAAACATTCTAAACTATAAGTATCGTAATGAAATTTGGTCAAAACTTTCATTGCAAGTCAGAACCAAATTCTTAGAAAAAACTTCAAGTGCTTTATTAGCATCTTTAAGTAAGAATTCAACTTTTCAAGTTCCTCTTGACAATGACCTTTCTGACTATATCATTTCTTCAAGTGCAATTTCAACATTTTTGTATTACAATAGTAGCAACATCAAGGCTACATTACCAATTTTCAACACATTCACGCAATTACCCGAACATATTTTAAAATTCTATATCACCAATTATAATGGTAAGCTAGATTTTGTCGATGCTACACAATTGGGACAATTAACATACAAGAGAAGTTATAAAGATGTAGCATATGCAATTTATGAGAAATCATTTTCAAATAAGGAGTTTAAAATTGCTATGGCTGAATGTGTAAATTTACTTGATTTTGCTTCTCAGACTATTGCTTGGGCTAGAGGCCTAATATCAAAGATTGAAGTTTTAGAAGATGACTGGTGGACTTCATTTACACGACTTTCATATACACTTTACGCAGGCGGCCCGTCTGATAATAAGATTTGGACTCAAGCCGACGGGAAAGATTATGATTTGTTAAGTAAAGGGACTGGAAAAGAAGTTTGGATTTCTGCATTGCAAAAATTAAGAAGGAAAAATTGCAGTGGGAAAATAACTGTAAGAAAACTATTAAACGCTATGATTGAAGAAAATAAAAATAACGAAGCATTAAAAACATTAAAGAAATTGTGGAGTAAACTATGAATACAATTGTAATACAAACTGCCCTTGCTTTAGAACAGGAAGCAGTAATAAGAAAACTCTCAAATGTTGGGGACTATATTCATCCTGATTCTAAAACAATTTATAAAGTTGGAAATTACATTTCTAATGGAAATAAATTGCAGATTATTGTTGGCCGCACTAATCAGACAAATGTTAATGCGGCAATTGAAACAGAAAGAATTATTCAACATTTCAATCCAACTTACATTTTTTTTGTTGGTGTTGCGGGCGGCTTAAAAGATGTTAAGATTGGTGATATTGTTATTGGTTCTGATGTATATGGATATGAAAGAGGCAAAGTGAAAGATGGAGATTTGTTTTTATCAAGGCCACAATTCGGTTTCTCTTCGTATGAGTTAGAACAACTTGCAACCAGTTTTTCAATTTCAGATAGCTGGAAGATACAGTCCGCTTCTTTTTTAAACACTAAATTTCACAAAAGTATTTCCGCATTCGTCGGTACAATTGCATCGGGTGAAAAAGTTGTTGGTTCAAAAGACTCTGAATTATATAAATTCTTAAAACTTCACTGTAGCCATGCGTTAGCTGTTGAAATGGAGGGACTTGGATTCTTGGAAGCATGCAGACCATATCCATTAATTAAATCGCTTATCATTCGGGGTATTTCAGACCTTGTTGACGACAAAGAAGATTCCGACAAAGAAGGTTCTCAGCCATACGCTTCCCAGAACTCAACGGAATTTCTATTTGGTTTAATTGATTATATAGGCGTAAAACAAGAGATTGTAAAACTTTCATTAAAACAAAAACTAGTTGAGATTTTACCTAAACTATATCCTTCAGGTTTAAGAGAAACTGAAATTTGGAGAAGAGCTGGTGGTGATCTTTCCGTAGTTAATCTTAATGTAAATGGGAAAACTCAATGGATTGATGCATTAATCTTAATCGAGAATGGAGGTGGTGGCGATATTGATTTTCAGTCCTTGATAAGCGAGGCGAAAAAAGATTATAACAAGAATGAATCTCTAAAATATTTGTAACTAAATGTAAACCGTCGGATTTTCAAGCACATTCCAAAGCTCGTTACCAAAGCTTTGACAAAGAGCTTTCCATTACAACGCTGAGAAAAATGAAATAAATTGCTTCACTTTAATTAAATTGTAAAAAGCATACTCACAAGCCGACACTAAAGACAAAAAAATATATTGACAATACACAGAAACTCTATATTAACATCGGGTTACAAGGACAGACAAAGAACACCTGGCGGTAACATCAGCTACCCGCAGCGGTGGTTTTCGGTGGGCATCTTTCCGTCCGGGCTGCTTTTCTGTTTGACAGGAAATCGCCCGCAATCAGCTACTGCGTGTAGCTTTATCCGTTATGGGCAAGTTTGATTTCTCGCGAAAAGTATTAACTTTGTAATTACATTATAAAAATTGACACGATGGAAGTTTCTGTAATAAAAATTGGTAATTCAAAGGGAATCCGACTTAGCAAAACAGTGTTGGATAAGTATAATATCCAAGATACAGTTGAGATAATCCTCGAAAAAGGACAAATTGTTATAAAACCATTATCTAGACCACGAAAAGGTTGGGAAAAAGCGTTCAAAAAAATGGCTGAGAGTGGCGATGACAGATTGTTGATTAACGATGTGTTTGACGACGAAAACCTTGAAGAATGGAAATAAATCAATATCAAATCATTCTGGTAAATCTTGACCCGACTCTTGGGAGCGAGATAAAAAAAACCAGACCGTGTGTCGTAATTTCTCCAAATGAGATGAATAAATTTTTGCATACAGTTGTAATTGCTCCAATGACAACAAGTTCTAAAAATTATCCGACCAGAATTGAAGTTAGACATGACAGTAAAATTGGTTGGATTGTTTTAGACCAAATTCGGACTATCGACAAACAGAGAATAATTAAAGACCTTGGACGATTGACAAAGTCCGAGATAAATGAGCTAAAGTCAGTATTAAAAGAAACCTATATTGATTGAAAACCAGCCCATAACTTCAGCTACCCGTGAGGCAGCGGTGGTTTTCGGTGGGTATCTTTCCGCCCGGGCTGCTTTTCGGCTTGACAGGAAATCGCCCGCAATCAGCTACTGCGTGAAGATTTCTAGGTTATTGGCCATATTTGTCGCGGGTTGAAACAATTTCGGGTATTGGCAATTTTTCAATTTGAGAGTCAAACTGATACTGAGTAAAAAGTAAATATAGGAGATACTATTATGGATAATGCAAGTATTGCTCCATGTGGTGTAATCTGTGATATATGTTTAGGTTTTCAACGAGATAAAAATACATGTGCAGGCTGCAATAGCATTGGCAATAAACCATCTCATTGCACAGTTTGTAGCATCAAATCATGCGATGAAAAGAAAGGTGATGAGAAATTACTTTGTCATGATTGTGATAAGTTTCCTTGCAGGAGAATTAAAAATTTGGATAAGCGGTATACAACCAAATATGGAGAAAGCCCGATTCAAAACCTTTTAAAAATAAAAGAAATTGGCTTGGACACATTCATTAACGGTGAAAAAGAAAAATGGAAATGTGCCGAATGTGGTCATTTATTATGTGTTCACCGGGAGGTTTGTTTAAAATGTGGATATAAGAATGAATATTATCCCAAATAAATTAAGATTAAAAAATACAGGAACGCACAATACAATCTCGGATATTGGCAATTTTTCAAGTTGAGAGCTCCTATATCATTTGGGAGATGCCTTTCGCTAATTCATGAAGGCTTCCGCCCAAATTTTGAAGGCCTCCGCCAGTGTTTTGAAGGCTTCCGCTGATGTTATGAATGCTCCCGCCAGTGTAATGAATGCTCCCGCCAGCATTTTGAAGGCATCCGCTGATGTAGTGAATGTCTCCGCTGATGTAGTGAATGTCTCCGCCAATGTTGTGAATGCGTCCGCTGATGTTATGAAGGTCTCCGCCAGCATCGTGAAGTCTTCCGCTGACGTTATGAAGGTCTCCGCCAGCATGGTGAAGGCTTCCGGTAATATGGCAGCAATGAAAACAACAACAAATTACAGCCCATAACAGCAAAATACCATCAAGATTTCGGCGCGAGCTCAGTCTAATGCCGGGTTTCGATGCTTCATTGACAAAAAAGTAATAAATTTGAAAAGCAGCACTTCGCAGGAAGTTCTTCTGTTTAATCCTGCGCGTAGCGGGACGTTAGCGCCAATTGTGAAAGAAAACTTACATCATTTTATATGGATTTTAATATTGAATTACAAACAGAGGATGTTAAACTAAGACCAATAATAAAGGAAGATTTTAATCAACTTATTCATTTGACAAAAGATGAATCAATGTGGATTTATTTTACAAGCGACTTGTCTGTTGCCGGGTTTCTGGAAAATTGGATTAGTGATGCAATAATGCAGGGAATCGAAAAAAAAAGACTTGCATTTGTAATTATTGACAAGAAACAAAATCAGGTTATTGGGTCAACCAGTTTTGGAAATATATCGAACTATGATAAAAGGATTGAAATTGGCTGGACCTGGATTGGAAAAAAGTTCCAAGGCAAAGGGTTCAACGACCAAATTAAATATTTGATGATAAAATACTGTTTTGAAGAGCTCTGTTTTGAAAGAGTTGAATTAAAAACAGATGTTTTAAATGTACCGGCAAGAAAAGCAATGTTACGAATAGGCTTAACAGAAGAGGGAATTTTAAGAAGCCATACTTTAATGACTCACAACAGAAGACGGGATACAATATACTATAGTGTACTAAAATCAGAATGGAATGAACTGAAGACAAAAAACAACTGGCTGTAACAGCAAACTACCGCATGCCGGGTTTTACTGCCTTCGTTGACTGAAAATTGAAATTTCAAAATGAAACTCTACGCAGGAAGTTTATCTGGAAGCTCCAGTTCTGCGTGGTGAAACATTGCGGGATGTTTTATGAAAATACAGCATTTAAACAATTAACAGAAAAATAAAAACAATGAACATCGCACACATTGCCATTTGGACAAAAGATTTAGAAGCAATGAAAGACTTCTATACCCGATACTTCAGGGGAGAAAGTAATGAAAAATATATAAATCCAACAAAAGGGTTTGAATCATATTTCATTAGCTTTGAGAGTGGTGCAAAATTGGAACTTATGCGAAAGCAATCGGTTGACAAACCATTGGACACTGAAGAACGACTGGGAATAACTCATATTGCCTTTAAACTGGGTTCGAAAGATGCAGTCCTTTCTCTTACGGAGACACTTCGTTCAGATGGGTTTCGTATTGTTGGAGAACCTCGTACCAGCGGAGACGGTTATTTTGAAAGTGCAGTATTTGACGTTGAGGGAAACAGGATTGAACTTTTGGCTTAATTGAATTGAGAACATTGACTCCAGTAAAAGCAGCAAAACACAATCGGAGAAAAGATATAAAAACAGCACATAGAAGAAAACTATAGGGCAAGTTGGGTTTCGTTGCTTCGTTCATTGGAAATTAGTAGTTTTAAAATCAGTATTTCGCAGGATTGTTCACCAGAAAACTCTGAGTTCAGTTGCGGATGTTATATCCAATGCTAAAAGAAACTTGTTAACAGAAGGTTCGTCATTAAAAATAAACTTTGCTATGGATATTCAGGAAAAGACCAATGAAGTACTCCAACAAGAGTTAAAGGATTTGCAGCAGGAGTATAATTCTTTTAAGGCATCAGCCATAGCAGAGATTGTCGAATATAAGCAGACAATTGAGGCCTTGCGGGCAAACGAGAAACGATTTGAGCTTTTGTTTAATGAAGCACCGCTTGGATATCAATCGCTTGATTATGAAGGAAACTTCATCGAAGTAAACCAGCAGTGGCTTGATACCCTGGGTTACGGGCGAAATGAAGTTGTAGGTAAATGGTTTGGCGATTTTCTTACAACTGATTATCAGGATGGCTTTCGTAAAAGATTTCCGGTTTTTAAAGCACAGGGGCATATTCACAGTGAATTTGAGATGCTTCATAAAAATGGATCTGTATTATTTATCGCTTTTGATGGCAGGATTGGGTATGAATTAAATGGTGGTTTTAAGCAAACACATTGCATTTTACAGGATATTACTGAACGAAAACAAGTGGAAGAATCCATTCGTGAGAGCGAAGAAAATTTATCCATTACTCTTAATTCCATTGGCGACGGTGTAATTGCTACTGATAAAGAAGGATTTGTAGTCAGAATGAATCCGGTGGCCGAAAGATTGTGCGGATGGAAAATTACCGATGCGATTGGAAAATCATTAACTGAGGTTTTTCAAATAATAAATGCAGATACTCGTCAACCGCTTGTTAATCCGGTTAAAAAAGTATTGGAAAACGGAGAAACTGTTGGTTTGGCTAACCATACGGTATTGATTTCGAAAAATGGAACTGAATACCAGATTGCCGACAGCGCTGCACCTATCAGAAACAAGGATGAAAAGATCAGTGGTGTAGTATTGGTATTCTCTGATGTTACTGAGAATTATGAAGCTCAAAAGCTAATATACAAAAGTGAAGAACGTTATCGCACATTATTGCTGAATCTGGAAGCAGGAATTGTTGTTCATGCACCAGATACTTCTATTGTTATGAATAACGACAGAGCATCAGAACTATTGGGAATTAGTAACGACCAATTGAAAGGGAAAACAGCCATTGATCCGGAATGGAAATTTGTGAATGAGAATAACTCTATTTTAGAACGTGAAGGATATCCGGTAAACAGGATTTTAAGCAGTAAAAAACCGATCCGGAATCAGACATTTGGCATCCGTCAGCCAGGCAAAAATACCCTTGTCTGGGTAAATGTTAATGGCTTTCCATTGTTTGATGGTGCAGGACAAATTTCTGAAATAGTTATCAGTTTCATGGATATTACAGAGCGTAAACAGGCAGAAATTATGTTGCGGGATGAGAAGGAGCGTATTCGAACTATTCTCGACCTTGTTGGAGACCCCATATTTGTTAAAGACAACGACCATCGGATCATCCTAGCTAATCGTGCCTTTCTGGATTTATTTGGTTTAGATGAAAAAGACGTGATGGGTAAAACACTGGCCGAAAACATTCCGGAAAACGAGATAGAACTATTTCTTAGGATAGACAGAAGTGTTCTGGATACAGGAATCCCCGACTATCGGGAAGAAGAACTTACTGTAGGAGGTCTTGTACATACCATCATAACTCAAAAAACACGTTTCGAAGATGAATCAGGGAACAGGATTCTGGTGTGTTCGATTCATGACATTACCGAACGCAAACAATCAGAAAAAGCATTAAGTGAGAGCGAAGAAAAATATCGCCTTTTGTATACCTCAATGGATCAGGGACTGGCACTCCACGAGATAATTACAGATGAAAACGGGAACCCGGTTGATTATGTATTCCTTGATATTAATGATAGTTATACGCGTCTTTTCGGAATTACACGCGAAATATCGATTGGCAAACGGATTAAAGAAGTAATGCCGACAGTCGAACAATACTGGATTGACATTTTTGGTAAAGTGGCCTTGACCGGAGAACCAAATTATTATGAAAATTATTTGGAAGCGACTGACCGATATTATTCAACCTATTCGTATAGCCCGAAGAAAAATCAGTTTGCAGTGCTTGTCAATGATATTACACAACGCAAAAGGGCAGAAGAGGAGTTAATCACTGCCAGAGACGAAGCACAGAAAAGCGACCGGCTGAAATCGGCCTTCCTTGCCAATATGAGCCACGAAATCCGAACACCAATGAATGGTATACTTGGATTTGCTGAGTTGCTTAAAAACCAGGATCTTACTGGCCGTCAACAACAGGAATATATCGACATTATTAAGAAAAGCGGTGACCGTATGCTCAATATAATTAACGATATTATTGATATTTCGAAGATCGAATCCGGATTAATGAAACTGGATATAAAGGAATCGAATATTAACGAGCAAATTAATTATATCTATACTTTCTTTAAATCTGAAGCTGAAGCTAAAGGAATGAAGCTTTCGTTTAAAACTGGTTTGTCGGCTAAAGAAGCCACTATTAAAACCGACCGCGAAAAGTTGTATGCCATTCTTACCAACCTGGTTAAAAATGCAATCAAATATACAAGAGAGGGCTCAATCGAATTTGGATGTGAAATTGCAGAGATTGAAAGCACTGAATCTCTGTTGTTTTATGTGAAAGATACAGGTATAGGCATTCCGGCTGAAAGGCAAGGAGCTATTTTTGAGCGTTTTATTCAGGCTGATATTGAAGATAAAATGGCTTACCAGGGAGCAGGTCTTGGCCTTGCTATTACCAAGTCATATATTGACATGCTTGGTGGTAAAATTTGGGTTGAGAGTGAAAAAGGAATTGGATCAACATTCTATTTTACATTACCTTACAGCGCTATAAGAGAAGAAAATGCCAGTTTTAAAAATGATACTTTGGCAGGCGAAGTAAATATCCCCGGTACGAACCTGAAAATATTAATTGCCGAGGATGATGAAGTCTCAGAAATGTTGCTTGACATTACAGTGGAGAATTTTAGCAAAGAGATTTTAACAGCAAGGACTGGCATTGAAGCAGTTGAATTATGCTATAATAATCCTGATATTGATTTAGTTCTGATGGATATTCAAATGCCTTTAATGAATGGATATGAAGCAACAAGGCATATCCGGCAATTCAACAAGAATGTTGTTATTATTGCACAAACAGCTTACGGATTATCCGGAGAAAGAGAAAGGGCAATTGAATCGGGTTGCAACGATTATATTGCAAAACCCATTAATAAAACTGAATTACTTATGCTTATTAAAAAGTATTTCAAGAAATAAACAGACGTTGACCGACGGTTAAACGACATAAAACGAATTGATGGAAATTTTAATCTCAACAGCCAATCCGGAGATCTTTTTGAATCTTCTGATTAACCTGATGTAGTGCCCTCCGTGTTGCGGTATGACGCTGTACGCTATCCATATACGTCCTAAACTCATGAATAACATTCCTTTATTAATTTTGTTATAAGGTGATACTAATCAAATTATAAAAAGGAAGTTATGAAACGAGGAAAATTCATTTTGACAAGTTTTGCCATTATACCATTGAGTATTTTCGGCAAAATGAAAACTAATTTATTTAGCAGAACAGATGAAGGATTTAAAACTAACGCAGGAGATGGACGTATTCACGGCCATATTAAATTAAAAGGTGTAAACTCAAATATTCTCGATGTAAAAGTTTCCGGAAGTGATACAGATGGAGGTTTGGCAATGTTTGAACAGACTTCGCTTTCTCAGGGAAAAGGAACCCCTTTGCATATTCATAATTCACAGGACGAAGTTTTTTATGTTATTGAAGGTTCATATTATTTCCAGGTAGGGGATGAAATATTTAATTTGGTAAAGGGAGATAGTATTTTTTTACCTCGTAAAGTCCCTCATGCCTGGACACAAATTTCGGAAAGAGGAAAAATGACTGTTGTTCTTCAACCGGCAGGAAAGTTGGAAGATTTTTTTGTTACAGTGGCTGCTTTGGACCATGAACCAACTCAAGAGGAGATGGCCGGGATTTTTGCAGACAATGATATGCAAGTTGTTGGACCACCATTGAAAATTGATTGAAAGATTACAATAAATAACGATCAGTTTATCAGATTCCGCTGGTCATCGGGTTGACAAAAAAGTCGCGCAACAGTAAAATGTGGATAATCTCAAATCTGTTAAAACAGGCTTAAAATCATTTTTAGCTTTCCCGTTTCCCATGCAGTAAAAGATTAACCGCATCGTCAAGCGAACCGGCTGGGATCACTTCACCTGAGTTTACAAAAAAGATTTCGTCTGCATTTTCAATGGTATTCAGCCGGTGTGCGATGATCACCCTTGTGGTTGTTGCCGGTAATTTTCTTAGGATACTCTCAAGCATTTGTTCGGTAATCGTGTCAATATTGGCAGTTGCTTCATCCAAAATAAGCAATTCAGGCTTCCGAAGTACCGAACGCATAAAAGCAATCAGTTGCTTTTGACCTAAACTAATGCTATCGCCAATGGTTTGAACTTTTGAATCGAGACCTTCATCGAAACGACTCAACAGACTTTCAAGACCTGATTCCTCTATCACACGGGATAATTCTTCATTGGTCAGGTTTAAATATTCAGGATTTCCGTATAAAATATTATCTCGAACAGTACCTGAGAAAAGAAAAGGTTCCTGAAGGATAAAACCGATTTTTCGGGTGCGTTCTTCTGGCTGATACGTGCGAATATCTTTTCCATCAAGCAATACCAAGCCTTTTGTTGCATCGTATAAACGAGCGATCAGCGAGGCTGTTGTGGTTTTTCCGCCACCCGTTGGTCCAACAAACGCATATGTTTTTCCCCGTTCCAGATCGAAACTTACACGATGCAAAACTTCCTTTCCGTTCGGATAGGTAAAAGATACATTCCGGAACGAAAGATAAGACGAACTTGTTGCTGCCGTTTGATCCTCCAGTACAGGCAGGTTTGAATCAAGCGAAAGAATCTGCGAAATGCGGTCCCAGCCAGCCATTGCGACCTGAAAACTGGCCCAAAGCCCTGCAAGTTGCCTCAGCGGATGGTAAAAACTGTTGATGTATGCCAGAAATCCTATGAGTAAGCCGATGGTGAATTTTCCGGTCATAATCAGGTAAATACCGAATGCCAGAACAATTAACTGACCCAGATTTGCCGAAAGACCATAAACAGGTGTGAAAATGTTATTTGCCAGTCCGGCGCTAACTGAAGTATTATAATTGTTCTGATTGGCTTCGTTAAAACGTTTTCTGAAATAATCGCGCCGGTTAAAAGCAATGATAACTTTAAAGTTATTCAGACTTTCCTGAATCTCGGCACTCAAACTTCCCACACTCTTTAAGTTGATTGCATTTTTCTTTTTTACCCATGGGGAAATGGCTTTTGTAAATATCCAGATTGCAAGTGCCGGAAGCAGAGCCGCGGCTCCCAATTCAGGATTAATACTCAACAGAAAAATACCGGCACCCAGCATGGTGAAAATACTACTGATAAACTGCATCAGCGATTGGGAGAAGAAAACGTTTAATTTATCGGTATCGTTGTTGATGCGCGAAATCAAATCTCCGGCTTTATTCTGATTAAAAAAGTCGACAGGTAATTCCTGAAGTTTATTGAACACAGCATTTCGCAAACTAAACAACATTCGTATTCCAACACCTCCCATCATAATCATTTGCAGGTAATTGGTAATAAAAGCAATCATATACATGACCAGCAAAATGCCTGAAAACAAGATAACTCCATGGTATTCTTTCGATTGAATGTAGGTGTCGATGGTATGGCCGATCAGGTATGGCCCAAGTAAACTCAAACCTGCATTGATCAGGATAATGATCATGGCAAGAATAAGTGTTCTTTTTTCTTCCTGAATTAAATCGATTAGCTTTTTAAGTGCTGCCAGCGTTGATTTCTTTTGCTCCGATGTGGTTGCAGCCAGGTTGAGATTATAATTCATAATGACTTGTACTTCTTTGTGAATTGGATATCTGGACATACTCCGTTGAGCTTTCCAATAACTCTTTGTGCGTTCCCTTTGCAATGACTTCGCCTTCCATCATTAGAATGATCTGCTCAAAATGCCTGACAGAGGCAACTTTTTGAGTAATCGAAAGCAGAGTAAGTTCCGGATAATTAACGGCCAGATTGGCCAGAATTTTCTTTTCAGTATTTCGGTCAACCCGGGCGGTGAAATCGTCGAGTAACAAAATTTTAGGGTTTATTGCGAGTGCCCGTGCCAGCATAATTCGTTGTTTTTGTCCTCCTGAAAGGCTGGTTCCCCGTTCGGAAACAATGGTGTTAAGTTTATCTGGCAGCGAATCAATAAAGTCTTGCAGTTCGGCAGTATTAATGGCTTTTTCGAGCGATTCGTCGGTTACCTGATCGCTGAAAGCAATGTTTTCGCGAAGACTCATGTTAAAAATAACACTATCCTGAAGTACAAATCCGATTTGACTGCGAAATGATTCCTTCTCGTAATTTTCAATTTTTCGGTCATCAAATAATATGGAACCGCTGTCAGGTTTAACCATGTCGGTAAGTAGATTTAGTATCTGACTTTTACCTGCAGCGGTAGGGCCTAAAATAGCCACCTGTGTTCCACCTTTCACCTTAAATGAGATGTCTTTTAATATGGGCTTCCCATCATACGACAGTGAAACATGATCGAGTTCAATATTTCCGTGTAGTGTTTCTTTAATTGTTCCTGTTTCCGGTATTTCCGAAGCTTCCAGAACATCGTTTATACGCTGGTACGAAGCAGACGCCTGTGCAATAATGTTGCTCATAAACCCGATCATGATGATCGGAAAAATAAGTAAAGCCAGGTAACTGTTGAAAGCGGCAAAATCGCCAAGCGACATGCTGCCGGTAATTACAAAATGTCCGCCCAGCATCAGGATGGTTATCATTCCGAGGTTGGCCACAAAGGTGACGATGGGAATCAATGCAGCAAAAAGACGCAGTATTCCTAGCCCAATGTTACGGGCATCGGTGTTGGCTTCCAGAAATTTATGATATTCGGATTGCTGAGAATTCAGTACCCGGATAATAGCAGAACCCATAACGCTTTCGTTGATAACCCGGTTAAGCCAGTCGATGACTTCGCGGCTACGTTTGAATAAAACCCGCACTTTCCGGAGAACAATGAAAAAAGTGACGCCAATAATGGGAATGATTGCAATAATCGGAACAGCTAATTTGTAATTGATCATCAGTAGCAGAACACAGGTACCGATAATCATGAATAACGACGAGAATATGGTGACTACAGCCATCGATACAAACATCTTGATGGAATCGATGTCTGAAGTTAGATTGGTTAACAGTTTCGATGGATTGGTCTTTAAAATGTACGAATAGCTCTGACGTGAAATTTTATCTGATAACCGTGTGCGCAGATCGCGCGCAACTCTTTCAGATGCAAAAGTTTGAAGAATGCTCTGAAGATAAGTGAAAAAGAAAATGACCAGCGAAGCAATTAAAAATTCGAGCACCACCGTCTGTAATACAAAATTACCACCGGTAAACGCATCAATTGCACGCGAGATGATTTTGGGAAGCAATAAGTTTACTGCATTACTCAGCAAGGCAAAAACAACCAGAAAGCTAACCATCACCCGATAAGGTTTCAATAAACTAAAAACACTTGGTTTTGCAGCCTTGTCAGGGTTTTTCTGAACTTTAGATTTATTCATTCTTCGATTAATCTTGAAAATACTTACTACAAAGAAACTATAAAAGAGTTTATCAATTGGTTTCTTTTATTTTATTGGTTCGGGTCAGGAAGTTTTAATACAGATTTAAATATCCGTTTACTTTCCCAATTGGGTTTTCTTCCAGTCAAACGATGTCATTCGTAGTCATTTGATTGTCATTCAAAACGTTTTTCACAACTAATTGACCATTTAGACGCCTTCACGAAGACTTATGCAACAAATCTGAAATCTTAAAACCGAATCATATCATGCGGTTGAATCTGCTTGGTTACCGATGTTTAATTTCATTTCTGTTCTTGTAAAGTTCCATGTATTTTTCTTTTGAAATAGAATTTTGCCATTTGCCTGAAAGCATTCCAATTGCGGTAACACCCAGAAACAGAATAATTACAGCTATTGCCACCCATTTTTTTGATATTGGCTTATTGGTTATTATTTGTTTAATAACCAGGGTATTTTCGACCGGGCAACTGTCAATGCATTTCATACACGAACTACATTCGTCTGAACGAACAGTTCTGATTTGATCGACTTTAATGAACGAAGGGCATACTTTTGAACATTTTCCGCAACTGATACATGATTCTTCGTTTCTCCTGATTTTATTTGGACTTAAAAGACCAACCAGTGCAAGCAAAGCGCCATAAGGACATAAATACCGACACCAAAATCCTCTGAAAAATACGGATAAGATGACTAAAACCGAAATTACGATCAACGAAACATTGCTGATTTGAGCAAAAAAATCATACATTTTTACATCCGCAACAATATTGAAATCGCCATCGAGAAAACTCTTCAGATCGAAAGCTGTCATTCTGAAAATTATAAAGACAAAAAATGCCAGCAACAGGTATTTAATGCCTCGCAAAACAGAATCTGCAACTTTAGGCATTCTTATTTTTTTTCTGAAAATAAATTCGCCCAAATCACCCAGCTTTTCAGACAAAGCACCAATGATACATAGCCAACTGCAAAATGATTTTTTAAAAACCAATGACATGAGCAAAATACTGATCAAAATGTAAAAACCTGCCGGATGTACCAGATGAATGATGCCGGTTTTCAAAAAATAAACCAGACTCATTAACGAGCTAATGGGCAGAAACCCGTCGACACCAGCTGGTCTGCTATGGAAAGCCATTTGTTCGCCGGTTTCAAAATATCTTACGAAATAGTAAAATTCAACACCAATCCATATGCATAACAACGTAAAAGCCAGTTGTACTCCAACCCTCAATTTCTGAAGAGAATATCTTTCAGATTTTATTTTCATCATGCAAAATTTCAAACTTGCCAAAAGTATTAATTTATTAAGTTCCGCTCTTTTTAATTTGAAATTTCAGTGAATATTATCCATTTGATCAAAGGAAGTTTACATTCCAAACGGGGAATTCCAAAAGACCATGAATTCACAGATTCAAGCAAAGTATTTAAAACAAAAAACGGAGACACATTGTCACAACGAAACAGGTATTCTGCTGTTTTTTTATTGACTTGTGTCCCCGTAATTGAATCTGATTTTCTGATCTGTTTCTTATTCTTTTTCTGTCTGAGGATTCCTGCGAATCCATGGTGGACGGTGCATGTGGATATGTTCCTTAAATTGTTCGCGTTCTTCGGGAGTCATCTTTTCCCATTTCTCATGCATGTTTCTACGGCAATGACCATGACGACGTCCATGTCCTCCAAAGCCTCCTAAAACCAGCCGCGAAAGAAGCATCAGGCCAATTGTCTGCCAGAATGTTATTTCAGGTAAATGGAATAATACAGGCATAAGCCAGTTCCATAAATGCATGGTTAAAAATCCAAACGCGGCAAAAGCAACCACTATTAATGGTGCGAAAAAATACCACCTTTTTCTAAAAACTGATTTCATAACTTTAATATTTAAAAGTTTAATAATTCATTGTAAATAAGCTGCAACTCTTCGCGCAAATACAAAACCGCATAACGTTTTCGTGATATCAGGGTATTAACTGTTACACCTGTTTTTTCTGATATTTCCTTAAATGACATTCCCTGTAATTCCGTCATTTCAAATACCAGGCGTTGCTCTTCAGGAAGTTCAGTCAGTGCTCTTTCAAGTTCGACCCAAACCAACGATCTCAGGTATTCAGTTTCTGGAGTACTTCCGTTATCGAACATCAGATCTTTAAATCCAGCAAATATGTTTTCATCCTCACTTTCAGAATTGTTCTCGGGGAGCGATTCAGTTTTCTTTTTGCGATAAAGATCAGTGATTTTATTTCGGGCAACTGTAAACAACCAGGACGCCATCTGATCAATTGGTTTCAGTAATCTGTCAGCATCAACAAGCTGATAGTAAACATCCTGAAGAATATCATCGGCATCTTCACTTGAACTTACCCTTTTCCGGATAAATCCATGCAAGCGGCTACCATAATTATTGATGATCTCTGATATATTAAGTTTTCCCTTCACGTTGGGTTTTATCCAATTAACTGATGAATCATCTGGTGATGGATCTAAAACCTCAATTCCTGTCATATTGTTTTGGGTTGAATGACAACTGATTTTTTATAGAATAAACAAATCTGTATACCGATCTGTATTATTCATTCAAATTCAATTGTGCAGCTTATATTCGGTAAGACGAATGAGGTTGAAGAATATTTTAAATGAAAATGTTTTTTTGAAATTAAAGTAAAAATTGGATCCTGATGTCAGGAAATCAATCACTTTAAAGAAAAATCCTCCAATGTTTCTATAACATTGGAGGATTTTTCTTTTTGAAAGGCTCATATTCTAACTATTCTTTTTTATAGAGTAAGCCATCAATGCTTCGCCATGACGGATATACAAAACACCATCATGAATTACCGGATGAGTAAAAAATTCTTTGTCACCTTTTGTAACTTTAAAAGAACTAACCAATTGCATTCCTTCCGGTTTGGGATTAACCAGGTTCATTTCGCCCTTTTCTGTAAAAACATAGAGCATTCCATCGGCCGAAATAGTGCTTCCTCTGAACATTTTCAACGAGTCAGTCACTAATCCTGAATTCATATCCAGACACTTTAAATACATTTGCCGGTGTGCGGTTGCGTAAATTTTATCTCCAAGTTTGACTACGCCACCCATAATATTATCAAAATTTGGATTCCGCCAAACTTCTGTAATAGAACTTCCGTCTTCGGCAAGTTTTAGTTTTACCGTTTTATTTCCGTCACCTTCGGTATAAATTAAATCGTTACCTTCCAGTACCGGAATGTTTCCATGTAAATTTCCCGCAGTATCCTGAGGATGTGTGAACAACAATTCGCCGGTTTGACCATCCAGACCAAGAAAACAATCTTCTGAAAAAGTAAGTAATAAATCGCGCTTACCTCTTTTTACCACTATTGGCGAATTATAAGCTTCCAATTCACCTTTGGCCTTTTGCGACCATATTTTTTGTCCTGTAAGCCGGTTTAGAGCAACTATATTATTTTCTGCACCTCCGGGCTGACAATAAACCATATCGCCATTCACCAGCAATGATTGAGCAAATCCAAACATATTATCTTTCCCTTGCAGGTCCGAAACCATACTAAGAGACCATTTTATAGTACCGGTTTTCGTCTCTAAACAGGCAATATCTCCTTTACCTGAACTTACGTAAACAAGATCTCCAACAACCGTTGGCGTTGATCGTGATCCTGGGAAATTTTTCACCCACTCCCGGCCATAGGCTGTCTTCCATATTAGTTTTCCTTCCAGCGAATAAGCAAACAAATAGGCTGTACTATCAGTTTCTCCGTTAATAAAAAGCTGATCTTCAGTTAAAACAGGAGATCCATAGCCATGTCCTGTTGAATCAATTGACCAAAGTAGTCGGGGGCCATCTGCAGGCCACTCAGTTAGAAGGTTGGTTTCATTATAAACTCCACTGCGGTTTGGTCCGCGCCATTCGCTTACTGGTTCTTGCTTTTTTGCACAGGAAAAAAATAAAGTTGCAATCAGAAGGATAAAGGTATACTTCATAGAATTTTGATTGTTTAAGGTTTTATCTTAAAAAGTATCGGAAAGATTCAAATAATTACATTTAGAATCTTGCACGTCTGATTTTTTTGATTTTAAAATAGAAACGATTTACAAACTTCTATAAAAAGTAGAAGGGAGCCGGGCGGCTCCCAATTAATCTACATTATTGCGATTCGTGAAAAAGGGTCTTTTTTTCTCTGACAGAAATACATTTCTGATGTTTTTTAATCAGATTTTTTTTTTCAACTTCAGTCAGAGCATCGTAGTAATTAAGTCTTTCTTTGGAATTTAACTGCCTTATTCTTTTATACCCACAATTATCTACTTCACTACCAATAGGACAATTAAATATTAATCCGTAATAGTTTGCAATACTTTTACACATATCTTACTTCCAGAAACAAACTAAACTTATTACATTTCTTAATTCCGGAAACAGAGAAAAGGTAACCCTCAAAAAACGATTTTTTTTTAAATCTTCAGATTGAAGAGCTCTATGGCATATTTTTATATTTTTGCAGAAGTTTTTACAAAACGATACCATACTGCGTTTTGTAAAGCGTATTTTGTATTTATTAACAGATGATTTTATTATAAGATATGTTTGAGAATTTGAACGAAAAGCTGGAACGGTCATTTAAACTTCTGAAAGGTCAGGGTAAAATTACTGAGATAAATGTTGCAGAAACACTGAAAGAAGTTCGTCGTGCATTGCTTGATGCCGATGTTAACTTTAAAATTGCCAAATCATTCACCGAGAATGTCCGTAAAAAAGCTCTGGGATTGGATGTGCTTAATGCAGTTAAGCCTAGCCAGTTAATGGTTAAAATCGTACATGATGAATTGGCTGAATTGATGGGTGGCAAATTTGTTGACATTAATTTAAAAGGAAATCCGTCGGTTATTTTAATTGCAGGTCTACAGGGTTCAGGAAAAACAACTTTTTCCGGAAAACTGGCAAAATTACTTAAGACTAAAAAAGGACGTCATCCTTTGTTGGTTGCTTGTGATGTATATCGTCCGGCAGCTATTGAGCAATTGAAAATTCTCGGTGAGCAGATTGGTGTTCCTGTTTTTACAGATGAAGGCAACAAAAATCCTGTAAAAATTGCTCTTGAAGCAATTCGCCAGGCTAAATTACAAGGAAATGATGTTGTTATTATAGATACAGCTGGTCGGTTAGCTATCGATCAGGAAATGATGAATGAGATCAGTGCTGTTAAGGACGCTGTTAAACCGCATGAAATCCTTTTCGTTGTTGATGCCATGACTGGTCAGGATGCAGTGAATACGGCTAAGGAATTTAACGACAGGCTTGATTTTGATGGAGTTGTTTTAACCAAACTGGATGGTGATACCCGCGGTGGGGCTGCACTCTCAATCCGGTCAGTTGTAGACAAACCTATAAAGTTTGTTGGAACCGGAGAAAAACTTGAAGCTCTGGATAATTTTCATCCGGAACGTATGGCCGACCGCATTCTTGGAATGGGTGACATCGTTTCGCTGGTGGAAAAAGCCCAGGAACAGTTTGATGAAGTTGAAGCAAGAAAACTTCAACAGAAACTTGCAAAAAATCAATTCAGCTTTACTGATTTTTTGAAGCAGATTCAACAGATAAAGAAAATGGGGAATCTGAAAGACCTTGCAGGAATGATTCCAGGAATGGGAAAAGCACTGAAAGATGTGGAAATAGAAGATGATGCGTTTAAACACATTGAAGCCATTATTTATTCAATGACTCCCGCAGAACGCGAAGATCCAAGTCTATTAAATGGTTCCCGAAGGAAACGAATTGCAGATGGTTCAGGTACCAATATTCAGGAAGTAAACAGGTTAATTAAACAATTTGCTGAAACAAGGAAGATGATGCGGGTAGTTTCTCAAGGCAAAAATCTAAACCGGATGATGGGAAATGCCGGACAAAAAAGATAAACGAATAAACGGTTAACGATGATATTAATTGACGGAAAAAAAACAGCAGACGAAATAAAAAAAGAAATTGCTGAGGAAGTTAAAAAAATAGTCGAATCAGGTAAAAGAGCGCCACATCTGGCGGCCGTTTTGGTCGGACATGATGGTGGCAGTGAAACCTATGTTGCGTTTAAAATAAAAGATTGTGAAGAGGTTGGGTTTCGTTCATCTCTAATTCGATTTGAAGAGGATGTGACTGAAGACGAATTGCTTGCGAAAGTAAATGAACTTAATAATGATACGGATCTGGATGGCTTCATTGTTCAGTTGCCACTTCCCAAACATATTTCGGAACAAAAAATTATTGAAGCAATTGATGCAAGTAAAGATGTTGATGGATTCCATCCTGAAAATGTTGGTCGTCTGGTACTTGGAATGCCTGCATTTTTATCAGCTACTCCTTATGGTATTGTTGAACTTCTTAAAAGGTATCAAATTCCAACATCAGGTAAAAATTGCGTGATAGTTGGCCGTAGTAACATTGTAGGTCGCCCATTGAGTATACTTATGTCTCAAAAAAACGTAAATGCTACAGTAACCGTTGCCCACAGTCAGACAAAAGACCTTGAAAAGGTTTGTGCTGAAGCTGATATTTTAATTGCGGCACTTGGGTCTCCTGAATTTATTAAGGCCAATATGGTCAAGGAAGGAGCGGTCGTTATTGATGTAGGGACCACCAGAGTAAGTGCTCCGGAAACAAAATCGGGCTGGCGCTTAAAAGGGGATGTTAAATTTGATGAAGTTGCCCCAAAATGTTCATACATTACTCCTGTTCCCGGGGGAGTTGGTCCGATGACCAGGGTTTCCCTGCTTCTGAATACATTATTGGCTACAAAAAAGAATAAATAAATAAATTCATTAAGTGAGAATAGAAAAAAGGTGCTTAATCAGCACCTTTTTTCTATTCTGTTTGTTTACTTTTATTTTAATATAAACTATTTAAATATGGAAAATTATTTTCGCAAGTCTTTTATTAGAGCAGAAATGTTGCTTCTTGTTATTTTAATTCAGGCATGTAGTACAGTGCCTTTAATTGGCCGCAAACAGGTAAGCCTTTTGCCAGAATCTAATATGGTGGAAATGAGTCTTACAAGTTACAGCCAGTTTCTTCAGGAAAATAAATTATCTACCAATAAGGAACAGACAGATATCGTTAAACGTGTAGGAGCAAAAATGTCGGTTGCAGTAGAGAAATACTTAAATGATAATGGTTTTGCTGATAGAATTGCCGATTTTAAATGGGAATTTAATCTGGTTCAAAATGACGAATTAAATGCATGGTGCATGCCCGGAGGAAAGGTTGTTTTTTATACCGGAATTATGCCATTGACTAAAAATGATGCTGGTGTTGCTGTAGTTATGGGTCACGAAATTGGTCATGCAGTTGCCCGACATGGCAATGAAAGAATGAGTCAGCAAATGTTGGTGCAGTTTGGCAGTACTGCTCTTTCTGAAGCTATAAAAACTAAACCGGAACAAACGCAGGCTATTTTTCAATCTGCATACGGACTTGGAGCTCAATATGGAGTTATGTTGCCTTATTCCCGCCAGCAAGAGTACGAAGGCGATAAACTTGGACTTATTTTTATGGCAATTGCAGGATACAATCCCAAAGAAGCGATAGGATTTTGGGAACGGATGGCAGCTAATTCCACTGGTAAGATGCCGGAATTTTTAAGTACTCATCCAGTAGAACAAAATAGAATTGATGCCATAAATGCTTTTTTGCCTGAAGCAATGAAATATTACACAGGGAAATAATACAGTTGACTATTTATCGTATTTAGCTCTATTCCAAATAGACAGATCAGTTTTTTCATAATTTTGTTTAAGCTGAAGTACTATTCATATTATATTATTTTATGTTAGGGTGTTTGTTAACATTTTTGAATAATTTTCAATATTTTTTTTTATTTTTGATCTAGTAAGAATGGAATACACTTAAAAAGAGTAAGATGGAAGATTTTGAAAAAAAAGAGGATGGTATTGAAAATGATAGCAAATTCAGAGAAGAAATATACTCTGTGTCTGTTAGAGCTGGGAAAAGAACCTATTTTTTCGATGTAAAATCAACGAGAAGAGATGAATTTTACCTAACGATTACTGAAAGCAAAAAAAGATTCGAACAGGATGGTAACTTCCATTTCGAAAAACACAAGATTTTTCTTTATAAGGAAGACTTCGAAAAATTTGTTGATGGTCTGCAGGAAGTGATCACTTTTATTGATCAAAATCAGCAGGACGAGTATCCAGTTCAGAATGAACTTGAAGAGCAGAAAGTTTTGAAAGAGGAAGTCCTGGAAGAAGTAAGCTATTCAAAAGACTATACCAAACTCGAGTTTGATGATTTAAACTCTTAAATTACATGACTATAATCTATTCTTTAAAGTAGGAAATATAAAATCATTCTCATTTTCCTCCATCTTTTGTGCAAGATCAAAAGAGATTATTTATTACACTTTTAAATATTATTACTCTAAATACGAATGAATCAGTTTATTGCTGATTCATTTTTTTTTGATATAAATCGATGTTTTATTCAATGATCTTTTTGGTAAATAATTTAATAAAAGTATTGAGATTCTTTCATAATGCATGATCCGAAATTAAAAGCAATGATGATTTTGTAAATTCAAAGACTCGTTCAGGAATAATTTCATGAGGCTACTAAAAAGAAAAAGGATTATCAGAGCCTGATAATCCTTTATTCCAAATTTAGTTTAGTTCGATCGGAAAATAGATATTGGTTAAAAGAGAAAAGGTTTAAAATAAAAGTATTGATTACTTTATTTTTAAAGCGATGCTAAGATAATAGATATTTGATAACTCTTTTTATGATTTTTTAAGAATTTGTTAATGTAGAAATTATCCATCAATCTTATTATCTCTAAATGGCTGTTTTTCAGGAACTATATTTTTAACGTATGTTTTATAATATCTGTTGAATTTTCCCGTTCAACAATGATAATTCCCTTTTTGCTGTTAAATCATTCCGTAAATGCAAGCCTGCTATACTCGAAAAACCCTAACAATACGGCGTGCTAAGTGTTTTAGCGTACTAAATTCTATAGACTCAGGACAGAAAAAGACTTACGTGTCTTAATTTATCTGTGAATTTTTAACTTTGCAGAAAAAAGTCACATGCGTTTATATAATATATTCGATAGTAAAGTCTTAAAAGCAAATCTGCAGGAAGAAAACTTTGTCAGAAAAACGATCTCCTTTTATCGTTATTTTATTATTGAAAATACTCAGGAGTTTCGTGACCAGATTTATCGGGATTGGTCAGAGTTAAACTGTTTTGGCCGTATATATATTGCCAGAGAAGGAATCAATGCTCAGATGAGTGTTCCTGAGTCTAATTTTGAAATATTTCTTCAGACTTTATTAAAATATCCAATTTTCAATAACATTCCTATAAAATATGCGATTGAAGATGATGGAAAATCATTTTATAAACTTGCAGTAAAAGTTCGGCCCAAACTTGTCGCAGATGGATTAGATGATGATGCATTTGATGTAACCAATGTTGGTCATCATTTAAAAGCGATAGAATTTCATGAATTAGTTGAATCTGGAGAACATATTTTAGTCGATATGAGAAACCATTACGAATCGGAGATAGGACATTTTAAAGGTGCTATTTGTCCTGAAACGGATACGTTTCGTGAAGAGATAAAAATTGTAACTGAAATGCTGGCCGAGCAAAAAGATCGCAAAATTTTATTGTATTGTACTGGAGGAATACGATGCGAGAAAGCAAGTGCATACCTTAAGCATCACGGGTTTAAAGACGTTAATCAGTTGCATGGCGGAATATTGGAATATGCCCGACAAATAAAACAAATGAATATCGAACCTAATTTTTTGGGTAAAAATTTTGTTTTTGATGAGCGATTGGGAGAATCGGTGAATGGGCAGGTAATTTCTCACTGTCACCAATGCGGTAATGCTTGTGACGTTCATACAAATTGTGCAAATGAAATATGTCATTTACTATTTATCCAATGTGATAAATGTGCTGAAAAGTATGAAAAGTGCTGTTCTTCAAAATGTTGTGAGATAAAAAATGGATCAGAAACAGAAAAGCTGTTATACAGGCAAGATGTAAATCGGCAATTTGGCAATAGCCGCCATTTCAGGAAAAGCTTTTTGTTAGCAAAAAAAATGTAATTTCGCCAGCCAAATAATCAAATCCAATCCAAGAATTTCAATTTAGTATGTCAAATTTCTGGGAACAACTACAGAAACCAATTTTTGCATTAGCGCCAATGGAAGATGTAACTGATACCTCTTTCAGAGAGATCGTTGCAGGAATGGCAGAACCAGATCACCTACATATTCTGTTCACCGAATTTACCTCTGTAGATGGGATGAACCATCCTAAGGGTAAACTAAGAGTGGGAGAGCGTTTGATTGTAAGTGAATCCGAAAGGCAGATATTAAAACAAAAAAACATTAAGCTGATAGCACAGATCTGGGGAAATAAACCTGAATTATTTCACAAAATAGCTCGTGAACTAACTTTGGAATATAATTTTGATGGATTGGACATAAATATGGGTTGTCCGGTAAAAAATGTGGTAAAGAATGGCTGCTGTTCAGCGTTGATCAATGAACCTGAGCTGGCAAGGGAAATTATTCTTGCAACTAAAGAGGCCACTCATCTGCCTGTTTCTGTAAAGACCCGTACTGGTATTAAAACGCATGATACAGAAGAATGGATTGCTAATTTGATGGAAACCAGGCCGGCAGCAATAATCCTTCATGGGAGAACTCAAAAACAGCAATCTGATGGATTGGCAGACTGGAACGAAATTGCCAAAGGTGCACGTATTCGTGAAGAAATTAACCCGGCGACTAAATTTCTTGGAAATGGTGATGTCATTTCATACGCCCATGGAATAGAATTAAGCCAAAGATTCAATCTCGATGGAGTTATGATAGGACGTGGTATTTTTCATAATCCTTGGTTTTTCAATCCACTAATAACTTCTCCTTCAAAACAGGACAAGCTTGAGCAACTACTATTTCACACTCAGGTTTTTGAACGTAATTGGGGCGGGATGAAAAATCTAAACATTCTCAAACGCTTTTATAAAATTTATACCAACGACTTTCCTGGAGCAGCGAGTATTCGTGCTGAATTAATGGAAGCCATTACCTTTGAAGATGTTTATCGAATTATTCAGAAAGAGGTATTTGATTAAAAGCCGGGAACTTCTGCTTTTTAAATCATACTTTTATTTTAATCTGGTTAGTTATTCATTTACAGTTTTTTGTAATTAATTTCATCCTAATTTCTTTTCAGGACTATCCTCCTTGTTTTCTATTCAGGAAAAGTAACTTCAAATAAAATACTGATAAGAACCCTTGTTTCTTTATTCAAAATATCCTTAATTTGATTTAGTGAACATATTTCGTTGTTTACTGTCAGATTTGTTTGTTTGCAGTAATTCAAAAACTTATCAAGAACAATAGTTGTAAAAATGAATATTCGAAAGTTGTTACGTCCTTTGCATCGCGATTTCGGTTATCTCGTTGTGGGAATCACTTTTATCTATACGGTTTCAGGCATAGCAATGAATCACCGTTCGGATTGGAATCCTCATTATTCTTTGATTTCGGAAGACATAACAGTCCAGATAACTGATCAGATTGAGTTTTCAAAAGCGGAAATAGTAACTTTATTAGCCAAGCTAAATTACTCACCTGTATACAAAAAGCATTTCATAAGCAGGAATCAGGACGTCAAGATTTTTGTTGAAGAAGGAATAGTAATGTATAATCCAAAGCAAGGTAAAGTTGAACTTGAGGTATTAAAAAAGCGTCCGTTTCTTTTTCAAATAAATAAAATCCATTTAGCACAAACTGGCGAATTGTGGATTTGGATTTCTGATGTAATGGCTCTTTTCCTTTTGTTTGTGGCTCTTTCAGGAATATTTTTATTGAAGGGTAAAAATGGAATATACGGACGGGGACTTTGGTTTACTGCTTTAGGAATAATTATTCCATTGATTATCATTATCTTTTTTATAAATTGATTGTTAACCTTCTAATTAAAATAGTTATGAGAAAATATGCATTGATAATATTAAGTCTTGCTTTTCTTTTTTCGTGCAGTAATGGCACAAAGCAAAAAAAAGACGAAAAATCAGCCAATATTATAGCTTTAACAGTTGATGAACTTGAAAGTCAGGGGAAAGATCTCGTAGGGAAAGAAGTTATTGTAAATGGCACTGTGACACATGTTTGTAAGGAAAATGGTGCACGTTGCTTCATAATAGGAAGTACTGAAGATGTAAGTATTCGAATTGAAGCCGGCAAAATTGGTTCGTTCTCACAAGAACAAATGGGTAGCGATATCCAGGTTCGGGGAATACTTCAGGAAGTTCAGCTTGATGAAGAAGATTTGGCTGAAATGGAAAAGTCCGCTGCAGCAGGTGAATCAGCAAATAAAGGTCATGCATTAGGTCACGATGGCCCTGCAATGCATTCGGTTGATGGTGGTAATCATGATAGTATCAGTCAGGCAAATAAAATTGACGAAATGAACCAAAAACTGGCGGATAGCAACGAAGGTTATGTTCCGGTTTATTACATCGATGGAATTGAATTAATTTCAACTAAGTAGTTATAGTTTGAAAATAACCTGATTAGTTAGGAACGATTCTGTATAACTGTAAGTCCGTCGATTAACAGTATATTGACTTGCTTTATTCTTTCGCTTCCGGCAAAAAATTAAGTGAGACTGAATTCACACAATGTCTTGTGTTTTTAACCGTCAGGCCTTCACCAGTAAATACATGTCCTAAATGCGCACCACAATTGGTACAGGTAATTTCGGTCCGTCTCCCGTCGGCATCAACAGTTCGTTTAACTGCGCCTTTAATTTCATCATCAAAACTTGGCCAACCACAATGTGCATCAAACTTATCGGCCGAACGGTAGAGTGGAGCATTACATTTTTTGCATAAATACGTTCCGGCATCATTGTTTTGGTAATATATACCTGTAAAAGGTCTTTCTGTTCCTTTATCTTCAATTACATATCGCTCATATTCAGTAAGTTCATTGAATTTCATTTCGGTAATTTTTTATTGTGTTTTTCCTGCCCATTAACAACTGTTGCAATGTTGTCAGTATGATTAATATCAACCGTTTCTTTGTTCTATTCTTTAGCATATACAATTCAAGTGTCTTGATTGTTTATTAAAATAACAACAATTTAATAAGATGGCCTGAAAGCTCAATTTTCATTGGGACGGGTAAATGTTGTATCTTTCGCAAAAAAAAATAATGAAACGACTATTTACATACTTTCTTCAGGGACTATTGCTTTTAGGACCTTTAGCGGTGACGCTTTATAGCGTTTTTCTGATGTTTAACTATGCCGACAGATTAATTGGCGACCCTTTAAAAGAGAACTTTAAAGTAGATATTCCGGGAATTGGTATTGTGGTATTATTCATATCGCTCACGCTACTTGGATTAATAGGACAAACCATTATAGTAAAGCCATTTACATGGTTCACCCGAAGACTTCTAAAACGATTGCCTTTATTGAATGTTATCTATTCTTCAATTAACGATTTATTTACAGCATTCGTCGGAAAAGAGAAAAAATTTAATGTTCCCGTCAGGGTTTGTATGGACAAGGAAAACAATTTATGGAAGATCGGGTTTATAACAGAAAAAAAAATGGATGACTTTGGAATGAAAGGAATGGTTGCCGTATATTTTCCCTTTTCATACAGTATCAATGGGGAGACGATGATGGTGCCTGAAAGCTCAGTAATGTCGGTTGATTTGAGCCCTTCGGAGGTAATGAAATTTGTTGTTTCAGGTGGTGTAACTAAAATTAATTGATATGTCGACGGAATTAATATTGATGGGTGGATTTTTGGTGTTAATCATCTTTGTATTGATGATTGATTTGTTGGTAGTTGGGCGAAATTCGCACATTGTTTCTACTAAAGAGGCATTAATATGGTCAAGTGTTTGGTTTACACTTTCTATGGGCTTCTATTTTTTTCTTCATTACTATGGACATCTACTACATGGCATTTATACCCCGGAAAAACTTTCTGAAGTTGTTAGCAGATATGCTCCTGAATTGAGATTTCGATTTGCTGACTTTGAAGGTATGGTTGGCGAATACCGCAACCATATGGCAATGAGCTATCTGGCTGGTTATTTTATAGAACAGACACTTTCAATCGATAATGTTTTCGTTATCTTGCTTATACTTCAGGCATTTACAGTCCCATTAAAAAACTATAAAACAGTTTTGTTCTGGGGTGTTTTAGGTGCTATTATCTTAAGGTTTATATTCATTTTTGCCGGAGCTGCACTTATTCACCGCTTCGAATGGATTCTCTATATTTTTGGTGCTTTTCTTGTATTTCAGGGAATAAAAATCCTGATAAAAAAAGATGGTCATGATAAAGATCCGCATGATTATGCAATTGTCAAATTTCTATCAAAATACCTCAATATTTCAAAAGAATATCATGCAGATCGGTTTGCAATTAAGCTTAATGGCAAAATGTTCTTTACACCATTAATGCTAGTGTTGGTATTAGTTGAGTTTACTGATGTGATTTTTGCGCTGGATTCTATTCCAGCGGTTTTTTCGGTTTCGCTTGATCCATTCGTGGTGTTTTTTTCGAATATATTCGCAATTATTGGTCTTCGATCACTATTCTTTCTGTTGGCTAATATGGTAGATAAATTCAGGTTTCTCAATGTTGGCGTCAGTATATTACTGATATTTGTCGGCTTAAAATTGCTCATGCATACCTGGCTCGAGGAAATTGGTTTTAAATCATCTTATTCTTTGTATTTTATTGCTGCGACTCTAGTCTTAAGCATAGTTCTTTCAGCTCTTTTTCCTGAGAAAGAAAAGGTGTAATTATCATATATAACAAGAAAAAACCTCCGGAAAATATAAATTTCAGGAGGTTTTTTTATTAAACATCTTTAAAAAAGTTAGAATATTGCCCGGTAACTCAATCCAATGCTACCTTCACCAAAATATGCCGGGGCAAGTGAAGATGTTGCACCATGGGCTGTTCCTATCTTTGGAATAATTTGACTACCTCGTGAGACTGCTATTTTTCCGCATGTATAACCGATTGCAATAGCCAGCGGATAATCGCTTAGCCAGTGTACTTCGTTATTCAGCATTGAATAGGCAAGTAATCCCATCAAAGAATAACCAACCGGCTTGATGTATTTGTTGTCCGGATAATTTCCTGCAAGAATGGTAACGGTTGCCATTGCTGTTGCCAAATGACCTGAAGGAAATGCATCGTAATTGGATACATTTTTCTGATATTTGCCAGGTGCCGGAAACGGATGCCAGTCTCCGCCCGGAACTCCGTTGGCATCCATAGCCCTGAAAGGACTCTGCCTGCCAGTTATGCGTTTCAGAAATTGAGTGGTTAAGCCCAGAGCGAAAATCGTTTCAGTGATTTGAGATGTGGTTTGTAACGCACGATAGTCATTGGCAACCAGTCCATAACTGTAAAATCCTCCGGCTATGAGCATACTGAACCAACCTTCACCCATATAATAAATTGCAGAGTTGGTATTATCCGGAATTTCCATCGCATTAACATGAAAACCACCAATGTTAAACTCTATTATAGTCTTTGATTTTCGTGCAGGATCAAGGTTGATGTATCGGCCAAATTGTTTCGCTGCATCAGTAACTGGTTGATCAATAGTTAGAAGAAGTGCAGATCCTGCCAGGATTGCGCCTAGTTTTGGTAGATTCTTTTTTGAAAATGCAGTTTTACCAAGAAGATAAATATCTGACGGAACATTTTTGGCAAACTGAAAGGGTTTCGGTCTTAAATACAAGAATTCCTGGTTCGATTCAGTTTCGAAAATTTGCGCCTTTTTAACGCGAAATGTATCACGCCGAACTACGTTAACTAAAGTATCTCTCTTTGATTCAGCAAACAATTGGGATGATGTGATAATTAAAGACAATAAAAAAAACGAATTCATCCAACCACGGCTCAGATTATTTAGCTTCATGTTAGTCCCACTTATTGAGTTTATTCTTGTATATGTAGCTGGCCGATTGGTAATAAATTATTGTTTCTTTCTCATTTTCAGCATCATTTTGCTCACTTTTCATTTCACCAGTTTGTGGATTAATCAGGTAATTCGTGACTTTTTGTTGCGGACTTAAGATTGTTAAATGATTATTTTTAATGTAGCCGAGTTTTTGATAGTTCGAAATAAATGCACGTTCTTCATCCGGAGCCATTTTCAGAATATCTTTACCAAAGAACTTACTTTTATAGGTCCAGTTCATTACCCCCAGTAATGTTGGAGCAACATCAATCTGGCTGCACAATTTGCCGATCGATTGCGGACGAACCAACTGTGGATTGTAAATAATGAATGGTATCTGATATTCCATGAATGGTAATTCGGTCTGGCCGGCACTTCCGGCACAATGATCGGCTAAAATAACGAACAATGTATTGTTAAACCAAGGCTTTGTGCTGGCTTTCCGGATAAATTCGCCAATAGCAAAATCACAATATTTTACACCTCCGGATCTGCCTGTGTGCGATGGAATGTCAATTACTCCATCAGGATAAGTATAAGGACGGTGATTGGAAGTAGTCATCACATGATTGAGAAAAGGTTTACCGTTTGCGAATGATTTATCACATTCAACAAGTGTCCGGCTAAAAAGATCCTGATCACAGACACCCCAGACATTGGCGAAGGTTATTTCTTCTTCTTTTAGTTGATTTCTGTCTACAATTTCGTAACCATTGTTCGAAAAGAAATAATTCATATTATCGAAATATCCGTAACCACCATAAATATATTTCAGATCATAACCTCTTTCTTTGAAAATTTGTCCGACAGCAAACATATTTTCGTTATTCGGACGTTTTACCACACTTTGTCCGGGCTTTGGCGGAGCCCCCAAAGTTGATGCTTCCAGGCCATAAACGGTGCGTGTACCTATTGCATAAAGGTTATTAAAGAAAAGCGAACTATCGGCTAAATTATCCAGATTAGGTGTAATATCACCTCTTTTACTTCCCTTAAAGCGCATAAATTCACCACTCAGACTTTCTACGGTGATAAATACCACATTGTACCTTTTCTCGTCTCCTGAATTGGTAATTTCTCTTGAGATATCAAATGGTTGATCGCTCAGGTATGCACTGTTTTCGCTTTTGAGTAATTGATGCAATACCTTGAAATTATCTTCATTATTTCGGGTAGCATAAAACGTTTCGTAGTCAAGTTCATTATTTAGGAAGGCTGAGAAAAGCGAATGAATCCCATTTTTTGCCAACTCGTTGTTATACCTGTTTTTAGTAATATCAACGCTTGTGTTTTTGATCGTTAGAAACGATAAAACCGGAAGCATAAGCAAACAAAATCCAACTAAAAGCCTTGTTTTAAATTTGCTTTTACTTGCAAATGAAATGGATAAATACTTTTTCTTTAGAATAAAAATCATCAGCAAAATATCTAATGCCAAAATCGCTGAAATGAGTATCGGCAGTGGGTATGACTCTTTGATATTTCCTAAAACCTCGGTAGTATAAACCAGATAATCGACTGCAATAAAGTTGAACCGTACACCAAATTCTTCCCAGAAGAAGTACTCCGAGACTCCATTGAATAAAAGGATATAGAATGTAATAAAATAAATTAGAAAGGCAGCTATTTTGTGAACCAGCGAATTAAAAAACCAGTCAGGAGCGAAAGTCAGAAACAAGACATACGGTATCATAAAATACGAATAAGCAACCGTATCCATGAAAAACCCTGCACCATAGACAAGAATCAAATTAATTGGATTTATGTTCACCTCGCTAATCGACATGAATAACAAAACACTACGACTAACAAACGATATGAAAATAAAAACAATGTAAAGAACAAGTATGCCTCCAAACCGGCTTTGAAGGATAGTTTTCAGATTTAGAAATTTCATTTTAAAATTATTAGTTTTCAGAATGACAGAACGCAGTATGCAACCTGTTTTTTGATCAATTAGACAAATATATAATATTTCTGATTGTTCCTCTTATCCGATTATTTGGTTAGCACACTTATGGTAATTTCAGGAACTATATTCACTTCTGAATTTTGTGTTAAAACTCGCCATGTTAAAGGAAGGATTTCCTTTTTTGTCGGTTTATCCTGACGGATTGATTATATTTGTTACCGTTTCAGATTTTACATCTGAATATCAGTTTTAATTAATCACTCACTCATTTACAGCACAATAAAATGGCAAAATTCACTTATCAAAAACCATTTCCAATTAAGAAAGATACAACTACGTATCGTTTGCTTACCAAAGATTATGTTTCGACCGTAGAGTTTGAAGGCCGTAAAATACTGAAAGTCGCTCCTGAAGGACTGGAATTACTGGCCAAAGAAGCATTTGCTGATGTTTCATTCTATTTGCGTGCGGCTCATCTCGAAAAACTGGCAGATATTCTCAAAGATCCGGAAGCTACGGATAACGATCGGTTTGTGGCTCATACCATGTTGATGAATCAGGTTGTTTCTGCGGAAGGCGAGTTACCAACTTGTCAGGATACCGGAACAGCCATTGTTCTTGGTAAAAAAGGAGAAGATGTTTACACCGGAGTGAACGACGCAGAATTTCTGTCAAAAGGTATTTTTGAAACTTATCAGGATCGCAACCTTCGTTATTCTCAGGTTGTTGCCTTGAATATGTTCGACGAAAAAAATACAGGAAATAATCTTCCAGCACAAATTGATATTTATGCTGAAAAAGGTAATTCCTATGAGTTTCTGTTCATTACCAAAGGTGGTGGTTCAGCAAATAAAACATACTTGTACCAGCAAACCAAATCTTTGCTAACTGAAGAAAACCTAACCAAATTTGTCAAAGAAAAAATTGGCGATCTGGGAACTTCGGCATGTCCTCCGTACCATTTGGCACTTGTCATTGGCGGAACTTCGGCCGAATCAACTCTTGCAACGGTTAAAAAAGCATCTGCCGGTTATTTCGATCATTTGCCAACTGAAGGAAACGAAGGCGGACAGGCTTTCCGTGATCTGGAATGGGAAAAGAAGATTGAAAAAATTTGCCAGGACAGTGCCATTGGTGCTCAGTTTGGTGGTAAATACTTTGTGCATGATGTAAAAGTGGTTCGTTTGCCGCGTCACGCTGCCTCGTGTCCGGTTGGAATCGGGGTAAGTTGCTCAGCAGACCGCAACATAAAAGCAAAAATCACCGAAGATGGTATTTTTCTGGAAGAACTGGAACGTAATCCTGCCCGCTTCCTTCCTGAAATAGCTCCTTCTATGACTCCTGCTGTTGATATTGATTTGGATCAACCGATGGAAGATGTGCTGAGAATTCTATCTCAATATCCGATCAAAACCCGGCTGAATCTTTCAGGAACATTAATTGTAGCACGCGATATGGCTCATGCCCGTCTGAAAGAAATGTTGGATGCCGGTCAGCCAATGCCTGAATACATGAAAAAATATCCGGTTTATTATGCCGGCCCGGCAAAAACCCCGAAAGGAATGGCTTCCGGAAGTTTTGGACCAACGACCGCAGGACGTATGGATCCATATGTTGATTCATTCATGAGTGCCGGAGGTTCAATGATTATGGTTGCTAAGGGAAACCGTACCCAGCAGGTAACTGATGCCTGCAAAAAGCATGGTGGATTCTATCTTGGATCAATCGGAGGACCAGCCGCAATTTTGGCCAAACAAAGTATTAAATCGGTTGAAATTGTTGATTTTGAAGAGCTTGGAATGGAAGCCATCCGCAAAATAAAGATCGAGAATTTCCCTGCATTTATTATAGTTGATGACAAGGGAAACGACTTCTTTAAGCAGTTGTAAGCTTTCTGAAAATATAGAAAAAGATTATAAGCGGGTGACCAAAAGTCACCCGCTTGCTTTTGGTGCCAATTTGATATGAACACATTATCATCTGGACTGTTTATCTGCCTGTAAAAAGAAACCAAATTTGTTCCGATGAGTGAAGTTGAAAAGAAGAAAATAACCCGCGATGGACTTCGCAACGCATTTAAATTATACCGTTACCTCAAACCTTTTCAAAAAGAATATTTTGTTGGAATGTTTTTTCTTTTGGGATCGAGTTTAGCAAGTCTGGCATTTCCTAAGTTGCTTGGTGAACTGGTAAATTCAGGAAATAAGGAAGTTGCAGCTCACAGTATAAACCAAATAGCGCTTTTGTTGGGTGTTGTACTACTTGTACAATCGGTATTTTCCTATTTTCGTATTGTGCTTTTTGTAAATGTGACAGAAAAAACATTGGCTTTTTTGAGACAGGATACCTACAATCACCTGATTAAGTTGCCATTGAAATTTTTCGATCAACGTAGGGTAGGAGAGTTGAACAGCCGTATTTCTTCGGATATTATTTTGCTCCAGGAAACGCTTACGACCACCATGGCCGAATTTATCAGGCAAATTATAATCATTATTGGTGGAATAACTTTACTTGCCATCACCTCGTTAAAACTGACACTATTTATGTTGGCTGTATTGCCTGGAATCATGATCCTGGCACGTTTCTTCGGAAAATTTATCCGAAAATTCTCGAAACAGGTACAAGGCCAGGTTGCAGAATCGAATACCATTGTTGAAGAAACACTGCAGGGAATTCAAAGTGTGAAATCCTATACAAACGAATACTTTGAAATTGCCCGTTACCGAAAAAAAACAGAAGAAATTGCACTGGTTGGAATTTTAAGTGGAAAATATAAAGGTGCTTTTTCTGCATTTATTGTTTTTGGACTTTTTGGCGCATTAGTGGCTGTAATATGGAAGGGTTCGAGCCTGCTTGCAAATGGGGAGTTGGTTGCCGGTGATTTATTTTCGTTTGTAATTTATTCTGCATTTGTTGGCGGAACTATCGGTGGATTGGCAACTGTTTATGCCAGTATTCAGAAGTTTATTGGCGCAACAGAAGACTTATTTGCCATTTTCAATGAAAAAGAAGAAGATATTCGGGAAATCAAACAACTTACTGAACCAGAGGAGTTGAAGGGTGCGATTGCGTTTGCAGATTTAACCTTTGCCTATCCTTCGCGCCCAGAAGAGGAAGTAATAAAGCATATTGATGTCAGGATTTTTCCAAACCAGATGGTTGCACTCGTTGGTGCCAGCGGTGCCGGAAAATCAACTATTGCTTCATTGTTACTTCGCTTGCATGATCCGAATTCCGGAGCCATTCTTTTCGACGAAAAGGATAGCCGGGATTTTTCGCTGTCAGCGCTTCGAAGTCAGATAGCACTGGTTCCTCAGGATATTTTCCTGTTTGGTGGAACTATTCGCGAAAACATTGCTTATGGCCATATCGGGGCATCGGATGAAGAAATTACCGCGGCAGCATTAAAGGCCAATGCGATGGAATTTATCAACCGTTTTCCTGAGGGGCTGGATACTTTGGTTGGAGAACGTGGAACTCAGCTTTCCGGCGGACAACGTCAGCGGATTGCCATTGCCAGAGCTGTGTTGAAAGATCCTAAAATTCTGATTCTGGACGAAGCAACTTCTTCGCTCGACTCTGAATCGGAACGTTTGGTTCAGGATGCTTTGGAGAAACTTATGACTGGTAGAACTTCCGTTGTTATTGCTCATCGTTTGTCTACAGTTAGGAAAGCGGATCAGATACTGGTTATGGAACATGGGAAACTGGTGGAAAAAGGAACTCACGCAGAACTGATACAGGTTCAAAACGGAATATACAGGAATTTAAGCGATTTGCAGTTTAATTTACACTAGACATGGCGCAAAGTGCAAGGAGTCTGTAAAATCAGAAAAGGGATCGATTTTTTATCTATCTTAAGCTTTCAAATATAAGCCTCGGAGTCCTCTGCTTTTCCTCTGTATACTCTGTGGTTAAAAAACCTGATTATGGATTTAGTAAACCTGCAAAATAATAACATCGAGTTTTTCCTGAATAAGGCTGATATTGTTCGGGAAACGGCCGATCAGATCATGAAAGATTTTGGGATGTTTGGCATCGAAATTACCTTTTCAGGAAATGTGGAAAATGCATACAATGAGCTGCACGAGCAGTTAATTAACCAGATTTCTGTTTATCTCGATCGTGATTATAGTCGTTTGATGGCTGTTTTGTATCAGGTTGATATTACAGAGAGTGAAATTGCCAAAGCTCACAGGGAGTTGCCGCATTACAACGATCTTGAAGTTTTGGCTCACCAGGTTATTTTTCGCGATTTGAAAAAAGTGCTTTTCCGGAGATATTATAAATCACAAAGCGAATAAGATAAGTCTGTTATTCAATAAATTATCCGTAACAATTCAAATTGTGAAGTTCCAAATCAACTATACAAAAATCGTTTAATTTTCTGTGTTGCTGTTTTTTGGAAAGGTTCAGGTTGAACCAATATCATTTGTACTTGAGAAAATCTATTTACGTTTTGATTTATGTAGTTTTGAAGTTCTTTTATCAACTCATTCATTTTCTGTTCAGCCATTTGAGAACCTTTTTCAACCAACTCATTATAGCTAGCCTGAAGTTCTTCGAGATTAAAATGCACGAGTGCTACAATTTTTCCTTTTTGCTGAATGACCAGCGATTCAAGTACATTTGGATAATTATTGATTACAGATTCAATTTCTTCAGGATAAATATTTTCGCCGCTAGCTCCGATAAGGATGTTTTTTAGCCTACCCCTAATGTACAGATATCCATCTTTATCGAATTTGCCTAAATCGCCGGTTTTAAACCATCCTTCAGGAGATATAACCTCAGCAGTTATATCAGGTTCCTTGTAATAGCCTTTCATGACATTGGCTCCTCTTGCCCAGATTTCGCCTTCTCCATTCTTTATATCTGGATCATTAATCTTTAACTCAACTCCTGCGATTGAAGGACCTGTAGATTGCAAACGAGACTTAAAAACTTTCATTCCAGCTAAAAGCGGTGCGGTCTCGGTCAAGCCATAGCCAATGCTGTAAGGAAATTTAGCTTCAATCAGGAACTTTTCGACATTTCTATCGAGTTTTGCACCGCCAATTCCAAAAAATTCCAGCTTTCCTCCAAATGTTTCCATTAGCTTTTTACCAGCCAGCGAATTTAATTTTTTTCGTATAAACGGTACCTTATACAATTGCCGAACAGGCCATTTTTTCATGAAAGTTGGTAGTATCCTATTTCGGTAAATCTTCTCAATAATTAAAGGGACAGTAAAAATCATGGTTGGTTTTACTTCGAGTAATGCTGGAAGTAATACCGATGGAGTTGGTTGTTTACCAAGATAATATATGCATGAACCCCTGAGCATTGGCATTACAAAACCAAGGCTGTTTTCGTAAGTGTGCGACAGTGGCAAAATGGAAAGGTAGCGGTCGTTTTCGCTAACTGCTCTGACGCTCAGTGCCTGCTCTGCGGTTATGCAAATATTTTTGTGACTTAGCATAACACCTTTTGAGTTACCCGTAGTTCCTGAGGTGTAAATAATAGCTGCCAAATCGTCTTCAGAAACACTATATTGTTTCGAGTAAGTCTTTTCTGAATTGTATACTGGAGTTTGCCCGACAGTCTGTGTAACAGTAAAATCCTCCATTTTTATATAGTGAATCAAAGCATTTAGGCTTAATGATTCAAGTTTTGTTGCAAGTTTTTCGGATACAAAAATAGCTTTGGCTTCTGAATGATTGATGATATTTTCTATTTCTGTAGCCAGAAAGTCTGGCAATAATGGCACTATAACTGCTCCCATAAAAGTAACAGCAAAATATGCAATTCCCCAATTAGGCATATTTGTACTTAGAATGGCAATTTTATCGCCCGGTTGAATCTCAAGTTCTTCCAACAAGCTGATCAGAGCATTTATTTTCTGATTTAACTCATTGTATGATAAGGTTTTTTCCCCCACAAAGGAAAGAGCATCGCGAGTCCCAAATTTCCTGACAGTCTGACCAAAACCTGAAGGGAGTGTAAGTTGTATTGTTTGGTTCATTTTAATCGGTTTTAAAGTTTAAAAGTACTAATAATCTTTTACTAGAAAATGACTTTCAGATATTCTTCCTTTTCTACGTAATTTTCAATAATTTATGGCATCAAAAAAGGTTAAAAAAGCAAAAAAACTTGTTGTTTCGGAATTTGAATTCCCTTTCCAGCCGGAATAAGTTTATATTTAAAGACCTTTTTACGATTATATGAGTTTTTGTAGGATATTAGTTTTTATATGTCTTTTATTTCTGGTCAATAGCACATTTTCTCAGCAAAAATATACTTTGAGCGGAACGATTTCTGATGATTCAAGCGGTGAGGATCTGGCCGGAGCAGTGGTTTCTGTCACGAATACTAACTATTCAACGATTTGCAATGCATATGGCTTCTATTCTATTACTATTCCTGAAGGCGATTATAACATCGCTTTAAGGTTGATTAGTTATGAAAATCAGTTTATTGCCATTAAACTTCATTCGAATAATATTATTAATTTTAAAATGAAGGAAGTTAGTTATGAATTGGAGAATATTAATGTGAGAGGTGAGCGCGCCGATAGAAATATAAGTTCGGTCGAAATGGGTACTGTGAAAATTAACCCAAAGCAAATCGAAAATATTCCTGTTTTTTTTGGCGAGCGCGATTTAATTAAAACTTTGCAGTTAATGCCCGGAATAAAGCAGGCAGGAGAGGGGAATACCGGATTTTATGTGCGTGGCGGCGGATTGGATCAAAATCTGATTCTTCTTGACGAAGCACCGGTTTACAATGCATCTCACTTGCTGGGCTTCTTTTCCGTCTTTAATTCTGAAGCGATTCGCGATGCTAATTTGCTGAAAGGCTCAATTCCTGCAGAGTATGGTGGAAGGGCATCTTCAGTATTGGATATCAGGATGAAGGAAGGGAATATGCAGGAATATCAAACAACAGGAAATGTTGGTTTAATATCGTCGAACCTGAGTTTTGAAGGTCCAATAAAAGAAGATGTGAGTTCATTTATGGTGAGCGCCCGGCGAACTTACGCTGATTTATTCCTGCAATTTGCTAATGATAAGGACATTCGTGATGCGCAGTTGTATTTTTATGACATCAACATGAAAACGAACTTTAAAATAAATAAAACGAACCGATTGTTTATTTCAGGGTATTTGGGGCGCGACAAGTTCCGATTAGAGGACCAGTTTGGATTTGACTGGGGTAGTAAAACAGCAACAGTACGTCTAAATCATACTTTTAGTGAAAAGTTATTCTCAAACAGTTCGTTAATTTTTAGTAACTATTCTTACCAAATAGACATTGCAGGTAATAACGATGTTGTTTTAGGCTCAATAATACAGGACTTTAATTTGAAACAGGACTTTGGGTGGTATTTAAATGCTAAAAATACCTTGAAATTTGGTGCAAATCTGATCAATCATAAAATTGTTCCCGGAGAGATCGAAGCAGCTCCCGGAAGCCTTTATAATTCGCTGGCAGTGCGACCCCGTCATGCGCTAGAAAGTTCTTTTTACATCTCAAACAGCCAAAAAATATCGTCTCAATTACAAGTTTATTATGGATTGCGACTGGCATTATTTTCGAATGTTGGTCCAGGCGATTTTTACACTTTCAATGCGGATGCCGAACTAACTAAAACCACCAGCTACGATCATTTTAAATGGGTTAAAACGCAAGGCGGTCCGGAACCACGATTGGCTCTGAATTATAAACTTGATAATCAATCTGCGATTAAAGCTTCGTATAACCGTATATATCAGTTTATTCATTTGCTATCCAATTCAACCTCGTCCACACCTACCGATGTATGGTTACCCACAAGCGACAATGTGAAGCCTCAGATTTCGGACCAGTGGTCTGTTGGATATTTCAGGAATAGTAAGAATAATTTATTCGAATCGTCTTTTGAGGTTTATTATAAAAATCTTCAAAACCAAATTGATTATCGTAACGGAGCCGATTTAGTTTTTAATTCAACAGTCGAAGCAGAACTGGTTTTTGGACGTGGCTGGGCATACGGTGCTGAATTTTTATTCAAGAAAAACTACGGGAAACTAACGGGTTGGCTTGGTTATACATGGTCGAAAACAATGCGGCAGTTTGACCAGATTAATAATGGAAATGCTTTTCCGGCGCGACAAGATCGTCAACACGATTTCTCAATTGTTGCCATGTACGATTTGAGCCGGAAGTTAAAATTGTCGGCAACCTGGGTGTATAATACCGGAAATGCTGTAACTTTCCCGAATGGTAAGTATGTTATAGATGGCATGGTTGTCAGTTATTACACGCAGCGAAACGGTTATCGTATGCCCGATTATCACCGGCTTGATTTGGGATTAACGTGGATACGAAAACGATCTTTAAAATACGAATCGAGTTGGAATTTTTCGGTTTATAATGCATATGGAAGAGAGAATGCATATTTTATCTCCTTCCGGCAAAACAAAGATAATCCTGATCAGACAGAGGCTGTTCAAATTTCATTGTTTAAAATTATACCATCAGTTAGTTATCGATTTAAATTTTGAAACTGCTTGAAAAAGAGTATTTATATATCGGCTTGTTTTATGTTTCTGATCTTTTTACCATCGTGCGAAAAGGTGATTGAATTTGATTTATCCGAATCGAAAGAAGCACTCGTTATAGAGGCAACAATTACAAACAATAAAGATCCTTTTATAGTGCTGATTTCAAAAACATTACCTTATTTTGCCAAAGAAACTGATAATTTAGTTTCCGGAGCTATTGTAAGTATAAAAAGCGAGTCTGGAAAACAAAGATATTATAAGGAAACTTCACCCGGAGTTTATAAATTGGAAAAAACATTTGCTGCTGCTGATTCCTGGTATACAATCGATGTTGAATATGAAGGAATTACCTATTCTGCCAGTTCATATCTTAATGAATCGGTTCCGATTGTTGATCTGGATTTTTCTTATTTTGATGGATTCGGATTCTTCGACAGTGGGTACAAAGTTAGTTGCTATATCAGAGATCCATTAAATATTGCTAATTATTACCGGCTCAAGTATTATGTAAATGGCAAGCCATATGAAGAAAATGGCGAAATCTCACTTTATTCGGATAAATTATTTGATGGCAAAGCAATAGGCATTGGACAACGTGCAGTTGTATTTAAAGAAACTGATACTTTGACTGTTGAACTACAATCGATCGATAAAGCTGCCTACGACTACTTTCTGACGCTTGAAAGCATTTCCGGTACCGAAATAATACAATCGGCCTCTCCCACAAATCCAAATAGTAATTTCAGTAATGGAGCTCTGGGGTATTTCTCAGCTTACTCATATGAAAGAAAAACTGTTTTAATCAGTGATTATCTAAAAAAGTAACAATTCTTTTTCCTTTTGATCATTAGTCTGGAATAAAGATTGTAGCATACATGTGAGTTCTTTTCGATGTGTTTAATTTCAGATATTTTAGTAACCCACATGTATTGTCATCGTAAATAAATGTGAAAACGTTTTTGTGGTTTCTTAAATTTCTGGTGCACATTTTTGAATTAAATCAATGTAAAATAAAAGATTAAAATGAAAAATCTAAGCATACTTGGTTTACTTGTTATTTTTCTTGGTGTTTCCGGTTTTCAACCAGTTGACAGAAAGGCTAAAAAAGCGAAAGAACAATTGGAAATGGCTCAGTTAATTCAAAACGGAAGATTTCGGTTTGTTGCACAGTCAGCTAATTCTGAATTGGGAAATTTCAATAATCTTTCGGCGAATTATGATATGGTATTTGACAGTCTTCACATTAAAGCTTATTTGCCATATTACGGAGTTGCTTATTCTGCTCCTTACGGTGGAAGCGGTGGTGTGAAGTTCGATTTGATGGCGACAAGCATTGACCGTAAATGGAATAAAAAGAAGAAGTTATTTACTTTTGATATCGAATTATCAGACTCGGAAGATACTTATAGTGTAATACTTACTGCGGGATTGGAAGGTTATGCTGATCTTAAAATTAATTTCAAAAACAGAAGATGGATTAGCTATTATGGAACTATCGAAAAGTTAGATATAATAAACACAAAGTGATAAAATTAGAAAGGACCAGCAATTACTGGTCCTTTGTTTATTTTGTAAGAATGCCAGCCCCTGGGACTGCATTTGAATTATTTCTTTTCTCTATTATTCTTCATCAAATTGATCGCTGCTGTATTTATAATCAAGTTCATCAGAAATTTCATCCTCAAAATCATCGTAAATAGATAATCTTCGTTTAGAGCCCTTATCCTTCTGTAATTTAGCGTTTTTAATAGCATCTCCATCTGATTTTAAAGGATCGCTACCTTTTTTTGTGATTTTCAGATTCTTGTTTGTTTTCATCGCAAAAAACTAAAAGTTTGATAATTAAAATTTTAAAAGTTAATAATATGTGATAATATTCGTTCGTTAAACTATGAAAAATAAATTAATATTCAAGTCTTTTGCTGAAAAAATAAATTTTCAGTTCTAGAATTCCCAGTAATTGGATTATTATACTTTATACGGAAAATGAAATTAAATACGATAAAAATGATTTAAAAGTTCCCATATAAAGAAAAAAACTGGAATTAGTCTTAAATTCGTCAATGATGAAACTCTATTTGGTTTTCTTATTTCTTCTGATTGGCAGTATGGTTAACGGGCAGGGCTCTTTTCAGACGGAAAAGAAAGTCCAAAAACTTTTTGAGCAGGCAAAATATGCATACGAAAATCGTCAGTTCAGTAAATCTTTAGGGATACTGGATCATGTTTTAACGTTAGATTCTTGCTTTTTAGATGTATATCTTTTAAAATCAGATATTTTTCAGGAGTTGGATTCTGTTGCCCCCCAGATACTATCCATCGAATCTGCTCTTAAAATAGATCCGGAAAGGAATCCAAAGTTGTATTATGTATTAGGAAATGCATATTATCGTTCAGGCAAATACCAAAATGCTTACGATGCATATCAAAATTACCTGAGTAGGGTAGATGAAAGTACTCAGTTTGTTTCCAAGGCTCATATAAATATGAAGAAATGTTTGGGAGCAGTTACCCTATTAAAGCATCCTGTTCCGTTTAAATCTATCCGCCTGGGTGATAATATAAATTCTGACGATGATGAATACTGGCCAAGCATTACTGTTGATGGCAAAACGATTATCTTCACTCGTCTTGTTGGAGCTAACTCAACTTCCGGAGCACAACTTGCCCTTGCTCAGGAAGATTTTTACACTTCTCAGTTGGAAAATGATATCTGGCAACCCAGTAAGCCCCTGGCATCGATTAACACGAAATATAATGAAGGTGCACAAACCATTTCCACCGATGGGAAACTTCTTTTTTTTACTGCTTGTAATAGAAATGAAGGTATGGGTAGTTGTGATATATTCTTTTCCAGAAATAAGGGAGGCGATTGGTCCGTACCTCTAAATGCCGGAGAACCAGTAAATTCTCCGGCATGGGAATCGCAACCATCAATAACAGCTAATGGAGAATCTTTGTATTTTGTAAGTAACCGAAAAGGAGGAAAAGGAGGAATGGATATTTGGAAGTGCAATTTAAAGGGGTTTTCTGAATGGGGAACACCAATATGGGGAAATCCGGTTAATCTGGGAGACTCGGTAAATACTCCGGGAAACGAAATATCTCCTTTTATTCATTCTGATGGAAAAACACTCTATTTTGCTTCCGATTATTGGCCTGGAATGGGTGGTTTTGATGTATTTTATTGCCGGCAAAAAAATGATTCAGCATGGTCTGTTCCACAAAATATTGGATACCCAATTAATTCGTTTAAGGATGAGCAAGGCTTAGTTGTTGATGCCGCAGGAAAAAATGCCTATTATTCTTCCGACCGACCGGGTTCAAAAGGAATGGATATCTATTCTTTTGGATTATATCAGGATGCGCGTCCGTCGCCAGTTTCATATATAAAAGGCAAGATTGTCGATGAAGATACGGGCGCTCCGATTTGTGCTAAAGTTGAATTGACTGATTTGGATAATACAACGTCGAAGATTCGTGGTGAATCATGCTGGGAAAAGGGTGAATTTCTGATGTGCCTTCCTCTCGGGAAGGAGTATGCTTTTAATGTGTCGAAAGAAGGTTATTTGTTTTATTCCGATAATTTTCAACTAAAAGAGAAAAAAGAAATCATGGATCCACTGATTCTTGAAATTAAAATGAAGAAGATTCAAGTTGGTGGATCTGTAATTCTTCGGAATATATTCTTTAATACGGCCTCCTACGAACTTTTGCCGGCATCAAAGGTGGAACTGCAAAAATTGACTGATTTTCTGAATGTTAATAAAACTTTGGTCATTGAAATTGATGGGCATACCGATAATGTTGGAAGTGAAGAAATGAATCAGAAACTTTCTGAATCAAGGGCAAGAGAAGTGTATAAATATTTGGTTAAAAGTGGAATTGATGAGCTGCGGATGAATTTTAGCGGATACGGTCTAACAAGACCAGTTAGCTCAAACGATTCTGCTGAAGGCAGAGCGTTAAACAGAAGGACAGAATTCAGGATTATTAAGAAATAACTTTCGGTTATTTTTAATATCAAATTATTTGAGCCCGTTTTGCCGAAAGCATTCCGAATATTCCTTGTCAACTACCAAAACATGATGTTCAATCCATTCTTTTAAGAAACCGAGTAAATCAAGCGTTGAAGAAATATTTCCAGATTTCAATTCGGATTTAAGTTTATTCATTTTTTGAATAAACATTTGATGTTCAGCAATGTGCGTTTTGGAACCTGAAAAGTTAAAGAGATGGAAAAAGTATTCTTCCTTATGAAAATGAATACGTGTATATTTTTCCAACTCAGCAACAATCTGCGCAGTTATATGGCTTGCCTGACCCTGTTTCAAAGCATTAAGCAGATTGTTTAAATGATTAAATAATTCCTTGTGCTGATTGTCAATAGACTGAATTCCAACACTGTATTTCTCGTCCCACTTATACATCTGTTCTTTTTAAGGAATGAATCAAAACTAAATAAACAATTCCAATTTACGAGGATTAAATAATCGATTTGCCAGTAAATAGTTTTTTAAATATCAAAACACAAACTATCAAGATTGTATGGGGTTTGCTGATATACATAGTAATTCAGCCAGTTGGAAACCAGTAAATTGGCATGACCTCTCCATCTCATTAATGGTTCTTTATCCGGATTATCTTCCGGATAATAGTTCGCCGGAATTTCGATCGGTACCTTTTTCTTCAAATCGCGTTTGTATTCTGTATCAAGCGTATATCGCGAATATTCGGAATGACCGGTAACAAAGAACTGCCGACCATCGTGGGTCATTACCATATTTACTCCTGATTCATCCGACCTCGATACAATACTGAGTTCGAATACCTTGTCAATATCTTCTTCATGAATTTCTGTATGACGTGAGTGAGGTACAAAATATTCGTCATCAAATCCTCTGAAAATAGGTAAGGTATCGTTCAGATTTCGATGCCGAAAAACTCCAAACATTTTTTTATTCAAAGGATATTTCGGAATGCCATAAAAATGATGTAAACCGGCCTGAGCTGCCCAGCAAATAAAAAGTGACGAGGTTACATGAATTTTCGACCATTCGAAGATCTCTGTCAGTTCTTTCCAATATGTCACTTCTTCAAATGGCAACAATTCAACCGGTGCTCCGGTGAAAATCATTCCGTCATAATTTTTGCCTTTTAACTGGTCGAAAGTTTTGTAAAAGGCTTTCATGTGTACATCCGGAGTGTTTTTTGATGCATGGCCTTTCATTCTCAGAAAATCAATTTCAATTTGCAGCGGGGTATTCGATAACAACCGAATTAGGTCTGTTTCAGTGGTTATTTTTATGGGCATCAGATTGACAATGATAATTTTTAACGGACGGATATCCTGATGCGATGCACGTGATTCGTCCATGATAAAAATATTTTCCTTCTGAAGCAGTTCTATTGCAGGTAATTGATCAGGAACGTTTATAGGCATAATATCAGTAATTTATATGAAATTAAATCCTGAACTTCAGAACGAAGACTGAAATTCAGGATTAATGATTACAAAATTAATTAATTTGATTTAAGGCTTGTTCAAAATCAGCAATTATGTCATCAATGTGCTCGAGACCGACAGATACGCGTAAAGACGATGGATAAACGCCTGCCGCAAGTTGAGCTTTATCAGACAATTGCTGATGTGTTGTTGCCGAAGGCTGTATGATTAGCGTTTTTGCATCGCCAACATTGGCCAGATGGCTCACGATCTTTAGGTTTTCGACCAATTTCACCGCTGCATCCTTATTGCCTTTCACATCAAAAGAAAGCACACCTCCGGCTCCATTTAGAAGGTATTTCTGAGCCAGTTCATATGAAGGACTAGATTTAAGCCCTGGATAATTGACACTTTCAACTTTGGGGTGATTTTCGAGCCATTTAGCCAGAGCCAACGTGTTTTGAATATGTCGCTCCATGCGTAATGAAAGCGTTTCTAGTCCTTGTAACAATAGAAACGAATTGAATGGGCTCTGAGAAGGGCCAATGTCACGAAGTCCTTCAACGCGGGCTTTGATGATGAAAGCGATATTTCCAAACGGACCATCAAAATTAAAGATATCCCAGTATTTCAATCCGTGATAACCTTCTGAAGGCTCTGTAAATCCCGGAAATTTGCCATTTCCCCAGTTAAAGTTACCGCCGTCAACAATTACTCCGCCAATAGTTGTTCCATGACCTCCAATCCATTTGGTTGCCGACTCAACTACGATGTTTGCACCATGTTCTAGTGGACGAAACAGGTAACCACCTGCACCGAAAGTATTATCAACAATAAATGGGATATCATATTTTTTTGCCAATGCACCGAAAGCATCAAAATCGGGAATTACGTAGCCCGGGTTACCAATGGTTTCCAGATAAATAGCTTTCGTGTTTTCGTCAATCAGCTTTTCGAATGATTCAATGCTCAGATCTTTTGCCAAACGGGCTTCGATACCAAGCTTCTTAAACGTTACCGTAAACTGGTTGTAAGAACCTCCATACAAATATGGTGAACTGACAAAATTATCGCCGATCCCCATAATGTTTGTAAAAGTTAAAAATTGGGCTGAATGTCCGGATGCAACTCCCAATGCAGCAACTCCTCCTTCGAGTGCGGCAATTCGCTGTTCGAATACATCGGTAGTCGGATTCATGATTCGGGTATAAATGTTCCCAAATTCTTTTAGTGCAAACAAATTTGCAGCATGTTCTGCATTTTTAAATACATACGACGAAGTTTGGTAAATAGGGGTGGCCCTTGAATTTGTTGTTGGATCAACCTGTTGTCCTGCATGTAATTGCAGTGTTTCGAAATGTAATTTACGTTCTGTCATTGTTGTTATTTTTAGGATTAATTAATAGCATTAAAAAATATTTTATGAATTTCTGTGAGTGCTTTTCTTGTATCTTTCTGATCGACTATTAAATAGCTGACAAGATCTGAAGCTCCTGAACCACTTAGTAAAACATTAATTTTGTGCAGTGCAACGGCAGTAAATAGTTTTGCCGATACACCATGATGCTGTTGCATCCCATGTCCGATAATTGCGATAAGCGACACCTGATCTTCAATAATAATTTCGCTAACAGAACTAAGCTGTAGCTGATTGCATATTTTTCGTGCCCTTTCAATTTCACTTTTATTCAGGATAATATTGATACTTACCTGCGAAGTAATAACCGATCGGATATTGATAGACGATTGATGAAATGCAGTTGTTACTTTAGCCAGAATACCAGGTTTAAAACCAACTCCCGGCCCATTTAGTTTAAGCACTGCTATTTCGTTGGTATGTACAACACTTTTTACCACATTAGGCGATACAAACGTTTCTGAATTAATGATTGTAGTCAACTCCTTTCCATTATTGATTAGTCTGTATACATGAATTGGAATGTGATTGGCAATTAAAGGCTCAACAATCCTTGGATGAATGGAATGTTCGCTGAAATACGATAATTCTGACGCTTCTGCATACGTCAATCGGGGAATAAGCTTCGATCCAACAATAAATTCTGAATCGGAAGTCCTGAACTCTGTATCCAATTCCCAAATCTGAAGTGAGTCTGCATTGGTAAGACGGGTAATGCCTGCTGCGGCATAATCAGCCGACCGTTTTCCCAGTCGCGCAATTTTACCACTCAATGAAATACCATATGAACCTGAAATCAGATTTATTCCTTTTGAAAGTAAATTTGTTATTCGCTTTGATTCATCAAACAATATGCTTGCATTTCCGAATTCCTCAGTCACGGTTAATCCAATATCTTCAGGATAAACCAGATTTGAATTGATTTGATTTTTTTTCAGAAATAAATGAAGTATTCCTGAAGTAATTCGTTCGGAGTAGCTTATTACCTGATCTTTAAGGGGCAATGAAAAATCACCAGTAAATTCAATGCCTTTCAATAAATTATGCAGATTTTCCAATTCTTTATTCAGATTTTCATCTGGTTCTGATTGTTGAAATACATTTAAACGCTGAAGTATAATGGTATGTATCTGATTAATAATCAGATCAGATGTTGCAGAATTCGAAACCAGTAATTCGATACCCAGCTCAATGGATTTTTGTATTTCGGGAACAGCGGAAACAACTACAGTCTGATCATTTCCTGAATCGGCAATGAGGCTGGCAAAAGCTTCAAGAACAGGAAGTTTTGATAAACTGTTTCCGCCAAATCGTACGACACAATTTGACATGATAAAAGTTTAAAAAGTTAATTTAAATAAAAATTGGGTTGATTTTAGCCTTCAAACAATATGATTAATCACACCGCCTAAAGGCTAGCGCATTATCATAGACATGGAAGACATCATAGAATCATTGCATCCTAAGGAGTAGGATGCACAGAAATCGCTATATTTTGATAAATAATCCATTTTCGATAATCTGATTCTAATGAGTGCAAACATAAATAGTTTTTCCTAATAGACAAAACTATTTGAATTTTGTTTAGATGAATTCAGGAAAAAATATTATTAAGGTTTGAAATTGTTTGGTAAAATGCTTTTTATCTGATTGATACAAATAATAAAATGTATGTGGTACTGAAAAAATTATTTTAACAATCCACGTAGCACCACAGAAGCACAAAAACAACCAAACACTGGTGGCATATATGAAATGGTTCCGACTGTTGATGCCTTGTTTTTGCCCTGAACAGTAATTACTTTATCAATATCAACCATTTCTGATGAAAATACCGCGTCAAAACCAGTACTTATTCCAACCCGGTTAAGTCGTTTACGTAATTTACGGGCGAGCTTGCAGTTGAAAGTTTTAGAAATATCGGCAACTGCAACCAGAGACGGATCGAATTTTCCTCCGGCACCCAGTGAAGTTACCAGAGGAAATCCAGCTTTTAGTGTTTTCTCAATTAAGATAGATTTTGGAGTTAGTGTATCAATTGCATCTACAACAAAATCGTAATTTCCGACTTTAAGAAGTTCATCTATTTCATCATTTTCAAGATAGTGGTTGAAAATATTGAGTTTAATTTCAGGATTTATATCCTGAAAACGTTCTGCCAGAACTTCAGCTTTGGGTCTGCCTTCATTACTGATTAAAGCCGGAAGTTGCCGGTTTCGGTTGGTTTCTTCAACAGCATCGCCATCAACCAAGGTCATTGTTCCAACTCCGGCTCTGCATATTTGTTCGGCAGCATATGCTCCAACACCACCTAATCCAACAACCAAAACATGCGAATTTTTTAGCTTTTCGATTCCTTCATTTCCTATCAGTAATTCAGTCCTTTGCAACCAGTTTGTCATCGTCAAAAAGAGTTATAAAATTTGTGCAGATCGCTTCGATAAGCTTTCTTTCTTCAATTTTCAGTATTTGTGCTGCAAATAAATAAATTTTTTCGATCGAAGTTTCACTTTCATCGGTTTCAAGGAATAATCTTTCTATTGGAATCTTTCGAAAAACATCGGATTTTGATTTGTCTCTTAAAAATCGTTCTCCCACTGAAAAATAGAATCCATATTTTATCAGACTATAAAGGATAATCAAATTACCGCTGAATCCATGTATAATCCAGGGAATACCTGAATTCATTTGCTTTTTAAGGTTCAACAGATCGGAATAAGCACGAACACAATGAATAATCAATGGTTTACGATATTTTTCGGCCAAACTGATTTGCTTAATAAAATATTGTTTTTGCACCCCAAAGTCCATCCCAATCGAACGATCCAGTCCGCATTCGCCAACAGCGAGCATGTTTTTCTGTATAATTGCTTGTTCGAGAGCTTCTAAACATATTTCGGCATTTACCTTTCCAATGTGCCAGGGATGCAGCCCCGCTGTAAAAAGAAAATCAGGTATGGAAAAAAGTAAGTTCTGAGCAAAAACATTTCGAATTTGAATGTTTTCCCCAGTATTTATTCGATGTGTATGTAGATTAATTAGTTGCATAGTCTATAAACTTGCCCATATTCTTGCCAGTGAAAAGCCAGGTGCCTTAATATTTAAATCCAGAAAATAGCCGAATGGTGTTTGTGCTACGATATATTCTGCATTTTGTAATCTTTTTTCTGCCAAATTAAATAATTCCTTTGAAAACACAGGAGATGCTTTTGATTCTCCCAGATGTGCAAATGAATGGAGAATAATTGAATTTGTTTCATTTTTTCTGGCCACCCATTTAAGATGGTTAACAAGCTTCTTTTCACGCGATTTAAGGTCATTTTCTTCGTCCGATTGTTCAACCTGAATAAAAGCCAGAATTGATTTGGAGAAATTTTTTCCTTCAGTAACTTCAACTGTATCTTCCAGATTTTTCTGGGCCGGCTGATAGCTGAATTCTTCTACGAACATCGTTAGTACTTTCATTGTTATATCCTTTTAACGATTCAAATTTAAACGCTTTAACCTTGAATGCACGCTATGATTAATAATTTATCTTAAATTTGACTCGTATTGAAAAAGAAGAATGTTTAAAAGAAAGATATATCAAATCGCTGTTATTCTTTTGTTTTGTTTACCATTTGTTGCAAAAGGACAGATTTCGCAAGGTGGATTTCCCATCCAAATTCAAAAACTAAAATCTATTTCCGCAAATAGCGATCTGGTAATTATGCCCTCTATCGATAACCAGAAGTTGAGAAGCCAGTTCAGCAGATCAGAGCCAAGTTTGCTTAAACCCTTTCGTTTTGCACACGCTTTTGATGTGTCTCTGTCGCCAAAGAATGCCGGAAAATGGTATTGTGATGGAGAAGTTAATATTTGGCAACTTAGAATTCGCTCAGTTGGAGCTTATTCACTAAACCTTATTTTGGAGCATTACAACTTACCTGAAGGTGCAAAATTATTCTTAATCAACCAAAATTCAGGAGAAGTAAAGGGAGCATATACCTCTTTAAATAACTCTTCAAATCAGGTATTGGCAATTGAACCACTAGAGGGAGATGAGCTTACAGTGCAGTACGAAGAACCTCTAAATGCTGGTTTCCCAGGTGATTTTTTGATTTCGCAGGTCGCTCACGATTTTATTGGTGTTGTTTCTTCCGGAACGCACCGTCCACTTGGAATCTCTGGTTCCTGCAATGTGAATATAAATTGTGATGTTGCAAATGGTACTGAAAATATTCGTGATGCTGTTTGCCGCATAATAATTGAAGGTAAAGAGATTTGTACAGGAACTTTAATTAACAATACAGGTTTGGATGGTACTCCATTTTTACTCACCGCATACCATTGTATAAATAGTGAAATAAAAGCACAGGCTTCCGTTTTCCTATTTAATTATGAGTCCCCTTATTGCGGATCAGTAGACGGAGATGTCAGTCGTTCCTTGTCGGGCAGCTCATTAAAATCTTCATTTGACAGTCTTGATTTTGCTTTGGTGCGGCTAAATACAACAATTCCATATAATTACAGATCGTACTTAGCAGGGTGGAATCGAAAAAATGTTGCTCCAAATTCATCAATTTGTATTCATCACCCTCTTGGCGACATCAAAAAAGTCTCCATCGATCAGGATCCGGCAGTAACAGCAAAATTCAATAGCAGTTATCTGGCAGCTGGCTTCTGGAATATTCTTAGATGGGAAAAAGGCGTTACTGAGCAAGGTTCTTCCGGAGGTCCGTTATTTGACCAAAACAAACAGTTTATAGGTTCACTTACCGGAGGTTCGGCTTCCTGTGTTTTGCCAACAAACGATTATTTTGAGAAATTTGCTTTGGCTTGGGATTATCGAAAAGAGCCAACTAAACAATTGAGGGTTTGGCTTGATCCGATATATTCAAACGTTGAAAAGCTTGATGGAATGTCAACAAACTCAGGACAAACGCTTTGTAAGCCAGTCACAAATTTCAAAAATTCAGACGTTCATGCGATCATTCCGGTATTAAGCGGATCAACTCAAAATGGTTATTGGAGCGGTTCTAATACTGAAGGGATATTTGAATTTGCCGAGCTTTATAAATCCTATAAAAACTGCGAGGTTCAAGGTATAACCTTAGGAATTGCCAAGGTGAAAATAAATCATGCATTTGCAAATTCTTACATTGATATTAAGGTTTATGAAGGCACCGATAATCCGGAAACCTTATTGTATTCAGAAAAATATGATATTAATAAATTTTATGCTGATGCCATGAATTATATCCCGTTTAAAAGTACGGTCAAAACCTCCGGGAATTTTTTCGTCTCTTACAACATATCACAAATGAATGTTGGAGATACTTTGGTTGTTTATATGGCAGACAGAAAATCGGACACCACCAATAGTTTTTTTCTTGAAAATAGTAGTGGTTGGGTCAATTATAATTCGCTGAATTTGAATGGCAACGGATCTGCATTACTTACAGAGCTAATTGCCTGTAATATTGATGATTCAACGATTATTGAAGAACCAAACCCGAACATACAGGAAGCTCGTTTTTATCCAAATCCATTTTATGGAAATCAAACGTTAAATGTACAAACTGTAGATACAATTGAAGACCCGAAAAATGTTGCAGTTTACGATTTGCTCGGAAAGAAGCAGAATGTTTTGGTGACACCTGTGGGACAGAACAGCCTGACACTGAATTTTTTGGGCAGAAGACCTGGAATATACATCATTCATTTAGACGCCGGAGGTCGCGAAATTATTGGAAAAGTTGCTTATATGCCCTGAAAATAAAGTAGAAATTGGTATTATTTGATTTTCTAAAAGAATTCTGCCATTCGTGTAGCTTCAGCAGTGATCATAAAATCAGCCTTCGTGGATTTGATCATGTCCGCAATTGTTTTATATGATGGACAATTATAAATACAGATCTTCTTATTTTGATCATGAACTTGAGCAACCAACGCTTTGATGGCGGTAAAATCTTCGAATGGAATATTACCTGTTCCTTTCCATTTGGTAATTTCATCAAAATTAACTTCAATTAAAGGCATCTTATCCGAATCTATCTTTTTGTCGATATCATTCCGGTTTCCAACCAAGCCAAGAAAACTTAGCTTAACGCTGTTTATTTTTTCAAGCTGATTTTTATCCTTTATCAAAATACGTAATTTACCCTGATGTTGGGTTCCATCCATTTTAAAAGTAAGCATATCTGAAAATGGCCGCATTTCAGTAGCCAGATTTTTATAAATCTGAATCGGCTGAGCTGTAAAATTAAGAATAAGAAAAACATCTCCCGAATAGCCGGGTATAATTTCTCCATTATTCTTTTTAAATTGGTTGTAAAGAGGGTAGAGATAGACTTCTGTCAGTGTCGGTAGTTTATGATTTTCAGTATCAGGCATTATTGGAGTCACATATGTTTTCCCATAAATATACATTACATCGGCCTGGAAATTAAAAATTCCGTTTCCAATCGATTCCCATAATTCGGATTGATTAGTGAAATTTTGTGATGAAATAATTGGTTTTGTATTCGTTTGAGAATACGATAAATGAACTGTTAACAACACAAAAACACCTATAAATAATTCCTTTTTCATAATTTTTGAATATTATTCTACCTTTGAAAGTAAGTAAAATTAATCTATTTCAATTTTAAAACGATATAGCTCGTGTTTTTTTTTAGATAGGTTCATATTTACCTTTTCTTGATTACTTTCGAATTCAAAAAAACCAAAAATGATTTCAGCCAGGGCTAAGAATATAACTCCTTTTATCGTCATGGAAGTTCTTGAGCGGGCTTCAATTCTAGAAAAACAAGGAATAAACATTATACATCTCGAAGTTGGTGAGCCAGATTTTGATATTCCGAAATGTGTGCTGAATGCCAGCCAAGAAGCACTAAAAGAAGGCCGTACTCATTATACGCACAGTTTAGGAGATCCGGAACTTCGGCAGGAAATATGCAATAGCTATCTTAAAAATTACGGTGTTCAGATTTCTCCTGATCAGATTTTGATTACGTCCGGAACATCTCCGGCAATTTTACTGGTTTTATCTGTTCTTTGCGATCCGGACGATGAAATTATACTTTCGGATCCCGGATATGCCTGTTATCCAAATTTTATTAATTTTTCGGGTGCTAAAATGTTGAAGGTACCTGTTTTTGAAGAAGATGGTTTTCAGTATCGTCCTGAAAATATTTATTCAGCAATTACTGACAGGACAAAAGCGATCATGATCAATAGTCCGATGAATCCAACCGGTAATTTGCTTTCACCAGAAACGCTGAAATCTATTTCTGAATTTTCACCTTATATAATTTCTGATGAAATATATCACGGACTGGTTTATGAAGGCAGAGCTTGTTCCATTTTAGAATATACAAACCATGCTTTTGTATTGAATGGATTTTCGAAGCTATATGCCATGACCGGTCTACGTTTGGGCTATGTGATTGCACCAATCGAATTTGTACGTCCGATGCAAAAACTTCAGCAAAATTTGTTTATCTGCGCCAGTTCAGTGGCACAACGTGCTGGAATTGCTGCCCTTCGTGATGCTGATGCAGATGTTGAGCACATGAAAACAATATACAACGAACGGCGCAAATACATGATCGGAAGATTGCGGGAACTGGGCTTTAAAATTGCTGTTGAGCCTACGGGAGCTTTTTATGTATTTGTCGATGCGCATCATCTATCATCCAATTCCTATAAGCTTGCTTTCGATATTCTTGAGAAAGCTCATGTTGGAGTTACTCCCGGCATCGACTTTGGTGAAAATGGTGAAGGTTACCTACGCTTTTCCTATGCCAATTCACTTGTCAATATTATTGAAGGATTAAATCGCCTGGAAAAATACATTCAGGAATTTAAAGGCCTGTAAAATTCTCCCAGAGAACCATTTCCGAGCTTCCCTAAACCAGTTTCTGGGGTATACTTCCTGAAGTTCAGCCAGATTATTTGGTTCCATAACTACAACAAAATGCAATGGCTGATAATTCACAGCTCATGGCGCCAGTCTGGCAGCATTCAGTATTTTTATAATTATTTTGCGGTCAACTTATTGATCTTTAAATGATCTGACAAATAATCTGTTGGTGATAAGTTTGTCTAATTCCATATGTTGTTTTGTTGTAAACACTTATCAATCGTTTTTATCCAGTCAAAATCAATTTAATTGATGCTAAAAAAAAGTAAAATCTATGTGTAACGAATTTCGGACTTGATCGTCTTATTTTAAGAAAACAGGAATTGCCGAAAAACATATTTTATTAGGCAACATTTAAAAATTTAGATCTTCATTCCAGTAGAAAACAGAAAACAACAAGTTAAACATTAAAACTCAAAGCCATGAAAAACACAATGATTACAATTCTTGCCGTTGCAACTCTACTCTCAGCAAATTTAGTTTCCAATGCCAGAACCCCCAATTCGGGAACCGATGAATTCGAAATTACGCCAGTTGGAAATCTCTATTTAGGCAAAAACATTACAAAAGTTTGGACTGTCAATTATTCTGAAAATGAAAATCCAGTTACGATTACATTACAAAAAAACAAAAATGAAAAGGAATTTGTAGTTCGTTCCGAATTTTTTGAAGTTATGTATGTTTCATCGGACGCAGGATTTGGAGTGAAACAAATACGTAGTTCACAGAGAGAAGTTCCTGCTGCTATTACGACCTCCGTTTTAAATAAGCAGCAAATGGAAAATCAGCGGATGATAACTCCAAATAAAGTTACAGACGAATATGCAATGGAGCTTATCGCCAGTTATCTTCCCGATTTGTTAAATGATAATTACAAGCACCTTATATATTAGCTTTCAAGAACGAAAGGGAAAATCTTAAACGCCTTTAAATCAATTAGATTTACATTGACAGCATCATTAAAGTCGTAAAACTAAAAGAGCGTTTAATATTTCGAGAAAAGGCTACTGGTTTATCCAGTGGCCTTTTTATTAAATACAACCACAAACAAACCCATCGGCCATTCCATCCAAATGTTCGGCAATGGCTGTTTTTTCCTGATCAGTCCCAATGCAATGAATACATATTGGAAGGTTGAGCAGGATATTTTTTTCAGCATTTAACGGATCAATTTCTTTTCCGCATACAAAACACTGATTTGAAAAATCAGGCATAGCATCTGTATTTACAATTTCTGCTTCAAAAGTAACTCAATAATTCTGTATCCGAAAATTCTATTTATTCCGGTTTTGTCATTTTTAAAAACATCGAATCATTCTTTTTACTGATTTATTGGCAGTTATTTGTAATGAAAAGGCAAATTTGACGCATAGAAAGTAGATTTGCACGATGGCATGATTATCGTAAAAACCAATTCAACATTTAAACATTATAACTACATTTGTGACTTTCAATTTTTGATCATTTAAAACCCAGATAATGGCATTTATAAACAAAATTCTAGGCAAGTTCCTCGGCTCCAAAGCTGACAAAGATATGACTGAGGTTGCTCCACTTCTTGAACTAATCAAAAAAGAATACGAACGCATTAAATTGCTTTCAAATGATGAATTGAGAGCTGAATCATTCAGGTTAAAAGCACTTATTCAGGAAAGGATTAAACCGGAAGAAGATCGTATTGCTGAACTGAATGAACTTGCAGAAACAGCTGATATTCAGGAAGGTGAAAAAATATATCTGGAAATTGATAAACTGGAGGAAAAGATTACAGATAAACTGGAAGAAGTTTTGAATGAAATTCTTCCGGCAGCATTTTCTGTTGTAAAAGCAACTGCTAAACGATTCAATGATAATGAGCGCGTTGTTGTAAAAGCAAATGATTTTGATCGCGATTTGGCTGCTGCAAGAAGTAGTATTCTGATTGAAGGAGAAAATGCAATCTGGTTAAATAAATGGATTGCCGGTGGAAATCAGGTGACCTGGGATATGGTTCACTATGATGTTCAGCTGATTGGTGGTATCATTTTACATCAGGGGAAAGTTGCGGAAATGGGAACAGGTGAAGGAAAAACTCTGGTGGCCACATTGGCGGTATTCCTTAATGCGCTAACTGGTAGAGGTGTACATCTGGTTACTGTAAATGATTACCTTTCGAAACGTGACTCGGAATGGATGGGACCTATCTTTGAGTTCCACGGATTAACTGTTGATTGTATCGATAAACATCAGCCAAACTCTGACGGGCGCCGAAAAGCATATCTGGCAGACATTACTTATGGAACGAACAACGAATTTGGGTTCGATTATCTTCGAGATAATATGGCAATCAGCCAAAAGGATTTGGTTCAACGCAAACATCATTATTCGATTGTCGATGAAGTTGACTCGGTATTAATTGATGATGCGCGAACTCCGTTGATTATTTCCGGTCCAATTCCAAAAGGTGAAAATCAGAAATTCGAAGAATTAAAGCCTAAGGTAGAAAAACTATATGCCGCTCAGCGGAATCTGGCAAACCAGTGTCTGTCTGATGCCAAACGAATACTGAATAATCCAAACGCTACCAAGGAAGAAAAAGAAGAGGGAGTAATATTACTTCTTCGTGCTCATAAAGGTTTGCCAAAAAGTAAACCGCTCATTAAATTTCTGAGCGAAGAAGGTATTAAAGCCTTAATGACCAAAGTAGAGAATTATCATATGCAGGACAATAATAAACTGATGTATATTATTACTGATCCTCTGTACTTTGTAATTGAAGAAAAACAAAATTCGGTAGAATTAACAGATAAGGGAATTGACCTTATTTCGGATGACGTTGATGATCCATCATTCTTTGTTTTACCTGACGTTGGTTCAGAAATTGCTGAAATTGAACAAAATAAGGAACTTACGAAAGAAGCCATTCTGGAGCAGAAGGATGAATTACTTACCAATTATTCCATTAAATCGGAACGTGTTCACACTATTAATCAGTTGCTGAAAGCATATGCCATGTTCGAAAAAGATGTGGAATATGTAGTAATTGAGAACAAAGTGAAAATCGTGGATGAGCAGACCGGACGTATTATGGAAGGTCGCCGCTATTCTGACGGACTGCACCAGGCTATTGAAGCCAAGGAACATGTAAAGGTTGAAGCAGCTACTCAAACTTTTGCAACCATTACTCTTCAGAATTATTTCAGAATGTATCATAAACTTGCCGGGATGACTGGTACTGCGGAAACAGAAGCAGGTGAATTATGGGACATCTATAAGCTCGATGTTGTTGTTATTCCAACTAACCGTAAAATTATACGCGACGACAGGGAAGATTTGGTTTACAAGACCAAACGCGAAAAATACAGTGCCGTTGTTGATGATATTGTTGAATTAAATAAAGTAGGAAGACCCGTACTTGTGGGTACTACTTCAGTCGAAATTTCAGAATTGCTGAGCAGGTATTTAAAGATGCGTGGCATAAAACACAATGTACTGAACGCCAAAATGCATGCACGCGAAGCTGAAATTGTTGCTGATGCCGGGGTAAAAGGTATGGTAACCATTGCTACAAACATGGCAGGTCGTGGTACCGATATCAAATTAACTCCTGAAGTTAAATCATTGGGAGGTTTGGCTATTATTGGTACAGAGCGTCACGAATCACGTCGTGTTGACAGACAGCTGCGTGGACGTGCTGGTCGCCAGGGAGATCCGGGTTCATCGCAATTCTTTGTTTCGTTGGAAGACGATTTGATGCGTTTGTTTGGTTCAGACCGCATTACCGGTATTATGGATAAAATCGGCCTGAAAGAAGGCGAGATGATTCAGCATTCGATGATTACCAAGTCAATTGAACGTGCGCAAAGGAAAGTTGAAGAAAACAATTTCGGAATACGTAAACGATTGCTGGAATACGATGATGTAATGAACTCGCAACGTGAAGTTATTTACAAAAAACGCCGTCATGCCTTATTTGGCGAACGTGTTGAAGTAGATATCGTGAATACCATGTACGATGTAATTGATAATCTGGTGAACGAATGTCAGCCAGAAGAACTTTTCGAAGAATTCAATATTGAATTGATTCGCCTCATGTCAATGGAGTCGCCTGTTTCTGAACAGGAATTTGCGAAAATAAAACCTGAGGATCTGGTAGATAAAACCTATCACGAGATGGTTTCGACTTATAAAAGAAGGATGGAAATGATTGCCAAACAGGCATATCCTGTCATTCGCGATGTATATGAGCAAAAAGCACATCTGTATCAAAACATTGTTGTGCCGATTTCTGATGGAGTACACATTTTTCAGATTGTAACCAATCTGGAAAAAGCATACAACAATGAAGGGAAGGAGCTGGTGAAATCCTATCAGAAACAAACGGTATTAGCTACCATCGACGATGCATGGAAAGAACAACTTCGTGAAATGGACGATCTTAAGCAGTCGGTTCAGAATGCTACTTATGAGCAAAAAGATCCTCTCCTTATCTACAAATTCGAATCATTTAATTTGTTTAAGATAATGATCAGCAAGGTGAATAAACAAATTGTTTCCACTTTGGCAAAAGGTCATATTCCGATCAGCGAACCACAGCAGGTGCGCGAGGGGCATGAGCGCAGAGGTCTTGATATGAGCAAATTATCAGCATCAAAATCGGAATTGCCTGGAAGTTCACCAAATCAAGGCAGACCAGATGATACCCGGGAACAAAGAGTAACACAACCGGTTCGGGTTGAAAAAAGGGTAGGACGGAATGATCCTTGTCCATGCGGAAGTGGTAAAAAATTCAAATCATGTCATGGTAAAGATTTGGTTGATTAATTAATCTAAAATACAGCCCTGTCAGACACTATACTCCGGACAGGGCTTTACTTATACAATAACTTACTTAAACCAATAGCATGGATATTTTAACTTTCATTCACTGGAACATTAACCCCGAAATATTTTCATTAGGACCGATTCATGTTCGTTGGTACGGATTACTTTTTGCTATCGGATTTCTTTTTGGGTACAATCAAGGTGAAAAGATGTTCAAACGTGAAAATATTGATTTGCAATGGCTTGAAAGTTTGTTTATCTATCTGATTGTCGCCACGGTTGTTGGAGCTAGATTAGGACATATTTTCTTCTATGGATGGGATTATTACTCACAACATCCAATTGAAATCTTATATGTTTGGCAAGGTGGTTTGGCCAGTCATGGTGGTGTAATTGGTATTTTGATTGCATTAACTTTATGGAGCAGAATAGTTTCCAAGAGATCGCTGCTTTGGATTCTGGACCGTGTAGTTGTTCCCTCGGCTTTGGTGGCGGCCTTAATTCGTTTTGGCAACCTGATGAATTCAGAAATATATGGGATTCCAACAACTCTGCCCTGGGGTGTAATATTCGAGAGAAATCATGAAACTATAGCCAAGCATCCAACCCAGATCTACGAATCACTGAGTTATCTGTTAACGTTTGGTGTAATGATGTATATGTACTGGAAAACAAAAGCAAAAGATTATCAGGGATTACTTGTCGGAGTCTTTTTTGTAATGGTGTTTTCAGCCCGTTTCCTGATTGAATATATAAAGGAAGATCAGGAAGCTTTTGAAGCTACTATGAGCCTGAATATGGGACAATGGTTAAGTATTCCGTTTGTTTTAACTGGCTTGTTGTTAATAGTGCTTGCGATAAAGAAAGGACCTGTAATTTATAATAATATCGGGAGTCCCGGGAAAAAGTAACAATTTTCAGAATAATAGATAAAGGCCTGAATTTGCCGCATTTATGCTGGCATATTCAGGCCTTTATCAAATAAGGTAATTCCTTCGGCTGTTTCTGTCAGACTTTTAATTGCGAACCTGTTTATCCAACCTTTGAATTTCTTTTTTACGAATAGCTAAAATATTGATATACTTTTGGCAATTCGCTTTATGTTCTTCGTTATTATTTTTAAGTACTCCATATGATTTGACCAACCAATCGATAGCAAGATCTAATTTGCCTTCCATTTCACAGGCTAAAGCCATATTATAGCAAGCCTTCGCTGCAATTTTCTGATTTTTACTTTTGGTTTCTTTATTCCAGATTTCAGCGGCACTGTACCAATCTCCATTAATAGCAATCTTTTCAGCTTTCAGCATATTTACATTGTTCGATCGGTAATAGATTCTATCAACTGCAAGCCATGTTGGAATTATTTTTGTTCCAAAATATTTACCGAGATATTGAGCCGTTTTATTCAGCATTTTTTCAGAAGATCCTTTCTTTAAGCTGTACTCCGGATTTTCGCTATCATCAAAATCGAGCGTATCAATCTGATTATAAACATAGGCGGCTGAATCATGTTTAAATCCAATTGTCCAGGAAAGTACTGCTTCTGTGTATAAATAATTATAATGATAAGCAAAAAAAGAATTATTAAAATGAAAATAATCTAAGAAAATACAAATATCAGAATTGGTTCTTTCAAACAATTCGTTTGGATTATTATAGTATTCGTTGCTCTTCAGAAAAGAGTTAAGACTATCTCCATAATTTCTCACTTCAGCAAAATAGCCTTCCTGCTTCAGAAAATTTGTCAGTTCTTCAATACTTTTGTTTGCCAGTTTATTATAACTGATTGTACTATCTTTGAAATCTTTGATTCCATCCTTATACTCAAAAGTACAGGTATCTGTTTTGTAGATATCACGGTTAAAAATAGCAACACGATTAATGCTATCCGGAAATATAAAAATCCCAGGCTTCATGATTTCAATTTGAGTTGTCCTGATATTATCGGTAACCAGACACGAAGTCATACTGAAGATGACCAATATGAGGAGGATTAAAGTTCTAGAGAAGTTCATTTTGGGCATCTAATTTATTAATTTCTATTTTTCGCTGATAAAGTACTGCCGAATACTTTCTTATAGCTCTGTTTTCATCTGCCAGGAATGCTCCTGAACTCATTTTTGCTGCCCGATCAGTATATTCAATAGCCTGATCAATATTTCCATTCATTTCATTCGTAAGAGCCAGATTGTATAATGCTACTATTTTATTTTGTTTGCTTTTGCTTTCAATATACTTCTGCCAAATTGCTGATGCCTCTTCCCATTTATTTTTTTGTGCAAGTTTTGCTGCCATACTTAATTCAGGCTGTTTACAGGTCATTATATCCCTGTAAACAGTCGTCCATGCCGGAATAAGATATTTTGAATAATTTTTACCAATCACTCCTGCAGCAATCGCAATTGCAGCTTTTTTCTCAGGGATACGGATTTTTTTATAATGACCGGCATCATCTGTTCCATCCCAGAATAGCGTATCAATTTGGGCGTAACGATTAATTATTTTATGCTGGCCGGCATCATAAATCGACCAAATGTTTGAAGTGATCACATTTGCAAATGGAGTTGGATTGTTATTTTCATAATCGCTGTAAAAACACGAAAACATATCGAGCAAAATTAACCCATCGGCATCTGCTTGAGAGGAAACGTTTTTATACCAATCGGCTTTATCCGGTCTGATTTCTTTTGTCCGGATTTCGGGAAACGAATTGACCGGTAAAACGAGAATGCTATCGAAACGGCTATGTGTCAATAATTGGCCTGCCAGACTATCCAAACATATTTTTATAGCAAGACTGTCCGAATTAAATTTTATTTTATCCTTAATCAGTCGCTGGTTTTTTACCTGATAATTTTGCAAGGTATCAGTTTCATATTTTAGGTTTCGCGAAACCAGAACAACCTTATGCATGTCTGCAGGGAGTGTGAATTTTGCAGGTTTAAATACTTCGATTGATAATTTCTCGTAACTCACACAAGAACTTATGCTTATTAGCAAAACAATCCAGATAAATCCTGATTTTACTGACATAACTATTTAGTTTTTTGAATGGATTCATTTCTCTCCTGCAATTTTTTCAGATAAATTTCGGTCTGAAACCGGTAATAAGAATAAAATGATTTTAATCCCCATTCCAATGCACCATCCAAATCACCATTTAATTCATGAATTAATGCCAAATTGTATTCTGCTTTACTTTTTATTTTTTTGTTTTTCGACTGAGCTATTTTATTCCAATAATCTGCAGCTTCAGCGTGTTTATTATCATTCATCAGATTTTTTCCGGGGTCATTCTTTCTTTGAAACAAAAAATATCCTCTTTTTTCAGGAACCCAGGTAGGAGAGAGTTTGCCGTCCATGTCAAGAGCAACTTTTATTCCGGCGTTTATCAATGCTTGTTTTATGCTCGGAATTTTACCAAACATACGAACCTGACTATTGTCGTTACTTTCCCAATATATGGTATCATTCAGATTAATTTCTTTCACGAGGGTTTTCTTTCCCGGTTTATAAATCCTGAAGAAGGCATCAAACTTTACATCGAGGGTGGCATAATAGGAATGATTTATGCCATTCGTCGCATCAAGGAATCGTTCATTGCTATAATCAGCCATTATTTTAGTCGAGAATTTTTCTAATACCATCAGGGCGTCAGTTTTGAAATCGCTACAGATTTGGCTAACCTGATCCGGATTTAACGTATCAGGAATGATATCATAGGAAAGATTTCTTTTGATGTCTCTGTCCAGCGGAATAACCACATCATACCGGCCGGATTCAAATAAAAGTGAAGCAAGAGCTCTGATTGTTGTATCAGCAGCGGTACTATCCAGTACTATTTTCGAGAGTTGATACCCATTGCGGTAAAAAAACAGCTGCAATGAGTCTTCCTGATAGTTCTGAAATTGGTCATCCATACTTCGATTCATTAAAGTAATGCTCTGTATGTCAGTCGATAATTCTTCTTTTGCAGGACGAATATTTTCGATGGTCAGAATTACATAATTGCTTTTACAAGCGACCAAACTAATTCCGGCTAAAAGAATAATGATTGACTTATATGACTTTATTTTTTTGAATAAATGCATTTTACGATTTAATTAGTATGTTCCCCAAAATTTTCTGAAAAACCATTCCACTCCTAACAAAATTATCAGAATAAGAAACAACAACTTAAGATTGATCAATTCGGTTTGGATTGTTTGTTTATATTGCTGAACCGTAATTTGTTTATTGTTTTTTATGTCTTCAAGTAATGTGCCATAATTTCCAATTGGATAAAATTGTCCTCCCGATTTTTCAGATAATTGATATAAAACGCCAAAATCGGCCTGAATATTCTGTGTTTCAATGTTGTTTTCAACAATACTGAAACTTCCTTTTTTAGTAAACCGCTGGTTACCAAGGTTTGTTTCCGCTTCGAAGGTGTAATCGCCAGGCGCCAGATTTCCTGCGTTCAGTTTGTAATAATTATCAGTCCGGTCTAAAAGGTAACTGAACTCCCGAAGACTATCGTTGATGATCCGCATATTTACATCCGGTGTATTCACCAGTTCATAGCTTTCGTTATATAATTCAGCTGTAAATTCAATATTGTCAGTTTCCTGAAACAGTGCCGGATGATAAACATTAAAATTATCTTCGTTTTCTTTGAGAGCAAGATATTGAATCATTTTTTGAATCAATTCGTTGAATGCATCCTGATTCCCTGCCGCCTGGTAATTGTATAGCCTCCAGCGCCAAAGTCCTTCTCCTACAACAAAACCAACTTTCCGGCCTTTATCCAATCCAAAAGCCAGAAGCGTTTTATTGGTTTGAATATTCCGGATACTTTGGTAAGCCAGATTTTGTAAAACCGGAGACACCTGAGTATTTCCAAATGGAGCAACCAGTGGAGGTGACTTTTCGAGAATCTCTTTCGCGTCTGGAGAAAGTGTAAACAAAGAAAAATCAGGTTGAAATGTCGCCTGTACTTCTTCACTATTTTTACTCGCCGAAATTTGCAGTCCCATTTCCAGCGAATTCAATTGTTCTGTTAATGAATTTTGCCCGATAAGAAATAATACTGGTATCCGGCTGTCTCTTATTATTGATAGCAGTTTACTTGCAACATTTTTTACTGAAGGCAACTGATTCAAAATAATTAAACTGTAGGACGAAAGACTATCGGGTAAATCATTGCCGGTAAATACCTTTGTTTCATAGTTTTGAAGTTCTTCTAAGCTGGTGCGAATGGCTCCTAAATCCGGATGCGGACCATCACTGAGCATCAGTATTTTTTGTTTATTTTCTAATACCTGAATCACAAACTCATATTCATTATTCTTCAGGTTTACTTCCCCATCAAATGGTCGAATCCGAATTTTATAATGTTGTAATCCTGCTTTTGTAGCCTCCAGATAAGCAAATTCCAGTCTGAAATCATCATCTGAGCCAATTGAAACTGTGCCTGAATAGATTTGGCGTTGATTATTTTCGATCTCGATCGAAGCAATTTTGTTTTTTAGTTTCGAGAATTTTAACTCTATTTCAACCGGAAATTTATTCTTCAGAAAAGCAATTTTGTTTGTTCTTACATTACTTATTATTGCATCTGTTTTATGGGTAGTATCGCCAACTCCGATTGTATACACCGGAAATTTTAATCCAGAAACCAGATTTTCCGGATTCTGACCCTGATTGTATATACCGTCACCCAATAAAACCAAGGCGCCTATATTTTTATTGATGTAATTGTTTTTGACTGATTTCACCAGTTGTCCATAGTCAGACCGTCGTTCATTTCCGGTAAAAGTCTCTGTGTTTTCAACATTCACACCAAACGACCAAAATTCCAGTTGATAATGTTTTCCAAATTTATCTTTTATCATTTTCACAAACTGTCCGATTGAAGAGGAATAAGATTCAACCGATTGTGAATTATCGATAGCAATAGCCAGTATAGGTAACTGCTTAATTCGTTTTGTCTTTTCTATTAAAGGAGAGAGTAGAAAAAGAAAAATAAGAATAAGAGATAGAAAACGCAGAAATACCAGAAACCTCTTTTGAATTTTCGAAAGGCTTTGGTTTTCAGGATTCCGGAAATAGAGTAGATAACTAATACCGGCAGCAAGAACTATGCACAAAAAAATATAAAATCCCGCAAAATTTTGATCGAAACTTATTTCCAAAGTGATTCATTTTTTAGAGAGATTCAAAATTAACAAACTTGGGCTAACAAGGCATTCCATCCGCTATTCTTTTTGGTAAGTTTTTATTTTTTATAATATATCATGCCCTATAATAGAAATCGGTTACTTCTTGTATTTTACAGAGTATTGAATAAATTTCACTAGTTTTAAAATGTCACTTTCGCCGGTCGTTTTATTTCTTGCGATGAACTAAAAGGGCAGGAGAGAGCGTTTAATCTGAATAATTCACCAAAGAAATTCATGAAGAAAATTTCACTAGTTTTTGCATTACTAATTATATGCACATTTTCTGCGAATGCTCAATATTTCCAAACAGGACAAGACCCTTCGTTGATCCGATGGAAACAGATTAATACTTACAATTTTCAGGTGATATATCCGGAAGAGTTTGAAAAACAGGCACAAAGGATTTCGTTTGTATTGGAGAAGGTATATGAATACGGGACAAAATCATTAAATTTTCAACCCCGGAAAGTATCTGTTATTTTGCATACCAGAACGGTCAATTCCAATGGGTTACTGGCATGGGCACCTAAACGAATTGAGCTTTTCACCACTCCCCATCAGCAAATTTATGCTCAGGACTGGACGGAAGAATTGGCCCTACATGAATTTCGGCACCTGGTTCAAATGGATAAAATTCAGAGTGAACTGCCTTTTTTGGTAAAAGCTATTTTGGGAGAACAGGCAACGGCAATTGTTGTTGGAGCATATTTACCGTTCTGGTTTTTGGAGGGAGACGCTGTTGTAACCGAAACAGCTCTTGCAAAAACCGGACGTGGCAGAATGGCTTCTTTCAGTATGGATTACCGGGCACAATTAATTGAAAAAGGAAAATATTCTTTCGACAAAGCTTATTTCGGATCCTTCAAAGATTATGTAACTGACCATTACAAATTGGGTTATTGGATGGTTGGAAAAAGCCGTGAGGAATTTGGAGCAGATATTTGGTCAAAAGCTGTTCAACGGATTGGAGAGCATCCGTTTTCGTTATCACCCTTGAATACCTCAATAAAAAAATCAACGGGTCAGACAACAAAAGAATTGTATTCCGGAATTTTTGACCGTCTTACTGAGAAATGGAAACAAAACCTTTCAATACGTAAAACCGATTCATTATCAATTGTTTCGTCTGCAAGAAAATATTACACACAATACCTTTATCCCGAAATTTACAAAGATTCCATTCTGTTTGCTTATCGAAACTCAATCGATGATATCAGTCGATTTGTTCTTATTTATCCGGATAAAACAGAAAAAGTAATTTTCACACCCGGAACAATATTCGAAGAATCGGTATCAATGAGAGATAATCTGATTATCTGGGCTGAAAGACGGGCAGATCTTCGCTGGACTCATTCCGACCGTTCAGTAATTCAAGTGTATAACATCGAAAACAAAGCCATTCACGAAATTAGAAACAAGAATAAATTGTTTAGCCCGGTAATTTCACCTGACTTAGTGTCTTTTGCCGCAGTGGAGGTTGATCCTGAAAACAATTTTTATCTTTCAGTTTTTGATCTGGAAACCGGAGACTTAAAATTTCAGTTTAAGACTGTTGATAATCAGTATTTTTTTACACCATGCTGGGACGAAAAAGGGGAGAAGCTATATGTTGTTTGTTTGTCTTCCAAAGGGAAATACCTGGCTTCAATCAACATCAGTACAATGGTAATTAAGCCATTAACAGCTATAACTTATGCAAATCTGAAAAATCCAGTATTTAATAAAGGTCAGCTTATTTTTTCTGCCGACTTTTCAGGAATCGATGATTTGTATTCACTCAATACAGAAAATGAAAAAATCGTTCAGGTTGCATCAGTTCCATTCGGCGCCGATTATCCGGCAATTTCAAAATCAGGCGATCACTTGTTTTTTAGCAATTATACTTCTGATGGTTATCAGCTTGCAACTTTAAAACTTCAGAAAAATGGAGATCAGAATGAAATTAGCAATATCCAGTTAAAGTACGATTCACTTGCAGAAAATCTTGCAAATCAGGAAAAAGGGATACCCGATTTTTCGAATACCGATTCGGTGAGATATGCCACGAAAAAGTATTCAAAACTTGGACACCTGTTTAACTTTCATAGTTGGGCACCGGCATACATCGATATTAACAGTTATAACATTCGTCCTGGTTTTTCTTTGCTTTCGCAGAATAAATTGGGTACAGCTGAAACCAGGTTGGGTTACGACTACAATATTGCTGATCGAACCGGAAGCTATAAGCTGACATTTAATTATTACGGCTTATTTCCTGAAATTAATACTGAATTGTCAGTCGGAAATGTTGCCTCTAATTATTATCAAATCAACGATTCAATCAATCAGAATAATGAGGTTTTCTTCAGCGATACTACGATCCAGAGATATACGTGGAAAGAAGTAACTGCTGATATTGATGTTCGTTTACCGCTAAACTTATCGAAAGGGAAGTATTCACGGGCTTTCTATCCTGAAGTAAAATATTCATTTAGTCAGGTAATCCAAAAAAAATCGACTCCTAAAGACTTCTATTCCGGAAATTATCATGCGATGACATACCGGTTATATTTCTATAATTTACTGCATCAATCGAAGCAAAATATTATGCCAAAATACGGACAAGTGTTCGATATTATTTATAGACATACACCTTTCATTGGCAATGATTTAGGCACACTATTCGGAATACAGTCCATATTTTATTTTCCGGGAATATCTAAAAATTCAGGTTTGAGAATATTTCAGGGCTATCAGGAAAAAACGTTTACGCAAAGCTACAGTTTTTCAAATTTCATCCCCTTTCCACGCGGATTTCAAAGCTTTCAGAATAATAAAATGTATTTAAGTACGGTCGATTACAAATTTCCATTAATCTATCCCGATTTAAGTATTGGTAAACTTGCTTATATCAAGCGAGTTAAAACGTCGTTATTTTATGATTACGCATGGCTTTCTATTCCTGCAAGAGATAAAAATGGGGTAATTTATCCTAATTATCACCAAATGAACATGAAATCTTTAGGGTTAGAACTGACATCAGATCTTCATGTATTACGATTTTTTGCACCAATTGAAATTGGTTTCCGCACAATATACCGACCAGACTTTCAGGACTTTCAGTTTAATCTATTGCTCTCAATTGATTTTAATGGGTTTTAGTTCGGTATAAAGTCAATAGTGTAATTTCAGGACGCATATCAATACGACCAGGAAACCCCACGGTTCCCAGACCTCTATTCACATATAGGATTTGCGTGTCGTATTTGTATAATCCGCCCCAATATTTTTCAATAAAATAAATCGGACTAAATTCAATTCCTGCTATATTAATCGACATCTGACCACCATGAGTATGACCTGATAATGTTAGCGGAATATCTGTTTCCGGCAAAACTTTGGAATTCCAATACGCAGGATCATGCGACATCAGAATCTTAAAAGAGTTTTCAGGTATTCCTTTCATCGCCTGATCCAGATTGGCATATTGCGGAAAAGGTTTGTGTCCCCAGTTTTCGACTCCGATTAAGAAAAAAGATGAATCTTTTACATTAATCTTACTAGATTGGTTAAGTAAAAGCTTAAATCCGGTATCAGTTAATCCAGATTCAATCAATTTGAGGTTTTGTCTTTTACTCACTGTATCTGGCCAATCGAAATAATCACCGTAGTCATGATTTCCCTGAATAGCGTACTTCCCATATTTAGCTGAAAGCTGGTTTAAATAGGGCTCGAATCCTCTCATTTCTTCACCAAAGTTATTCACAATATCGCCGGTAAATAGCAGGAGATCGGGTTGGAGCTGCCCAATTATTTTAACTGTTTCTTTTAATGCATTGGTGTTCTGACCATAACTACCCAGATGAATGTCAGAAAGTTGAACAATAGTGAATCCATCAAGCTGTTTCGGTAAATCGGAGAAATACAAATCTTGTTTTACAACCTGAATATCAAAACGGCCTATGAAAATACCATACCCAATTGTACAAAATAAACCGGTACTAAGGAGAAATGAGCCAGCCAATATAACTTGCTGTATATGTTTTCCTGTTTTCCAGCGAAAAAGAAATGTCAATAGGGTTAACAGGGCAAAAAATAATTTGGGTATAAGATTTAAAAAGCTCAATGAAATTACAATCAGAAAAAAAGTATAATCCCGACTTTCCCTAATAAGTTCAGGATTTGAGAAGGAGTAGGCTATTAGCCCGGTAACAGACAAACTTAAACTTAAATAAATTAAGTTTAGGAATGCCTTTGTCTTTTTCGAAGATTGATTAATTAGAATTCTAAAACCAATCCATGATATAAGTTCAATTAAAAACAGTCCAATAAAAAAGCCCAATAAAAAAGCAGATGGAATTCCTCTCATAAATTCAATATTTATTCAGAACAGAAAAATACTCATTTTGTAACCGTTTTTTTTGTCATAAGTTCACTTTTATTCAGATTTGATGTTGTTTCGTACAGAATACAACTCATTCTAAATCTTATTTATAAATGTATCACATTGGTAGTAAGTTAAATACATGATAAAAATAATCATTTCAGGCGTTCTAGATTGCGTCATTTATAAATAGAACAGGAGAGGGCAGTAATTTTTAGCTTCATATTCATTTAAAATTTCTTTTTGCAAATATTTGTTGATTTTACTTTGGTAAAACAATGAGAGTCGGGGAGAGTCTCGCTAAATGAGTTTCTAAATTGAAAACTACAAACAGAAATTCTTTGTCAATTAAATCCCATTCCAATAAGCATACAGGTTAAGGGCGAAATCGGTCTGTTTACAAATGGCAACACTACAATCCACATTCTTATTGATTACATTTGTATGCTAATGTTGGTTTGAGACAAATGTAAACCGATAAAATTAACGAATTTCATAAATTATTTTTGTTTAAGATTGACATTACTAACATGATAATCTATGAAAATATTCCACAGTAATTATACATATAAAGTATTTATATTTAAGTAATTAATTAAATCTATATCAAGTGTTAGTTTAATTATATGTTTACGTCTGTTAATTATACTCCTTATAACGTGATTTTAGGATATATTTATAACACTATATCAATAGTTTATGTATTTTATATGAAGTTCTAGTTTTATGTATTTTTATCGATATTTATTAAACACCATGCTTTTTGTATACAAATGTAACTCTCAATTATTGACATTAATTAATAGCTGGATATACATTTTGTATTACATTTGTGTATTAGTTAATTTACATTAATATGGAAGATCGAATCAAAAAATTCATGGAGTATAAGGGAATCTCTCCCTCTGAACTTGCAGATTCAATTGGAGTGCAACGATCAAATGTTACTCACGTTTTAAAAGCCAGGAATAAACCCAGTTTTCAGTTTATCGAAAAAATGCTGCAGATATATCCCGAACTCAATGCCAAGTGGCTTTTGCTCGGAACCGGAAGTATGGTTGAAACAGCCAATAAATCAAGAACTCTGTTTGATCAGTTAACTGAACCTGTTACCCACAATATACCTGCGCCTGAAAAAGCTGAAGAAAAACAAATAATTAATGAGCCGGTTCCTCCTCAAGACAAAGAAACAATTGTTAGTCCTCCAGAAGAAAAAAAAATGGTTAATGAGGAGCTTCAGGATCAATTTTTTAGTTCTGAAAAGCCCATTGAACGTCTGATGGTTTTCTTTAAAGACCAAACTTTTAAAGTTTATTATCCTTCCAAATAAGTTTTTTAGTCTATATTTACCGCCAAATTCTTGTGCATGAAAAAGACGGTAATTGATTTTTTATTGCTTGAAAATAAGCAACTTAATAAAGATAACTTCCGATTAATACTTCAATCTCCTATTCCGGTTTCTGATATTTTTCCCGGTCAGTTTATCAATGTTGAAATAAAGGAAGCGACAGAAATTTTTCTTCGCAGGCCTTTTTCAGTTTTAGATGTTGATTACGAAAAACAAACCATCTCTTTGCTGGTCAAAATTTTGGGAAGAGGTTCAAAACGACTAACTGAATCCCGTGCAGGTCAGAAGATAAGTGCAATTTCCCCGCTAGGGAAATCGTTTACATTACCCCAAAAGGAGGATAAAATCCTGTTGATTGGCGGAGGCAGTGGTGTTGCGCCAATGCTTTTTCTGGCAAAAATATGTGGACTTGACCCTGCAAATGTAAGTGTATTAATAGGTGCCAGATCGGTATCAGACCACGTTGATATATCAGCATACAGGTCTTTTGGTAATTTTTTCTTTACGACAGAAGATGGTTCGCTGGGAGAAAAAGGATATGTCACCAATCATCCGGAGTTTACAGACAATCTTAGGAATTTCAGTAAAATATATACCTGTGGTCCGGATTTGATGATGAAAGCGATAGGCCGTATAGCAATTGAAAATAATATTTTCTGTGAAGTTTCACTTGAAAATATGATGGCTTGTGGTTTTGGAGTGTGTTTGTGTTGTGTTGAAGATACTAAAGCAGGTCACAAATGTGTTTGTACTGATGGACCTGTGTTTAATGTAAATGATCTGAAATGGTGAATTTAGGAATAAAGATTCATGAACTTGATTTTAAAAATCCTGTTCTAACTGCTTCCGGAACTTGTGGATTTGGTGAAGAAATAGCAGATTTTATCGACTTATCGCGTCTTGGAGGAATCGTAGTAAAAGGTACTACCTTAAAACACCGCGAAGGCAATCCTTATCCACGGATGGCTGAAACTCCTTCGGGAATGCTTAATGCGGTTGGCTTGCAAAATAAAGGCGCGGATAATTTTATTAACAATATTTATCCTCGAATTAAAGATATTGACACGCATATAATTGTTAATGTTAACGGTTCAACAATTGAGGAATATGTTGCTTTAACAGAGAGACTGAATGAATTGGACGGAATACCAGCGATCGAATTAAACATCAGTTGCCCGAATGTTAAAGAAGGCGGAATGGCATTTGGAATTAGCTGTCCATCAGCTGAGGCGGTAGTCAGGGCAGTCAGAAAAGTTTACAGTAAAACGCTGATTGTAAAGCTTTCGCCAAATGTGACCAGTATTTCCGAAATTGCAAAAGCTGTTGAAGGACAAGGAGCAGATAGTGTTTCGCTTATAAACACTTTATTGGGAATGGCTGTAAATGCTGAAACCCGAAAACCAGTATTATCGACTATAACCGGTGGTCTTTCCGGACCGGCGATTAAGCCAATTGCACTTCGAATGGTTTGGCAGGTGTACAATGCTGTGAAAATTCCGGTTATCGGCATGGGAGGCATCATGAATGCAACCGATGCTATTGAGTTTATGATTGCAGGAGCATCGGCAATTCAGGTTGGAACTGCTATTTTTATAGACCCTACCATACCAGTTCAAATCGTTGATGGCATTTCTGCGTACATGGAAAAACATAAAATTCAGTCAGTTAACGAATTAATTGGGAGTTTACAATGCTGAATTCAAGAAAGACACATATCTACACACTAAAATTTTTCAAGTACTTTTTAATTTTCTTGTTAATAATCTCGCATAGCTCCAGTTATAAAGAATCACATGAATTGCCTGAACTTCATCAGGAGATAGATACAAATGGATTAAATTTCAGAATTACCAATGAATTGTCTGATTTTAGTGGGAGTAGTTTCATTGAACGTGAAGTGACTAAATTTCTGGGACAATGGGATATCGCAGGTATGTCAATGTCGATAGTAAAAGATGGAAAATTGGTTTATTCGCAGGGTTTTGGTTATGCAGATGTTGAAGCAAAACAGCCAGTGTCTCCAGGGGACCTCTTCAGAATAGCCAGCGTAAGTAAGCTGATCACTGCAGCAGCAATAATGAAACTGGTTGAAAAAAAGGTGATTTCGCTTGATTCAAAAGTCTTTGGGCCAAAGGGAATTGTAAAAGATACAGTTTTCAATTCGGTGAAGGATAAACGATTGTATTTAATAACGGTAAGACACTTACTGGCACATGCCGGTGGATGGTCTTTATCTTATGGAGATCCGGCATTTAATTCGTTGGTTGTTCTTGACCGGACAGGAGAAACAGGTGCAGCTACAATGGACACTTATTGTAAATTTATTGCTTCCAGAAATTTGCATTTTACTCCAGGAACCCGGTCTTCTTATTCTAACATGGGCTATATGTTTTTGGGAAAAGTTATTGAAGCTGCCAGTGGAGAACCATATGAAGATTTTGTCCGTAATGAGGTTTTAAAACCTGAAGGAATTACCGACATGCACATTGGAAAAAGTTATCTTGCTGACCGACGGACTAATGAAGTAAAATATTATGCAGCAGAAGATAGTCAGCTGATTCCGTCGTTTGATGGATCAGGGAAAATGGTTCCAAAACCATATGGCGGCAATCCTATTGAATTGCTTGGCCCGGCTGGTGGCTGGATAGCATCTACTGTTGAGTTAGCCAAGTTATTGGTTTTACTTGATGGTTTCAGGAATGTACGAGATATGTTTCCAAATCATTTGATAAGGCAGATGACTGAAAATAAAGATTTTAAGGGACCTCTTGGATGGAAGGTTGTTAAGAAGAACGGGGATTGGATAAGGACTGGAAGTATGTCAGGAACATCTGCAATAATCAAGCGTCAAAGTAATGGTTTTTCCTGGGTGGTAGTTATGAATTCGAGCAACTGGAAAGGTCCTCGTCTGCCAACCTATGTCAATTATATGATGGGCAAGATCGAAAAAAAAATTACTGCATGGCCTAAGCACGATCTTTTTGAATATGTCCCCAAAGATCTGTAAATTAGGTATATAATTATTGGATGTATTTAATAAACAAAGAAGGATGAATCTGTTAACAGATTCATCCTTCTTTGTTATACATGGTTTAAAAACCTTATTTATTGTAATTCTCGAAAATTTTGCTTAGCATAACAATAATAATATCAGGATAAGTTCAAGATAGAGACCAAAAACTTGAACTTTTCAAACCGAATCTTGTTAGTTTGTGTGAAAACGTGGAGTTATTAATGTTAAATAAATAGAAAAAATATGTCTGAATTTAAAATTCAAATGCCGAAGCTTGGAGAAAGTGTCCAGGAAGCTACCATTACCAAATGGTTTGTTAAGGAAGGTGATAAAATAGAGGAAGATGAACCCCTTTTTGAGGTAGCAACTGATAAAGTTGATTCTGAAATTCCATCACCTGTTGACGGCGTTGTGAAAAAAATATTTCATTTGGTTAATGCTTTGGTACCAGTGGGAGAAACCGTTGCAATTATTACTATTGAAGACGATGAAGAAACTGAAGAGGTTTCTGAAAATACTGAAATTGCTAAAGACAATGAAACGAAGGTAGTTCAGGATGAAAATGTAAAAACAGAATCAGCACTGAAAATTAAACCGGTTGAAGTTACTGAAGCAAAACCTGTTGAAAAAGCTGCTAATGTAAAAAGCACACGGTTTTATTCACCGCTAGTACTTTCAATTGCGAATTCTGAGCAGGTCAGTATGGCCGAACTTGAATCGATCCAGGGTTCCGGACTAAACGAAAGAATCCAGAAAAAAGATATTCTGAATTATATTGAAGCCCGAAAAAGTGGGAAAGTTGTATCTCCTTCCTCTGCTTCTTCTGTTCAGGCAAAAGAAACTTCCGCGCCGGCAAAGGCTCCGGTATCAATCGGTACAAGCGATCAGATCATTGAAATGGATCGTGTTCGTAAGATTATTGCCGATCATATGGTGATGTCGAAAAAAGTTTCACCTCATGTAACGGCAGTAGTCGAAGCTGACGTTACTAACCTTGTACTTTGGAGAACTAAAAATAAAGATTTATTTCTGTCGAAATACGGTGAAAAAATTACTTATATGCCCGTATTTATCGAAGCCGTTGCCCGGGCTATTACCGAATTTCCTATGTTGAATTCTTCTGTTGATGACTATAAAATTGTGATCCATAAAGATGTAAATATTGCCATTGCAGTTGCCAAACCAGATGGAAATCTAGTCGTTCCGGTAATCAAAAATGCGGAACAGAAAAATCTGGTGGGATTGACAAAAAACATGAACCAGCTGGCAGATGCTGCCCGAAAAAATAAACTCACTGTTGAAGATTATCAGGGAGGTACGTTTACAATTACTAACTTCGGATCATTCCGCAATCTAATAGGCACTCCAATCATCAATCAGCCGCAGGTAGCCATACTTGCAACAGGAAGTATTGAAAAAAAGCCTGCTGTAATGGAAACCCCAACCGGAGATGCAATTGTTGTTCGTCACAAAATGTTCCTTTCTTTATCCTATGACCACCGAGTTATTGATGGGGCGTTAGGTGGAGCTTTTCTGAGGCGAATCGCAGATATTCTGGAAGAATTCAGCATTGACCGTGAAGTATAAAATTCAATAAATTAAAATTAGATATATGACAACAGTTCCAAAAGTATTTTCGGTTAAAACCACACCCAAAGAAATACTTGAAAAATGGTACCGATTGATGACTTTAGGGAGGGCTATTGACGAAAAAGCTCCCAATTACCTGAAGCAGGCCATTGGCTGGTCATATCATGCACCGTATGCCGGTCATGATGGAATCCAGCTTGCAATCGGACAAACTTTTGAGAAAAAAGTAGATCATCTTTTTTTATATTATCGTGATATGCTTACTGCTTTATCAAGCGGTATGACAGCAGAGGAAATTATTCTGAACGGAATTTCGAAAGCGACTGATCTAAGTGGTGGTGGACGCCATATGTCGAATCACTTTGCGAAAATCGATTGGAATATTCATAATGTTTCGTCACTTACAGGAAACCATACCTTACATGCGGTGGGAGTTGCCCGTGCCATTAAATATTACGGAGAAAAAGCGGTTGCAATGAGTGTTCAGGGTGAATCATCGTTATCTGAAGGTTATGTTTATGAAGCGATAAACGGAGCTTCCAAAGAAAAACTTCCGGTGATTTTCTGTATTCAGGATAATGGTTACGGCATTTCAGTTCCAAAGAAAGACCAGACTGCCAACCGAAAGGTGGCCAATAATTTTACCGGGTTTAAAAATCTGAGGATTATTCATTGTAATGGTAAAGATGTTTTCGATTCGATGAATGCCATGCATGAAGCAAAAAAGCATGCACTGGAAACCGGAATGCCGGTAATGGTTCAGGCAAACTGTGTCCGTATTCATTCGCATTCGAATTCCGACAGACACGAATTATACCGTTCTGATGTTGAACGAAACTATGTTATGGACTATGATCCATTGGTTAAATACAGGCGAATGTTGATCCGGTATGAAAGGTTTACCAATGAAGAACTGGAAGCTATTGAGGTTTCGGCTAAGGCTGAATTAAAGGAGGCACATAAACTTGCTTTAAAAGCACCGGATCCTGATCCGAATACATTTATGGACTTTGTAATTCCGGAGCCGTATAAGGCAGATAAATACCCTGATGGCACTCATGAACAAGCCGGTGAGAAGAAAAAACTGATCACTGGTCTGAACGAAACGTTGAAAGCTGAATTCAAACTAAATCCGGATACCTTCATTTGGGGGCAGGATATGGCCAATAAAGACAAAGGTGGTATCTTTAATGTTTCAAAGGGATTACAGCAGGAATTTGGCCCTAAAAGGGTATTTAACGCTCCAATTGCCGAGGACTTTATTGTTGGAACTGCAAATGGCATGTCGCGTTATAATGAAAAAATAAGAATCGTGATTGAAGGTGCTGAGTTTGCCGATTATTTTTGGCCGGCTATGGAGCAGTATGTCGATTCAAGCCACGATTACTGGCGATCAAATGGTCAGTTTACTCCAAATGTCACGATACGGCTTGCGTCTGGCGGTTATATTGGTGGCGGATTATACCATTCGCAGAACATTGAGGGTTCTCTGGCTTCAATACCTGGTGTTCGGATTGTTTATCCGTCGTTTGCCGATGACGCTGCCGGACTTTTACGAACTGCAATTAGATCAAGAGGTATGACCATGTTTATGGAACCAAAGGCATTGTATAATGATCCGAAAGCTGCCACAGTTATTCCGGATGATTTTGAGGTTCCGTTTGGTAAAGCCAGAATCCGTCGTGATGGGGAAGATTTGGTAATGATTACCTATGGAAATACGACACATATGTGTCTTGAAGCTGCAGAACGACTTCTAAAAGACGACATTTCAGTTGAAGTAATTGATCTCAGGTCATTGATTCCGCTTGATAAGGAAACAATTCTAAATTCAGTAAAAAGAATAGGAAAAGTTATGGTTGTCCACGAGGATAAAGTACATTCAGGCTTTGGTGCCGAAATCACATCTATGATCATGGAAGAAGCTTTTGAATTTCTTGACGGGCCAGTTAAACGAGTTGGATCCACATTTACTCCGGTCGGATTTCACCGATCATTCGAAAGAATGATTTTGCCTAATACAGAGAAAATATACAATACGGCTAAAGAGGTAATGGCTTATTAAAAAATTGAAAATCATGAGTAAAACAGGAATATTTTACAGTTTTAATTCAACTAAAACAGCAAAAGCAGCTGAAAAAATTTTAGCAGAATTTGGTGCGGATTTTAATATTACGTCAATTAATGCAGAAGAATTAACCGAAGAATTGTTTCTATCGTTTACTAATCTTATTCTTGGCGTCCCAACCTGGTTTGATGGGGAGTTGCCTAATTACTGGGATGAGTTTGTACCAGCGTTGGAAGATCTAAATCTGAAAGGTAAAAAAATTGCAATATTTGGACTTGGAAATCAGGTTGAGTACCCAGAGAATTTTGGAGATGCAGTTGGAATTATGGCTGAATTAGTTCAGGAACGTGGTGCAAAACTTATTGGTTTTACTTCAATTGATGGCTACTCTTATGAATCATCAAGAGCAGTTGCCGATGGTAAATTCATGGGTTTGGTTCTTGATCAGGAAACTCAACCCAGACAGTCAAAAGAGCGAATATCAAGCTGGGTAAAAGAACTAAAAACTCAGTTCAAATAAATAGAGATTATTTAATAAAGCTTAAGGGCATGATTATTACAATAGTTCGTTCAAAAAACATTAAAAATTAAGCGGCCATAGTGCCGAAATACAATAGTTCATTGACATGTTGACGATTTTTGATTGAGTTCGGGTTAATAGCGAACAGGCGTAAAAATCTCGACAACAATAATG
>JBGSUC010000028.1:0-293659 GCA_041736275.1 Prolixibacteraceae bacterium
TACATCGACAGCAGTACAGGCAGCTGTCCACTGATAATCACAAGAACATTTGTAGTTACCGACGATTGCGGCAACTCTACGACCGTAACCCAAAGCATTACCATTGATGATACGACCGATCCGGTGGTGACCGCACCTTCAGCCCTTGTATTGGAATCCTGCGGCACAGCTGATATCACAACTGCTACGGGCGGCTCTTCACTGGCTTACAGCACGACAGCCGTTACGATCACTACGGCCCAATACCTTGCAGAAGCAGGTTCCTCGGCAACAGACAATTGCAACATAGCCAGTATTACCTACATCGACAGCAGTACAGGCAGCTGTCCACTGATAATCACAAGAACATTTGTAGTAACCGACGACTGTAACAACACTACAACCGTAACACAAAGTATTACCATTGATGATACGACCGATCCGGTGGTTACTGCACCTTCAGCCCTTGTATTGGAAGCCTGCGGCACAGCTGATATCACCACCGCTACGGGCGGCTCGGCATTGGCTTACAGCACGACAGCCGTTACGATCACAACGGCCCAATACCTTGCCGAATCCGGTTCCTCGGCAACAGACAATTGCAACATAGCCAGCATTACCTACATCGACAGCAGTACAGGCAGCTGTCCACAACTAATCACAAGAACATTTGTAGTTACCGATGACTGCAGCAACTCTACGACCGTCACACAAAGTATTACTATTGATGATACGACCGATCCGGTAGTGACTGCACCTTCAGCGCTTATTCTTGAAGCCTGCGGCACAGCCGATATCACAACTGCTACGGGCGGTTCGGCCCTGGCTTACAGCACGAGCGCTGTTACGATCACAACGGCACAATACCTTGCCGAAGCAGGTTCATCGGCAACGGACAATTGCAACATAGCAAGTATTACCTACATTGATTCCTCGACCGGAACCTGTCCAACAATTGTAACCCGCAGCTTCACCGTAACCGATGATTGCGGCAACAGTACAACCGTCACACAAAGTATTACCATTGGCGATACGACCGATCCTGTGGTGAGTGCACCTTCAGCCCTTGTATTGGAAGCCTGCGGCACAGCCGATATCACAACCGCTACGGGTGGCTCTTCATTGGCATACAGTACGACAGTCGTTACGATCACAACGGCCCAATACCTTGCCGAATCCGGTTCCTCGGCCACGGACAATTGCAACATAGCCAGCATTACCTACATCGACAGCAGTACAGGCAGCTGTCCACTGATAATCACAAGAACATTTGTAGTAACCGACGACTGTAGCAACACTACAACCGTAACACAAAGTATTACTATTGGAGATACGACCGATCCGGTGGTTACTGCACCTTCAGCCCTTGTATTGGAAGCCTGCGGTACAGCTGATATCACAACCGCTACGGGTGGTTCGGCCCTGGCTTACAGCACGACAGTCGTTACGATCACAACGGCCCAATACCTTGCAGAAGCAGGTTCATCGGCCACAGACAATTGCAACATAGCCAGTATCACCTACATTGATTCCTCAACCGGAACATGTCCAACAATTGTAACACGCAGCTTCACGGTTACCGATGACTGTAACAACAGCACCACGGTAACACAAAGTATTACAATTGATGATACGACCGATCCGGTGGTGACCGCACCTTCAGCCCTTGTATTGGAAGCCTGCGGCACAGCTGATATCACAACTGCTACGGGCGGCTCGGCCCTTGCTTACAGCACGACAGCAGTTACGATCACCACGGCCCAATACCTTGCAGAAGCAGGTTCATCGGCCACAGACAATTGCAACATTGCCAGCATTACTTACATCGACAGCAGTACAGGCAGCTGTCCACTGATAATCACAAGAACATTTGTAGTAACCGATGACTGTAACAACACTACAACCGTAACACAAAGTATTACCATTGATGATACGACCGATCCGGTGGTGACCGCACCTTCAGCCCTTGTATTGGAAGCCTGCGGCACAGCCGATATCACAACTGCTACGGGCGGCTCGGCCCTGGCTTACAGCACGACAGCCGTTACGATCACAACGGCAGAATACCTTGCAGAATCCGGTTCATCGGCCACAGACAATTGCAACATTGCCAGCATTACATACATTGATTCCTCAACCGGAACATGTCCAACAATTGTAACACGCAGCTTCACGGTTACCGATGACTGTAACAACAGCACCACGGTAACACAGAGTATTACCATTGATGATACGACCGATCCGGTGGTTACTTGTCCATCACCAATATCACCTACTTCTCCGGTTAATGTCAATTTCGGAGTAACTTATATTCATTCGGGAACAGGTTGGGATGCCACTGCAACAGATGTATGCTCTTCAGTTACATTAACAGCAACACTTTCAGGAGTAACAACCACTTCAGGACATACGACACTGGATGGTGTTGCTTTTAATATTGGTGTTACTACGATTACCTGGACCGCGACTGATGATTGTAGTAATAGTTCGACTTGTTCGTTTGATATTGAAGTATTGGGATTGGCTGATTTGAAGATTACAAAATCTGGTCCTGCAACAGCTGTTGTTGGAACTCAGTTTGAATATACAATTACTGTTGAAAATCTTGGTCCTGCACCTGCACCAATTGTTACCATAAATGATGCTGTACCTGCATCGTTTACCAATCCTGAATTCTCAACAGATGGTGGAACTACCTGGCTAAGCTGGACTGGAACTTATGTTCTGCCAAATCCATTGGCTGTTGGTGGCAGCAAAAGTATTCTGATGCGGGGAACTCCGGATTGTTCGGCTATTGGCGATTTAAGTAATACTGCTGATGTTGTTTTATCTCCAATTGTTGATCCGGATTTAACAAATAATACATCAACTGCGATTACTGCCGTGAGCGATGATATTCCTCCATCATTCATTTTGCTTTCCACTGAAGCAAACTATTGCGTGAACAGTATTATTTCTGCGGTTTACAATGCCAGTCCGATTGATCCGGATTATGACGATTTAACAACACCAAGACCTGAATATTATTTGTTCGTAACTGGAAGTCCAATTTTCGATCTTGACCTGACAGCAAATATTTTCGATGATAATTGTTGTGCGGCCAGTTCTCTGATACTGCATTGGAGAATCGATTTTGGTGATACTCCTGATCAAATGGCTCCACATGCCATGGTTCCACATGCATCAATAACAGGTACAGGTCAACCATCAACTCATGCGGATATTCAGCTCCCTGGAGATGGGGTGAATTTTACCGATGTAGTTCATCAAATAAGCTACTGGCTGGAGGATTGCCATGGTAATTCATCGGATGAACAAAGCGTGAACATTACGATTAAACCACGACCTAACATTATAAAAGGAAATTAGAATGAGAGAAGAAAGGAAAATGGAAAAATATAAAACGATAATAATAAAGAGATGAAATCCGAATCAACAAAAGTAAAAAAGGCTGAAAGCATAAACGGACAATGTATTGGAGATGCGTTGATCGAGGAGTGTAATCCGTTTATCAGGGCACAAACAAAATCAGGCTTATCAACAGTTTTCCTGATGCACATCAAGGGGAAGGCTCCGCCTGGCCGAAAGCAAGGTCCGGGTGAAGTTTCTTGCCTTAACCCGGACAAACAAATTTCTCCGTTTTTGCAGGGGAGAACTCTGTTTAGTATTGAAATTCAAGATTATAAACGAAATAAATTATCAAAATTTTATCACAATTAAATTTTTACTATCATGAAAAAGCAAATTTTATTTTTAGCATTTTTTGTTTTGGCTACTCTGGCTGGCCTTACATCTACGTTTGCACAGAACATTACCGGTAATGTTATATGTGCTACACCAACCGCGGTTGATCCTGATTGTCTCGGAAGTGATGCATTGCATCCTATGCCTGGTTCTCCTTATATGTATACGATCACTGTTCCAAATATTGTAACTGGTTCTGGTGAATATACATGGTACGTTACCCAAAATCAGGCATTCATAACTGCAGGTGTGTTAAATACGGCATCTGCTGATACTGATCCGGGAACCTGGGTTGCCGGGGTTGGTACCGGTGGTGGTACATACAATAATTCGGTGGGCGGTACCGATAAAATTGAAATTACCTGGAATTCATTTGTTCATGATCCATTAAATCCTGTTTTTGTAGTTATACAGGTAAGAGGTAGTAATGCGGCTGATTGTCCGGTAAACAATTTAAAGGTTTACGTTATTGAGCCCGTTAATGCTTTTACGCTTGATATCGCAGCTGTTACTGATGCTCCATCAGGTACAGATATTACCTTAGGAGCAACAGCAGAGAGCTGTTTCCCTGATGTTGTTTCTGCAAAATACGATGTGGTGAATAAAGAAGTTGACTATAATTTTGGTACCAGTTACCTCTATTTTATGGTTACTGCGGCAAATTTCTCAGATTCATGGCGGCCATCATTTGAATTAAGCGGTCTTGATGTTACTGCAAATATGCAAACAGCGACAGTTGAATGGGCATACTCTGGAGCTCCGACTGCCTGGAATTCAATGATTCCACCTACTGGTAATTACAATGGCGTTTGGACTACAACAGGAACAGTTGATGCACAAGTTGCCAATGGGACTGTTGGTACCACTGGAGAGTGCATTTTAGTTAAAGTTACAGTAAATCATGACAGTTATGAAGGTATCGCGGCTGAGCCAATTACTTTGGCCGTTGATGGACAGACTCAACTTGGTCTGGCAACTCCATTTAAAGATCTTCATTATGCTGATTGTTCTGATGACCTTTTTGCTAATGATGTTGTGACACATACTATACAACCAAGACCTAACATTCAGGATGCAACCCCTCCTGCAACTGATGATTTGTTGCCAATAGGTGACCCAACAAATTAGTTTAGTTTAAGTTTTGCTTTTTCATGAAATCCTAACTTTTTCTGGTCGGGTGCCATCCCGACCAGAGAAAGCAAAGGAAAATGAAAAGCAGGTTTTGAGTTTACAAGTGATATGAGAAAATCATAGCATAGAGCTGAAAACGATTTAGTCATTGATTTAGACACAAGATTTAATGAATGATGAATTATAAAACTGAGATATACAAAAGTCGGTCGTCCTGCTTAATATGTGGGAGAGGAGATCCTACTGATGGAATAAATAGCATTATACGAAGGGCTGGAGAGATGCTCAGACCAAATCATAGAACCAGCCTTACCTGCAAACGCAGCATATGTCAGGATTTTCTGTTTCATATCGAAACATGGAAGTTTAGGATTTCGGTGTGGATTTGTCAATCGGGAGATCGGAGTCCGGTGGAGCCTGGGTGGCTGATCCGAAAATGGTTATTAAGTAAGAATGCAATATCTGGTTTTAGTTGAAGCTGATTGATCAGCTTTTATCGGGTAATGATTGAATGAGAATCTAATTTGTATTGGATGAAACGAACATTGTTCATGTGTAAGATAAAATGTAATGAATGTCAGCAGGCATTGTTACGGTGTAATTCATTACTGCTTGGGCGTAAATCGCTATTGATTGAGTGCATTGTTCAATTGATTGACTGTAAGCAGACATTGTGGCAGTGTAAAAGCACATTGATTCAATGTAAACGGCTAAATGATATCTGTGAAATTGAATTGTTTCAGCAAAATGGGCATTGTTTCAGTGTAAATAGTCCTTGTTTATCCGAAAACTGACCTTGAGTCAGTGTATAGGGTTATTGTAGTTAATGTATGTAGGAATGTAAGAGTTGTAATACAAAAAAAGAAGTAAGATATCAGAAATGAAGAACAGAAAATAGTTGGATAATCATGGTGATCCAAAAGATGCAAAAACAAACCAAAACAGTTGATCGGTAAATGATTTACCGGTGACGGTTGGTGAGTAAATAAGAGAGAGATTGGGATGTTAAAAAAGAAACGAATGATGAATAAAACATGAAATTAAAATCTTGAAACAACAAAAATGAATGAATATCAATAAATCCTGCATCTGCAGGGGCAATCGATAATCGTCATTAAAAAATATTAAATGCAAAGACTTTTGTACATAACACATCGCATAGCACTCGCGGCATTTTTGCTGTTGCTATTGGCTTTGGCTCCTGCCATGGCCCAGATTGTTGTGTACCAGGGTGACATAACTCCATTGGCTGTAGAAGATAATCCGGGTGATGAATATAAATGGGAATTGTACAATGATTCGACCGTTGATTTCGCACAGGTACCCGGTGCATGTCCAATTAGTGATGCCGATTTTTATGGAGGGAATAACGGCTCTGCGGTGCAGGTTGCATGGAAGGAACCGGGAGTTTATTTCTTTAAAGTTACTGCCCGTAATGCTTCAGGTTGTACCAATAACCTAAAAATCGGTAAAGTGAAAGTATTACCTTCGTTGCCGGTCGCGGTTGTAAAAATTATTCCTGATGAAATATGTGAAGGAGAAGGGGCCCAATTACAGATTACTTTTACTGGAGGTAAAGGTCCCTGGGATATGAAACTGCAAATTAATGATTTAGTAAATGGATTAATAAAAGTAGAAGATCATGCAATTGCTGCATGGAATAATCCATATCCAATTAATGTGTCGCCAAAAGTAACTGTTGAATACACGGTAATTAAGGTTAGCAATGCATATGGGGTGCAAACAATTCCGTCAAATTCAGTAACATTGACCGTTCATCCGTTACCACAAAAATCGCCTATTTATTTGAAGAAACCTTAATGTGTTAGTATGTTTAAGATTCTGAAATATATATTGTTGATAAACTTATTTCTAGTTGCCTTAAAGGTGACCGGAGATCCGTCTGTCATCGACAAAGTATGCCAGGATGCAATTCGTACATATCGGGTTAATCTGGATAAGAGTGAAGGTAGTATAAAATACAATTGGATATTGAAAGATCCTTCGGGTAATTCAGTTTCAATTCCATCAGGAAGAACCTTTAAAGGTATCGATAGCAATGGTTATTTGGTTATTGGCAGTGAGGTTGAATTTCAATGGAGTTTTAATCCCGGTATTTATACCCTGACAGTAGAAAAAACAAGTTCATACAATTGCTCGATTGTAGAGTTGGGAGCAATTGAAGTTGTTCCAAAACCCAATGTTGATGCCGGGAAAGATCAGACAATTTGTGATGGAGGCGTTGTTTCATTAAGCGATGCTGTCGCGTTGAATACTACCCCTTCAGGAATTGAATGGACTACCAATGGAGATGGTAAATTTGATGATGATAAAACAACAAACCCTAATTATATACCCGGAACAAACGATGTGTTGAAAGGTGAAGTTACGCTTAAGCTTACTGCAAAAAGCATGGACGATAACGACGACGGATGTTTTCAGGAAAACGAGATGCAGGTTACAATTGTTACCACTCCAAAACTGGTAATTAATGATCCTGACGAAGTTTGTGAACCCAATGCGGTTGATCTTACAGCTGCCGAAATAACCAACGGAAGTATAATTTCACCACTTGCAAAATTCACCTATTGGAAAGATGCTGCTGCTATAATACCAATGCCAAATGCCAATCAAATTATTACATCCGGAACCTATTTCATTAAGGCTGATGTAAATGGTTACTGTCCGGATATAAAACCGGTAACGGTAGTTATAAGGCCACAACCCAATCTTGTAATTACGACCCCGCCTGAAGTTTGCGAACCGAAGACAGTCGATATTTCCTTGTCTTATATTACTTCAGGGAGCGATCCAGGTCAGCTAAGTTACTGGAATGATATTTCTGCAAAATCACCATTAATCAATTACAAAGCTATTAGCGCCAGCGGAACTTATTATATAAAAATCACCAATACAACGACCTTGTGTGATAACATTAAACCTGTTGCAGTCGTTATAAATAAACGGGTAGTTCCTCTGTTTAATCTGATGGACGAGTTGTGTCTGAATATTGTTCCTCCTGTTTTGCCTGATATTTCAGTTGATGGATTTAAAGGTACATGGAGTCCTTCGGTTATCTCAACAAGCTCGCTTGGTCCTAAGACTTATACATTTACTCCTGATGATGACCAGTGTGCATTGCCATTTAAAAAGGAGATTAACATTACCAATGAGATTTTCCCAACGTTTGATGCGATTGGTATTTTATGTCAGGGCGCAACACCACCATCGTTACCTGCAACATCAAAAAACGGGATTGCAGGAACCTGGAACCCAACCAGTATCTCTACCGCGACAACAGGAACAAAGACCTACACATTTACTCCAACATCGGTGCCTTGTGCCAATCTGGTACCACTTTCAGTTACAGTTATTCCGGTTGTAACTCCAACATTTGTATTGGTTGACACATTGTGTGGAGGATCTGAACCTCCTCTTTTGTCACTAACTTCTGATAATGGCATAAAAGGGCATTGGTCGCCATCAATAATTTCTACTGCAAAATTCGGTACAACCACCTATACTTTTACATCTGATGCCGGGCAATGTGGTTTGTCATTTACGAAAGACATTTTTGTTACTGATCCAATTTTGATAATGGCGACAACTGTGCCTGTGGGCACCAGTTCAATGCCTATTGGTGAAATTCATTTAACGGTAACCGGAGGAAGCGGAAATTTCAGTTATTTATGGAATACCGGAGCTACAACAAAAGACTTAACCGGATTGTACCCTGATAATTATACCGTTACCGTTACTGATAAAACGACAGGTTGTATTGAGATGAAATATATCCCATTGAGTATGCCTTTGGTTGTTAAGGTAAATTCTCTCCCAATAAAATGCTATGGGGATTTTGCAACAGCAGAAGCTGTGGTTTCAGGAGGAATATTGAATTATAAATATCAGTGGAGTAATGGCCAGACATCTTCAAAAGTTACTGGCTTAACAGCCGGGGATTATTGGGTTACCGTTACGGATAATAATGGGAGTGGTACAACAAAAAAAGAATCCTTTACAGTTGCTCAGCCTGCAAATGAATTAGTGATTTCGATCAGCAAAAAGGACGTTGGCTGTTTTGACGGAAGTGACGGTGAGGCTAATGCAACCGTTTCAGGGGGAACCCCTCCGTACAATATTAGCTGGAGTAATGGGCAAAGTGGGGCCATAATTACAGGAATAACTTCTAAAGCATATACTGTTTATGTAAATGATGCAAATGGTTGTGCGCTATCGGCTGAGGTAACTGTTAATCAACCTCCGTCAATGACAATAACTCCAACAGTGCTGATTCCTCCAATATGTCCGGGAGAAAACGGAACGGTACATCTTGAATTTACAAATGTTCCGGATGGACTTCATGATATTTATTATGCCGGGGGTACATTCAAGGCAGTATCTGTTGCTGGAGGCAAAACAGTGCCTGATTTGCTCATTATTGCAGGCAAATATGATAATTTAAGAATTAATGTACTTGGATGCTATTCTCCTGTTGGAGTTAATTTCGAGGTTATAGATCCTCCGGCGGTTATAATAACAGCTAAAAAGACTGATCCTGATTGTAAAGGAGGATTTGGTAGCATCGATTTTAGTTTTACGAATGTTCCGGATGGTATCTATGATATTGAGTATGTAGGTGGTCGTTTTCAGAATGTAAGTATTGTTAATAATTACGCTAAGATAGATCCCGTTAAAGTCGGGGTTTATAATGGTGTAAAAATTTACGCTAACGGATGTTGGTCTAAGCCAATTGATATAACAATAAAAGATGCTCCTGAAAAAACTCTGGCAGCAGTGAAAACCGATCCGATTTGTGTTGGTTCAAAAGGAAAAATAATGTTTTCATTTACTTATGTACCTGATGGTGTATATGATATTGATTTTGATGGTGGTCATTTTAATGCAGTTGATGTTATTGGTGGTCGGGCAACTGTTGAAGCATATGCCGGCACATATAATAACCTGAAGCTTTCGGTTAATGGTTGTTTAACTGCCAGTAAGGTTGATATACAGGTGATTGATCCACCTGCAATCGTATTAGATGCAGTTGTGTCTCAGAAACCAAACTGCTTTCTTCCGAAGGGTACCATTGAAGTTAAATCTCCATTGGGTAATAGTTATGAATACAGTTTCGATGCAGGAGCTTATCAATCCATGATAAAATATTCAGGACTGGATCCCGAAAGTAGCCACACTTTAAAAGTTAGAAATAAAATTACCGGATGCGAATCGAAAGAAGAAACGATAGTTATTGACCCAATGCCATCTGATCCTGTAATATCATTATTGTCAATGAGTTCTCCTAATTGCATAATTCCGACTGGTACCGTGGAGATAAAGTCACCTGCTGGAGGCGATTATAAATTTATGATTGATGGAGGAACTCCTCAGGTAAGCCCTAAGTTTAATAATCTGGATCCCGGCACTGTCCATAAACTTAGAGTAATAAACATAAAAACAGGTTGTCAGTCGGCAGATACCACAATTACAATGGATCTGATTTCGGCACCACCGGTAACCCCTCTTGCCAGAGTTACTTATCAGCCAAACTGTAAGTCTGGTTTTGGAACGATTACAGTAAGCGACCCATTAGGTTCGGATTTCGAGTATAGTATAAATGGAACAGACTATAAGCTGAACCCTGTATTTTCTGGTTTGTTGCCAGGTAGCTATGTAGTAATAGTAAGATCAAAATCTACTGGCTGTGAGTCTACTGGTTCGTCTCTGATTGTCACACCTGTACCTCCGGAACCAACTATTAATTTAGTTTCCTGGGCTGATAGTAAGTGTTATGGTGAAATGGGTAGCATTTCTCTGGAATTTAAAAATCTGAAGGACAGTACTTATAACATTAACTACAATGGGAATCTTAAATTTGAAAATGTAGTTGTTACAAATGGAAAGGCAACAATTAATGCTCTTGCCGGTAAATATAACAACTTGTCTGTCGACGTAAACGGATGTAATTTTGGGAATAATCTGAATGTTGTCATTAATCAACCAAATGAAATTAAGATCACGGCAACAATTACCGGAATAGATATTCGCCTAAGTCGGAAAGGTAGCATTGCGTTGCAAGTTTCAGGAGGTACACCCGGCTACAGTTATAATTGGGAAATGGGTGATACGACTAAAAATATACAACAACTGTCATATGGTACCTATAAGGTTCGTGTTACTGATAAAATTAATTGTACAAAAGATACAACTTTCGTTATTCCAAAACCTGATTATCCTCCGGTGGCAGTGGATGATGAATTCATTGCAAGTTGTTCCGGAGTTAAAGGGAACATAGTTTTAAATGATTACGATCCTGAAGATAAACCATTCTTTATTGACACTGTATCTGTTATTGCCCCATTGCATGGAGCATTAACTCTAAATCTGGACGGATCTTTTGACTATTGGGCAAACATTGGTTACGCTGGATTAGATAGTTTCCAGTATGCCATATTCGATGCAGCTCATTATCTTGGAGACACTGCTACAGTATATATTACGGTTGTTTCTGATTTCGATTGTGACCTTATTCCGGATGATATTGATCCGGATGCCGACGGTGATGGAATTCTGAATGTTGACGAGGGAGACTTAACTGCTGATTCTGATGGTGACGGGCATCCGAACTGGCTGGATATTGATGCAGATAACGATGGTATTGTAGATAACATTGAAGGGCAAAGTACCTTTGGCTATATTGCACCCCAAGGTATTGATACTGATAATGATGGGATTGATGATGCTTACGATCCTGATAACGGAGGTGTTCGTTTAGCTGTATTTGATAACGACGGAGATGGTATTCCTGACTTTCTGGATACTGATTCGGACAATGATTTAGTTCCGGATTATATTGAGGGTCATGATATGAATGCTGATGGTAAACCAGATCATATATTTAGCGGGAGAGATAGTGATGCCGATGGATTATCAAATAATTATGATACGGTAGACAGATACACTTCTCCATATGAAAATATGACAGGAGGTAATGCTGCGATACAGGACTTTGACGGTGATGGAATTAAAGACTGGAGAGATGATAACGATGATGATGATAAATATCTTACCCGTTTTGAAGATCTAAATGCCGATATGGATTATAGCAATGATGATACAGATCACGACGGACATCCGGAGTACCTTGATTTTGGACGCGATTGTGACTTATTTATACCTGATGCATTCTCACCCAATGGGGATAATATTCACGATTATTTCCAGATTTACTGTATTGATCATTTCCCGGATGCGAAAATGTATATTTTTGATCAGCTAGGGAATAAATTGTTCGAAAAGGAACATTATGGAAATCTGGAATTCTGGGGATCACATGAACTTGCATGGTGGGATGGAAGAACAACAAACCGATCGGCAACAACTACCAGTGGAGGTAAGGCTTCGCCGGGAACTTATTACTATGTGCTTAATCTGGGTAATGGAGAAGTTAAGAAGAGTTTTGTATTTATATCGTATTAATAATGTTTTGAGTTCAGTATTTATAGTTTTAGTGTGGGAGGTTTTATTTTGTTAGGTTAAGATCGAAGTGCTAAAAAAATTATAAAGGATAATTAAATTGATGAGTGATTAATGGTTCGAAAAGTTATACATATTATTTTACTGTGTTTTTTCGTTTTGCCACTTACTGTAAAACAGTCTGAGGCGCAGGAATTTCCATGGTCGTTGCAATATATTTCGAATATGCACACCATTAATCCGGCCTTTGTAGGTATGTGGGATCAGGCAGGATTTATGATCTCAACACGAAAGGATTATACATCGATAGCAGGAGCAAATCTATTTCAGCAGATTTCTTATCATACTCCCATTAAAGATCACGAAAGTGGAATTGGGTTTAATCTCATGCGAAGGAATGTAGGTTTAGAGAAACAACTTTTTCTGACAGGTGATTATTCTCACCAGGTTCGGATTGATATGTATAATTATTTACGTTTTGGCCTTCGGGTTGGAGTTGCTAATTACAGTAATAATCTTACTGATTATCAGTTATATCCGGATCAAATACCAGATTCTGAGTTTGCAAACGATTTACGTATGAATTTCATGACCGTTTTTGGTTTTGGAGCTGTGTTATTCGATGATCATTATTACCTGAGCTTCTCTGTTCCTCAGGTTATTAACAATACTTTTCAGGTAAACAGAACCGGGTATTCTTCATTACACGAATTCAAAACGGCCTATTTGTCTGGTGGATATCTGTTTAAGCTACCCAAAAGTATTCTTATACGTCCAAATTTGCTGATTGTGGGGACTGTAGGAAAACGCGTATATTTTGATGTCGCAACAATTATCTATTTGCCAATGAATCTTCAGCTTGGCCTTAATCTTCGCAGTAATGGATCGTCTTGTTTCTCGGGGCAATTTACTTTTAGTAATAATTTGAGGATTGGTTTTGCAGCAGATTATGCTATTATTCAGGATATTCGCAAATACCAGTTTGGAACTTATGAAGTATTGGTTGGGTATGATTTCAATTTCTACCGAAAAAAATATGTGAAACCAAATTATTTTTAGCGACTAAATGCAAGATCAAAAGAAATGCTGGCATATTTAATAAAATGCCAGCATTTCTTATTTTTATCAACGGTATCCTCATGAATATTCTTTAAGATGATTTAATTACCTAATTCTGAAAGAAAAAGAATTCGCATTAAACGCACATCATTTTCGGTATATTCATCTTCGCCTAACTCTTTAAGGGCATCTTCAATGCTGTCATTTTTAGCCTCTCTAAAATATTCAAATATTTCTTCCTGACGATCTTCGTCAAGTATTTCATCAAGGTAATAATCTATATTTATTTTAGTGCCCGAATTTACAATTGTCTCGATCTCTGTAATTAAATCCTTCAGACTAATTCCAATCGAATCAGCAATGTCATCAAGCGAAAGTTTACGGTCGATACTTTGTATGATTCCTACTTTGATTTTGGATTTGTTGGCTACACTTTTAACCACCATATCCTGTGGTCGCTCTATTTCATTTTCTTCAACGTACGACTTAATTAATTCTACAAATTCCTTGCCGTACCGTTTCGCTTTTCCTTCGCCAACTCCTTGAATATATTTGAGTTCGTCAATTGTAATTGGGTATTGCAGAGCCATATCTGCCAGAGATGGATCCTGAAAAACAACAAATGGAGGCAGGTTCAGTTTCTTTGAGATCTTTTTCCTCAAATCCTTTAGCATGGAAAACAATTCCGGATCGCCAGCTCCGCTTGCTTGTGCTGCTGCTGCATTGGCTTCTTCTTCAATTTCATCATAATTATGGTTACGAACCAAAAGGAAATCAAAAGGTTTTTTTAGAAAATCATATCCTTTCTGTGTCATTTTAAGTAATCCGTAATTCTCGATGTCTTTGGTGATCAGACCTGCAATGAGACTTTGCCTGAATACTGCATTCCAGAATTTTTCGCCATGATCATTTCCGGATCCGAATGTTTCAAGCTCATAGTGCCGGAATGATTTAACTGCGGCTGATTTTTTCCCTGTAAGGATATCGGCCATATGTTCAGCCTTGTATTTTTCTTTAACTTCTACAATAGATTGCAAGGCACGACAGATTTCATCCTTGGCTTCAATCTGCTCTTTGGGGTTAATGCAGTTGTCGCAGTTTCCACATGGCTCTTCCAGTTTTTCTCCAAAATAATTCAGGAGAATAATTCGCCGGCAAATAGCCGATTCAGCATATGATGCGGTATCGAGTAATAGTTGCCTCCCTATTTCCTGTTCGGCAACAGGTTTGCCTTGCATAAATTTTTCAAGCTTTTGTATGTCTTTTGCAGAATAAAGAGTAATGCATTTTCCTTCTCCTCCATCTCTTCCGGCACGCCCCGTTTCCTGATAATAACCTTCCAGACTCTTCGGAATGTCGTAATGGATTACAAAACGAACATCCGGTTTATCGATACCCATTCCAAAGGCTATAGTAGCTACAATTACATCAGCTTCTTCCATAAGGAATTTGTCCTGATTACCTGAGCGTGTTGCTGAGTCCATACCGGCGTGGTAGGGTAAAGCCTTAATATTATTTACGACAAGAGTCTGAGTAAGCTCTTCAACTCTTTTCCGGCTCAAACAATATATAATACCTGATTTTCCTTCATTTTCTTTAATGAACTTGATAATCTGGGATTCCGGCTTCGATTTGGGCTTTACCTCATAATATAAATTTGGCCGGTTAAATGATGCTTTAAATACGTTTGCGTCCAGCATCCCAAGTGTCTTTTGGATATCATGTTGGACTTTAGCTGTTGCTGTCGCAGTGAGTGCTATCAAAGGAGCTGTTCCTATTTCAGAAACGATAGGTTTTATCCTTCTGTATTCAGGTCTGAAATCATGTCCCCACTCTGAGATACAATGCGCCTCATCAATTGCATAAAAGGAAATTGTGACATTTTTCAGAAAATCGATGTTGTCCTCCTTAGTCAAACTTTCAGGAGCAACGTACAGTAATTTGGTTTTTCCGCTGGTAACATCATCTCGTACTTTTTGAGCTGCTGCTTTAGTAAGCGAAGAGTTTAAAAAGTGCGCAATGCCATCTTCTGTGCCAAAACTTCTGATTGAATCTACCTGATTCTTCATTAAAGCAATCAACGGAGAAATAATGATGGCTGTTCCCTCCATGATAAGCGCGGGTAATTGATAACACAACGATTTTCCTCCCCCGGTCGGCATCAATACAAATGTATCATTACCATTCAACACACTTTTGATCACTTCCTCCTGCTGGCCTTTAAAACGATCAAATCCAAAATATTTTTGGAGCTGTTCAGTCAATATAATCTCTACTCCCATAAAAAAAGACCCCTTTACAGATCAAAAAAATTAATCGTATATATATAAATGTATCCCGAAGGTATATAAAATATCAATTAAAAAGCAATGTGCTTGTATGAAAATACTTACTTTTACGCCTCCTTTAAGTAAAATTAAGATATAGCCATCCAGAAGAATGAGTAATAGATGCTATATTTGTGCAAACTTTTTTAAACTAATCAGGATCTATTATTTCCCAAGTTATGTCTGAAGAAACAACAAGAGAAGAGCAAACAACCAAGAAGAAAAGTAAAAAGGAAGTAAAGACTGAAATGTCATTTCTTGATCATTTGGAAGCCCTAAGATGGCACATTATACGGTCAGTAATTGCTATATGTTTTTTTTCGATATTCGCCTTTGTTTATAAGGATTTTATCTTTGATTCAATCATATTTGCGCCTAAAAATGTTAATTTTTGGACCAATCGTATGTTTACCCTGTTTTCTGATTTTGTTGGGGTTGAATCTTTAAAAATCAATACTCATCCCCTGCAGTTGATAAGTATCAGCATGTCGGGACAGTTTATGGTACATATTTGGACTTCCATTATTTTCGGATTGATCATTGCGTTCCCTTATGTGATTTATCAGTTCTGGAGTTTTATTAAACCGGCATTGTACGAAAATGAGCGGCAGCATGCAACAGGTGCTGTGTTTGTTATGTCGTTTTTATTTTTGCTTGGAGTTCTGTTTGGATATTATCTGATTGTTCCTTTATCCATCGACTTTTTAGGCTCATACAGCATTAGTGATGTAGTAACAAATCAAATTAATGTTCTTTCATACATTAGTACAGTAACCTCCATTGTTATTGCAGGAGGCATTGTGTTTGAATTGCCTGTAGTTGCATTTTTCCTGAGTAAGGTTGGAATACTAACTCCGGCGTTCATGAAAAAATACAGAAAACATTCTTATGTTGTTTTGCTTATACTTTCGGCAATTATAACTCCTCCTGATATATTTAGTCAGATTATGGTCTGTATTCCTTTGACAGGTCTCTATGAAGTCAGTATCGTAATATCCAGAAAAGTGCAAAAAGCACATCAACGCAAACTGGACGAAGTTTAATATCACGCAGTTAATATTCCAGGGATGAGATTAAGAGCTGAAAATATTGTAAAAAAATACCGCAAGCGAACTGTTGTTAAGGGAGTTACTTTTGAGGTTAATCAAGGTGAGATTGTTGGACTGCTTGGGCCCAACGGAGCAGGTAAGACTACCTCGTTTTATATGATTGTTGGGTTGATTAAACCCTTTTCCGGAAGAATTTTTCTCGATGACGAAGAAATAACAATGATTCCTGTTTATAAAAGAGCACAAAAAGGAATTGGATACCTGGCACAGGAAGCATCAGTCTTCAGGCAAATGAGTGTCGAGGATAATATTCTGTCGGTTTTGGAAATGACTAAACTGCCTAAGGCAGAGCAACATCAAAAGGTAGAAACTCTTTTGACGGAATTTGGACTGCAACATATTCGTAAAAGTCAGGGATTCCAGCTTTCGGGTGGTGAAAGGAGACGAACAGAAATTGCACGTGCACTTGCAATCGATCCAAAATTTATTTTGCTCGATGAGCCATTTGCTGGAGTAGACCCGATAGCTGTTGAAGATATCCAGACTATTATTAAGAAACTTCGCGATAAAAATATTGGTGTTTTGATAACCGACCATAACGTTCATGAAACGCTTACCATTACAGATCGTTCATATTTATTGTATGAGGGTTCTATAATGAAAGCGGGTACCGCGGAAGAACTTGCTTCTGACGAGGAAGTCCGTCGGGTTTATCTGGGCCAAAACTTCGAATTGAGATAATCTTTCACAAACTGAAAAACAATTTAAAAAGTTTTTGTTTTGTTGTTGTAGATGTAATAAAAATGACATACATTTGCACCGCAATTTAGCGGGCGTGGCGGAATTGGTAGACGTGCCAGACTTAGGATCTGGTGCCGTAAGGCGTGGGGGTTCGAGTCCCTTCGCCCGCACAAAAAGTAATAACCGCCTTGCTTTACCTTCAAAAGGGTGAGCAAGCGGTTTTTATTAATTTAAAGCATCAGGTTTTAGATTGCAGATTTTTGAAAAGTTCTTCTTCCTTGCTGATTCACAATAGTTTTAAGTGGAAAATCATGAAACGAACATGTTGTTGCAGACTAAAACAGGAATGTATATAATTTCACACAATGTGTGAGTTCCATACGACGGTTAAAAATAAATTATTTACGTATGAATATTACAAGAGAAAATATCGACGAACTGAATGCGATTCTTACAGTTTCGATTGAGAAAAGCGATTATGAAGCAACTGTTAACGATGTTCTAAAGAACTATCGTAAAAAAGCAAATATGCCGGGATTCCGTCCAGGAATGGTTCCTGCCGGATTAATAAAAAAAATGTACGGTAAAGCAGCGCTTGCAGAAGAAGTAAATAAGATTCTTTCAAAAAGTCTGACTGATTATATTCATACTGAAAAACTGAATGTATTGGGAGAGCCGCTTCCAAACGATGAAAAACAGACTGCTATTGATTGGGATACACAGTCAGAATACAATTTTGTTTTTGATGTTGCACTTGCTCCGGCAATTGAAGTTGTTCTGGACAAACAAACAAATATCCCTTTTTATACCATTGAGGCTGGTGAAGAAATGGTAAGCAAACAGATGGATGCTTATGCCGGCCGTTTAGGTGAGAATAAAGTTGTTGAAACAGTTGGAGAAAAAGATACCGTTCGTGGAAACTTTATTCAGCTGGATGAAGAAGGAAACGAACTTCAGGGTGGAATTACAGCAGAAAAGGTTGTCATTGCAGTAGACCTTATGAAGGATGAAGAAGTAAAGGCCTTGTTCATCGGGAAAAAAGCTGATGATGTGGTTGTTTTTGACCCGGTTAAAACTTACGAGAATAAACATGAAGTTGGCCACATGTTGAATGTTTCACATGAGGAGGCTGAAAATATTGTTGGTAATTTTAGTTTTACAATTGTTGAAGTCCTTCATTTCGAAAAAGCTGAATTAAACCAGGATTTGTTCTCGAAAATATATGGTGAGGATTCAGGAATAACTACTGAGGAAGAATTCAAGGCAAAAGTAAAATCTGAAATCGAAGAAAATTTTGTTTATTCGAGCAATTATAAATTTGCAATAGACAGTCGTGATGCTCTGCTTAAAGCTATTCAGTTTGATTTGCCTGAGGCTTTCCTTAAACGTTGGATCAAAGCGACCAATGAAAAAATGACTGATGAACAGATTGAAGCTGATTTTGATAATTTTATGGTTGACCTGAAATGGCAATTGATCAAAGATAAAATTGTGAAAGACAACGAACTTCAGGTTACTGAAGAAGATGTTCGTGCATTAGCAAAAGAGATGGCCATTGTGCAGTTTCGTCAATACGGACTTAACAGCGTAGGCGAAGAGCATTTGGAGAGTTACACAAACCATATGTTGCAAAATGAAGAGGAGCGTCGCAAATTGGTTTCACGCAAACAGGAAGACGTGATTGTTGCAACCATTAAAGATAAAGTTACACTTGATGTTAAAGAAATAAGCTACGAAGAGTTTAACAAAATGCTCGAAAATTAATTCATTGGTCTATTAGCCAATAGCATATTTTTTTAACTTTGTAAAAATCAGAAATTGCCTTTTGATAAAGGGATAGCTGATTTTTACAAAGTTTTTTTTTAAAATAGGAGAAACAATTTATGAACGACGGAAGAGAATTTAATAAATATGCAACGAAACATTTGGGCATCAGCAGCCTGAATTTAAATCGTTTTGATTCTGCATTTACGAACAGCCTTACTCCATATATTATTGAGGAACGACAGTTGAATGTGGCTTCGATGGATGTATTCTCCAGATTAATGATGGACAGGATTATTTTTCTCGGTACGCCGATCGACGATTATATTGCGAACATTGTTCAGGCGCAATTGTTGTTTCTTGAATCGGCAGATCCGAGTAAAGACATTCAAATCTATTTCAATACTCCGGGAGGTTCAGTACATGCAGGACTTGGAATTTATGATACGATGCAAATCATATCCCCAAATATTGCAACAATTTGTACCGGAATGGCTGCTTCAATGGGAGCTGTTTTGCTTACTGCTGGTGCCAAAGGGAAACGTTCTGCCTTAAAGCATTCGCGAGTAATGATTCATCAGCCCATGGGCGGTGCTTCAGGTCAGGCATCTGATATTGAAATTACTGCACGTGAGATAATGAAACTGAAAAAAGAATTGTACGATATTATAGCCTTTCATAGCGGAAAGTCGTATAAAGAAGTTGAAAAAGATGCTGATCGCGATTATTGGATGACCTCAACAGAAGCTAAAGAATACGGAATGATAGACGAAGTTCTGGTTAGAAATAAATAATTTATACGTTGAAAATGAAAATTGATAAATGTTCGTTTTGCGGGCGTGAGAAAAAGGAAGTGAACTTGCTGATTGCCGGCATGGAAGGACATATATGTGATAATTGTGTTGAGCAGGCTCATGCAATTGTTGCTGAGGAATTTAAAAAGGATGAAGGCTTTGATACAACAGGATTAAAACTTCTGAAACCAACGGAGATTAAAAAATTCCTCGATCAATATGTAATCGGGCAAGATCAGGCAAAGAAAATTCTTTCAGTAGCGGTGTATAATCACTATAAACGTTTGAATCAACCCGTTTCCGCTGATGAAACCGAGATAGAAAAGTCGAATGTTATGCTGGTCGGCGAAACTGGTACAGGCAAAACGCTATTGGCAAGAACTATTGCTAAAATGCTGCATGTACCATTTACCATTGTTGATGCTACGGTATTAACAGAGGCCGGATATGTAGGTGAAGATATTGAAAGTCTGCTTACACGTTTATTACAGGCAGCTGATTACAATGTTGAAGCTGCAGAACGCGGAATTGTCTTCATCGACGAATTGGATAAAATTGCACGTAAAGGCGATAATCCTTCAATAACCCGCGATGTGTCGGGCGAAGGTGTTCAGCAGGGACTGTTGAAATTACTTGAGGGTTCGATTGTAAATGTTCCGCCGCAAGGAGGACGTAAACATCCGGAGCAAAAAATGATTCCGGTAAACACCAAGAATATTTTATTTGTTTGCGGAGGTGCCTTCGATGGCATTGAGAAAAAAATTTCAATGCGGTTGAATACTAAAATCGTTGGTTATGGTGCTCAGAAAAAAGCAGATAATCTCGATCGCAATAATATGTTGCAATACATTTCTCCTCAGGATTTAAAATCCTTTGGTCTCATTCCTGAAATAATTGGTCGTATTCCGGTTCTCACATATCTTGAACCTCTTGATCGTAAAGCGTTGCGTAGTATTCTTACTGAACCTAAGAATTCCTTGATTAAGCAATATGTCAAGCTATTTGAACTCGACCATGTTGAGTTGAGTTTTGATGAAGAAGCTTTGGAATTCATTGTAGATAAGGCTGTTGAATTTAAACTTGGAGCGCGTGGATTACGTTCAATTTGTGAAAATATCATGAATGATGCGATGTTTGACACGCCATCTGCCAATGTGAAAAGCATGAACATAAGCCTCGAATATGCTCAGGAAAAAATTGTTGGAGTTAGTGCTGTTCGTTTAAAGGCTAGCTAATTTGTAACGAAGATATATTAAAGGATGCATTCAGGAATGGATGCATTTTTTTTACCTAAAAGAATTTTACGCAAAACTGAATTGTTATGGATGATGAGTTGCCATTTTTAAAAGGTGATTTTGTACGAGTCGACGGAATAAATGCCGTGGTGGTTGGAAATGAGGAAGATGAAGATATTCCTGAAGGTTGCATTGCTGTTTTTTTTGGTTCCGGAATGGTCAAACGGGAGTCGGAAGGTGGCGAAGGAAATGACCGTCCGGAAGTCTGGGTAATTCCGATCGATGTCTGTGAAGATGGACTAGTGCCACAATTTCACGAAGAAGATTAACGATTTTTGATCTTTTCCCGGGTTCATACGGATTTCATATCCTTTTACGGAAGTGGAATCCATTACGTTTATGTTTCATTTCTGGAATATATAAGCTAGTCTATCAGTTTTTCCGGGGGCAATTCTTTGGTGGTTTTAGCTCCGAGTTTCCGGATAGTTTCAGCGCGCTTAACAAGATTCCCGGTTCCGGTATACAGCTTGTTCGCTGCCTGATCGTATGTTTTACGGGTAGTTTCAAGGCTTTTTCCAATCGATTCCATATCTGTGATAAAAGCAACGAATTTATCATATAAAGCGCCACTTTGACGGGCAATTTCCAATGCATTTCTGGTTTGGTTTTCCTGTTGCCAGATGGAGGCGATTGTTCGCATGGTTGCCAGCAAGGTTGACGGACTGACAATGACCACTTTGTTGTCCCATGCATATGAAAATAAATCCTGATCTTCCTGAACTGCAATGCTGAACGACGATTCAATTGGAACAAACAACAAGACAAAATCAGGACTGTTAAAGCTGGGCGAATGCTGATAATGTTTTTCGCTCAGGATTTTGATATGACTTCTCATACTTTGCAGATGCTCTTTCAAAAATGACGACCGGTCTTTTTCGTTTTCTGAATTCACGAGTCTTTCGTATGCTACAAGCGACACTTTCGAATCAACCACGATATGTTTCTGGTCAGGTAAGTGAATCACTACATCAGGCTGAAAACGTTGCCCGTTTTCTGAAAGAACGATTTCCTGTTTCTCATATTCTCTGCCGGCAGTCAACCCGGATCGTTCGAGAATTCGTTCCAAAATGACTTCGCCCCAGTTACCTTGTTTTTTTACGTCACCTTTCAGCGCTTTAGTCAGGTTGTTGGCCTCGTCGCTGATTTTTATATTCAGATCGTGTAGCTTTTTGAGTTCTGCCTTCAGATCGGTTTGGTCCTTCAGTCCTTTTTCGTAGGTGTCTTCCACTTTTTTTTCGAAAACCTGTATTTTGTCTTTCAAGGGAGAAAGTAATTCGGTAATACTTTTCTGATTGGCCTCCGAAAAATCTGCCGTATTCTGCTTCAGTATTTTGGCTGCAATATTTTCAAATTCGATTGTAAATTTTCCCTGGAGGTTTTCCATCTCCTTTTTTTGCGATCCCAGTTTCTCCTGAAGATTACTGAAATCGGCTTCAGTTCGGGCCAGTTCCTGGCTTCGAATTGAATTGTCTTTTCGAAGCAAATTTAATTGTTGAAGTAATTCTTCTTTTTCCTTCAACAGCATTTGATTCCGGTCTTCGAAAAGGGATTTTGATTTTTCAAGTTCAAATTTTTCCTGAATAAATTGATGTTCAGTATCAGTTCGTTGTTTCTGATGCTTTGATTTCAGGAGAAAAAAAGTGATGATAAAACCCAAAACCAGACCAAGAAAAAGAAAGAGAATTTCCATAAGTTTGTTTTTTGACTAAAAGTACAATAAAATATAGTGTACAAAGATGAGAACTTATGAGGAAACGCACTGCGTCGGTTTAGATTTTAGAGAAACTTTTCTGTCTTTGTATCAGAAGTACATTAGTGCAATTTCAGATTTGAAATTTGAGTAATTATTGGCTACTTTGTTTTAGAATCAAATCAGGAAATGACTATGGATGTGCGAATGGAAGAAAGTTGGAAATTTCAGCTTCAGAAAGAATTTGAAAAGCCTTACTTTAAGCAACTAACTGAATTTGTAAGGTCGGAATATTTTAGCCAAACAATTTACCCGCCGGCAAAGCTGATTTTTAATGCGTTCGATCAATGTCCGTTCGATCAGGTAAAAGTTGTGATTATTGGACAGGATCCATATCATGGACCGGGGCAGGCGCACGGACTGTGTTTCTCGGTTAATGATGGTGTTGATTTTCCTCCCAGTTTACGAAATGTTTTTAAGGAAATTAATGCAGATACAGGTGCTCCAATTCCGAAGAGTGGAAATTTGGAACGCTGGGCCAAACAAGGTGTATTATTGCTGAATGCGACCCTGACTGTTCGTGCACAACAAGCCGGTTCGCATCAGAAAAAAGGTTGGGAACAATTTACTGATGCGGTAATTCATCTGGTTGCTGAAAACAAAGAGAATGTGGTTTTTATTCTGTGGGGTAATTATGCCATCAGCAAAGGCGAATTCATTGATCAGCGAAACCATTTAGTGCTGAAATCTGTCCATCCTTCGCCGTTATCTGCAAGTCGTGGCTTTTTTGGAAATAAGCAATTCTCGACAACCAATAAATATTTAATTGAGCACGGCAAGGAACCTGTAAAATGGTAGGAAAAAAAGAGCAACCTTTAACAGTTGCCCTTTTTGGGGAAAGCTATTTGTTTTATACCTTATATACAATTGAATTGATGTTCATTCCTGCACCCACAGAGCAAAGAATGATGTAATCGCCCTGATCTATTTTCTGTCCTTCCATTTTGCCTTTCATAACAAAGTCAAGTAATGTAGGGACCGTAGCTGTCGATGAGTTCCCGAGATTTTCAATAGTCATTGGCATTATTCCTTTGGGAATAATTTTCTCCTGGTAAAGCTTGAAAACATTTTTCAAAATTGCTTCATCCATTTTCTCGTTGGCTTGGTGGATAAGTACTTTTTTGATGTCGCTTAGCGTGAGTCCGGCTTTTTCCAGGCTGTCTTTTACAACTTCCGGCACATATGTCAAAGCATAAACGTACAATTTATGACCTTGCATTTTTATAAACTGGTCGTTTCCTTCAAATTCTGGATTGAAAGAATTTCCGTTAGTCAACAAATTCCAGTAATTAACAGAATCCGATCTGCTTGAATGAGATAGTATTCCGGTTGGTTCTTCGCTTTCAATTGCTTCGACAATAGTGGCGCCTGCACCATCGGCATAAATCATGGTATCGCGGTCATGTGGATCCGAAATTCTGGATAGTACATCAGAACCGACCACCACACCTCTTTTTGCAATTCCGCTGCGGATATAAGCATCAGCGGTAATCATACCCTGAGTCCATCCGGGGCATCCGGAAATGAGATCGTGGCAAAAACATGCTGGATTTTTTATACCTAGTTTCGCTTTTACTTTGTTTGCAAGACTGGGAAGGATGTCAACCCTGGTCATTTCAAGATTAACATCTCCGAAATTGTGTGCAATTATTATAAAGTCAAGCGATTCCGGATCGATTGCTGCAGATTCGAGAGCATCGGAGATTGCCATTGCTGCCATGTCCGAATTGTGCAATTCGTCGCTAATCCACCTACGCTCGCTGATGTTTGTTATCTCTTTAAATTTTTGAATAATCTCATCATTGCTTTTCTCGAAGGGTTTCTCCGTACATGGGTCAAAAAAAGTATAGTTTTTAAAATAATCATTTCCTATTGTACGTGCGGGAAGATAACTTCCGGTACCCACAATTTTAGTATATACCCGTTTTGTCATAATTCTATTTTCAGTGGCCTTTGGGGCCTTGATAATTATATTGTTTCAATTCAAATTTATTTCCATCAAAAATTCCATAAGAAAAATAGTGAATCCAATCGCCCAGATTTATGTAACGGCTATTTTCACCAATAGGACTGTCAATCATTACGTGACGGTGTCCGAAGATAAAATAATCAAACATTTCTTCGCTAAGAATTGACTCCGCAAAAATATACATTCCTTCGTTCTTATCACCTTTAAATTTTTCACCTTGTATTCCATTCGAAATTCTGGAATGTTTTGACCAGTTATAACCAAATGAAAGTGAAAGATTTGGGTGGATACGGGCAAACATCCATTGGAGAATTTTACTGGTAAATAGTTTCTTAAGAAGAAGATATCCTTTGTCTGATTTGTCGAGTCCATCGCCATGTGCCAGAAAGAATTTCTTTCCGAATAATTCGGTTTTGAATTCGTCCCGATGCAATGTAAGTCCCAATTCGTTTGGTAAATAGTCGAAAACCCAGACATCATGATTCCCAGTAAAAAAGTGAACCTCGACTCCAGAGTCGGCTATTTCAGCTATTTTACCAAGGGTGCGCGTGAATCCCCGCGGAACAACCATTTTGTACTCGAACCAGAAATCGAAGATGTCCCCCATTAGAAATAAGTGCGAGGCATCTTCTTTAATTTCGTTCAGCCACTTAACAAAAGCAAGTTCCCGCTCTTTATTATTTTTTAAAGCCGGAGTTCCCAAGTGAACATCGGATACAAAATATGCTTTTTTGTTTTGATTTTTCAAAACATTGAAAGTTTGGTTCGAAAATTAGAATGCAAATATAGGTGTAAAAACTAAAGTGTCAAAAATAAACAGAATAACGATTGGTTATTCACTTTATGATTTTGTGACAAATTACCGTTTCGTTAATTTTGAGACCGCCTGATCCAGTGCCGGTCCATGTAAATTTTTGTAAACAATGCGTCTTTCTTTATCGAGGATATAGTTGAATGGGATTTCTTGTACGTTAAATAGATTTGTTGCATTAATGCTTCCTTTCATATCACCAACATTTATCCAGTTAAGTCCGTCTTGTTTGATGGCGGTTAGCCAGGCATCCCTGTTGTCATCTATACTTACCTGATAGATTTCAAATCCTTTGGATTTGTACTTGTTATATAACTCAACCAATGCCTCGTTTTGTATGCGGGAATCGCGGTTAAGTGCCGACCAGAACTGAAGCAGAATAACTTTCCCTGAAAGTGATGAGAGGGAAATGTCACGACCATTTTGGTTTGGTAATGTAATATCCGGTGAATTTACTCCGTTTTCAGAAATATACTGTTGGAGTTTATTGCTTTTTTCCTGAGCCATAAGACTCTGGGTGTTAGAGTATAGGGCTTTTACATGTTCTGAATTCGGAAAAAATGAATTTAGAGCAGATGCTGCTACTTTGAGGGACTGAATATCCTGAATAACATAGTTTGAATCGTCGAATTTCTGGTAAAGTGCCAGTACCGATGACAATGAAAAAGGATGTTTAAGAATGAAATTTTTTGAATATTTGATTTGATTTTCTTTGATGTCAATCAATTCCTGATCCCATTTGATTTTTTGAGTACTGTAATCTTCACGAAAACGATAAGCATTAATTCGGTTTTGGATGGAATCGATTTTGTGCTTGGTTATTGTAAGTTTTGTGTTGAGTTCCTGAACAAGAAGAGAACCCGGAGATCCTTCAACGATGTAATCATGAGAAAAATTGGCAGCATCGCCATGAACTGAAATTATTTCGGCAGTATCGACCAAAAGTGTCACGAAATTTTTATTATTGAGACGAAGAAGATAAAAATTCGGATAACTGATCTTACCTTCGAATTTGAATGAACCGTCTTTTTTTAGTTCAACTGAGTCAACCGGAATACTGGAGGCTACTTTTAACTCATCCAGATAAAGATATTTACCCTCAGCATTCGTTATTTTCCCATTGATAACGAACCCATTATGTTTGTTACAGGCTAAAGTAAAAACGGCCAGAACCAAAACAATTAAATGTATTTTTTTCACGGTAACTAATTTTGTTTTTCAATAAAGGGCATAAAAATAATAATTTCGGCTTCATAAAGTGTTCTGGAAGTCAATTTTTGAAAATGACTTTTGATTTAGAGGCTTGTTTTTGGTTAGTACCCGTTGAAATCATTAATTTTGAACCTGAATTCAAATCCTAAAAAGTTGAGAATATACAGAGATTTAAATAGTTTTGATGCCAACAAGCCGGTTTTAACTGTTGGAACATTTGATGGAGTCCATTTGGGGCATAGAAAAATTATTGATAGGGTAAATGATCTGGCAAAGACAATCAATGGTGAATCTGTTATATTTACTTTTGATCCGCACCCAAGAAAAGTGGTGGCTCCAAATGAAACAAATTTGCGTTTGCTCACAACAATGGATGAAAAGATTGACCTATTTGAAAAATCTGGGGTTGACCATTTAATTGTTTATCCTTTTACTCCTGAATTTGCGAGATTAACATATAAGGAATTTGTTGAAAACATACTTGTCGGTCAGATTCATACAAAATCTCTGGTTGTGGGATACGATCATAAATTCGGAAAAAACAGACAAGGAGACTTTGATTTCTTAAATAATAACGCTGTTCGTCTGGGATTTCATATCGAAAAATTGGATGTTTTACTGATGAATGAATCCAATATCAGTTCAACAAAGATTCGTGAAGCGATTCAAAAGGGCAATTTCGAAACAGCAAATACTTTTCTTGGATATTCTTTCTCAATAAACGGAACTGTAGTTGAAGGACTAAAATTAGGTAGGAAAATACAGTTTCCAACCGCCAATATAGAATCCTCCGATCCGGATAAAATCATTCCTGGTTTTGGCGTTTATGCGGTTAAAGTAATCGTGCATAATCGTACCTACTATGGAATGTTGAATATTGGAAGTCGTCCAACAGTTAACAACAATGCTGATCACCGAAGTGTTGAGGTTCATCTGTTTGATTTTTCGTCGGATATTTATGGAGAGCACATCAAACTTTTTTTCTACAAAAAACTTCGTGAGGAGCAAAAATTCAACTCCCTTGAGGAGCTAAAACAGCAGCTTGCAATCGATAAAACGAATACAATTATTTTTTTCGAACAAATTCAGGGATAACGTGTTGCTATGAGTTTGTTTAATATTACCATTTGTTAACTCTTAATCGTTAATTTCATTTATCGAATTGATTACCTTTGCACTCAAATAATAATCTTCAGAAATGACAACAAAAACACAAGAACAATTAGCCTACAAAGTAGCGGATATTTCGCTTGCAGAATTCGGTCGGAAAGAAATTGAGATTGCAGAAAAAGAAATGCCAGGACTTATGGCTATCCGCAAAAAATATGCAGCATCCAAACCTTTGCAGTCATCCCGCATAATGGGTTCACTTCACATGACCATACAAACGGCAGTGTTAATTGAAACGTTGGTTGAGCTTGGTGCTGAAGTGCGTTGGGCCAGTTGCAATATTTTTAGTACTCAGGATCATGCAGCAGCAGCAATAGCCGCAGCCGGAATCCCTGTTTTTGCATGGAAAGGCGAAAGTCTTTCAGAATATTGGTGGTGTACCGAACGAGCGCTTGATTTTGGTAATGGCTTGGGGCCAAACCTGATTGTTGACGATGGAGGAGATGCTACCATGATGGTTCATCTCGGTTTTGAAGCTGAAAAAAATCCTGCAATTCTAGACAAGGCTGTTGAAGCCGAAGACGAGCGGGAATTAAATAATACTCTGAAAGAAGTACTGGCTTTTGATCCGCAACGTTGGACGCGTCAGGTACCTATGATGAAAGGAGTTTCAGAAGAAACAACTACCGGGGTTCACCGTTTGTACCAGATGATGAATGAAGGAAAACTTTTGTTCCCTGCGTTCAATGTCAATGATTCTGTTACCAAGTCAAAATTCGATAATTTATATGGATGCCGCGAATCGCTGGCTGACGGTATCAAGCGCGCTACTGATGTGATGATTGCCGGGAAAGTGGTGATAGTTGCCGGATATGGTGATGTTGGTAAGGGATGTGCACATTCAATGCGAAGTTACGGAGCAAGGGTTATTGTTACCGAAATTGATCCAATTTGTGCACTTCAGGCGGCTATGGAAGGGTTTGAAGTAAAAACAATGGAAGACGTTGTTTCTGAAGGAAATATTTTCGTTACCACTACAGGGAATAAGGATATTATTACCGGCGAACATATGGCAGCAATGAAAGATCAGGCAATTGTTTGTAATATTGGCCATTTCGATAATGAGATTCAAGTATCCCGCCTCGAAAAATGGTCCGGAATTCGCAAAATAAATATTAAACCTCAGGTTGATAAATACACTTATCCTGATGGTCATTCCATTTTTCTGTTGGCAGAAGGCCGGTTAGTGAACTTAGGTTGCGCAACAGGTCATCCATCATTTGTGATGTCTAATTCGTTTACCAATCAGACTTTGGCACAGATTGAGCTTTGGCAGAATAATTATGAAGTAAATGTATATCGTTTGCCTAAATACCTTGATGAAGAGGTAGCAAGACTGCACCTTGAACAGCTTGGAGTAAAGCTGACTGTTTTAAGCGCCGATCAGGCTGGCTATCTGGGAGTTCCTGTCAGTGGACCTTATAAACCAGAACATTACAGGTATTAAATCCTGCTTGGGAAGCTAGAAGCGAATAAATCAGAAAATATAATTTTCAGGTGTATGAAAATAAGAAGGGAGCCAATTGAGCTCCTTTTTTATTTTTATACCTTTGGTAATTCTTGACTGGATTAAAATCTAAGGCGATGAGTTTGAACCAGATTTCTCAAATTATCGAAGAGGAGTATATTATTGAACTTTTCAGGAATGAATACGATGAATTTCCGAAAGGGAGACTGATTAAAACCGAATCTCCGGATTTTATTCTGAAAGAAACAACCAAAAACACAATAGGTATTGAGCTCACCAAATTACATGGGCCTTCAAACGGGAAAGAAAAAACACATTTCACAAGCAAAATTCAGGGATATAAACCACCTGAATTTAATAAGGAAAATATTGAATATACCATTAGCGCCAAAGATGGGAAACTGCCATTATACAAACAGAAAAAGCTAAATCAGATTTGGTTGTTGATAACAGCCGATTTAAATGAAAGCCCGGCATCGTTTAATGTGAATAATAAACTTGAATCATGGAATTTTTTTTCAGGCTTTCACAAAGTATTTCTGTTTGAATTGAAGACCAGAAAGGTTTTTAAGTTGAACCTCTCAGATTAATTTCTAACTGTAATCCGCCCTCCTAGATAGGCAGTCTTGTATTGTCTTAGTGGTTCTATCGCCGGACCACCAGTCGGACCACCATTCCCCCCGAAAAGAATAAATTGGGAGCCGCAACACGGACATGTGGCTAATCCACTTCCGTCAGACACTACCCTGCAGGTTGACGAAATTTCATGTGTACAAGTTGCATCGAATGCCAAAAATGGATTTGAACTGTCTGTTAAATCACGGAAAATGATAACTCCACCAAAGCCTTCATTGGGGAAATAATAAGAACCTCCCGGAATATTGAACTCAATAAAGTTTGTAGGATTGATATCCAAATTAATATATACATATGGAATGACTGATGTATAATCATCTTTACATCCATTGATGCCGAGTAAAACAAAGCAACAAATCAAAACTGTTTTGTAAACTTTTCCGAGAATCTGATTCATTTTTGGTATCTTTAATCCTTTATAAAACAAAGAAAAGAACTAATTATTTTATTAGACCAATAAATCATTCAAAATGGAAGATTATATTTTTCTAATCATTGCAGTTGTTATTTCGATATTCGCCGCATTGAAGAAGAACAAAAACAAGCAGGAAGTGCCGGGTACGGAGGAAACAGAACGTCCCAGGAATTTCTTAATGGATCAATTATTGGGTGATGATTTTTTGGATGAGCCTGATGAAGATGAGGTTTTGCCTGAAAAAATCATTCGGCCAGTAATGTACAAAGAGCCTTTGGTTGTTAAGTCGCAGCTTAAAGCTCCCGGGAATTTTAGACCAGGATTAAAAAGTACTATTCCGTTTCAGTCGAAGAATAATTTTCAGACCAAAGAATCGAATACTAATTTTGATGAGGTAGATGAAGAATATGATTCTGAAAATAGCTCATCCATTTTGGAAGATTTTTCGTTAAGGAAAGCTTTCGTTTATTCTGAGATTATGAATCCAAAATATCTGTCAGAATTTTAATCAAAGTATAGATTCTGAAGGAGAATATCAGTCGGAATTCTTTTTTAGTCAGACTGAAACTTTTAGAATACAGCCGATTAATTGTTTTATTAAACATACCGATTCGTAAAGATTAAAAATTTTATATAAATTTGTATTACGAAAGAGTTCCGCAATGGGCGGAATTCTTTTTTGTTTTTAATATAGCTTAAAAAAATAGAACGCCATGAGTAAGGTTACATATATTACAGAAGAAGGACTTCGGAAGATGAAGGAAGAATTGGATCGTTTGACAAAGATTGAACGTCCCGCAATATCAAAAGCGATTGGTGAGGCCATTGAAAAGGGTGATATTTCGGAAAATGCGGAATATGATGCTGCTAAAGATGCTCAGGGAATGCTTGAGGCAAAAATTTCACTTCTAAGCTCGAAAATTGCAACCGCAAGAATTATTGATGAATCGAAAATTGATACATCCTGTGTTCAGATGCTTAATAAAGTCACTATTCGTAACCGAAACAACAATACAACGATGCAGTATATCATCGTTTCTGAACCTGAAGCTGATTTGAAATTGGGAAAAATCTCAATTCAAACTCCAATTGCGAAAGGTTTAATGGGTAAAAAAATAGGTGATGTAGTTGAAATTCAGGTTCCATCAGGCAAAATACCTTTTGAGATCGTTGATATTGCAATGTAAAAAAAGATCGAAATGGCCAGCATCTTTACTAAAATAGTTAACGGAGAAATACCTGCATGGAAAGTCGCAGAAGATGAAAAATTCTTTGCTTTTCTTGATATTTCGCCTGTTGCCAAAGGACATACTTTAGTTATACCTAAAATTGAGGTAGATTATCTTTTCGATTTGGATGACGAAACTTATGCAGGATTACAACTTTTTGCCAAAAAAGTTGCTTTGGGTATCCGGAAAGCCATTCCTTGTAAAAAAGTGGGTGTTATGGTTTTAGGGCTCGAAGTGCCTCATGCACACATTCATTTGGTGCCTATGCAGTCTGAAGCCGATTTGCTCCATTTCTCAAAAAAAATGTCTTTTACAAAAGAGGAAATGGCTGAAATTACGGCTGCCATCGCGAAAGAAATAGAGTTGTAAAGATTATTCTTATAAATATGAATCCCGGGGAACCGGGATTTTTTTTGCTTATTTTTTTACTTTGTCAGGGTTTTTCTTTACAAAATCGCTCCAGCTTTTTATTCCTGATTTTGCAACCGGATTTTTCATCTGCAGATAATGACAAACGGCCACAGCAACGGCATCTGTAGCATCAAGTTCCTTGGGAAGTTCATTCATGCTAAACATGTTTTTTAGAAAAAAAGCAACCTGCTCTTTAGCCGCACGACCCATTCCTGTTATCGATTGCTTAACTTTTAATGGGGCGTATTCGAAAACCGGGATATTTTTACTCAACGCCAGTCCCAGCACCACGCCCTGTGCACGCCCTAATTTCAACATGGCCTGAATATCTTTTCCGTAAAACTGTGATTCGATAGCCAGTTCATCTGGACACAATTCGTTCAGCAAAGCATTGGAGCGTTCGAAAATATGTCTCAGCTTCTGGTAATGATCGGTATAGCCAGTGGTTTTAATTACACCCACTTGCAAAATGCGTGGTTTGTTTTCCACTATTTCAATCAATCCATAACCCATAACATTAGTTCCCGGGTCGATGCCCAGAATTTTGATTGGTTTCTTCTCCATGAATAGTTTCCTAAAAGTTCAAAGGTAATGGTTTTTATATATTGTCATTTTTTCTGTTGATACCAGATTCCTGAAATAATAAATGCCAACCCAATGAAAGTGGTATAAAAGATGGTTTCGCCCAGAATAAAATGAATAAATAAGAGAGACATAAAAGGAGACAGAAAGATCAGATTGCCTGTTTTTGCATTGTTTTCGCTCATTTGCATGGCTTTCATCCATAAAATATAGGTTATGCCTAGTTCAAACAAGCCGATGTAAATGGCTGCAGAAATGCCCTTAGGGTTTGGCAGACTAAAGTCGGTGAAAATGAATGCCGCAATTAACAGGTAAATTAATCCGAAAGCAAAATTCCAGAACAGTTTAACGATCTCATCACGCTTATCGAGTACGCTTAATATCCAGAAGAGTGCCCAGATCACGCTACTGCCAATTGCCAGAAATGCGCCGGTTGGGTTGGTGTTTGCAATTCCGGAGAAACTGCCCTGAGAAGAAATAAATACCACACCCACAAAGCTGATTAATATGGCTACTATATTCCGGAAAGTAATTTTTTGTTTGAGCAGTGGTGCTGATAGTAAAGCCAGAGTTACTGGCCATATCATGTTGAGGGGTTGTGCTACCTGTGCAGGTAAAAGACTGTATGCCTTGAAAAGAATAAGGTAATAGCCAAACGGATTCAAAGCTCCCAGTAAAGCCGATTTGCCTAATTCTGCAAAAGAAACCGTAAATAATAGTCTTGTTTTTCCCTGAATAAGAATGACCACGAAAAAAGTAAGCAGTGAAACAATCGATGCATAAAGAATAAGGTAAAGAGGAGTGAGTTGTTCTAATCCTAACTTAAAGGCAGTCGCAACTGTCGACCATAAAACTACGGAGCAGAGTGCATAGATGTAGGCTTTAGAGATTCGTTTCATAGGAGAGGAGCTATTTTTTATCTTCCGGTTTAGGTTGTTCTGTATTGAACTGCTCCTCCTGCATTTTGCGTAATTCGGTACGTGAATCAACTACGAAAATACTCCCCGGGTAGTCAATCAGCATTTTTTTATAGAGTTCCATCGCCTCATCTTTCCTGTTCAATTTGTTGCGGTATATTTCCGCAAGCTGAAAAAGAGCATCGTCAGCCAACATTTCCCAACTGTGATTTTTTACGATAGCTTCCAGCAATGCGGCCGCTTCCTCAAATTTCCCCTCTTTTTGTAAAATAGCTGCTTTGCGGAAATCAACATCATCGGAGAGCGAATTAAATGGATATAATTTGCTTATTGAATCTAAAGCGGTTAATGCTTCCGGAAAGTCATTCCTGAATAACTGAAGATCGGCACGGGCAAATATCCGGAGTGGAACTGCAGTACTGTCATCTTCCATATTTTCGCTGATGAAAAGAGCGAGATCCATGGCGTCGTTGGCAATTAGTTTAGAAGTACTTGCTCTCAGGGCATCAAGTTGCGCCTTGGCCCACTGGGAATTACCCATGTAGTATCCCAGTTTGGCTTTTTTAAATTTCACGTCGTCTCCCAGCAAATTGCTTTTGTTGCTTTCAATCACCTGCGAGTACGTGATTACCGCTTCCCATAAATCTCCGGAAAAAACATATACATCGCCAAGCTCGGCTTTAAGCGCCGAAATTTGCTGAATGTTTAAGCCAGACAGGGCAAGACCGTTGGTTAATGTTTGTATGGCTTCGGCAGGTTGTTTCAGATAAAAGGCCAGTAAATGGGCATATTCGGTGATGAGTTCTGCTGTTTCAGGAGAAATACCTAAAATAGTAAATGTCTGTTTGAATTGTTCCTTCAGTTCGTTTGCATGGTTTAAATCATTGATTCCATTGTTTACGAAACGGAAATAATACATTTGCATTCGCTGCAGAGTGGCTAGTTTATGATATTCAGTGCTTTTGCCTTTGTTAATCAGATAATCATAGGCCTTTAATGCTTCATCGTAATTTTTATTGGAGGCCGAAACATTAGCCAAACCCAAAATGTTTGCATCTTCCTCTCCGGTGCGTTTGTCCAGAGCAATGGCCTGTCGCATTGCAGCAGTGAAATTTTTATCCTGAATAAATAACCAGATTAGTAGTCTGTTATAAATGATTTGTCCGGGTTCTGCCTGAATGCGCTTCAGAAGGTATGTTTTTAGTTGTTTGCTTATTTCCTGATCGTTATCCATTGATAACACAGATTGGAGGTTGCTCTTGACTATTTCGAGATTACCGTCATTTTGATTTACCCATTCCAAATATTCCTTGAGCATTAGTTCGTAATTGCGCATGTAATAATAAATCCGTGCCAATTCGTAATTATACAGCATTGGATTTAGAGTAGTGCGTCCTTTGATGTAAACTTTCTCTGCGTATTCATACTCACGCCGGCTGATAAACTGATTGGCCACCTTTGCATAATCTGCCGGATTATTGGAAAGTGAAGCAATCGCTTTCTCGTATAATTTACCGGATTCGGCTACTTGTCCCTGAGCTTTTTTCAGAAAACCCCATTGCACATACCAATACGAATCATCTGAAGTTCCCCTAATTCCTCTCTTTATCTCTTTCTCGGCTTTTTCATAATCGGGAATACTCATCAGGCAATCGAGATAAATACTGAAATAGCCTTCCGATTTAGTGCCCGAATACAATTGCTCATACAATTCCGCAGCTTTGCCAAATTCCTTGTTTTGGTAATACTGGCTTGCAAGTACTGCCTTGTTCTGCAGTTCTTGTGTTTGTCCAAAAACAAGAACAGGTGCCAGAAAAAAGAGAATCCGAAGCAAAATCTTCATGTGCAATTTTTTTGATTGAACTACAAAAATAACAATCCAAAGCGTTTCATACAGGATTTACTGATCCTGATCCTGATTCTTTTGATAATAAAACCTAATTTTGCCGAAATTTCGAATCAGATGACTACAGAGATGAAAGGAAGAGAACGGCTTCCAAGATGGATGAAAATGCAATTACCTAAAGGGGAGAGTTATTCAAGGGTTAAAAATCTGGTTGCGAAACATCATTTGCATACCATTTGTACCAGTGGTAATTGTCCCAATATTGGCGAATGCTGGAACCGTGGAACTGCTACGCTGATGATCCTGGGCGATATATGTACTCGTAATTGCAGGTTTTGTGGCGTAACTACAGGCAAACCACTTCCTCCTGACGCCGACGAACCATGGAGAATTGCTGAGTCGGTTCGAATCATGCAACTTAAACATGCTGTAATCACATCGGTTGATCGCGACGACTTGCCGGATCTGGGTGCCGGATTCTGGGCTCAAACCATCAGGGAAGTTAAGAAGCAAAATCCTGAAACTAAGATTGAAGTTTTGATTCCTGATTTTCAGGGAAAAACCGAATTAATTCAGAAAGTTATTGATGCTGCTCCGGAAGTAATCTCACACAATATGGAGACTGTTGAAAGACTGACTCCGCAAATTCGAAGTGCAGCAAAATACCGAACCAGTCTGGAGGTTATTCGATACATCGCTGCTTCAGGTATAATTGCAAAATCGGGTATTATGCTTGGATTGGGCGAAACCGAAGCCGAAGTTTTACAGGTAATGGACGACCTTCGGGCCGTTGGCTGTAAAGTGATGACTATTGGGCAATATCTCGCTCCAACAATCAGTCACATTCAGGTAAAAGAGTACATTACGCCGGAACAATTTGAAATGTACCGAACAATCGGGCTCCAAAAGGGTTTTTCTTTTGTCGAAAGCAGTCCGCTGGTTCGGTCGTCGTACCGCGCAGATGCACATGCTGAATCAAAATGAATGACAATTAAATGAATATAAATTGACCGTCAAATGGCAGATTTCAATTACGAGGACCTTGGTCTGAAAGATTATAAAGAATGCTGGGATTATCAGGAAGAAATTCACAAACAGGTTGTTGCGGATAAGTTAGCGAATAAAAAAAGCAGCGAAATTAATCGTTTTTTGTTGGTCGAACATCCTCATGTTTATACACTTGGCAAAAGTGGCGACGAACATAATTTGTTAATTAATGGTGACTTCCTGAAGAAGATTGATGCGGTTTACTACAAAATAAATCGGGGAGGAGACATTACTTATCATGGTCCCGGACAACTGGTCGGATATCCGATCATCGATTTGGAAAATTACAAAATTGGAGTTAAAGACTACATTTTTAAGATGGAACAGGCCATTATTCAAACCATTGCCGAATATGGACTTGAAGGTGCACTTAAGGAAGGAGCTACGGGAGTTTGGCTGGATGCGGCTATTCCTGCCAAATCAAGAAAAATATCAGCTATTGGTGTACGCATTAGCCGCTATGTGTCGATGCATGGTTTTGCACTCAATGTAAATACCGACATGCGCTATTTCAATTACATCAATCCCTGCGGGTTTATTACCTATGGAGTTACTTCAATAGAAAAGGAACTGGGTCGCAAAATTGATATGCAGGAAGTGAAAGAAATTGCGAAAGCAAAATTTAACGCCATTTATTGAAAACCTACATTACCGCTTAACGCAAGTCAAACAGTAATATAATTTCTATAAAATCTTTGACATTGTTACTGGTCTTGGTGCTTTAACCACCAAAATACGTGCAACTGAATTCGATACATTCCGAATGTTGTGAATGATATTTGCCGGGCTTTCAATCAGTGTGTCTTTTTCGCAAAGTTCTTCTTCGTCACCCACCATAATGTATGGAGTACCCTCCAATACGACAAAAAATACATCCACCGGTGTTTTGTGCGGTTTTAAACCTTCTCCCGGCTCCAATGTGATGTGAGAGACCTGGGCAGATTCCTTGTCATATAATTTTCGAACATCCACTCCATGCGGATTTAGATGTTTTCCCTGTTCCTGATATCTCGTGATTTTCATTTCCTGTAGAATTAGATTGTCCAATCTAATAACCGTTTTTCTCCCTGAATGTTTCGGATTTCGGTGATTTCCTGCGAAACTTCTACAACTCCCCTATAGATTCCCAATTCATCACGAACTGCAAAGTACTGAATCAATACAAATTCACCCTTCATTTGTATCCAAAAACTAGCCTTTTCTTTTTCTCCTTTTCTGAATGCTTCAACGATTTGTTCAACAACATGCACACTTTCGTGCGGGTGGCAGTTTTTTACATCACGGCCGATAATCGAATTGGTCCGACGGAAAATTCGCTTTCCTGGCGTTGAGAAAAACTTCACCTTGTTATTTTCGTCCACATAAGTAATGTCAACTGGAAGATGATTGAAAATAAGCCTGATTTGCTCGGCTGTTACAACCCCGGTTTTTAAATCAACTTCTCCAGAAATCTCAGATTTAATCTCAGACATTTCTTCTGCGATTTTTTCGGGATGAACAAAAGGAAATCCTATTTCGAGGCTTTCTGATATTAACGCATCAAGTTCTTTTTCCGGAATAAGTTCGGAAACGATGGGAAACAGAATTCGCTCTTCTCTGAATTTAATAGCATAAATATTAAAATAAAGGTCGCCCACCAGTCGGTTAAATGTTTTCAGATCAAAATCATCTTCATCAAGCATCAGAATAACCGATTTCAGGTTCTGTCTGATGTCGTCGTGAAACGACCACATGACCTGCAGACAGCGGTAATCATCCATATATTTCTCAATCAGAGGAAAGAATACGTTTTCTTTGATTTGGTAGTGCAAATCAATTTTCGATAAATCAATAAATTTTTCTTTTAATTCGAGTCGAAGTTCAGTTACGTTATCTTGATTAATTGCTTTGAAAAGTGGACGAATCGTTTTTAGCCGAAGATGGAGTTGTTCGTTATTCTGAATTAAAAGACCCATAAAACCGGTTGGTTTTGGTGCTGTATAGGCATATTCCTGAAGCGACTTATTCAATAAATTAAGTGCTTTATTTATTCCTTTTTTGAGTTCAGGCATTGGTATGTTTAATCGGACCAACTCGTCGACCACCGCAATTACATCTGAAGGGCAGACCAGTTCAACCACATCCTGATAACTAAGATACAATACAGGGTTTAATTCTTCCCGAATAACTAATTTGAAAAGTTCAAGCAATTTGGTGATTCGTTCTTCTTTATGATTGGTGAATTCTGACATGATGTATAATTTAATGTTGGTGAAAATACACAAAAAAAGACATTCTTGTCTGTTGCAAATGGTTTGTCTGACAGCCATTTTTTGTTTTTACTAAAAAGCAACTTTTTTGTTGTTTCTTGCATCTAACCAGAAAACCCGACTGATGAAAACTTTCTTCCCGATTTGTGTCTTGATTTTTCTTTTTATGGTCAGTTGTGAGCGGGACGAATTTCCGGTTTCCGGAGATGGAATTTCAATGTCTGTTGGAGACAAAGTTGTTTTAACCGCTGAAGACATTGATTATTACGATCTTTCAACACACTTCATTTACCTAAAAAAAGACAACACTTTTCTGAGTCAGGAACTTTACAGGGATAGTTTCCAGATCTATGCCAATGGTGAAAAAATATATTCGGGAGTCTTTCATTCCTGGCTCATGTCTACTATGCCTCTTGGTGCGGCGATTTATTCACCGGGTTTATTTTACGGTGATTACCTGGTGCCAATAGTATTTGGCAGCTATATTGATATGGATGGGAAAATAGTACCACAGAGCGATCCTCGAAGTGATCCTCGTATTATTGAAGCTTTAAAATCACATAATCAATTACACGAAGGACTGAAGTGTGAAATCAGATCTGTTGAGTTAAGCGGTAATCGGGTTAAAATGGAACTGCAATTATCGAATAACGATTCATTTAATTATTATTACCTCGACCCGGGAAAAATGGGATTGGGATTGTTTCATTATTTCACTAATGGGTTGTCGCTCTGGAGTCCAGCTCAGAAAAAATCTTTTGAGAATAATATTAAACACATTCAGCCTGATTCATATGATTCCTGGGAAATGAGTTGGTTGTCGTTAATTAAAAGTCATGAACAAAAAACCATTCAGATAAATTACGATAATTTTGACCCGTTAACTTCAGGAGAATACAAATTACACTTTAGATATCCGGGACTTGCTCATGTTGAAAAAGCCGATTTGGTTCAGCGAAACGGGAGAATCTGGTTGGGCGATCTAGATCTTTCCCGAGACATTCAAATCCGTTAAGGTCCGGAACAAGAGCCTCAAAAAGCCTTCATTTTATTCTTTTTTCTGACTTTTATCTCCGGAAAAGGTTTGTTACCTTGCGCTGGAAATTTTGGATCAACCCGAAAAATCAAAAAAACAACTATGATCGATATTGACGAACTGGACGAAAAGTTCAGCATTGAAGGCGAAGTAGGATTTGCGGAGCTGGAAGGAGATTTAATTTTTATTACCGTTTCGAACAAATATGCCGATGTTGACATTTGTCTTTACGGTGCTCACATTACCAGTTACAGACCTCAGAACTCGATGGATTTACTTTGGATGAGTCCTGATAGTAGTTTCGAAGTTGGGAAACCCATCCGCGGAGGAATTCCAGTTTGTTTTCCCTGGTTTGGTCCGCATAAAACTGATTCGGAAAAACCACAACATGGCTTCGCCCGGTTGATGTATTGGGAAGTTATTTCAACGGCTTCAAGTCTTTCCGGAGAAACATCGATCAAGTTACAACTTTGTTCGTCGGAAGAAACAAAAGCCTACTGGGCACACGATTTTTGTGCTGAAATGATAATTATAGTTGGTAAAACTCTTTCCACAACATTGAAGGTAACCAATACATCTGCCGAACCGTTCGATTATACCTGCGCATTACATTCTTATTATAGTCTTTCTGCACTCGAAAGCATTTCTATTGAAGGATTAAACGGGCTTACTTATTTCAACCAGCTTACTTCTGAAAATGAGGTACAGGAAGAAGAAATGTTGGAAATTCAGGAATCTTTGACCCGCCATTATTTAAATACTGAAACACCAGTTGTAATTGCTGATAGTGCTTTTAATCGGCGGATTCATATTGCCAAATCGGGAAGCAAAGTTACAACTGTCTGGAATCCGGGAGCTGAGACCTGCGCTAATATTGGAGATTTGCCTGATGATGGTTACGAAACTTTTGTTTGCGTTGAGGCCACAAATGCTTTTGGTTATCCTGTCAGTCTGGCTCCTGAAGAATCGTACGAAACATCTGCATTTATTGGTTTGGAAGAAGCATAGAAATAAACAAACTAAATATATAATCCCCGGTTCAAAAAGAGCCGGGGATTTATTTTGTCCTGCTACTTAGATTGCGAATAAGAAATTGGTGCTTAATGGTCTCATAATCTGCTTTTCTGTTGATGAAAATGGTATAAAATGATGATTTTTTCGTGACACTTTTGTGACACTGTCAAGGGAACTTTGCTTCAGTTTAATCCCTTAAAATTTATACTATGAAAATTTTACGTTTAACAATGATTGTGTTAATGGTTACAGTATTTTTTACCCAGTGTAAAAAAGACATGCTGAGTGATCAATCTTCCAATGATGAGCCTTCGCTCAAAAGTGCAGATTTAACACATGGTGGCGCATACACTGTGACGGTTGAAAACGTCTCTAAAGATTATTCGTTTTTTGAATCCGGGGTATCCAGCATTCCTGAAGGAGCAAGTGCTGCAGGTCCTGCACATCCGGGAGAATCGTTTAAATTCTCTTTTCATGCAGGCCCAAACCACAAACTGTCTTTTGCAACGATGTACGGTTTCTCAAATGATGGATTTTATGCTCCTGAAGGAAACGGAATTAGCCTTTTCAACGGTGATACTCCGAACACTGGTGATATCACTTCACAGGCTATATTGTGGGATGCAGGTACTGAAATGAACCAAATGCCCGGAGCCGGAAATATGCATGATGGAGCCGATACACATGGCGTCGTACAATTGATGGCGACGGTTGGCGATGGATACAATTATGGAACTGTTGCCACAAACCTTAAAGTCACCCTTGATTATAATGGCAACAGCATGTTTACTGTAACTGTCGAAAATCTGGTGGGAAGTACTACTGCTGTTTCTCCTGTGGCGTGGGTGGTACATACAATGCCAAATCCACTCTTTGAAGCAGGAAAGCGAGATAAAAAGCAAGGTCTTGAAGCCCTTGCTGAAACCGGGAATGCAGCTCCTCTTGGTACCTACCTGAGCTGGAACAGCGGATATGTTTCGCCGGTTGCCCCGGTTCTTTGGGTTTTACACGATAAAAAAGATCATCCAATCTTTACAAAAGGTACACCAGACTATGGCGTTGGACTCGAAACACTTGCAGAAACCGGTAATCCTGAACCATTGCACCTGTCATTGATTGCGGCCGGCTATGAAACAGGTTTTCAGGCTATGCGCACTGATGGCTCCAGCGGCCCGCTGTTCCCCGGTCAAAAATACATATTCACCATTAATGGACATGTTGGACAATCATTGAGCATTGCTTCCATGTTGGGAGCATCCAATGATATTTTCTTCTCAACGGGAGATGAAGGAATCAAGCTTTCAAATGGCGAGGATAGAAAAGACCTCACACACTTTATTGAGTTATATGATGCGGGAACCGAAGTCAATGAATATCCGGGAGCGCAAACACAAGCCAATACAGTTGAAGGCGGAAATGTTCTTAAGTTGGATGATGGAATGCCCTGGCCCAAAGCTTCCCGGGTAATTAAAGTCACTATCAGGCAAAACGATGAGCACAAGGAAAGGGAGGATCATAGAAGGGATAATGATCATGAAAAGGATAAGCATGAAGGAAAAGATGATTGAATTTCCCCCAAGTTCAGTTCGAAGTGGTTTTGAGATAAACAGTTTATAGTTTGATTTGCCCATCGGATAATTTTTAAGTCTGATGGGCATTTTTTTTGCGAAACCATGTATTGGTAAATCGAAAGGCAATTTTCAAAATTGTATCTTCGAATTTTATTTTTCTGATTCTTAAAATATGAAAAAGACCAATGTTGCACGCCTTCTTGATGCTACAAAAATAAACTATGAACTGGCAGAATACGAAGTGAATGAAAATGATTTGAGTGCTGTTTCGCTGGCGAGAAAAATCGGACAAGATGTTGAGCAAATCTTCAAAACCTTGGTTTTGCGGGGCGATAAAACTGGTGTTTTTGTCTGTGTTATTCCGGGAAGTTCGGAAGTTGATCTGAAAAAAGCCGCCAAAATCTCCGGAAATAAGAACTGTGCGATGGTTCTACAGAAAGAATTGCTTGGATTAACCGGATATATTCGTGGTGCCTGTTCGCCTTTAGGAATGAAAAGGCCATATCCAATCTATCTTCACGAAACTTGTATTTTGTTCGAAATTATTTTCATCAGCGCCGGACAGCGCGGCCTTCAGCTAAAACTTAATCCTGAAGATTTGATCCGGATGACCGGGGCCGTGATTTGCGATGTGGCAGAATAGGTTGTTTCGAGGTGCGGGTTCCGTGTTATTCTTTTTTTTTATCGCAACTCGCAACTCGTATCCCGCAACTAAAATTCGCAAAGAAATTCATACTCCAGATTCCCATTTGCTATCTCCTCTTTTCTCTTTTTACACTTCATCCACCTTTTCCGACAGTTCAGTAACTGTTTTTTCGGGTCTTGAGTACTTTGTTTCACCTTTGACGTATGAAACAACAAGTACTCAGAGACATGAAACGGAACTTCTTATCTATCATCGTAATTCTATTTGGGCTGAATGCTTTTTCGCAAACTGTTGTTACAGGGAAAGTGACTCAGGAAAATGGTGAATCCATGCCAGGCGCCAATGCTTATTTGCAGGGAACATACGATGGCGCATCGACCAACGAAAACGGAGAATTCAAATTTAAAACCTCCAAAACCGGACAGTATATTTTGCAGGTGGAATTTATGGGTTACGAACCGTTCTCAGGTAAAGTGGAATTGAAAGGTGATACCATTCGTGTAAATGTAAAGTTAAAAGAAGCCTTTAACCAGCTGAATGCAGTTACTATTACTGCCGGAACTTTCGAGGCAAGTGATAAAAAACAGGCAGTTACCATTACTCCACGCGACATGGTGACGACAGCCGGGGCAGTAGGCGATGTTTATGGGGCGTTGCAATCGCTACCAGGAACAACAGTCAATGGAGAATCTGGCCGTTTGTTTGTAAAAGGCGGTGATAGTGAGGAATCACAGACTTATATTGATGGTTCTCTTGTTTCTGTTCCATACAATTCTTCCGCTCCAAATCTGGCGACACGCGGACGTTTCAACCCGTTCATGTTTAAAGGTACCGTTTTCAGTACAGGTGGTTATTCGGCAGAATATGGTCAGGCGCTTTCATCTGTCTTATTACTTACGACCAACGATATGCCTGAAGCCGACCGGCTTGATTTATCGTTTTTATCCATTGGAGTTGAATTTGCCGGAACAAAAAGATGGAATTCAGGAGCGGTTACGGGAACATTTTCTTACGACAACCTGGGACCTTACATGAGTCTTGCTCCTCAGAATTATCATTGGGTAAATGCTCCTGAATCAGCAAATGGGGCGATCAGTTTCAGGCAAAAAACCAGCAAAACAGGCATGTTTAAATTTTATTCCAGTGCGGAAAAACGGAACTTTGTGCTGAGTCAGAAAAATCTGGATGCCGGTGGAACTTTGACCGATTATTTGCTGGGAAATGACAATGTTTACATGAATGCTTCATGGAACGACAAACTGGGAGAAAAGTGGTCGGTTAATTCAGCTGCGTCGTTCACGAAAAATACCGACGACATTAATTTCGATCAGACCCAGGTTTCGAAACAAATTGAGGGATCGTACCTGAAAAATACTTTTTCGTACTCCTTTAATGAAAAACTGATAGTAAGAATGGGTGGGGAAATTTTTTCAAAATCCTTTTCGCAGAACGTGCGGCTGACAGAGGAAATTCACGACAATTCGTTTACCAATCACACCTTTTCGGGATTTACCGAGGCACAGATTTATGCATCTCAGAAGTTTGTTGCCCGTATTGGTGGCCGTATGGAATATTCAGATTACCTGAACAGGTTCAATTTTGCACCGCGTTTGTCAACTGCGTACAAAATAACCGATAAAAGTCAATTTTCGCTGGCTTACGGTTGGTTCTTCCAGAATCCGGTTGACGATTATTTGCTCTACACCGATCGGCTGAAACCCGAGCGTGCCGATCATTATACGTTCAGTTTTCAGTCGTCGGCCAACAGCCGCACCCTCAGGGCTGAAGTATATTACAAAGATTATAAAGATTTGGTGAAACTGAATGGTGGTGAGTTTTATTTGCCAACAAGCTATAATAACTCCGGAAGCGGCTATGCCAAAGGACTTGATTTATTCTGGAGAGACAAAAAATCCATCAAAAGCGGCGATTACTGGATTTCCTATTCCTATCTGGATACGAAACGTGATTACCGTAATTTTCCTGAAGAAGCGGTTCCTTCATTTGCAAGTAAACACAATTTATCAATAGTATATAAGCATTGGATTGGAAGCATCAGATCCTATCCCGGAGTGAATTTCAGGTATTCATCGCCTCGTGTTTACAACGATCCGAATTCAGCAGTATTTAATGGAAAAAAAATGTTGCCATACCGAAGTCTGGACCTGAGCTGGAGTTTTTTGTACAGGCAAAATATTATCATTTATGGTGCAGTGACCAATGCCGCAGGATTTAAAAACGAGTTTGGCCGCAGCTATTCAAGTAATCCTGACACCTCCGGGAATTATCAGAGTGAGGCCATCGAACCAAGTTCGAACCGCTTTTTTGTGTTGGGCTGTTTTATTACCCTGACTAGGAAAGGCAATGCGAACCAGTTGGATAAGATAAATTAGAAGTGTTCAGGGATCAGTCGCGGTGGTAGCAATTGATAATCTTAAAATATAACGTTAATCTTTTAATAAAAACAATCATGAAAAAAATCTTTTTAGTACTTGCAGTCGTGTTAGTTAGTTTGGTTTCAATGGCTCAAAAGCCAGAGTATTTTCAAACCATGGGCGAAACGCTCGGACAGTATGCCAATTGCCAAAGCCCTGCCGATTTTCAGGATTTAGGCAATAAATTCCAGGTGATTGCCAATGCCGAGAAAGGGGAGTGGCTTCCGCTTTATTACCATGCACATTGTTATATCCTGATGAGTTTTATGGAACAGGATGATGCCAAAAAAGACAGTTACCTTGATGTGGCCGAAAAATCGGTGGAAAAATTAGTCGAAATGGCCCCGGAAGAGGCTGAAGTTCTTGTTTTACAGGCTTTTTACCTGACTGGCCGCCTGGTGGTAAACCCGATGGAGCGTGGTCAGGAGTACGGTGGTCTGGTTGGACAAGCCAATGGAAAAGCACTGGCCATCGATCCAACAAATCCACGTGCAAAAATGATGAAAATTCAGATGGATATGGGTTCTGCGCCATATATGGGATTGGATCCGAAGTCATTTTGCCCTCAGGCCAAAGAATTGCTGGCTAGCTGGGATGATTTTAAACCAAAATCGTCGATTCATCCCAATTGGGGAAAAGAACAGGTTGAGCAGATCGTGAAAGGATGTGAATAGGACACGGCAAAAAGCAAAAGTGAAAACGTGATTGAGAAGAACTCTTTTTTTACTTTTCACTTTTGCCATTTCACTTGTTATAATTTTAACTTTACGAAACAATAATCATTCAAATCAATTTGATCAATGAATATTCCCGGATATTGGAACAAACCTTTTTCGATTACCAGGTTTTTGCTTGCCAATGTAGTTTTAAGTCTGTTGCTCGTTCTGTTTTTTATGTCTGGCACCTTTCTGGATTTGAAGACTTTTCTTATCGGATTCCTGTGGTCTTTTAGTATCACTATTACTCAGTGGGCTGGTATACAATTAATTTATGGTTTTATTGACCGAAAAATTTCGTGGATCGAAACCCCGGTAAAGAAGACTTTTGTTCAGATTTTGGTGTTTCTGTCCTATTCAGTAAGTGCTTTTATTCTGGTTCAGTTTCTCAATTATTATCTGTGGATGAATATTTCACCTTCCGAATCGTGGAGATCAATCATAAAATCGTTGCCCTACACTCTTATGATTTCGTTCGTCATTTCATTGATTTTTACAGCTATAGGATTTTTCTTTGCATGGAAACGTTCGTTCGAGCAGGCCGAAAAACTAAAGGTTGAAATGCTGGCTTATAAATATGAATCGCTTCGCAACCAGATTAATCCACATTTCCTGTTTAATAGTTTAAATGTGCTTAGTGATTTGGTTTACGACGATCAGGCTATGGCGGTAAAGTTTATTCAGCAGATGAGCGATTTGTTCCGGTATGTACTTGATAGCCGCGAAAAGGAATTGGTTCCACTGAAAGATGAGCTGGAATTTATTCACTCGTTTACTTTTTTGCTGAAAATCCGTTTCGAAGATAAACTGAAGATTGAGATTGATGTGAAAGCAAGTTCTGATGATTATATTGTTCCGATGACTCTTCAACTTCTAATTGAGAATGCGGTAAAACACAACGAAGTTTCCGAAGCTTTTCCGCTTACTGTTTCAGTAAGGAAAATTGCCGATTGTTTGGAGGTTGAGAATAACTTGCAACTAAAAACGGTTAGCGACGAATCGACAAAAACCGGATTGAAAAATATAACTCAGCAGTTTGCTTTCTTTTCCGACAAGCCCATTAAAATTATTACTTCGGACGAACGCTATATGGTTCGTGTGCCGATTTTAAAATCGACAGAAAAATGAAAGTAATTATTCTTGAAGATGAACCAAGAGCAGCCCGGCATTTGGAACGGATGCTGGCAAAGACAGCTCCGGAAATGAGCATCGTAGCGAAGCTTGAATCGGTGCGCGATGGAGTGAAATATCTTCTGGGCAAGACTGAACCCGATTTGATTTTCTCCGACATTCAACTGGCTGACGGATTGAGTTTCGAGATCTATAATCAGGTGACTGTGCGATGCCCGATTATTTTCACAACGGCTTACGACCATTATGCAATCGAAGCTTTTAAAACCAATGGCATAGATTATTTACTGAAACCCATTGAAGAAGAACGTCTCAAACAAGCCATCGAAAAAGTCCGGCATTTTGCTCCGGGATTGGTTCAGGAGAAGATTCTGGCAATCAATAATTCTGTTTCCGGAAAGCAATACAAATCGCGGTTTATGGTGAAGGTCGGCGATAAAATAAAGAGTGTTCCGGTCGAGGATATTCTGGTGTTTTACAGCCAGGAGAAAGCTAGCTTTATTCGCACGACAGACAATCATACCTATTGCATCGATTATGCACTTGATCAGCTGGAACCCTTGCTCGATCCCGGAAAATACTACCGCATCAACCGTAAATACATTGTTGCTATTGAAGCCTGCACCAATATTCTGGCATGGACTAATTCGCGCTTGCGACTGAAAATTGATGGGATTGATGATCCGGATATCATTGTTGCCCGCGAACGTGTGGTGGAATTTAAAAACTGGCTGGATCGGTAAATAAGTCTCTCCTTATAGTTCTCTGTTCTCACTGATGCGTTCAATTTCTCGTAGATCGTGTTTCGTTTCATCGGCAAGTCGGGTGTTCGTGGGAAAATACAGGAACATCACCGCTAAAACAACAAGCGCTTCAATCATTGAAATTTTTGAACCGGTAAGGACAACACAAACGACAAAAAAATAACCTGCGCCTTCCATTGTTGCAGCTCTAACAATCATGGCAGAACGAAATGCAATAAGTTTTTCCTCAAAATTCATGTTTTGAATAGTTGCAGTCCGCTTTTTAAATACGATTATACCGGAAGGGATACTGATAATACCCATAAGTGTAGACACGATCAGTAAAACTTGGTCAAAGTTTGGATCAGGTCCTCCCAGAGGACCTGTATTTAGTGTTAAAACAAAAGCGATTAAAAGGAAAAAAGCCAGAGCAAGCATTAATGCTATATATACTATTCTGAGCGACTTTATGTCTGATGATTTAGGACTAGTCATGGGCTTATAATTTTTGATTTGTATATTAAAAAAGAATTTAAATGTAGGGTCTGTTCAATTAACTGTGTCATCCAATAATTTTTCTTTTCCAAGGCCCTCCCAAAAACATAAGGGTTTTGGAAAAGAAAAATTTTATCTTGTAAATCGTTCATCAAAAATAATTGATAATTGTGATTGTATCGTACTCCATCCAAACATTGGGGTTTGCCAATTGTCCTCTACGAACTGTTTCTGAATCAGGTACAGAAGTTTCATCAGGGCCATATCACTACTAAATACCCGTTTGGTTTTTGTCACTTTTCTTAACCGGCCATTGAAGTTTTCAATTACGTTGGTCGTATAAATCAACTTCCTGATTTCCGGAGGGTACTTGTAAAAATTACTCAACCTTTCCCAATTTGATGCCCAACTCTTTGTGCTGTAAGGATATTTTGATTCCCACTTACTACAAAATGCGTCGAGTGCTGATTTTGATGCTTCTCTGTTTGGCGCTTGGTAAATCTGCTTCATGTCTTTCACCACAGCCCTGCTTTCTTTGAACGGGACAAACCGCATGGTATTTCTTACCTGATGGACTACACAAAGTTGAACATCTGTTTGGGGAAAACTGGCTTCGATGGCTTCGGCAAATCCTTTTAGGTTGTCAATGCAGGCGATGAAAATATCCTCGATACCCCGCGAGCGTAAGTCAGACAACACTCCAAGCCAAAAGCTTGCACCTTCAGAATGCCCAAGGTACATGCCCAAAATATCTTTCAACCCGTCCCGGTTCACACCGATAACACAATAAACAGCCTTGCTCACAATCCGGCCGTCTTCCTTGACTTTGAAGTGGACTGCGTCCATCCAGACAACCGGATAAACCGATTCTAACATACGGTTTTGCCATTCTTTCACATCTTCAATTACCCTGTCGGTAACAGAGGTTAAGGTAGCTTCTGAGGTCTCCAAGCCATACATCTCTTGTAAATGCTTGCGGATATCGCTATAACTCAACCCAAGTCCATAAAGTGAAATGATTTTTTCATCCAGTTCTTCGTTTAAAACACGCTGGCGTTTCTTAACGATCTGGGGTTCAAAACTGCTGTTCCGGTCACGAGGCGTTTGAAGGTCAATAGCCCCAAGACTGGTCTTTAATGTTTTTCCTATACTGCCATTTCGCCGATTGGCAACTGTATCCTGATCCAGATGGGTGTCCAGCTCGCCTTCAAGACTAGCTTCTAAAATCCGTTTGATTAGAGGGGTGAAAATACCTCCTCGCCCTGACAATGGGGCTCCTTCTTTGAGACGCTCAATGGCTTCTTTCTCAAATTCTTCAAAATCAAAACTTGTTTCTCTTTTCATCATGCCAAATTTAAAAATTTATAATTCTCTAATTTGACACACTTATTTGAACAGCGTCTAAATGTATGTAAAATACAATAATAATTGCTTTCCTATAGAAAATTTTATTTGTTATAAATCTGATTTTTCAATCATCTTTGTTAGTCTGATCACTTCAAAACAAAAATCCATCCCTCTTTCTAGAATGGATTTTGTAAATAACCTTTATTGCTCTGATACTTCTTATCCTTTACCTGAATACTTTAAGTTGCCCGCCGAAAACTGAAATTTAGGATTTTCAGCGTTTGGCATTAGTTTCCCTTTCTTTTTTAATTCATTTTTCAGATCGCAGCTGGCACAGCCTCCGCAGACGCTTTTGTCCTTTGTCGTTATTGATTTGTAAAGTGAATAAATGACTTTAACGACAACCAATCCGACTATTATTAAGGCAATCATATTTTGAATCATTGTAATTCTGTTTTGAATTAATTTCTCTGACACACTCCTTTTTGTTTATTCAGAAAGCTATTTTTCACGTCATCCTGAACTTGTTTCAGGATCTCACTTATTGAATCACAGACCCCGAAATAAATTCGGGGTGACGTATGTTCGGCCCGTCATTTAAACGAACAAGCTTCCGATCTGAAAAATGCCAAAAGCTGCCACCCAGGCAATAGCTGTGGTGTAAACCGATGTGAAAATGGCCCATTTCCAGTTGGCTTCTTTTTTTATTGCAGCAACCACCGCCACACAAGGGAAATAGATCAGCACAAAAACCATTAGGCCAAAAGCCACCAGCGGCGTAAATACTTTTTGGCCTACCTTCGGACCACGGGTAAATGTTTGTTCCTGAAGTTTTCCTTTAAGAGAAACCGAATTTTCGTCAGCATTCATACTTGCCCGATACAATACACCCATTGAACTCACCACAATTTCTTTGGCAGCCATTCCGGTAATGATACTCATCCCGATTTTCCAGTCGAAGCCAAGTGGACGGATAGCCGGTTCGATAAAATGACCGGTCATTCCGATGTACGATTTTTCCTGACGTTCTTCTTCTTTAGCCAGCTGAACCTGTTCCGTTTGTTCCGTTCTCTGTTCCTGGGTCAGTGTGGTGTTGGATTCAATCTGTGATTCCATGGCATCGTAATTTTTCGAGAATTCCACATTTCGGGGGTAATAACCCATTGCCCATATCAGGATAGAAGCAAACAAAATAACTGTTCCCATTTTGTTGAGGTATTGCGAACCTTTGTGCCACATGTGAATGGTCGTGTTACGCAAAGTTGGCATTCGGTAGGGTGGAAGCTCCATCACAAAAGGCACATCTTTTTTTGCAAACAATGTTTTCTTGAAAAACAATCCCATCAATACTGCCAAAAGAATTCCGATGCAGTAAATCAGGAATAAAATGGCTCCCTGGTAACTGACGAAAAATGCAGAAATAAGTAACACATAAACCGGCAAACGAGCGCTGCACGACATAAACGGAATAATGAGCATCGTCAGCAAACGGTCGCTGCGGTTGTCGAGGGTACGGGTTGCCATTACTGCCGGTACATTGCACCCAAATCCCATGATAAGCGGGATAAACGATTTGCCGTGAAGACCCATTTTGTGCATCAGCTTGTCCATAATGAAAGCCGCCCTCGCCATATAGCCCGAGTCTTCCATCAGCGAAATAAAAAAGAATAAAATCAGGATGTTTGGCAGAAAAACAATTACACCGCCAACACCACCAATTATTCCGTCAATCAGCAAATCTCTGAGCGCACCAGCCGGCATCATGTTTCCCAATGTTTCGCTTAACCATCCAATCCCTGCATCGAGCCATTCCATCGGGTAACCGCCAAGGGTAAATGTTGCCTGAAACGTGAGCCAGATAAAAAATATAAAAACCGGAAAACCCCAGATGTGATGTGTCAAAACTTTGTCGATCTCCCGGCTTTGATCGCGACGCACCTGTGGTCCGTTTTTGTATGTTTCTTTCAGTGCACCGGCAATAAAACCATATTTGGCATCGGCAATCAATGTTTCCGACTGATCGGCAAGTAGTTTTTCGAGTCGGCTGGTTTCCTTGTCAGCTGTCAGTTTTACAGCTTCAAATACGGAACTGTCTTTTAATATATTTAGTGTGTGATTATCGACTTCGAGTAATTTAATGGCCAAAAAGCGTGTCGAATATTTGTGCTTTACCTGATGATCCTTTTTTAGTTCATGTTGGATGTTCCGGATCGATTTTTCGATTTCTTCACCATAGTTAATGTGAATGTGCCGCACAATTGGATCACGTTCTTCATACACTTCAATAATGCGGTCAAACAGCGCTTTCAGTCCTTTACCTTTGGAAGCAACGGTTGGCACAATCGGAATTCCCATCATTTCGCCCAGATGCCTGTAGTCAAACTTGACGTCTTTTTGCTCCAGTTCGTCAAACATGTTCAGTGCAATTACTACCTTGATGTTCATGTCGATCAGCTGAGTTGTCAGGAACAGGTTACGCTCCAGGTTCGACGCATCAACAACATTAACCACCACATCAGGTTGTTTTTCGGCAATATGATTCCTTACATACAATTCTTCGGGCGAATATTCGGTAATGGAATAAGTCCCCGGCAAATCAGAAATCAGAAATGTGTACAAGCCCTGTTTGAATCTGGCTTCTTTGGCATCGATGGTCACTCCGGCGTAATTTCCCACACGTTCTTTCGATCCGGAGGCATAGTTAAACAAGGTGGTTTTTCCGCAGTTTGGGTTTCCCACTAAGGCAACCGAAATAACTTTCCCCTTTATCTCTCCTGAAGCTTTCAGCGTGTGTTCATCGATGGTCCCTTCAAATTTTCCGGCAGTCATTTGTTTGGCAGCCGATGGCGAAACGACTTCAATCAGGTCGGCTTCGCTGCGGCGCAACGATACTTTGTACCCCATGATCTCGTATTCAACAGGGTCTTTCATCGGTGCATTTTTAATCACCTTTACCTGTTGCCCTTTCACAAAACCCATTTCCGAAATACGTTTTCTGAAAGCGCCCTGACCCAATACGTGAACAATCACACCTCTGCTTCCGGTAGGTAAATCGGCCAAACGGATGCTTTTAACTTTCGATTCTGTATCTGGTAAATTCATAACTAGCTTGTTTAAAATTCCAATCCCAACCGCACCAATCCAACTGTTGCATTTTTTAATGCTACATCAGATCCACCCGGATGCACTACATACTGCATGTTGGGTTGCAAATAAATCTGATCTGTCAGCGAAACTTTATAAGTCAATTCAAAAGTTGTTTCGTCCCTGCCCCTGTCATCAGTTAAAAAACCACGTGCAAATGCCAATCCGAGTACGTCTGAACCTTTTCCGGACAATAATCCGGTATAAGCACATCCTGCACCGGCATAAGCGAAATTATCATTTCGGGGACTGACTCCTAATTGGTAAAAAATGCTCAATCCATGATTTTCGCAGTTTACGATTTGATGATCGCCAACCAGGTAGAATCCATAATCGTAGGTCAGTTTATTCCCCGTTTCAGAATTTATCACATCACTTTCCGGACAATGCTGATGAAAGAAAACACCTGTTTTAAAAACATTGCTTTTCTCCTGAATGTCTGTTTCCCATGAATACTGGCCTTCTGTAACCCAAAGCAATCCCTGCAAATGATTCAGGTTCCATTTAATGTTGTACTGGTTCGCATCGAAATCAATGGCGCAGCCCTTGTAAATGGCCGTTTTCAAACATATTTTTTCTGAAGCTTTCCAACAGACAGTAATACCCGGAGTGGTTAATGGGAAGATGGGTGCTAAAATGTTGTCGGAAATCACTGAATGAATTCCGAAAGAACTGTTTATGAATAAACCAGCTACATCACTGCCTGCAAATTCAGCATTCAAATCCTGAAGCCCAATGGTTGCCTCTATATTTGCGAATGTTTGTTTGTACCACAACTCATACAAAAAGGTATGGTTTCCTGCTTCGATATTCGAAACAACCTGGAAGTCGCCAATTAAATTAGCCGAAGGTTCGCCTCCATGCGAATTTGCCCCGTGCACCAAAAATTTGCCACCCTTCCACAAGCCTGCATTTTCAGCATTGAAGTTTACAAAAATATCAGCAAGTCCCAGATAAGTTGATCCGGTTTTGATTCCACCACTAAAATTCGAAACATAGTCACCTTTGTAACTCGCATTCAATTGCCATGCGGATGATTCTTTATCATCCGCAGCTTGCGAAAACCCATTTACAGCACTCAGGAACATCAACATCACAAACCCTTTCTTCAAATAGTACATTGCTACACAAAATGATTGATTTCAGATGATGTAAAAGTACCTCATACAACACGGGGCATCAATCCCTAATAATGGGGATATTTCAATGGAGTGGAATAAAAAAATTCCATCCCTCTTTCGAAGAATGGAATTTCATTTTCTTTGTTCCCTTTGTGGTTAAACAATCTCTGCAAAATACTTGTAAAACAACGGTATCGTGCGGATTCCATTGTAGAATTGTTCAAGTGGGAAATTTTCGTTTGGTGAATGAATTGCGTCGCTGTCAAGGCCAAAGCCCATCAGGATAGATTTGATGCCGAGCACTTGCTCAAAAGTTGATATAATCGGAATACTTCCGCCACTGCGAACCGGAACCGGTCGTTTGCCATAAGTATCGAAGTAAGCTTTTTCGGCAGCCTGATATGCTGGCACAGTGATTGGGCAGCCATAAGCCTGTCCGCCGTGAAGCGAAGTCACTTCTACTTTTACGCTTTTTGGGGCGATGCTTTCAAAGTGTTCTTTAAACAAAACTGCAATCTTTTTGTGATCCTGGTTTGGCACCAAACGCGTTGAAATTTTCGCAAACGCTTTCGATGGCATCACCGTTTTGGCGCCTTCGCCCATGTAGCCACCCCAGATTCCGCAAACATCAAAGCTTGGACGAATGCCGGTTCTTTCGTTGGTGGAGTAACCTTCTTCTCCTGAAACTTCATCGACAGCAATTGATTTTTTGTACGTTTCAAGATTAAAAGGAGCCTGCGCCAGTAATTCACGTTCTTCAGCAGAAACGTCAATCACATTGTCATAAAATCCGGGAATGGTAATCTTTCCTTTTTCGTCGGTCATTTGCGCAATTAGTTTGGCAAGCACATTTATTGGATTGACAACCGCACCACCATATAATCCCGAGTGCAAATCGCGGTTTGGTCCGGTCACTTCAACCTGCCAGTATGCCAGGCCTCTTAAGCCGGTGGTGATTGATGGAATGTCGCGTGCAATCATCGAAGTGTCGGAAACAAGGATGATGTCGGCTTTCAGCATTTCCTTGTGTTGTTCACACCATTTGCCCAGGTTCGGAGAGCCAATCTCTTCTTCTCCTTCAATCATGAATTTAACATTGCAGGGAAGGGTATTGGTGCGGATCATCAGTTCGAATGCCTTTGCATGCATAAAACTCTGTCCTTTGTTGTCTTCGGCACCCCGGCCCCATATTTTTCCATCGCGAATTTCAGGTTCAAATGGAGGCGAAGTCCATAAGTTAAGCGGGTCAACCGGCATTACATCCATGTGCCCATAAACCAAAACAGTCGGTTTTTTCGGATCGATAATCTTTTCGCCGTATGTCACCGGATTTCCATCCGATTCATAGATTTCGACTTTATCAGCACCTGCGTCTAACAACAATTGTTTCCAGTACCCGGCGGCGTGGTACATATCGGGTTTGTTGTCAGCAATTGAGCTGACCGATGGGATTTGGATTAAACCGAATAGTTCTTTCAGAAAGCGGTCTTTGTTTTCTTCAATGTATTGTTCAATGTATGACATAATTTAATTTTGAATGTTTCAACGGTTATAAAAATAAAGTTTTCAAATCAGAATAAACAGCAGAAATGTCAGTTTAAACCAGATATTATCCGGTCTGCTTTTCATCTTGCCTGAAAACTTCTATCTGTTTTAACAACTGTCCGGTTATTTCGGCAATGTTGTAAAGAAGTATAAATTGTTGTTTTACAACGATATCTTCTGATTGATCAATATGCGACCGGATTTGTTTTAGCATATCTTTTACAAGAATCGGATTCTGGTTTTGCACATGTTCTAATGACTGAATTGCTTTCTGCAAAGCATTGACAATTTCGTCGGAAAATATGAGCATCTGGGAATCATTGCTCTGCTCCTGTCCGCGGTGTGCACCTAGAGCAGAGATGTACGAAAGCAATGCATGATTCAGATACGTTAAAGTGAAAGCCTTTTCCATAAACTGCCTTTGCTTTTGTGGTTCAACCTGCATGTCCTGCCAGGCTAGAGCCAGGGCATTGTCGGCACGGTGAGCAGCACGGCGCGCAAGACGGTAACCAAAATCATCGTCGGTTTCAACTGATTCATATTCGCTTAAAATGGCGCGAAAGTATTCCAGATTTTTCAAAAGCGTATCGGAAAGTAAAGAGGGTAACCTCTTGTATTGCCAGTCAGGCCATAAAAACCTCACTGTAATGATTGCCAAAGCTGATCCAATCAAGGTGTCGGTTAAACGTGGGAGCATGAGCGCAAGCCCTTGGCCAGCCGTCAGATTAAAAGCGCTCAATACAAATATGGTAACGAAAACAACCGAAATTGCATAGTTTCGCTTCATCCAGATAAAGAACATGTACGCAGCGAATAACATCAGCAGCAATTGTCCAGGCAGTGTAGGAAGCAAGCGGATCAGGATGACAGCTGCCACAACCCCGGTGAGGGTTCCCAGTATACGTTGATTGAGTTTGCGGCGTGTCTGGCTGTAACTTGGCTGACAAACAAATAAGCTGGTCAATACAATCCATTCTCCTTTCGACAAATTGAAAACCCGGGCAATCGTAAATCCAATCAGGAAACACAGACTTAACCGAATAGCATGTCTCAACCGGGGATTATCCCAATGAAGCTGATTTTTTAATCGCTGCAACAAAGTGCGGTTGTCTTTTTCCAGCCTCGGAGTCAGGTTTCGCTGATGATCGTCGTTCAGATTTTGCAGCGAAGTATTTGAACGGGAAAGGTTTCTGATGAGCATGGAAAGCTGCTGATTGCTTTCAGTTCCGTATTTTTCCAACTGATCATTTAAGGCATTTACAGTCCATGCCAACGATACCGGATGGCGATAGGATATCCCTGTCAGCAAGCTGTACGATAGCTTTTTTGTAGCTTCGGCCAGTTGTTTCAGCAGTTGTCCGATTCCTTCCATGAGTTGCTGATTCGCCGGATCTTCACTAAGCAGATCGTAACGTTCGTGGCTTGATGCAGCCCGTTCGTGCAGACTCTGTAAAAGCATGAAATAGCGAAGGTAAGGAATCAGCGGAGTATCATCTTTCAGCGCATTGCTGTAACTATTCAACACTTCTTTGCAGCGGTCAAGCGCTTCAACAACCTGCACATTGAGAAGTGCGAGCCTATTTCTGATTTCCCCCTGTATTTTTTCATCGCTGGGAAACAAACGGGCTTTTTCATTCATGTAGTTTGAAAGTGCAACAAAACCACGTGCCAGTTGCTCATCGAGCAGACGCCAGGGATGCAGAAACAGCAAAAGCAGCGAGAATAACCCATAAAATAAGGCTCCTGAAGAAAGTAGAACAGGCTGTAAGTACCAAACGTGGCTACTCGGGTTGCCAATCATGGCATAGATACCAACCAGTATTGCCCCAAAAGTGACACCCCGGTAACGTTCGCCCAGTCCGCCGATCAATAAGAAACCAACTGTCGATAGGGCTAATCCGATGCCTAAAAAAATCGGATAATTGTATAGCAGCTGCACCGCCAGACTGGAAATACCAAAACTAAAGACTTTCAGTGTAAGCGATTTGATACGGCCTTTTGGGTGGTCGTCAGTTTCCGACAATGCACCGGCCAGTGCCCCCAGTGCCAGTGTAACTGCAAAAACCGGTTTTCCGGCCAGCATAAATGGAATTGCAAGCAACGCAATGGCAAAAATCGCTTTAACTGCCATTAACCGGTTCGGATCGGCCCAAAAGGCGCGCCTTGCAGGTTCATACCACGTCTTTCTTTTTACGGTGATTCCCAGTTGGGCAAAAAAACGATTGTTTTTGCTTTTAATCATTGCGATTGTAATGTTGTTGCTTACAGCACAAATTTAGTAAATACATTCCCAAACCAGCCCTGTGTCCGAATTAACAAAAAAAGCCAAATCAGTTAAGGCTTTGTGGGCTGGATATGCATTTCCCATTTTACCTGATCTAAACAGCGGCTTTTGCAAATTGTTGCTGATATTCTTCGAGATATGGAAACAGATTTCAAGATTAAATGCAATCTGGTTCATATTGATACGGTGATTGAAAAAATAAGCTGGAAACTATCTGGAATAATTATGTTTTTCAGAATCTGTGGCAGATAATATACTGCATAAACCTGAATCCCAAATCACTATACGAAGCGATTCTATTTGTTTAAACGTTTTTAGAATAACGATCATGAAAACAATACATGTATTTTCAGTGATTGCATCTTTATTAAAAATCCTACCTTTGAAGATGTAATTTTTAACAAATGGAACAAACTCGTGGCGATGATCAATTGTGGGAAAACTTCAAAACGGGTGAAAAATCTGCGCTTTCCCAAATTTATTATCTCTATGTCGACAAGTTGTTCCGCTATGGCAAAAAATTTTCGACTGACGATGAACTTATTAAAGATACGATTCAGGATCTTTTTTTTGATCTGATCCGAACTCGTGATAAACTTGGATCTACCGACCATATTTATTTTTACCTGATAAAAGCTTTTCGAAGAAAGCTTTTCCGGAGCCTTGCAGGAACAAAATTAATGAGACAGGCTGATGACGAAGCGAATATGCAAACAGCCAACATTATTTATTCTGTTGAGGAAGACTGGATTCAGAAAGAACAATGTACCAAAAAGGAAGAAATGGTTCGTAAGGGATTAGCCTTATTGAGTCCAAAACAACGCGAAATTATATATTACAGGTTTACATGCGATTTTGAATATGACCAGATCTGTGAAATTATGTCGATGAAATACGATTCGGCCAGAAAGATGGTATTTCGTGCCATACAAACGCTACGGGAACATGTTACAGACACAAACTTCACTTTTTTATCCTTTATTTTCAAAAAAATATATGACTTCAGAAAAGTGTAATAAAATTGAATCAGCTCTAATGATTTGGACTGATCAATCTTCAATATATTACCAGCAATAAAAAAATAAAATAATCCCACCAAATTAAAGTTACGTTGAAATTCGATGAATCAGGATTTTTTGTAACGAACCCAATGTTAATACATTAATGTGTGAATTATGTAAATATTTGAAATAATTGTACGACATTATTATTTCAATCAATATTAACTTGCAAAGCATTCATACACTATAAATAAGGATACATAAATCAGGGAAAGTGTAATTGATTTATAACAAATAGTTTAAATATTATTTATCGCTAATATTTGGTATTTCCTGTATGATGGTTAGAAAATTAGTTTTGAGGTGAACAGAAAGATAATTGATTTTTTGAGTCCACAAAAATGGTAGTTCTGTCTTTCTATTCATATTACGCATAAGTAGAGCCCTATCATGAAAGAAGGATTTGCAAAATATAGCCTGGAAGAACTCATAGAGAACCGTGAATTTGTCGCATGGGTGGTGCGTGGGGAAAATCAAAAGGAATGGGAAACCTTTCTGCTTGAAAATCCGGAATTCAAGGCTACTGCAAAAAAAGCCAGCAAGATCGTTGAATTGCTTCGCGACAAACATGTGTCAATCAGCGAAGATGATATTCTAAAAATCTGGAATAACATCGAGAGTTTTGATGCTCAAATCAAAAATCATTCTCGCCAGTTTAAACTCCACAGAATACTGCGCTATGCGGCTGTTCTGGTTTTTGCTTTACTGATAGGTGGCTCAGCCGGCTATTGGATGATTTCTCAGAATCAAAAATCGTATGTTTTTACAGGTATTGCAGATTCGGGAAAATACCAACAGTCACGTCTTTTCCTTTCCGATGGAACAAATGTTGATTTGGAAAAAGAAAATTCAAAAATTGCGCTGAATGCCGATCAGCAAATTGTGATCGATAACACCAAGGTAATTGATTTAAGCAAAACCAACAATCCGGATGAAGCAAAAATGAACGAAGTGTTTATTCCTTATGGGAAAAAATCACAGCTTATTCTCGAAGACGGTACCAAAGTATGGCTCAATGCAGGAAGCAAGCTGGCATTTCCTACCAAATTTACAGGAAAAAAGCGCGAAGTAGTTCTGGAAGGTGAAGCCTATTTTGAAGTTGCACACAACCAGAAATTACCTTTTTTCGTTAATACAGGCGAAATCGTGCTAAAAGTACTGGGGACCAAGTTCAACCTTTCAGCATACAAAACAGATCAATTAATCGAAACAGTTCTGATTGATGGTAAAGTTACTGTCAGTAAACAATCCTTATTGGGGTTTTTAAACAGCGAAACCATTCTGGCACCTAACCAGAAGGCCAGTTTCGATAAAGAAAACAAAAATATTTCTGTAAAAAGTGAACCTGATGTTGAATTTGCAATTGCCTGGACAGAGGGTTGGTTTATGTACTCTCAACAAGATCTGAAAACTGTGTTGAACAAGCTGCAACGATATTACAATGTGCAGTTTATATTCGATTCAGGTTTTCAAACTACCGATCAGATAACCGGGAAACTGGATTTAAAAGAGTCGATTGAAAAAGTAATGATAGCCCTTGCTGATGTTGCTAAAATCCAATTCCGGATTGCTGATGATAAAATTTATATTGGAAAGAAAATAACTAAACTTAAAATGAGATAAAAAAAGCCGGTAAGTCTGCCAACCTACCGACTTCAATCGTTGAATACAAGTGTTAAATGTAAACATTCAAATCTATGAAAAAAAAGTGTAAATGGGAATGTTTCCCCCCGGGAAGCATGTTCAAAATTTTGTTGCGGATGAAATTATTAGCATTCTTCGTTTTAATTACGATGGTAACAGTTGCAGGAAATAGTTATTCACAGCAAACCAGGTTTAAACTGAAATTACGTGGGGTAACAATCCGTGAAGTATTTCGGGAAATTGAAGAAAACAGCGAATTCATCATGCTTTACAACGAAAAACAGTTGGATGCCAACCGTAAAGTGAGCGTTGAAGCCAATAATGATCCCGTTGAAGCCATTCTTAACCAGGTTTTCAATGGCACTGAGAACTCATATAAAATCTATGATCGCCAGATTGTAATTTTATCGCCCGACACGAAGGAGTTGCCCAATATTATCCGTGCTGAAATGGAATTGCAGCAAAAGAGAGGAATAACAGGTACCGTAAAGGATCCCAACGGAATTCCACTCCCGGGAGTGAGTGTCGTGGCAAAAGGAACTACTGTGGGGGCAATTACTGATAATGATGGAACTTTTAGTCTGAATGTTCCGGATGATGTGAATACCCTTGTTTTTTCATTTATAGGAATGAAATCACAGGAGGTACAAATAGGAAACCAATCATCATATAAGATTGTTCTGGAAGAGGAAACATTTGATGTTGATGAGGTTGTTGTTGTTGGTTACGGTACACAAAAGAAAGTTACGGTAGTTGGAGCGATTACTACAATTAGTACAAAAGAACTCAGACAAAGTCCCACCACCAACTTATCGAATGCGCTTGCCGGAAGAATGCCTGGGCTGATGGTAAATCAGTTTAGCGGAGGAGAACCGGGAGTTGACCAAAGTGAGATTTTTGTCCGTGGTATGTCAACCTACAATAACCAAAGCCCAATTGTAATCGTTGATGGAATTGAGCGCGATTTTCAATATCTTAATCCGGATGAGGTCGAAACCTTCTCTATTTTGAAAGATGCCTCAGCAACAGCAGTATATGGAGTAAGAGGTGCAAATGGTGTTATTTTGGTAACTACCAGAAGAGGTAAAGTAATGGAAAAAGCTAATGTTACGTTTAAAGCTTCTTCAGGAATCTCGTCACCAATTAAATTTCCTGATTATCTCGGATCAGCTGATTATGCAATGCTATACAATGAAGCACGTTTGAACGACAATCCAAATACGACTTCTGCTCTTTTCACGCAGGATCAAATTGCTAACTATCGAATTGCCAAAGGAGATAACTCGGATGGATTAGGATACAATACCAATCTTTTTGATTATGCATTTAAACCAAGCATGCAGCAGGATTACAGTCTGAATATTCAGGGTGGTACAAAAACGACGAAATACTTTCTTTTAGTCGGTTATATGAATCAGAATGGTAACTATAAACATACTGATGAAGGTCCAAACAGCACCAATGCGAGTTTCAAAAGGTATAACTTCAGATCGAATATTGATATTAATATTACCGATGATTTTTATGTAAAGCTCAATCTTGGCGGCCGAATTCAAAATAGAATAGCCCCTGGAACTACGGCTTCAAGAGTAATTACGATAGCAAATACTCAGCCATCCATCTATCCTGTTATTTTAGAAAATAACGATAATGCAGCGAATTCCGTTTACAATGCAAAACATCCTGAGGGATTACTTTTCGGTTCGCAATTGTATCGCTACAATATGCTGGGAGAATTGGCCTATTCAGGATTTATCAATGAATATAAAACATTTATGGATGGAACCTTTGCAATGGGACACAAGCTTGATTTTATTACTCAGGGATTGGTTTTTGATATACAATATTCCTATGACATTCAGTCTGGTAATACAATAGACAGAACCATTCCTCACGAGAGCGAAGGATACCGGGAATACGGTGGATACGCAACTTTTTACCCATCTGACGGGGTTGATGTATTTATGAATGGAGGACATTATATGGGTGCATATAACTCGCCTCGCCGGACAGATAACAATACGATGAATAATGGGTATAATGCATCAACACCAGCACCTCAGCGTAAAAACGACGTACAGGCATCGTTCAATTATGCAAGGTCTTTCGGTCGTCACAACGTTTCGGGACTATTGTTGGCACGTCAGTCAAAAAGAATCTATCAAAACGATGTCCCTTATGCAACTCAGGGTACAGCAATCCGTGGAACTTACAATTATGCCGAAAAATATCTCTTCGAAATAAATGCCGCTTACAATGGTTCCGAGAATTTTGCGAAAGGACGTCGTTATGGACTATTTCCAGCAGTTGCTTTAGGCTGGGTAGCCAGCAACGAGGACTTTTTAAAAAACAGTTCATTTATTAATTATCTGAAATTCAGAGGATCTTTTGGGCTTGTTGGAAGTGACCTGCTTCCAGGAGATCGATTTGGGTACCTTCAGTTTTTTAATGTAAACGGTGATAATTATAATTTAGGTACAGATTTAAATTCAGGTGTTCCTGCCAATGTGTATGAGGGCAACCTTGCCAACCCAATGTTAACCTGGGAAAAAGCACAAAAATCGGATCTCGGTATCGAAACCAGATTTTTAAAAAACAAATTAAGCATTACCGCTGATCTTTTCTTTGAACATCGTTATGACATCCTGACGCAACCCGGAAGCAACGGATCAAAAAATCTTTCGGCTGTTGTCGGACAAAGCTCTCCACAGTTAAACCTCGGAGTTGTCAACAATAAGGGTATTGACCTGGAAATTGCGTGGAACGATAAAATAGGTAAAGATTTCAGCTATTACATCCGACCTAACTTTTCGTTTGCCCGCAATAAAATCATATTCATGAACGAAGTTGATCGGGTTGCTCCTGATGGAACACCTGTTCCCTATGCCTCACGCACGGGAAAAAGAATTAACGAACAGTTTCTTTATCAGTTTGATCACTTTGTAGCTGACCAAACAGAAGCTGACCAGTTAAATACTGCAGTTTACCAACCTTGGGGACAGTTAATCCCGGGAGATGTTGTATATAAAGATCAAAATGGAGATGGAAAGATCACAGATCAGGAAGATCGGATCGCTATGGGAAATCCGCGTAATCCTGAAATCCAGTTTGGTATCCCGATTGGATTGGAATACAAATGGTTTGATTTAAGCTTACTATTTCAGGGAGCGACACTTTGTAGCATTGAACTAACTGATGCTGCTGCATGGGACTTTCCAACATACGGTCAGGATATTATCGGTAGGGTAAAGAATCTGCACTTAGATCGCTGGACTCCTGCAACAGCAGCAACGGCAACTTATCCTGCCTTGCATTATGGCCCTTATCCAAATAACAAAAATTCGAACAGTTCACTTTTCCTTGCAGATGCCTCTTATCTTCGGTTGAAAAGCATGGAAATTGGATACTCCATTTCCAGAAATATTTTAAGAAGAATTGGTTTTTCAAAAGCTCGTTTTTATGTTCAGGGTCTCAACCTTTTAACCTGGGATAAATTACAGAAGTACGATGTTGACCCTGAAACAAATACGGGAGGTGACTGGTATCCTATTCAACGAGTTGTAAGTTTGGGTGTTGACGTAACATTTTAATTGAATAAATTATGAAAAACAGAAAATATTTTATAATAACAGGACTTCTCAGCTTTGTATTATTGCTGTCGTCGTGTGAGAAGTTTCTTGATAGAGAACCGGATAATCAAATCACGGAAGAAGTAGCCTTTTCGAATTGGGATAAGGTAAATGGTATGGCCAATAAATTGTATCGCGAAATGCGCGATCGCGACCGTGGAATTGTTGGACTACAGGACTTTTCGATATCAGGTATTACTGACGAATGTAAAGGGACTAAAGTAGAACAGGCTATTCCGGATCAGTTTAACTTTGGGAGCTTTGGTCCTTCCATTGGCATGCCAAGTAAAGCCAATGGGATATATTGGAATGACTTTTACGGTTCGATTCGTAAAGCAAATGTATTTCTTGCCGGAGTTGAAAAATACAAATCACCTGACAACCCACTCCAACCTGGCGACTTGAAAAATCGTATTGCCGAAGCTCATTTCATGCGTGCCTATTTTCATTTCCTGGCAGCGCGTTGGTATGGCGATATCGTTTATATGGATTATGTCGCTGATTTATCAGGAGATGTAAACTTCGTTCGTCAACCATGGACTGAGGTTCTTGAAAAATTAATTGCCGATCTTGATTTTGCCATTGCAGAATTACCGGCTCGACATTTAGATATTGAATACGGCAGAGTTGATAAAGGTGCTGCCATGGCATTAAAGGCGATTGTTCTTTATATGAATGCAAGCCCTATGTACAACGGAGGAACATTACCCGGTAACGATAACCGTGCAGGAAAATCCGCTTATAGTTCTTACGATCCTGCAAAATGGAAACTGGCTGCCGATGCAGCAAAAGCAGTAATGGATTTGCAGAGCAAAGGCGGACAGCGCTATTCGCTTTATACCGGAAAGAGTGATAATTTTCAGGCTGAAAGTAATAACAAGGTCTATGCCCGAATTAAACAGATATACATTGACGCTGCTTCTATTCAAAATGAGTGGATCTTAATCATGTCTAACAACAAGGCTCAATCATGGCAGGGTGACCATATTCCGCCGTCATATGGTGGAGCAGCGCGTCTTCAGCCTTTGCAGGAGCAGGTCGATGAATATGAATTTATCGGGAACGATGGCTTTGGTTATCCAACCTATGATCCTCAGGCTGTATCAAAAGGGTTTGACGAAAATCTCCCTTATGAAAATCGTGATCCACGTTTTTATTCAGATATCATGTATCATGGAGCCACTTATCAGGATAAAATTATAAATACAGCTGAAGGTTCTGATAAGATTGGTGCCAGTAACGCAACTTCAACAGGATACTATCTGCGCAAATTTTTTCATGAAGACTGGAAAAGAAGCGGAAACTGGCCACTTCACTTCCCTATGATTCGTCTTCCGGAAATCCAATTGATTTATTGCGAGGCAATGAATAAATTCAGCGGTCCAAGCTCAGAAATTTATGATATTTTAAATAATCTGCGTGCCCGTTCATTCATGGTTCCAATTCCTCCCGGTTTAGATGAAACTACACTGAATAAATACATTCAAAGGGAACGTCGGGTTGAGCTTTTCTATGAAAACAAGCGCTATTTTTATGCCCGCTGGAATCTGGAACCGGATTCTCCTGCAGAACTTGCACAGGAAGCTGCTGCTGAAGCATCTTCCTCACCCGATTTGATTTGGCCATATGCCAAAACACAGCGTGCGGCTCACGGAATGAAACCTGTTGCTGATCCTGCAGGAACATTAGTTGTTGATGGTGTAAATTATAAAATGGAACGGTTTAAACTCGAGGATAGAGTTTTCACATCCAAAAATTATTTCTGGCCATTAACTTCAAGTGAAATCACCAATTGCCCAACACTATTGCAAAGTCCTAACTGGTAGTACAGTATATCAAAAAATCAAAGAGGCCGGCCATATTAAATGACCGGTCTCTTTAATTCTAAAGAAACCCATTTGTTTCTCCAAAATAGAAACCAAAATGGGGTAAATAAGATTAAGCATGATGATAGCAACTTCAAAGTTGTCTTAACATTGATCATATGTTTAAAATATATCCCCCCGGACATTCACGATAAACTTCCAAGTTTTAGGGGCGTTTTGTTACTTACACAACATAGGAACATATACCAACTAAGCAATCAGCCCGGATCTCATTTTTCATATCGAGGTTCGGGCTTTTTTATTTTGCATATTTGCTTAATACTGCATTCTTGGTTAGGTTCTGCGTTCTCATGAAGAGTAAGCTTTTTTGATACCTCCGGGTCTTGTTCCGGGTAGTTTATTCAGGTTCGAAAAAACAAAAGCCACCAGAGAGAACATTTGCCTTTAAACAGCGGCTTTTGCAAATTGTTGCTGATATTCGCCGGGAGTACATTTGGTTTGCCGCTTAAACATTCGGTTAAAATTCGACAGATTGTTAAAACCGCATTCGAAACATATTTGTGAGATTGATAAATGGTTTTCTATGAGCAGTTTGCAGGCATACCCAATGCGCATTTCGTTTACAAAAAAGATGAACCCTTTCCCTGTTTTTTCCTTGAAGTACCTGCAGAAAGCGGCAGTACTCATTCCAATTTTTGAGGCAATTTCTTCCTGGGTAATTTTTCGCTGATAGTTTGTATTTATAAAGTGCATGATTTTATCCAGCCGGTTATTCAGTTCCCGGTGCTCTTCCAGTTGATAGGCCTTGCTGGCCAGGATTCTGTAATTGTCGGAGTGCGCCATGGTGTTCATCAGTTTTACAAAATAGAGCATTCGTTCCAGTCCCTCTAATTTGAGCAGCCTTTTGAGCATTTTCCCAATTTTATCGTTTGCCGGTGATGTGAAATGAATACCTCGCTCAGATCGTTTGAGCAGTTCGCTGATTGCGTGAAATTCAGGATATGTACTTATTTCCTCCCTGAAAAAATCTTTGTGAAACTGCACTACGATGGCATTTACGCGGTTTGTGCTTTCATGATTTTCCGGCTGCTCGCTTTTCCAGAAATGAGGAAGATAGCTTCCCAGAAGCGTAATGTCACCTTCCTTAAACGGTTCAATGTTATCTGCAACAAAACGTTTCCCGGAACTTTTCAGGATATAAACAATTTCGAATTCGTTGTGAAAATGCCAGGGATAGGTAAAATGCGGAAAATCGTCCCACTTGACCTTTAACATTGTTCGCGGAGCAAAGCTCACCTGTTCGTGCATTATCTTCATTCGTGGAAATATTTAGTATTTGCAAAAATAGTACAAATGCCTGTTAAAATAGTACTGGCGAAACTGTCGTGTAACAGCTACTTTTGAAATGCTGCCGGATGAGAGAAATAACCCTTATCATGCTAGTGATTACTGAAGTGTCCTTTTGCATAACTAACTAAATCATGAATATTATAACTATGAAACCACTATTCATTCTTTTTGCTGTAATTTTTTCTCTTTCAGTAACGGCACAGGACCTGCTGAAGTTTGATGTACTTGCAGAAAATGCTGATCGTACCGATTGTCCCGTTAGCTTTTCAATCGATCAGTTGAACTTTAATACCGATTCGCTGAAACTTGCTCTTTTCGAAGTCAAAGGGAAAACCGAATCTGCCGTTCCTTTTCAGTTGGAAACTGCCTCGGGAGCTAAAGTCTGGTTCATTTTAAACGGACTTACTCCAAAAAATACGAAACGAAGTTTCATTCTCCGGAAAACACTTTCACCACAAACGTTCAGTGCAGGCATAACCGAGGTTTTGAAGGATGGTGCACTCAATCTGTTTTCAGGAGAAAAACCGATACTTAGCTACCAGATTGAAACAGTGAATCCTCCAAAAGGGGTGAGTCCATTTTACAAACGGTCGGCCTTTCTGCATCCGGTATATTCACCTGAAGGCGAAGTGCTGACGCGCATTCAGGCCCCCGACCATTATCATCATTATGGTATTTGGAATCCATGGACACTTACTTTTATTGGCAAACGCGAAGTTGATTTCTGGAACCTCGCTAAAGGCGAAGGAACCGTAAGGTTTGCCGGGATGATTTCGCAGGTTGAAGGTCCGGTTTATACCGGATTTAAATCGCTTCAGGAGCACATAGACTTTGGAGCAGCTGGCGGAGACGCCGTGGCAATGAATGAATTATTTGATGTTCGTGTCTGGGATGTTCCCAATCAGCGTTATCTGGTCGATTATACCAGCACATTGAATACTCCACTCGATTCGGGCATTCTGCTTGCAGCGTACCGGTATGGTGGTGGAATTGGCTGGCGAGCCACAGCAAAATGGAATAAAGACAACAGTTCGGTGCTGACTTCGGAAGGGAAAGACCGAAAAAATGCTGATGGCACCAATGCACGCTGGTGTGTGATTGAAGGTGAATCTGCAACTAAGGAAGGTCGTTCGGGCATTTTGTTCCTGAGTTATCCGGCTAACCGGATGCATCCGGAACCAATGCGTGTTTGGCCTGAAGATATGAATGGCAGCGGTGATGTGTATTTTGAGTTTTGTCCGATTCGCCACAAAGACTGGAAAATTGAAAAGGGAAACGATTATACGTTGAGGTACCGTCTGATTATTTTCGATGGAAAGCTAACAGCAAATGAGGCCGAAAATTACTGGCAGGCATTTGCCAATCCTCCCCGGATTGTGATTGATAACAGTAAGACTAAAAAGTAAATCCAAACAAAGACTTAAACTCTGGACAATGTACAAGAAAATTATAATTGCTATTTCAATCATTCTGTCTTTTTGTTCGGTAAGAGCGCAGCTAACCGAATTCCCCATAACCGATGAGTGGGTTCAAAAGATAGAAAAACTGGCCCCTGAAAAAGCAGAAGTTCAATCGAATAAACATCACAAGGTGTTGGTTTTTAGTTTATTTACCGGTTTTGATCATTGGGTTGTACCTCATGCCAATGCGGTAATGAAAGTTTTGGCTGAAAAAACAGGTGCTTTTGAGGTTGAAATAAGCAACGATATCTACAAGTTTGAAAAAAAGAACCTTAAGAATTACGATGCTGTTGTTCTGAATAATAACTGTTCTATTGGACCCCGAAGGGATTTGTTGCTTGATGTACTTGATCAGGATAAAAATTTAACCGACGATCAGCGCAAAAAGAAAGCTGCAGAACTCGAATCAAACCTGATTGAATATGTAAAAAAGGGTGGCGGACTGATGGTTATTCATGGAGCTATTGTTATGCAGAACAATTCAATGGCATTTAGTGAAATGGTTGGCGGAAGCTTCGATTATCACCCGGCGCAGCAGGAGATAACACTCGAGTTGTGCGAGCCTGATCATCCCTTGGTTAAAGCATTTGAAGGGAAGTCTTTTGTTCATACCGATGAACCTTACTTGTTCAATAAAGCGTATACCCAAAAGAATTTCAGGCCTTTGCTGTATATGGATACTTCGAAGTTGACAAAAAAGACTAAAGAAATTGATGAGAAAATCAAATATGTGTCCTGGATTAAAAGATTCGGTAAAGGAAGAGTTTTTTATGTCTCTCCATCACACAATGCCCAAAGCTATGAAGATGCTCGACTTTTGAAGTTTTATCTGGATGGCGCCCAATATGTACTGGGCGATTTGAAATGTGATGATTCTCCCGCTAAATTTTAACAACCTAATCAAAAAACTATAACTCATGGAACGACGTAATTTTTTAAAAAAGGTGAGCGCCGGAACTGCCGGAGCAATTGTATTGCCAACGATTATCCCATCCTCTGTGTTAGGCAAAAATGCGCCAAGCAACAAAATTAATATCGGTCAGATTGGCTGTGGTCGTATTGCTCAGGGACACGATATGCCCGGAACATTACAACACGATATTGCCCGGATGATTGCCGTTTGCGATCTGGATACAAACAGAAAGGCTGATGGGAAAAAACTGGTTGAAGATTATTACAAAAAGAAAACCGGACAAGATAAATACGTGGATGTCAAAATGTACGATGATTTCCACGACATGCTGAATAATAAAGACATTGATGCCGTTGTGATCAGTACTCCTGATCACTGGCATTCGCAGCCAGCGATAGAAGCTGCTTTGGCAGGGAAACACGTTTATTTGCAAAAACCTACATCATTAACTGTAACTGAAGGACGTACTCTTAGTAATATCGTTACAAAAACAGGAATTATCCTTCAGGTCGGAACTCAACAACGTTCATCAACACAATTTCGGGTAGCGGCCGAATTGGTGCGTAATGGCCGTATTGGCCGTCTTCATACTGTAAAGGTTGGTTTGCCTGGCGATCCTTCAGGACCTGAAGCTGCAGAAATGCCGGTTCCAAAAGGTTTCAACTACAACATGTGGCTTGGTGAAACACCGTTTGTTCCTTATACTGAAATTGGGGTTCATCCTCAAAAAGGATACGACCGTCCGGGATGGTTGCGCCGTGAACAGTTTGGCGCCGGAATGATTACTGGTTGGGGTCAGCATCATTATGACTCTGCGGCATGGGGAATGGATACTGAACATACTGGTCCAATTTCGGTACAGGCGGTAGCCGAATTTCCAAAATCCGGATTGTGGGATGTGCATGGTGACTTCATGGCCAAAGCCGAATATGCTAACGGAATAACGATGTACACCAGTGGTGGTTATACAAACGGAATTCGATATGAAGGAACCGAAGGATGGATTTTTGTTTCAAGAGGAGATTATGCCGCAACTGCGAGCGATCCGACTTCGAAGGCGAAGAGCAGCCTGGCACTTGATGCAAGCGATCCAAAAATTTTAACTTCAGTAATTGGTGAAAATGAAATTCACCTGTATAAAAGTGACGAACAACATGGCAACTGGCTGGATTGTATCCAATCGGGCAAACAACCAATATCTCCGGCAGAAATTGCGCACAGAGCTTGTTCTATTTGTCTGATTACACACATTGCCATGAAAACAAGCCGGAAGCTGATCTGGAATCCCGGTACAGAACGTTTCGAAAACGACGATGAAGCGAATTCGATGCTGAGTCGTCCGGATCGTTTCCCGTATGGAGTTAGCAATATTAAAATGTAAATGATTAGAAGTGCCATTCTCGTAAGAAAGAGTCTGCCAAGCAAATCAAAATTCTCGAATTTTGTCACCCCGGATTTATTTCGGGGTCTGATATTCCGTACGATTGTATCCTGAAACAAGTTCAGGATGACGGGCCAAATGGCCTTTAAAACAGATTCATCAACAAGAATGCATAGATTTAAAATTAATAACGTAAATAATTTAGAGTGAAAAACGCTTTTGAAGTTAAGAATCCCGACTTTGAGTTAAGTCCATATTCAGGAATGTCGAAAAAACATTACATCGAATTGGCAAAGTATTTATTGGAAAGGGCTTTCGTGCATGTTGACTCGATTGAAACTCCAATGACATTCCCGTCTGTTCCCGGAAAAACTTATCCGGAGCCAAATGCACCGGAATGGCGTTACCGTTCACTGGAGTTTGAAGCCCTTGAGAGGACATTTACGCTTGCAGGTCCGTTAATCCATATCGATCCTGAAACAAAAATAAAAGGTATCAACCTTCGCGATTATTATAGTTTGCAGATCTATAATGCATTCACTCCGGGGCACGCGAATTCGTTGCCGTTGCCGGAAGATTTGCCCGACTCCAACTACCAGTTCACCTGCGAGTTTGGTGGTTTGTTTAAAACATTGCTGTTAATGCCTGAAACAATTTGGTCTCACTATTCCGAAAAGCAAAAGGATGAGATGGTAATAACCATTTCAAAATGGGCTCACCACCGGACCACTCAAAACAACTGGCGAATCTTTAATATCATCACCCTTTCGTTTCTTAAAAAGTATGGATATGAGATTGATGATGATTTACTGAAAAGTCATCTTTTGTGGGTGGCCTCTTATCATTCTGGTAATGGCTGGTACCTCGAGCAAACGTATAATTACTATTCGATAAGCCTGTTTATTGTTTATACAACCATCTGGAACAGAACATTTGGCGATAAATATTATCCGGAGATTGCCGAAATAATTGAAAAATCGGCGCAGAAATTAATGGAATCCATTACCAGCTTTTTTGGCAGGGATGGCTATATCAATATGTGGTCGAGAAGTATTTGTTACCGGACATGGGTTTCAGGAGCATTCCCCGTCTCTTTCATGCTAAAGGATAAAACTCTTGTGGATGCAGGCTGGGCCCGACGGCTATGTTCAGGTTCTTTGCTTCAGTTTGTTACCCGCGAAGAGTTCTATGACAATGATATCCCTAGTCTGGGATTTTACGGACAGAAGGAATATATGGTACAAAACTACAGTTGTGCGGCCAGTCCTTTTTTAATGTTTTTACCATTTATATGCCTGGCATTACCTGACGATTCTCCGTTTTGGACGGCAAAAGAAAACGAAGGAATCTGGGAAGAACTTGGAGATAAATCGAACAAAGTTGTTCTCGAAAATCCGGGACTTGTACTTGTTAATCATGGAAAAACCGGCACTTCTGAAATAATCCCCGGGAAGGTATACTACGACGATCCAAATTATTCAAAACTTGTATATAATACACATTTTCCGTGGGAAGACCATAATCCCCAGGGAGGCACGTCGATGGAATACAGTTTCCGAAGTCAGGATCCAAGAGATTTGCGAGGCGACGATGTGAATTTTTACCTTACAGGTAAAACAGTGGAAAATGATTCTGAAAAAAACAGGTCATTTACGATTTCGCAAAGCATGTTTTTTAACGGAGTGCGAAAAGATGTTATCTACCGGCAGGCAATCATGCGAAGGCCACCAAATAATGGGGTAGGGTATATAATTGATCTTGCAGAAATTACTATTCCAGGTGGAGTGATCCGGGTCGACCGTTCACGACTGGCTTTTGAGTACGAATTAACACTCGGGCATTTTGGTATGCCACACATTGATGGTAAAAAAGCTGTGATTAATCAGTTCGAAGATGGAGCCAAAAAGGTGATGACAGCATCCATTCCCGGAAGAAAAATAGCGCTGATAACCTATAACGGCTGGGATAAACTCGATAGTCTGGTTCATAAAAACCGGAATGCTGAAGCAGAAGAAAGTACTGTAATCTTTGCGTCGAACAAAAGAATGGCAAAAAATCCTGCCATGGAATTAATGATAACAGTAATGTTGCATAAAATGGATGACAGCGAATGGACTGAAGAAGAGTTATCGCCTATAAAGGACATAAAAATCATGGATATTACACCTGAATATTCTGCATTGGGAGCAACAATTACCTTGTACAACAACGAAAAGTATGAAATCGATTTTAAAGACATTGACGGTAAGAGGTCTTGTTAATGATTAAATTTGATTTAGGAGTTTTTCTGAAAATGATTTCCGCCGGTTTATTTTGCCGGCGGAAATTTTTGCTTTTATTCCTGTAATCGGCCATTCTGTTTGATTCCAAGCTGTTTGTGTGGAGTATTTCTCAGAAACAGGTAATTTGCATATGGTTTTTGCTTCTTCAAAATAAGATAAAGTCAAACCTAAATCCAGATATCCTGTTTTCTTCAGCAGAAAGTTTTATTTTTGCTAATAAGTATATCAATAACCCAAATAAACTATCCATGAATAAACATTTGATACCCGTTGTTGCTGTTGCCGTAATCTTATCGGCCTGTGCAGGCGGAGGACAAAAAAATGCTGATAAAGAGAAAACCATGAGCAAATTTACAGGTGCTGCCGGCGAGGTAAAGCTGATGACTCTTGATCCGGGTCATTTTCACGCTGCCCTGATTCAGAAATCAATGTACGACCAAATCGACCCTACCGTTTATGTTTTTGCTCCTGAAGGGGAAGATGTACAAGGACATCTGGCTCGCATTGATGCTTATAACAATCGTGCAGAAAATCCGACAAGCTGGATCGAAAAAGTGTATACAGGTTCGGATTACCTCGAAAAAATGCTGACCGAAAAACCCGGTAATGTGATGATGGTCGCCGGTAATAATGAAAAGAAAACGGAATACATTCAGAAAGCGATTGAGGCTGGCATTAACGTTTTTGCCGACAAACCAATGGTTATAACTCCGGAAGCGTTTCCGGTTCTGGAACAAGCTTTCAAAACCGCCGACGAAACGGGAGTTTTGTTATACGACATCATGACTGAGCGTCACGAAATCACAAGCATTATTCAGCGTGAATTATCTAAAATTCCTGAAGTTTTTGGTAGTTTGGTCGAAGGTACTCCGGAAGAACCAGCAGTTGTACAAGAAAGTGTGCATTGCTTTTCGAAAGTAGTTTCGGGAACTCCACTGATTCGTCCGGCCTGGTTTTTTGATGTAAATAAACAAGGCGATGGAATTGTTGATGTGGGAACTCATCTGGTTGATTTGGTTCAATGGGGCGCTTTTCCTGAAGTAATCCTGAATAAATCTGATGTTCAACTGATTTCAGCCAAACGTTGGTCGACCGACCTGACTCCTGCTCAATTCGAAAAAGTAACCGGACTGAAAGAATTTCCGGAGTTTTTGAAAAAAGATGTTTCGGACAATGTGCTGAAAGATTATGCCAATGGCGAAATCGTTTACAAACTGAAAGGCAAAGTGGCCAAAGTGGTTGTTTACTGGGATTTTGAAGGGAAAGACGGAGCCGGCGACACACATTACAGCATTATGCGCGGCAAACTTTGCAACATCGAAGTAAAACAAGGGAAAGAAGAAAATTACCAGTCGACCATTTACGTTACAGCCAACAACAGCGAAGGTTTGAGTACTTTTGAAGGTGGACTTAAAAAAGCAGTTGAGCAGGATGTTGCCAATCAATATCCAGGCTTGAAACTGGTAAAAGTAAGCGATAAAGTCTGGACAGTTGAAATTCCTGATCAGTATAAATTAGGTCACGAAGCACATTTTGGACAAGTTACCGAAGACTATTTGCAGTACCTGAAAAACGGAAAATTGCCTGATTGGGAAGAACCAAACATGATTACGAAATACTACACCACAACAGAAGGTTTGAAACTGGCCAAACAGTAATTCAAGGCAAGGGATAAAAGTATAAATTCAAAAGTTAATGCGAAAGGCTATCTGAATTCAGGTAGCCTTTCGTATTTTTGAATAAATAAATCGTTTGAAAATGAGAGATCGTATCAATTTGGTTCAGGGCGATATCACCAAACTCAAAGTCGATGCCATTGTGAATGCTGCCAACTCTTCTTTGATGGGTGGTGGCGGCGTTGATGGTGCAATTCATAGGGTTGGTGGACCACTTATTTTAGCCGAATGCCGCGAAATTGTTGTCCGGCAAGGTCGTTGCGAAACCGGACAGGCAGTGATTACTTCAGGAGGAAATCTTACGGCTAAATTTGTTATCCACACAGTTGGACCGATATGGCATGGTGGTAATTCTAACGAAGAGAATTTGCTTGCCAATGCCTATTTGAACTCGCTGAAATTGGCTGTGAAAAACAGCATTGAAACGATTGCTTTCCCGAACATCAGCACTGGTGTTTATGGTTTTCCGAAGGAAAAGGCTTCGCGTATAGCCATTGAAACGGTAACCACATTTTTGTCTGAAAACGATCAGATCAGACAGGTTTATTTTGTGTGTTTCGATCTGGAAAACTATGAACTGTACAAGCAGTTACTTGATTTGTAACGAAAAATTTCCACATTCGTCAAAATCTGCCTAAACGTCGATAAAATCCGCCCAAACGTCTATTGCATTTTATAAGGAGCCAAAGCCAATGTAGTTTTGGTTCAAAATAGTAACGCAATAGAAGTCATGAAAACAATTCAAACAAGTTTACTGATCGCCGGACTCCTGATTATTTTTTCCGGATTCAACGGTAAAGCACAAAACAAAATCTGGACTCTGGAAGAGTGCATCAATTATGCCTTGAGCAAAAATATCCAGATACAGAAAGCAGACCTCTCAAGTGACAGGAATAAGCTTTATTCCGATCAGTCACAGGTAAATCGGTTACCTTCAGTAAATGCATCAGTTCGTCAGAATTTTAACTGGTATAAAGGATTCGATTCATCAACCGGTGGCTATGGAAGCAGCAATGGTTCGAACAGTACCAATTATTCGGTTAGCTCGAATGTTTCACTTTATAATGGAGAAAAGCTGACAAATAAAATAAAACAAGCTGAACTCGATTTACAGAGCGGACATTATTATTCCGAATCGGTAAAAGAATCGGTAGGATTAAATATCCTCAATGCCTATCTGCAGGTTCTTTATGCTTACGAAAATGTAAGTAATGCTGAAAAACAAATTGAATCGACCACCGAACAACTTGCCCTTGCTAAAGAACGTATGGATTTGGGAGTGATTTCGATGTCAGACTATTTACAGATTAAGTCGGAACTGGCCAGCGAAAAATCTACTTTAGCTTCTGCACAAAGCCAATTGTCAATCAACAAAGTGACACTAATGCAATTAATGGAATTACCGGTTGATGCTAATTTTGCAGTCAGTTCTCCAAATCTTGACAGCTTGCTGATCGAATCGGGACAACCTGATGCACTGGAAATTTACAATCTCGCACTGGGAATTAAACCCCAAATTAAAAATGCCGAACTGAATAAAGAAAGCGCCCAACTTGATGTAAAAATCGCCAAAGCCGATTTTATTCCAAGCCTTTCCATGGATGCCGGTTTATCAAGTGGTTATTCCAGCCTAACAACCAATTCAGGATACACCAGCCAGTTAAAGGATAAGATAAATCCATCCGTTGGTCTATCTCTTTCAATACCAATTTTTCAGAAAAAACAGGTAAAAACAAATGTTGCCCTGGCCAATATTTCGGTATCCGATGCTGAACTCGATGAGATTAATACTAAAAATCAACTTCGGAAAGACATTGAACAGGCTTGCGTTGACGTGGTTTCGGCAAATAGTCAGTTTATCGCAAGTCAGGAGCAAAGGCAATCAACTCAGGAATCGTATGATGTGACAACCGAAAAGTACAGACAGGGGTTGTTAAATTCGGTCGATTTTCTAATCCAAAAAACGAACCTAATCACTTCGGAAAGCAAATTACTCCAATCAAAATTTAACCTGATTTTTAGTTATAAAGTGCTCGATTTTTACAAGGGAATTCCGTTGGCACTTTAAATATTCACCCGATAAAATAAAAACTAATAAAATACAATCATCATGAAAAGGAGAATAATATACATCGGATCGGCAGTTGTTATTGTTGCCATAGGCTTTCTTGTATACAGATCGCTCGGCAGAACCAAACAAGCAGTTTCTGTTGAAACCGCAAAAATCGAAAGAGGAACAATCAGCAATACAATCACAGCGACTGGTACTCTCGAAGCAATTAAAACTGTTGAAGTCGGTACACAGGTTTCTGGTGTGATTGAAAAGTTATTTGTGGATTTTAACACACATGTAAAAAAAGGTCAGTTGCTCGCACAATTAGACGAAACTCCATTACTTGCACAGCTGGAACAAACAAAAGCCTCGGTAGATCAGGCTGAAGCGCAGGTGAAGTATCAGAAAGCAACCTACGAGCGTTACAAAGCACTGGTTGCAAAAAAATTGATTGCTCAATCTGATTTTGATCTGGCTGAGTTCAATTACAATAATGCACTCGGCTCATTGAGTAATGCAAAATCAATGTACGACAAGAACAAGATCAACCTGTCGTATGCCCGGATTTATTCACCAATCGATGGTATTATTCTCGACCGTGCTGTTGACGAAGGACAGACCGTAGCAGCAAGTTTCAATACTCCAACGCTGTTTACCATTGCCAACGACCTTACGCAAATGCGCGTGGAAGCCAAAGTTGACGAAGCAGATATAGGTCAGTTAGTTAATGGACAGCGTGTTGAGTTTACTGTTGATGCTTTCCCTTTAAGAAAATTCTCGGGTGAAGTAACCGAAATCAGACTCCAGCCTGTTACAACCAACAATGTAGTTACTTATACTGTTGTTATTGGAGCTCCTAATCCTGAAAATATTCTGAAACCTGGTATGACCGCTAATGCTAATTTCTTTGTTACCGAAAGAAAAAATATTCTGTTGCTACCCGCGAAAGCTACAAGGTTTACACCCGTTCCTGCGGCACTGACTTCGTACAATCAAACGATTAACAGTGGCGGGGTACAGGCTTTCGAATCACAAGCTCAACCATTTACAGAAGTCGAATCCATTGATGAAAAAGTTGGTGATGGATCTCAAGTGGTTTGGATCAAAGAAGGCCTCGGAATTCATCCCAAAAGGATTACTGTTGGGGTTACCGATGAAATTAATTTTGAAGTTATAGATGGATTGAATGAAGGAGATGAAGTAGTTACTTCAATGACGGAAACCGGAGCACAGACCCAGGATGGAAAAAAATCAACAAGTTTTTTTAAGCCTCCTGGAAGTGAAAAGAGAACAGCAACAACAAATACTCAACGGGGTGGTCCACCACAATAATCCAGGCGAGCCGATCGGATTTAGGATGTTCTGTTTTCAATTCATCTGAATTGAAATGAGAAAAACAGGGTCAGTGAATAATCAGGAAAAAAAGAAAAATGAAAAAGACAATTATAGAGGTTCAGAACCTAAAGAAAGATTTTTATGTAGGAGATATTACAGTTCATGCCTTACGAGGAATTAACCTGGAGATTAAGGAGGGTGAATTTGTAGCCATTATGGGTACCAGTGGTTCTGGCAAGTCAACTATGCTGAATGTTTTAGGGTGTCTTGACAAGCCAACCTCAGGAAGCTATCTGTTGGATGGAGTAAGTATGGCTGAACTTTCAAGGAATGAACTGGCTGGTTTGCGGAATATCAAGTTGGGGTTTGTTTTTCAATCGTACAATTTGTTGCCGCGAACATCTGCGCTTGAAAACGTCGAACTTCCGTTGTTCTACAATTCTAAAGTAAAGCCGAAAGAACGCAAAGAACGGGCAATTGCTGCTTTGGAAGCTGTAGGTCTTGCGGATAGGATGCACCACATGCCAAATCAAATGTCGGGAGGACAACAGCAGCGTGTGGCCATTGCCCGCTCGCTGGTAAATGACCCGGTGGTAATTCTGGCTGACGAAGCAACAGGAAACCTCGACACGCGAACTTCTTATGAAATTATGGCATTGCTTCAGGATTTAAATTCGAAAGGCAAAACCATTGTATTTGTAACCCACGAACCGGACATTGCCAAGTTTATGACCCGAGAGGTTGTATTTCGTGATGGACACATTATTCGTGAAGATGTGGTAACTGACAGGCACAATGCCGCTGAATTACTAAAAGCTCTTCCGATAGAAGAACTGGTTTAACCGAAAAAATGTAAAGTCATGAACTACACAAATACGATTAAAATATCGATGAATGCTTTGAAGCGCAATAAGTTCAGGGCATTCCTGACCATGCTTGGAATCATTATCGGGGTGGCATCAGTTATCGTGATGCTTGCTATTGGGGAAGGATCGAAACGAAGTATTGGGAACCAAATGTCGAGCATGGGAACCAATCTGATTATGGTTATGCCCGCATCACAACAAAAAGGTGGTGTAGCAATGGGAAATTCGAATGCGCAAAGTATGACATTGGATGATATTAAGGCCATAGAAAAAGAGTGCCCGGCACTTTCTGCTATGTCTCCTGAAGTTCGTGCTACCGGACAGGCAGTTGTGGGTAATTCAAACTGGCCAACTTCAGTTTATGGGGTCAATAATAAGTATCTCAATATCCGGAAATATACAATCAAATCGGGACGAGGTTTTACTGACAGGGAGATTCTAACATATGCCAAAGTTTGCCTGGTTGGGCAAACCATTATTGAGAAACTGTTTGAGGGGAATACCGATCCGGTTGGCCAATCGGTCAGGTTTAAGGGTATACCGCTTTTGATTATTGGAGTATTGACTGATAAAGGCGAAAACGGCATGGGACAGGATCAGGACGACTTGATTATAGTGCCTTACACTACTGTTCAGAAACGTATCCTGGCGATCACACATATTCAGGGTATTTATGGTTCAGCCGTAAGCGAGGAAAAAAATAGTGAGGCCATCAGTCAGGTTACCAATTCGCTTCGCAAAAGCCATAAACTAAAAGATGGTGAAATTGATGATTTTCAGGTAAGGTCGCAGGCTGAATTGGTACAAACATTCTCGTCGGTGATGGATGTATTGACCTTGCTTTTAGGTGCAATTGCCGGAATCTCCTTGTTAGTTGGAGGTATTGGTATCATGAATATCATGTTTGTTTCGGTTACCGAGCGAACCCGTGAAATCGGGTTGCGTTTGTCGGTTGGTGGTCGTGCCAATGATATTATGATGCAGTTCCTGATCGAATCGGTTCTTTTAAGTGTATTGGGAGGGATAATTGGGATTATTTTTGGAATGATGGTGACCTATGTCATTACTTCAGTATTAGGTTGGGGCATGATTATTATGCCGGAAGTACAAGCTTTGGGATTCCTGGTTTGTTCGGCCATTGGTATCTTCTTCGGCTGGTATCCGGCACGAAAAGCTTCGAATCTGAACCCAATTGACGCGTTGAGGTACGAATAAAACCCATTTACGATTTTATTATTTACTATTGACGTTCATTAATGCCTGGTAAATAGTAAATCGTAAAATGGTAAATTGTAATTGGTATATTATCTTTGAAAAAAAGACATCAAATGGGTAAATCAATATCATTCTCAGATAAATGGATTAAAGTTACGCTTCATACAATCGTATGGATCATTATAATACTTTTTGCACTATACATGCATAACTCATTTGGAGGTGGTAATGTGATGCGCTTATATGGGTTTTATCTGCATGCTTTGTCGGCGGCAATCATTTTTTATGTTGGTTATCTTTGGTTGGTTCCCCGTTATTTTATTCAGAATAAACAGTTAACCTATATCCTCATTCTTATTGCCTTTATAGTGGTTACCCATTATGTTGCCACATATATAGATAGGACTTTTTTAAGCGACCCCATTGCTGATGCAAAGTTCCGCGAAGCCATGAAAATGCTAAATGGGAAAGACCAGGGTCCGAAGAATGGAGCTGTATTTGGCTTTCTCAGTCATCTCGTTACATCATTGCTATTGTCAGGTTTTGCCATTGGTCTTGGGGTAATGGAGAAATTGAAGCAGAACGAGAAGAAACAAAAAGAACTGGAAAAGGAAAAGCTGAACTCAGAACTGGCATTCCTGAAAAATCAGGTGAGTCCGCACTTTTTCTTCAATACCCTGAATAACATTTACTCACTGATTGGTATCGACGGCCCAACAGCCCAGGATTCGGTGCTGAAACTGTCGAAGTTGATGCGATACCTGCTTTATGAATCGGAACATGGCGAAACTCTGATGAGTCACGAAATTGATTTTATGAACAATTACATCGACCTGATGAAGTTACGGCTGAGCCCAAAAGTTGAATTGGTGATCGATTTTCCGGATAACTTTTCTGACTTTACAGTTCCTCCATTGCTTTTTGTACCGTTTGTTGAAAATGCATTTAAACACGGAGTCAGTCATCGCGATCATTCTTTCATCCATATTCGGATGACCATCGAAAATGATCAGATTAACTTCGTTTCTGAAAATAGCATCGGCAGAAGTAGTCAGTCTGATGATTTGCAACACTCCGGAATTGGCCTTGAAAACGTACGAAAACGGCTGCATTTATTGTTTCCCGACAATCACAAACTAACCATTGAAAGCAACGAGACCGTTTTTCGCGTTAATCTTTTAATTAAAAAAACAAAGGTATGAAGCTGAGAACCATTGCCATAGATGATGAACCTCTTGCCCTCCGGTTAGTGAGCGATTACATCAGCAAAACACCTTTTTTGGAGCAAGTAGGCACTTTTGATAATCCGCTCGATGCCATCGATTTTCTATCGACCCAATCGGCTGATTTAATTTTTGTGGATATTCAGATGCCCGATTTGAATGGAATTGAATTTACCCGAAGTCTGGAGAATGCCCCCAAAATTATATTCACCACTGCGTATGAAAAATATGCGCTGGAAGGGTTCAAGCTAAATGCAATTGATTATCTGTTGAAGCCATTCAGCTACGAAGAATTCCTGAAGGCTGCACAGAAAGCGCGGAAACAATCGGAACTTGAAGCAAGTGCGATTCCGTCGATTGAAGCCAACAGCCAGTTTTTGTTCCTGAAATCGGAATATAAGATCAGACGGATCAACTTTAACGATATTCTGTATATTGAAGGATTGAAAGATTACATTAAAGTTTATACAATAGGCGAAGACAAACCGGTTTTATCGCTCAATTCGATGAAGTCGCTGGAACAAAAATTACCTGAAGACAAATTTATGCGGGTGCATCGGTCGTTTATCGTTAACCTCGACAAAATCGACACGATTGAACGCAGCCGTATCATTTTCGGAAAAACCTACATTCCGGTCAGTGATCAGTACAAAGACAAATTTCAGGAATACCTGGATAAGAATTTCTTGTAGAAATGATTAGCTTAGTTAAAAATACCTGAATATTTTATTCGAATCTTCATTGTTTCGTATCAGAATAATTATGATGAAATGATAATGTTTTGTTAATTTATATTTTCAAAATCGATTTCATATCCATTTCATCTAAAAGAGCAAACTCACAACAATGAAACGAATCGCAACTCTGATCGAAATATTGTTTTTTAGCAGTTTTTTCTTATGTGCTGCTGCCAATCCTACTTATACAATTGAAAAATCTCCGTCATGGAATATCAAAATTCCATTTGAAATTCCTCTGAAGGATTTCTCTAAAAGTGGTGATGCAACTTATCTGCTTGTAGATTTTCAGGAAAATGAAATCGTCCATGAATCGACTTATCATTACTGGGTCAGGTTGAATAATGAACAGGGAGTGCAAAATAATGCCCAATTATCATTTAGTTTCGATCCAAGCTATCAGAGTCTGGCAATTAATCAGATAACAATCCATCGGGGCAGTATGGAGATCAGTCATTTGAACCGGGGCGAAATTGAATTGATGAGAAATGAAAAAAATGCCGAATACCTTATTTATGACGGAACTTATTCAGCCATTACGATTTTAAAAGATATTAGGGTTGGTGATATCCTTGAGTATGAATATACAATTAAGGGCCAAAATCCGATATTTGCAAATTATATCTATTCTTATATTAGCCAGGCCTTTGGCAGTGAGGTGCTGCGAATCCACCAACGTATGTTGGTTCCCACCTCTGCAAAATTGATAATGAAAGAAATTCAGGGCGGACAAAAACCTGTTGTTTCTGTGGATGGAAAATCGAAATCATTAGTTTGGGATATAAAAAGCCAGGCAGCCATTTTTAATGATGCCAACATTCCATCCTGGTACGACGCATACCCTGCCTGTGAAGTAAGTTCTTATAAGGATTGGGGTGAGGTTAAAAAATGGGGAAGAAAATTATTTCCGTTTGAAGTTGAAGACAATGAATTGAATGCTATTTTAACTGAAAGGAAATTTACGAAATCGGAAGATGGAATTATAGGAGTGATTCGATTCGTTCAGGATGAAATTCGTTATTTGGGACTTGAAACCGGCATACATTCTCACCAGCCACATCATCCGGCGGATGTGATAAAAAACCGGTTTGGTGATTGTAAAGATAAATCATATTTGCTTGCTGTTTTACTTCGGAAATTAGGTGTTGAAGCATGGCCAGCCTACGTTCACACCTCTGCAAGAGGGCATGTCATCGATAATGCGCCATCACCTTTCGCATTTAATCATGTTATTGTGAAATTTATCTGGGATGATAAGGTTTATTGGGTTGATCCAACAGTGAACCAACAAAAGGGTAATCTTCTATTGGTCTGTATGCCAGATTATCAAATGGCTCTGGTGCTTGACGAGGATTCTTCATCTCTTGAAGATATACCTGTATCGCAAACTGATCGGGCAGTCATTCGTGAGGATCTTTGGTTTATCGATAGCATTTCTGATGTTAGATATGAAGTAGAAAGTATTTATTATGGCAACCTGGCAAATTCAAAAAGATCCTATCATTTGGGAACTCCTTTGCCCGAAATTCGTGAAAATTACCTGAATTATTGTTCTGGATATTATACTGGCTTGAAATGGACCAGTGATTCAGCACTTCAATACATAGACTATCCTGATCAGAATTCATTCAAGGTTCGCGAAGAATATCTTATCTCCGGCTTTTTCGACCATTCAACTAGTGATACTGTGGAGAGATATGCCCAGATTAATCCGTATAATCTGTATGAGTTTCTGAGCTATTCTAAAGATAAGGCACGAAAAATGCCTCTGGCAGTTAAATATCCGATAAGCATCGATTACACAATCAACATGCACTTTCCCAAACATAAAGAAATTGGATTTAAGGGAACAATCAATGAGATTCAAAATAATGTATTCATGTTTTCTAAAAACACATATGTTTCCAATGATAATCGAATTTATTCGCTGAACTATACTTATCATTCAAAAAAGGATAATGTTCCGGTAGAAGAATTGACTTCTTATTTTAAAGACTACGATAAGCTTTCTGATCTTTGCATCGAAAATATAAAATGGGGAATGGCAACAGAATCCGTTGGTGGTATTAACTGGATTTCGCTGGTAATCTCACTGCTGTTTTCAATAGTACTAATTGGAATATTTTGGCTAATATATCCATCAGATTTAGGTCAGCAACCTACATTGAAAAATCCAATTGATTTTGGCGGCTGGCTTATTTTTCCTATAATAAGTCTTTGTTTCTCTCCGTTGCTGGTTGCTTATCAAATCATAAATACAGGTTATTTTGGGCAAAATTTATGGGTGAGTTTTTTAGCACAAAATACGGATTGGCCCGGTACAATAACTTTTTTATTTTACTTTGAACTGCTGTTTAACGTTTCTATTATCTTGTCATCCGGATTCCTTTTGATTCTAATGTTTCTGAAGCGTGCAAGTTTCCCTCAATTGTATATCGGGTTCAGGATTTTCGTCATGGCTGGAATTATTCTGGATATGGTAATTTCAACTAAAGTGGTCGACCCCGATAGCAGTACAATGAATGAACTTGTTAGAACTATAATAGGATCAGCTATTTGGATACCGTATTTTATACTCTCAGATAGGGTCAAGCTTACGTTTGTAAATACCTTTCGAAAGCCAGAGCCGCATACAAATGAGATGACTATGCCTAATGAAATGGTATAAATTCAAATTGAATACCTAAAATACCGGATTGAATATTATTCAGAAAATCTTTCTTACTCGAAGCCAGTAAATTCTGGTTTTGAGAGCGGACAACTCTGCTATTCGAATGCGGGAACAAATTATTCAATCTTCAGGTTGAGGGTTATCAACCTATGACTTCGCAAAGTGTCCTCGTCTTTCATGACTATTGAACGCAGCCGTATCATTTTCGGAAAAACCTACATTCCGGTCAGTGATCAGTACAAAGACAAATTTCAGGAATACCTGGATAAGAATATCTTGTAGCAGTTTAGCTTTCCGGAGCAATGTCCTGATTTTAAGTAATGGCGCCCATCGTTTGGCGTACTAAACCGTTGGGGATTGCTGGCTACGTTCCTATCCAGTTAAACCGAAATTGATGCGTGGCATGTTGCTCGAATAAACACTTAAACCCCAATATTTTATACCGCGTGTTGGGCGTTCGTGCTATTATTTAGTAAGATTATCAATTGTTTGTAAATTTTCGAATACTCCTTTTATTTCCGTCCAGTATACATTATCTTGTTTATAAATAAATAGGAATCTGCCATCTGGTGAAATATCAAATGAATCGTCATCGCCTTTAGTATTAAATTTATCTCCGAAATTTATAGGGGATAACCATGAGCTATCTTTCTTCTTGTAAGAAATATAAATATCGTAACCCCCTTTGCTGTTTTGTCCAGTAGAGGAATAGATCAGATATTTTTCATCAGGGTCAATATATGGATCTGTATCACTACTTTGAATATTAAAAGGCAAAATAACTTTTTCGGGCTCTGAGTAAACTCCGTCTGAATATTTTGATTTATAGATGTCACCAACTTGTTTTAGAGAATCCCAGTAACAAAAATATACCGTACCACCCTTTGTAATTGTTGGATGAAATTCCCATATTTTAGGATCTACAATATCTATTACTTTTTTAGGATTACCCCAATTATTGCCAATTTTTTCAACTCTCCAGATGCAATATTGTTTAATATCTTGCTCTCCTTTGCTTGAAGAATAGTATAAATACTTACCATCAGGTGAAAAAGCGGGTTCGGTAGCATAACAATCCATTGAAAATCCTGCCACTTTTGGTTCAGTCCATTTATTATTATTTTTTTTAACATGCATTATTTTACACTTAGGCCAGCTTGGTCCCCCTGAGAAAAAGACCTCATCACCATTAGGTGAAATAGCTAAAGACTTTTCTTTGGAGTCCTTTAATGATACAATATTTGGTGCAAAAAGCTCAATTTTTTCTCCAGGACTTTTGATACCAAAATAGTCAAATTTTAGGTTTTGTCCAATACACATTAAAGTGAAAGACATAAAAAATGTCATTGTAGCAATTGCTTTCATAATTTAAGTTTGAATTTCAAATCCATTATTTTTATAGTAATAATCATAGCGTTTTTTGCATGACGCTAACGGTTGGTGCATGTTGCGGAGCGGATTTCGAAGAGCGTTCCTGTCCGAAGGACACAGAACTGCGAAACGGGAATCCGCAGTTGCTAACCGCACCGACCCCGCTCTGAAATATGCACTGTGTTGTGTGGTCGTAATTTTTCCACTATTTATTTAAATACTTAAATAATTTCTCATCCCACTTTTTTTGTCCTTCTGGATTTTTACCATGGTCACTATCAGTATCATAATTTACTTGTCGTATTTCTTTTAGCTCTTTGAAATGTTTGTAAATTTCAGATATGTTTTTTTCTGAAATCCTGTCTACATTATCTATTGAGTCTTTAAATTCACGTCTTGTCCATTCAGATATATCAAAATGAATCTTTTCATGATTCAAGAGATTATTGGTATTGTACTTTGCAAAAATTGCTGATGCCCATGAATTTGATTTACTCATTACAGTTATTGTCAAAACTCTGGGGGTATTGAAACATCGATTATATTTATAATAAAATTTAGAGTTAATCATTGCTGCGTATTTTTCATTGTTGGCAGGTTCTTCTCCTTGAAAATCAGTCCATTTTATTTTGTTTCCCCATGTTTTATCGTCAATTGAGCGAGTATAATTAAGCAGCATTTTCGCTGGAATAAGAAGAACAAACAAGTTAATTACCAATAATAATGTTAATCTTTTTCGCAGATTGATTACTGGAGCTTTTTTATACACAATAATAGTTATACCAAACACTATTAAAAATAAATGAAAAAAGAAATTATAATATGTAAATAAAAGTTTAATAGCAGGTAATAAATAAAGTAACGAGAGAATTATATAATCAAAATTCCAATGATGGGTATTTATCCGCTTTATTATAAATCCTACCAAATTAATACAAGCAAATATTATGGGAATTGCTATTAAAAAAAAGACAGCACCAGGAATATTTAAAAGTCGAAGAATTAAATGGAACACGAATATTAAGCCTATAAACCATATAATTTGCCGTTCTAAAAACGCGTTGATAATTTCAGACTTGATATATTTTAATTGTGTTTGCATTCTTTAATTAAGAGTTTTCAATAGACTCTAATGTCATATGTTGGATTCTCAAAAAGTCAACGGCGATTTTTGATTGTTTAGAAGTAAATATCCGCAAATCCTGCCAGGATTTAACGTTAAACTCTGAATTTCCAATTACATAATTATTTACCAATAAAATGAAGCTTTCTTTATTAATAGCCAACTTTATAGATATTGCATTTTCGTCCATTGAATAATTTGAACTTGAAGAAATTAATTTTCGTTCTAAACCTGAGTTATAGTCGTATTCTACAACCTCAACTTTACCCGACATATGCAGGTCTATCGAATATTCTAAAGTTGCTCCACGTAAAATTATACCATAACTCACATCTTCTAAGTTTGACTCAATAAGTTTAACTCTCGTCTCAATCTCATATTCTTCAGGTAAAGCAATTAAGTATGAGTTTTGTAAGCTTGCTGTACTGGTACGATAAGTCTTATCAGTTGTATCCTTAGAATGAATATAATAAAATCCAGAATCAATTTTCAAACTATGAAAATCTGAGCTTTCTTCAATCCACCCCATAGTATTATTGTCAAAATTTTCATTTAAAATAGGTGGCTCTTTTGTCTTACATGAAAGTAATGTAACTACAAAAATGAAGTAGAACCCTGTTTGTTTTATTATGGAATGTTTCATCGTTATTGTTTTTGTTATTATGCCATACAACGGTTAGTGTATAATTTCGTATGGGATAGCGGGCTACTTTCCTGTTCTGTTACACTGAACTTGATGCGAGAAAAAACGCTTGAATGACCGATTAAACCCCAATTTTTTATATAGCATGTTACCTGCTGGTTTTTATTCATTTAGTATGATTTCAATAGCTTTTTCAATTAATTCATCCGTACCCTTTTTAATCCCATTGATTGTTGGTTTAACTTCAACGTCAGGTACAATTCCAATTTTTTGTGTTTCCCGTCCATCAGGGTAATACACACCTATTCCTGAAATCATTGTTCTTAATCCACCTGGCAACATAATTGTCGAAACATTGCCATCTGCTCCTGCCGTAGTACTTCCAACAATAGTCGTATTATCTCCGGCCCTGAATGCCATTGCTGTATATTCCGCATTGCTTTGAGATAATTCATTAACCAATACGATTAGTTTTCCTTTATAGGATTCTTCTGATTTAGGGATTTCTGATCCTTTTTTATAGGTAAACTCACCGGGATTATTAATATTCCCATTAGTGAATTTCACAAATGGAGTTGAAGATGAGACGAAAAAGGAACCTAATTTGAAAGGAACAAAAGTTGACGGATAATTGCGGATGTCAATTATAATACCTCGGGTGTTTTTTAATTCCTCCTTAATTTTAGGAATGTCGTCATTTTTTATCGACCTAAGTGTTATATACCCGATATTCTTGTCCAATACGCGATAGCATTTTTCATCATTCCCTTTGTACCATTGGATGATATTTAATTCATTTCCGGGATATAACTTTATCTTTTTTGTTTTAGGCGTTCCATTGTGTATGTATTCAACCTCTAATACGTTTTTTGGAGAACGCAACATGTCTGCAGAAATGTCTCTTAAGCGCGCTGCATCGTTTGATGCCGGATAATATTTCGATAAATCTGAAACAATATCATTTGTGTTTTTACCATCGATCCGGGTAATTATATCTCCGACTTCCAATCCAGTTTCAGTTTTTAGTTCAGGATTGTAATAATCATCAACAACAAGTTTGCTTTCAATAAACCTCAAATGCACAGGGGCAAAATAATTACCTTTCCATTCTTCAATTTTATTATTTCCTCCCCATAAATTTGCGTGTGTATCCTGAATGTCGCCAATGATCTGGATGGCTGCCAGTTCATATTCCAACTCATTCGTTGTGTTTATAAATTTTGGTATATATTCATTTAGCGTGGTGTTCCAGTCTTTATCTGTCAAATATTTGTTTGGAAAGAAATAGTTAATCATATTCCAATATCTGTATAAAGCCAATAACCGATATCCCGCATCGGGGTAAGGCATATTTGCATAAGCGTTCTCGTTTTTAAACTCAGGGTTTCCCACGCCTGGAGCCATTCTGATATAGAAATGTTCTCCTTGATTTCTGTTATTATAAATGTAGTGCAGCCTGTTTTTTAACGATTCTGAAACTATATTGTTTGTAATCCACCTTAAATCTGGTTTAAGGTGGGCATCTTCAGGAGTTGGATTACAAGTTTTGCATTCATCAATTTTTCCTAAATTGTCAATCCATTTAAGTAGTAGTTCTTCTCTTTTTATTTCATTTGTCTCGTTTAGGTAGCCTGGAATAATCCGAAATAATTCATAATCCCAGTTGTATTTACCTGCTGCGATTTCAGGATGATAATATTTTAAAAAACCCCATACTTTGCCCAGTAATTCCAAATTTCCAATTCTTTCCGGTGTTAAATTCAGAATTTCAACATTTGAACCATTGTCAAATTCTTTATCAAGAGAAGCTTTATAAACTGGTTTTTCACTTTCTTTTAAAGTCTGAACATTTTTCCCATCAATGGACAAAACGAAATCATCAAACCATGCCTCGCCTTTTCCAGTCAAAATGCCGGCAATGAAAATATTATCAGCTTGTTCCGGATATTTTAGTGTAATCGAATATTTCTCCCAGTCTTTTGTGCCTGAAATATTTCGATTTTGCATATTGTCAAAAGCTAAAGCAGTTCTATTCCCATCAACTCGAAGCATCAAGCCCGCAAATCCGTCTTCTACGTTTTTAATTTTCATATATCCTTCAAGCACAATGGTATTACCTGCATATTTTGCTGGTATTTTGTAGGCTATGCTACCAAATTTTCCTTCATCGGTAGAAGTAATCTTTCCGGATTTTTGCCCCGAATTACTCAACGAATCTATGGTTAAAGTGTAGTTACCCCATTTAAACCAACCGTCTGAAAGACCATTACTATTGCTCTGCTTTTCAAATCCGAGGTTAAATTTTTGGTCAGTTTGTGCGTGACAACTTATAATAATAGAAGACAAAATATAAAAGACTATTTTCTTCATGGTAGAATTTTTTGTTTTTTAAATTTGCAGGTAACGGTTAGTATAAGAATAGTAGCCGATTGCGGGCATCAAACCTGTCAAGTTACACAAAAGTTGAAGCGGGCTACAACCCTTGAATTTACTACTGAACCGGCTATTATTTTTATACATTGTTGGCAACCGTATTTATTTATCAATTATCACTTCGAAATATTTCATCTCATATTTAAAATCTCCGCCAACACTTAAAATCTTTCCGCTATATTCCAAAGAATCATAAGGCTGCATTTCTGTAATCTTAATTTCGAGAGTTAGTTTTCTCCTGTGTTTATTTATAATTTCTCCTTTAATTACGTAATCATAATCCTCATCTGTACATTTCTTACAAGGTGAATAATGAGTACTTATTCTTTTTTCCGATGTATCTAATCCAAAGGGTATTTTTACAATGTCTCCTATATTTAAATCTTTAAAGTCATTTTTATTTATTTTTCCGAATTCCTTTAATTCTCTACTAATTCTGTCTAAATCTGGTTTATCTGCTTTAAAATCTCTTTCGTAACAGATATTGCTATTTTAAAAAAGTCCATTTCTTACAGCTTCAGAATGGACAATTGGTAATTTATCAAATCGTTTCTTTCGAAGTCTATCGATTTTCTTAGAAGACATAAAATCATATGTTCCATCATACATCATTACAACTTCAACTGTATCACAATCTTTCTTTAATCTAATGTCAGTCCACTCCATACCTACATAGCGAAACATTAAACTGTCGGTTTCTTGTGGTATGTTAATTCCAAAAAATCCATCCATGTCTGTTTTTCCAAGGAGTACATTATCAGAGTTTTCAATTTCTAACCCAGGAAGTGGTTCTAAATCCTCAGAAATCACTCTCCCAGAAATAATTCTGTTTTGTCCATTGAGATTCAGACTTGTAAGAAGAACAGCTAATATTAATATTGTCGTAATTTTCATTTTAGTAGGGTTTCGTAATATGGTTGCCAACGGTTGGTACATGTTGTCGTTGCGGATTTCGGAGCTCGTTCCTGTCCGGCAGGACGGAACGATGTTGCGAGAATCCAGCGAACGACACACCACGAACCCCGCAATGCAATTTACAATTTGTTACAGCACGTAATTTTTTAGTTTTTATATCTGTTGTCAATTTTCTGTAATCTTGTTTTCCTAAAAGGATAATTTTCTTTAAGTCTCTTTTCAATCTCAGAATCAAAACTCCAAGGATAGTCTGCATATTCCCAGTATATTTCAAATTCGTCGCCTTTTTCAAAGATGATGACCCCAACACATTTTCGTGCTTTGTGTACATATTTTTGTGCTAGAGTCAAATTATTTAACGCAATTTTCCAAAACGATTTTTTCTCCTCAGCTAAAGGAATAAAAGCAAATCCACAATCAGTTCTCGGAGTATAGAGTGTATAGGGAAGTATAAATTCGTTTTTTTTGCACATTTCTAAACCCCGGACAAATCGCTTTTTAAACTCAGACATCTCACTTCTGTTGAGCTTTGCAATTTCTTTAATTACAGGATAATAGTCTGTTTCTTGATTCGTAAGTTTAATGTGATTTGTGAAATTTTGTATTAGAAATGAAATGTCAAAATCAATTGCTTCTTTGTCTATGATTTTTAGGTTTTCAATGTATTTAGGAACAATTTCATTTGTGTCGAGAGTTTCTAAAAAGTGTCCCAATATATATTGCTCTGGAAATTGATTCAAAATTTTTCCTTGTTGCGTATAAAATGATTCTCTGAATTCTAAATACTCTTCGACTTCGGCTGGTGTGAGTAAATATTTGCAAACCCAATAGTAGTCTTCTGAATGGAATAAATGAATTAGTCCATTCTGCGAACTTTCATAAAATTTTAATTGTCTTTTACTCTCAGGTAATGATTCGCTTGGTGTATAAATAATTAGTTTTCTAGGTTCTGTGTTTTTAGCTTTAGAAATATCAATGACATGTCCTTTTTCGTTTTTTATTAAAATTTCGGGATAGTCTCTTAAATATTTTAATGTGTTTTTAATTTGTTTTACGCCTATGTTTAAAATCTTGTTGTCAAACCACTTAATATCATCGCCATTGGAGTTGTCTCTATCTTTTATTTGATAAACGAAGAAAATGTCGTCAAGCCAAACTACATTATCTGCGAATTCAAGTTTTTGATTAGATTTTAACTCTTTAAAATCGTTTTTACTAAATGTGAATTCACTAAAAAATACATTCACATTAATTTTCGCGACAATATTTTCTGTCTCGTTGGTTTTCATTTTATTATGTGCCGTAACGGTGAGTATAGGAATAGTAGCCGACCGCATGGCACTTTCCTGTCAAGTTACACGAAAGTTGAAGCGGGCTACAACCCTTGAATTTACTACTATCTCGCCTATTTTGTATATACATTGTTGTGGGGTCGTAGTTTCTTATTTTCAAAGCTTTAATTTTTTTCTATTAATATCATATTCCATTATATTAAACTTTTGTTCTTTAAGTTCAATTTTTGTAATCAAGTCAAAAGCGCAACTAGTACAAATAATAGGGTCATCTGCAAAAAATCGAGATAAAATTTTGTCCGTATAATTTTTAAGTAATCCTATTTCCTTTGATGATAAAGGTAAGTCGATTAATGGTACAAATTCCCAAGGATAATGATAACTATATTTTTCCTCCTTCTTCTCTAACTGACATTTTGCACATTGATACCTACCAATAGCATGATGAAAACCTTTGTATCTTTCATTGATTACAATCTCTAAAATGTCGTCTTTCTGTTTCTGAGAAGCTTTACATTTTCCTCTAAACTCGTCTTTATTATCCAAGTCAACAATAGACTGCAAATCACAAATGCTTTTATCTAATTTGCATAACCAAACATCAGTCCCTGTCTGTAATAAACCATTAGGACAATTTACACCTCCTCTATATTCCTTTTGATGAAAGTCCAACCAAGTCTTTGATACTTTATCAAGAAAAGTGTCTAACCATTTTTTTAATGAATCTAACGACTCTGACATACTTTCAGATTCAAAAATGGGACTTTCGCCCATCTCTTCATCATTCCATTCAATGGTGGATTTATAAAGGTCATCCTTTTTATATGTCGAAGCTAGTATATAAGATTTCATTTTTCTACTGGTACAAGTTCTGTTCTATGCCCCACAACGTAAGTGTATATGCAGGTGAATATATCGTTTGTCTATTTGTGTTTTGGTGAATATATCCGCCCAAATTAGTGGGATATGTTCAGGTGCCAACACCTTAAAATACAGGAACAAGATGTTTGCTCTCAAATCTACAGAAATTATGGTATAAACCATAAGATAATTAAGAATAAAACAGGGCATTAAACAATTGATCCGATGAGGCTTGCTCATCGGATCAGGATAGATGTGTTGAACTTATAACGGCATGGGGCCAGGTACCGGTTTTTCGTGGCGGATACCGTAATCAACAATCTTTCGTGCGTTGAGGTAGGCGGTGTAAAAATCAGGATCGGTGGTTTTGAACTTAATCATCAGCCGGTCGAGTTGATCTGAAGTTACCTGCATGGCTTCGCTTACCAGTGTTTTCATTTTTTCGTTGGCTGCTTTACGTTCCGAGACCGAAATCCGGTGATTGGGCAACTGCTGCTCATACGCTTCAATGGATGTACTTAAATCGCTGATCTGCGTTGCACTGATACCATATTGCTGCAGAACAGTTTCCCGCTCTGAGGCCAGTTTTAACAATGACCGGCAGAAGGAGCCCAGCTTGTTGTCGCGCATGTTTCGCAGTTTTGATATCGGGAAATCAACTTTCGCCTGCAAAACCGGGTCGTTGGTTTGTGCTGCAAAAGCTGTCATAAGCGACGAGAGTTCGAAGGCCGAAGCAATCAGGTTTTCCTGGATATTATCCTTGGCAATCACCTGCCCTGTCTGGTCCGATCCGACCAGCTGTTTTTGCAACTCAAGCTGGTCCAGCAGCCCTTTAACTGTTTCGGTAGCAGCAAGCAAAGGCGGCATGTCCTTCCATTTGTCGCGTTTCTGCTGCAATAAACTCATCGTTGCGTTCAGCATCACCAATTTGTTCTCTTTTTTTTTCTCCATGTTGATTAAATTTTAAAGGTTAATACATTGATAATTGGTTATTTCATCGGTTAATGAATTGTTTCCGCAAGTTTATTTTCGAATGCTGACTCTTCTTGTTTTCACTTCGTCACTTCATTTTTGCACACTGGCACTCCTTGTTTTCATTTCGTCACTTCTTGTTTTCATGCTGACGCTTCATTTTTTCACATCGTCACCTCTTGTTTTTACTCCGTCACTTCATTTTTTCATATTGGTACTCCTTGTTTTCACATCGTCACCTCTTGTTTTCACACTGGCGCTTCATTTTTTCACTTCGTCAGCTCTTGTTTTCATGCTGACGCTTTTTGTTTTCATGCTTTCATTCCCTGTTCTGCCTGCGTCGGTGCTTGTTTATCGTCTGAACCGATTTGTTGGGTTGCTCTCCATTCTTTTTAAGAAGTTGATTGGTGAATTTCGGTGCTGTAATCTTCCATATCCGTCATAGCGTGACTTATTTCTGATAGAAATTACAAAATTTCACTATTCGCAGTATGTATAATCGCAGATAAATATGTGAAGTATATGAAAATTTACACGAATGGTTCACTTAAGGATATGAAATGACTACCTGCATCTCCGGTTAATGGATGACACATTAGTATACAGAAGCTTAGCGATGGAGTAGGGTGGGATTTAGTCGTGTTAATCGATTCAAAGAAAGAAATCTTCGCGAACGCTGCCTGATTATTTTCGGAATAACTGGTATTCCCGGCAGCAATGAGTATCAGGAAAATTTCAGGAATCCCTGGAAGATTTTTTTGCAGGAATTGAATTACAGCCGTTTAATGGTTATTGTCATAAACATGGAAAAATGGGCTGATACTTTTGGCATCGTTCTGTCAAGTAAGTTAAACATTGGGTATGAAAAATCGGGCATTAGCTGGCGGTAAGATACTCCACCACTAATCAGGTATAAAAAGGGGTTGTGAAATTCAATACTTTCTATTTCCAGGGTTGGAAATTTTTTCCGGAATAGGGATTGGTCTCGTATAAAAACAATCCATGGTAATGCCCCATTTGCCCCGGTTAATGGCCCTTCAATTGGAATTTTCCAACTGCCTTTGGTGTTAAATGGTTCGTGGTGGAAGTTTTTATAAATATACCTTCCCCAAAGACTGTTTGCCGGTTCAATCATAACAATTTTTCCGTTCTGCTTCAATACCCGATTGGACTCATGCAGAAAACGTTCACTGTCGGGTATGTGGTGGAATGTGTCAATCATAAATATTCCACTTACGCTGTTTTTCTCAAAAGGCATATCCAATGCCGAGAAGGTCATGTCGTTGGAAGGAAGATCAATAATATCGGTGCATATCACATTTGGTTCCAGCTCTTTCAAAAAACCACCACCTGAGCCTAACTCGACTAACAGTCCATTGGGGAGATTTCTGATTTCTTTTGAAAATTTACGGTACCATCCTTCATAAAGTTTTCGTAAGAAAAATTTTTCAGAAATAAGCTTTTTATGGTGTATTGTTCTTTCCGGCGAATCAAGCGGATATTTGATGTCGTATTTTATTTTCATCTGCATCAGAATTTATAGAAGATTCTTATCGAGTGGAACCATCAGTTCAGTTATCATGGGGTATTTTTCCTAAAGTTAAGTAATTTAATACAAGCCAAATTACCGGATGTAAAACAGGCTTTCTTATGACGAAAGATCGCTTTAAAATGACCAACCGTTTTTAAGTACATAACCCAAAATTGAACTTGAGGTAAAAAAAAGAGCGATCCCAAATGGGTCGCTCTTTTCAGATATCGTTTGAAATATAATTATTTTACAATTTCTTTGAATCTTGCTTCGTTGAAATATTTTGCAAATTCCATATCAGTTGCAATTGTAGATTTCAATTCAGGATGCATTTTAACTGCAGTTTCAAGACTTTCGTACATCAGGTTTTCTTTAGCTGTGCGTGCACCAACAATACCTTTGAAGTATTCTTTCATGTAGCAACCTTCCCATGTACAGTTTTCCAATGATTTTAAAGCACCATTGTTGTCGCCTGTAAGGATTTTAGCTAAACCTGTGTTTGGTGAATCAGAATCGCCAAAATACTTAACTGCTTTTGCATAGTCACCTTTGATGATACTTAAAATTCCAAGGTTGTTATTTACAGCATCGCCTGCACCTGAGGCAGCTCCGAATAACACTTCGGCTTTTGCCAAATCGCCTTCTTTCAAAGCACAAACACCTAAGTTGTTTTTAATGATAGGTTCGCTGTTGTTAAGCTTTTCAGCTTTTTCGAACAAACTTTTCGCGTCATCAGTTTTTTGTTGTTTTACTAAAACCATTCCGGCATTGTTGAAACCTCTCCAGTCGTTTGGATAAATTTTCATTGCTGAATTGTAGATAGCAAGTTGTTTATTCAGGTCTTTGGTTAAAGTAGCAGCATAAAGCAATTCAGCAGGATTCAATTTCGATGGATCAGAATCAGCTAAAGCAGCAATTTCTTCGTCAGATTTCCCGATCAGCTCGATGCTGGTTGTAAATTTAGAACGACGAAGTTGTGGTAAGATTTCGCTGGCAACACCAGTGAAAGCAGCAGAAAGATTTTTGATTTCACGTTCACGAACTTCAGGATCTGTGTACATTGAAAGTACGCGTAGAATCAATTCTTTGTCCTGAATATTAGATTTTGCCATTAATTCTTTGAATCCTTCCCAGTCTTCAGGAGTGAATTTAGTTTTGAATTGTGCTTCAACTTCGTCTTTTTTCAATTCTTTGGTTAAGAATTTCGAAGAAGCATCCTGACGTTTTTCAGCAAGTTTGGTATTTAATTCCAAAGCTCCATCCGGAGAAGCATAAGAAGAAACTTCCATGCTTATCAATTTTTTATTTGGATCAGAAGCAATTGCTTTATTGTATTCATTCAGTTTAAGAATTTCTTCTTTCGTTAATTCTTCCTTACGAATGTCTGATTTGTTGATCAGGTATTTAATATCAGCAGTATATTCGTCAGGAACAATACGTTGGAAAACATCGATATTTGGGTCGTATTTGCCAGTTGTATTTTTTTCTCTCTGCATTCCTATGATTGGCATTGGCATATTTATTACCAAAGTTGGTGTTGCAATTACACCTTTTGCCAGTTCTATTGGTGCAAAATCAACACTTTTAGCACCCTGCGAAGCAGTAATGCGTAATTCAAGAGTTGACAAGCGCATGGCTTCAGCATAAGGAACAGCATCTTTGTAGGCAAAACTTCCACCATTTTTCAAAGTAATAACTTTGTTATTGGCATCTACTTTTTCACCCTGAAGGGTTACTGGTTCATACACTGTTTCTCCGCCTTCATATTTTAAAACAGGAGTAGCAACCATGATTACTTTTTTGGCAAAATACTTAGCCGGGAACCTTCCGTCAATAGCCAAATCAACTTTACCTGCATGTGTTTCAAGAACTTCAGGTGTAGTTTTAAAGTTTATCAGGTTTGCATTTTTTTTCATTTTTTGCAAACTCGCGCAACTGGAAAACAATACAGCTGCTAATGCGATAAGGGCAAGTGGTTTCAAGTTAATTCTACTCATAGCGATTATATTAAATTTGATGGTTATTAATACCTGTTAATATTCACAAAATTAGCAATGTTTCGGTTAAAAAAAAACTCAAAAAAGGTTTTTAATCCAGTATTATGCGGGTTACGCCTTTGTTGTATTGTTTACTGAATATGGTTTCAGTCATTTTTTCAAAATCCCGGGACTTTTTTACAAAATCTATACCATTCGTATCAATTATAAGTATTGGAATTTCGTTTTGTTGTCTGAAATAGCTAAAATATCCCTGCGTAATTTTCTCAAGGTATTCTTTGGTAATGTATGTTTCATAGTCTCTGCCTCTGAGTGCAATATTTCTTAAAAGCAAATCGGAGTCTTTATGTATGTAGACATACAAATCTGGTTTCGGCATTTTGTCGTAAATGATGGTGAAAAATTGCCTGTACAGATTGTATTCGTCTGGTTGTAATGTGTTTTGTGCAAAAATCAGCGATTTCATAAAGTAATAATCCGAAATGGTAAATGCGCTAAACAGATCGAAATGACTAAGTTCCCGGTTTAGCTGATTGTACCTTTCGGCCAGAAAGGCCATTTCGAGCGGGAAGGAAAATTGCTCCTGGTTTTTGTAAAATTTGGGTAGAAAAGGATTGTCTGCAAATTGTTCCAAAACCAATTTGGCCTGGTACTTTTCACTGATCATTTGTGCAAGCGTCGTTTTGCCGGCTCCAATATTTCCTTCAATTACCAAATAGTTTAATTTCATAATCAGGACATAAAAAAATCCCGGGTTTATTTTCCGGGATTTTAAAAGTACAATATTTTGCGCGAACTGAAATGATTTTTTTATTGTATTTAGCTAGTGAGGGGGTGACTCGAAGTCACCCCCTCACTACAATCGGATTACATTTTCATGCCTAAATGATAGAATACAAATGCCCATACATCGGTGTATTCTTCAATGACCTTAGCTGTTGGTTTTCCTGCTCCGTGCCCTGCTTTCGAATCAATACGAACCAGTAATGGCAATTTGTTTCCGGCACGTAATTCCTGCAGCCGGGCCATGTATTTAAAGGTATGTGCCGGAACTACGCGATCGTCATGATCGGCGGTAGTAGCCAGTACTGCGGGATATTCAGCATCTTTATTTATGTTGTGATAAGGTGAATATCCGTAAAGGTATTTAAACATATCTTCGCTGTCATCACTTTTACCATAATCACCTGCCCATGCCCAGCCAATCGTGAATTTGTTGAAACGAAGCATATCCATTACTCCTACCTGTGGAAGTGCAACTTTAAATAAATCGGGACGTTGGTTCGTAACTGCGCCAATCAGTAATCCTCCGTTGGATCCGCCCTGAATAGCAAGTCTTTCAGATGAAGTGTATTTTTTATTGATGAGATATTCTGCAGCAGCGATAAAATCGTCAAACACGTTTTGTTTTTGGAGTTTGGTTCCTGCTTTGTGCCAGTCTTCGCCGTATTCGCCTCCCCCACGAAGGTTGGCTACTGCTAAGACTCCTCCGTTTTCGATAAAAGCAATTCGTGCTGCCGAAAAAGAAGGTGTCAGACTAATATTGAATCCTCCGTAAGCATATAAAAGTGTGGGATTATTACCATTTAACTCCATTCCTTTTTTGTGAACAATGAACATCGGAACTTTGGTTCCGTCTTTGCTGGAATAAAATTCCTGGTTCACTTCAAAATCTTCCGGATTAAATTTCACTTCAGGCCTGAAAAACAATGACGATTGGTTCGTAGTAAAATCGTATTTGAAAATTTCGGTCGGAGTATTGAATGAAGTATAGCTGTAGTAGGCTATGTTTTCTTCTTTCTTTCCGCTGAAAGCGCTAACCGTGCCAATTCCGGGAAGCTGAACTTCGTGATCGGGAACTCCATCGTAGGAATAAACATCTACTTTGCTGTGTGCATCGGTCATGTAATTTGCCACCAATTTGCCACCAATCATACTAACCGATTCCAATACATCTTTTTTCTCCGGAATGATATCCACCCAGTTCGTTTCTTCCGGTTTATTCGTATTGATCCGGATTAAGCGGTATTTGGGTGCTTTGTAATTGGTCAAGACATACAGATCATCACCTTCATTTTCAATCGCGTTAAATTCGTATTCGTAGCTGTTCATCAGGCTGACAAATTCACTGTTCTTTTTGCTGAGATCTTTAAAATCGAGCGCATTGCCATTCGTTCCATGACTTTTGGAGATTAAAAGGAAGCGTTTATCGTCGGTAAGACCGGCACCAAACATTTGTTTCGGATTATTATCGTCGCTTACAATTAATTGATCGGAAGATTGTTCTGTTCCCAGCTTATGAAAATATACTTTTTGAAATTCGTTTGCTTTGGAAAGTTCGCTTCCTTCTTCAGGTTTATCGTAAGCGCTGTAATAAAACCCATTATTACACCAGCTAATGCCTGAGAATTTCACCCAAAGTATATGGTCGGGAAGCATTTCTCCGGTTTCGATATCCTTAACAAAAATTTCATTCCAATCGGAACCCGATTTGGCAACCTGATATACCAGGTATTTCCCGTCATTTGAAATTTCGATATTTGTTAATGCTGCAGTTCCGTCCTCAGTTAAGGTATTCGGATCAAGCAATACCGTTGGTTCCACCGACATGTCGTTTGTAGTAAAAAGGACACTTTGGTTTTGAAGGCCATTGTTTTTATAGAAAAAGTATTTATCTGCTTCTTTGAACGGGGTCCCGTATTTCGGATAATCCCATAGCTCAGTTAAACGCTTTTTAATTTGTTCGCGATATGGGAGTTTATTCAAATAGCTAAACGTAAGTTCATTCTCAGCTTTTACCCAATCTGCAGTTTCAACAGAATTGTCGTCTTCGAGCCAACGGTATGGATCTTCGACTTCAGTTCCAAAATAATTGTCTTTAACATCAACTTTTTTTGTTGCTGGATATTGAATTGGTTTTTCGGTGTTGCAGGAGATCATAGTTGACAGTGCTAATAAAGAAATAATTACACGCTTCATAGTTTTATAATTTGTTTGATATAGAATTGGCTAACAGAAAACAAATGCAATCGGTATATGTTTTGATTAAATCATTACATATTTCAGGTGAATAGAATGTGTTCTTTAATAAAGAGACAATGACTTTCCTGAAAATGCCGAATGGTGTACGAAGAAAATATTTTGGTTTGTTTCATTTAAAATTCGAATGATTATGGATACACAACAATTGTTCTATATGCAAAAGCTTCATTTTGAAATTGACTCATCTGATTTGTCAGACGCATTGGGCAAAGGTGAGAAAATTATTGCAGTTGATGCACGATCGGCCGAAGCATACGAAAATGAGCATATTCCGGGAGCTGTTAGCCTGCCGCATCGGACAATGACTGAAGATTCAACCTCACATTTGAACAAAGATTTTTTGTATGTGACTTACTGCGATGGAATTGGTTGTAATGCATCGACCAAAGGAGCATTAAATATGGTGAATTTGGGATTTAATGTGAAAGAACTAATTGGCGGACTCGATTGGTGGAAACGGGATGGTTACCGAACCGAAGGGCAAAAGCCGAATAACAGTAGCCTGATTGTTTGTGGTTGCTAAGGAATTGTCCCGATTAATTTTTACGAGATAAAGACAAAATAAAAATGCCCGGTTTGCGGGCATTTTTAAATATCTCGGTAAAGGAGTATTGCATTTTATTTTGGTCGCGATTATCTGCGATCCCCACCTCCACGGTTATCGCGGCGATCTCCGCCACGATTGTCACGACGATCATCGTCACGACGAGGTGGTCTGTCGTTGCTGCGTTCTGGTCTGTCTGGCATTCCTTCTGGTTTTGGAAGTAATACACGACGGGATAGTTTCATTTTTCCGTCACGGTCCATATCCAGAAGTTTTACTTCGATTTCCTGACCTTCAGTTAATTCTTCTTCAACTGTTTGTAAACGGTTCCAGCTGATTTCAGAAATATGCAGTAAGCCTTCTTTTCCCGGCATGATTTCAACAAAAGCACCAAAGGAGGTGATTGATTTTACTTTTCCCTTATAGATTTCACCTTTTTCAGGAATTGCAATAATCAATTTGATTCGTTTAATAGCAGCTTCAAGCGATTCCTTGTTCACACTTGAAATCTGAACGTAGCCGATATCGTCTCTTTCTTCAATAGAAATAACTGTTTTGGTTTCTTCCTGAAGTTTCTGAATGTTCTTTCCTCCCGGGCCAATTATTGGTCCAATCATTTCTTTAGGAATCTGAACGATTTCAACGCGAGGTACATTTGGTTTGTAATCTTCACGTGGTTCTGAAATCACTTTCATTATTTCGCCAAGAATGTGCTCGCGGCCTTGTTTGGCCTGAAGCAATGCCTGAGTTAGAATTTCGTATGAAAGACCTCCAACTTTGATGTCCATCTGAGTAGCAGTAATACCTTTTTCGGTTCCTGTTACCTTGAAGTCCATGTCGCCCAGGTGATCTTCGTCGCCCAGAATATCAGATAGTACAGCAAATTTATTGTTGGCTGGATCGGTAATCAAACCCATAGCTATTCCTGAAACCGGACGTTTCATTTTAACGCCTGCATCAAGCATACACATGGTTCCGGCACAAACAGTAGCCATTGATGATGATCCGTTTGATTCAAGAATATCTGATACAATTCTTACCACATAAGGAAAGTCCTCCGGAATCATTTTTTTCAATGCACGTAATGCAAGATTTCCGTGACCAATTTCGCGGCGACCAACTCCGCGTGGTACTTTAGCTTCACCAACAGAGAAAGGTGGAAAATTATAATGCAACAGGAATTTTTCAGTTCCCTGATAAGTTACGCTGTCGATTTTTTTCTCATCCATTTTTGTTCCTAAAGTGATGGAAGAAAGTGACTGAGTTTCACCACGGGTAAAAATGGCTGATCCGTGTGAACCCGGAAGATAATTAACTTCGCCCCAAATCGGACGAATCTGAGTTGTTGTTCTGCCATCCAAACGAATACCATCGTCCAGAATCATGCGGCGCATGGCTTCTTTTTCAACGTCGTGGTAATATTTTTTGATCAGTTTGATGTTTGTTCCTAGGTCGATCTCAGCGTTTTCCGCATTTGCCTCTTTGTAAGCAGTAATATATTCGTCAACAATAGCATGGAAACCTTCAATGCGAAGCGCTTTGTCGTTGATCCGCTGTGTTGCCAAAGCATAACAGGCAGGATACAGATCTTCGATAACTTTAGCTTTCAGATCAGCATCATTTACTTCATGACAATATGTGCGTTTGGTTTTCCCAACCAATGCGGCCAGTTCTTCCTGAGCCTTACACTGTATTTTGATTGCTTCGTGGGCAATTTTAATTGCATCAAGCATATCTTCTTCCGATACTTCTTCCATTTCACCTTCAACCATCATGATGTTGTCGAATGAAGCGGCAACCATAATGTCGAGATCGGCTTTTTTAAGTTGCGAAAAAGTTGGATTTACAATAAAAGCTCCATCAATACGTGCAACACGAACTTCGGAAATCGGAGTTTCGAATGGTACGTCTGAAACAGCGATAGCAGCTGATGCAGCAAGTCCGGCCAGCGAATCGGCCATAACTTCAGGATCTGATGAAATCAATGAAATCATCATCGCAGTTTCTGCATGAAAGTCAGCAGGGAAAAGTGGGCGTAATGCCCTGTCAACCAAACGGCCAACCAGAACCTCGTCATCAGAAGGACGTGATTCGCGTTTTAAAAAACCACCGGGAAAACGTCCGGCTGCAGCGAATTTTTCGCGGTAGTCAACGGAAAGTGGCATAAAGTCGACATCTTCTTTGGCATCTTTAGCTGCCACAACGGTAGCCATTAACATTGTGTCACCCATTCTTACAACAACAGCACCGTCAGCCTGTTTAGCTAATCGTCCGGTTTCAATGGTAATGGTACGTCCATCTCCAAGGTCAATTGTTTTAATAATTGCTTGATTCATAATTTTTTTGAATAAATAAATTTCTAAAAGGTACTATACAAATGGGTGTGGTGGGGTATTTTTGTTCAGCAAAAATAAATTTGCTGAAATGTACAGTTAAAAATATGGTACCGACAGATTTTTAATTGCGTATAAAAATAAGAAAAGGCAATATAAATATTGCCTTTTCTGTAATAAATTATCGACGTAGGTTAAGGTCTTTGACAATTGCACGGTAGCGCTCGATGTCTTTTTTCTTTAAATAGTCAAGAAGACTTCTGCGTTTACCTACTAAGGTGATCAGAGCACGTTGTGTGCTGAAATCTTTTTTGTTTAACTTCAGGTGTTCGGTTAAGTGACTGATGCGAAATGAAAATAAAGCAATCTGCGCTTCAGAAGAACCTGTGTTTGTTGCTGAACTTCCGTATTTTTCGAAAAATTCAACTTTCTTTTCAGATGATAAATACATGTAAAAAATTTAATTTGTGATACAATGTTTAAGCTGCAGCATCGCTATCAATAACAACAGCTTAAAATTAATTTTTAAAAGCTGCGCAAAAATAATCAAATATCTTTGAAATTCAAGAGGGTAGGGGAATATTTTATTGTGAACAGAGTATGGATTCAAAATTAAATAAAAAATCCCGGAATTTGCTTCCGGGATTTTTTATAAGGTATTCAAGTCCGATCTGGGAAATGCGAATTTTCAGAACTAACCAGTCGATGTAAAGTTTATTGTTCAACCAATTCACCTTCGCCTTCTCCATCAACCCATTTCAGAGGTTTTTTATAGACATCTTCACCAGGGTAACCTTTGTTTTGGTTAATTACACCAAGGCTGTTTGAATTAATCGTTGATGCAGGAACGGGCCATAAAACAATCCATGGGGCCGCTCTGTATGTGTAGTGAGGTGCCACAACATTATCTCTGTAGAAAGCATTTTTTTCAATAACCCGGTCATACCAAAAATTGTCGGTTGAAAAGTTGGCAAGGTTATAGGTTTTGCCATTGTAACAGGGTTTTCCTGATTCAGCCAACATAAAGGCCATACGGGTAATTTCAGTTTTGCGGGGTTCTTCGAAATAAAGCTCACGTGCACGTTCGTCCAGAATTGTGCCCAGGTTGATTTCTGCAGGAGCAAGTGGTGAACATCCGGCTCTGGTTCTAACAGCATTTAAATCAGCAGCGGCATTGGTTAAATCACCTTTCCAGAAATAAGCTTCAGCTCTGAGCAGGTAAGTTTCGGCCAAACGGTAGCAATACCAGTCACCAAAACCTCCATCAGGTGTGATATCTGTTGGATCGGGAATGTAAAGTTTATAATAAGGCCAACTGTACCATGAGCGGATGGTATCCGTACACAAAACTCCACCATTAGCATCTTTCAGCTGAAGATTTTTTCCGTAATAGGGGTCATTTTTAACTTTTAAATCCGGATGATTATAAACCAAATTCTCCATTCTCATCCAGTTTGGAAATTTATGACGTAAATCTTTAGGGTCAGTCCAGTTCGTGTACTGACTGTATGGAGTTAAACGGCAACGGCCAATACCGCGGCCATATTTTGTAACCTGGTCAATTTCAACATTACCCCCACCAACTTTAATACCAAGAGGCTGATCCGACATACCGGCCAATCCAGATGGTGTTTTGATTTTACCTGCACCTCCCCAAAAAGGAACTGTTTGACGCATAATGCTACTTTTTTCACTTGCTCCATCTTCGGTTAATTCTTCACTTCCTACAAACAGGTAGATCCTTTCCCGGTTTTCAGCAGCCGCTTTGTTTGCTTCCTGATGCAAATCCCAGATAACATCATGTGTAGGATCGTTTTTATCGACACCAAAACGTTCAGTCATCAAATGATGGTAGCCATCGTTAATAACAGCAGAAGCAGAAGCAATAGCAGCATCATAATTCAGGAGAGCAAGATTTACTTTGGTTAACAGATGGTTAACAGCTGCTTTATTAATGTCGCCAATTGGAGCACCTTGTGCTTCGGTAAGTACCCATTGCGAAGCAAAGTCGAGGTCTTTTTTGATTTTCTGAAGAATACTTTGACGTGTACATGAATAAAAGTCAAGTTTCGGTTCTGAAATTTCATCCAGAATAAATGGGACATCGCCAAATTGCTGGGTCAAACGGTAGTAAACACGAGCTCTTTGAAAATAAGCTTTACCAAGAATGTTGTTGCGTTCGGCATCGCTTTTCCATTCGGCATCGTCGATACGCGAGATAACTACGCTGGCATACTTGATGCGGTTATAACCTTCATTCCAGTACCAGCCAATACGATTGTAATCACCACTATTAAGCTGGGCATCAGGTAAGATTTGTGCAGGCAAGTCCATTGCAGGACCGGTTTTGTCGGTTGTTCCCTCAACAGCAACATCAGAAAAGACATTTTCTGTAATCTCGGGCATACCATCACCGTAAAATTCATGACGTGCATTACGAAGGCAGGCAACCAATGCTGCGTCCAGTCCTTTAGCGTCAATAAACGTATTTTCCGGAGCATAAAATGATAATGGTTTAGGTTTTAACCAATCTTTGCTGCAACCAGAGCCAAACACCAGGAAGAGGGTTATGATTGAAATTATATTAAATTTTTTCATTGATGTCAGTTTTTTAAAGGGTTAGATTTAATTTAAGCGAGTAGTAGGAAGGGGTATAGCCATGAGATTCCGGATCCATCCAGCTCCACTTTGGAGACCATACGTACGGATTTTGAGCTACGACAGACAATTTACAACTCACAATGCTGACCTTTTTTAACAAATTCTTTGGAACGCTGTAGGATAAGGCTACGTTGTCCAATCGGATAAATGAGTTATTTTCCCATACAGTAAATCCTGATTCATAACTTTCAACACGAGCCCATTCATTACTTGGATTAGCTGGAGTCCAGTATGGCGCATTGAAAGAGGTTCCCCTGTCATAGAAAACGTCGTTGTTCTTTTTATGATCGTTGGCAGTAAAGTAGCCTAAGTAAGAATACATTTTAAGCGAAAACTCCCATTCCTTGTATTGAAAATCGTTGCGAAAAGAAATTCGGAATTTTGGAGACTGATATCCCTGGAATTGTTTGTCATCATTGGTGTAATAACCATCTCCATTGACATCTAAAAGTTTAAAATCACCTGGGGCACGCGAATATTTGGCTGCTTCATCTTTTTCTGCTACCTGCCAAACACCCAATATTTTATAGTCCCAAATCTGATCAAGGGAATGGCCGATAAACCATCCGTTATTAATGTCATCAACTTCCTTTACATTTCCATCAGCATCAGTTGTTTTATCACCGTATAAGTGAACAACTTTGTTTTTATTGTGTGAAAGCGATAAACTTGTTGTCCATTTTAGATCACCCTTTTTCAAATTATCGGAATTCAGGGTAACTTCGAAACCAGTATTGTCAACCTGACCTAAATTGGAAAATACACTGCTGTACCCAGTGATGGGAGGCAACTGGCGTGGAATAAGAAGGTCTGTTGTTTTCATTTTGTAAGCTTCAATATTTCCACGAATTCTTCCTTTAAATACTGAGAAATCGAGTCCGGCATTAAATGAGCCGGTCCGTTCCCACTTCAGATTTGGATTGGCCATATTGCTGGTGTATAACTGGGATACATATTGCGGAACTCCGTTTTCAATCAAAACAAACTTACCGGTTGCCAGATTTGAAAGGGCATCATAAATACCTACCCCTCTGTTGCCGTTTGTTCCATACGAGAATCGAAGTTTCAATTGTTCCATCCACGGAATATTATAGAATTCTTCTTCGCTAATGGTCCAGCCTAAAGCTGCTGATCCGAAATCAGCGCGTGGATTCTTTTGCCCAAAAGCAGAGTACCCATCACGACGAAATGAAGTGGTCAGATTATATCGTGATTTATAGGTATAGTTTAAACGTGCCAGAAGTGCATCGCCAGTACTGACCTGATCTTCACTGTTAATATTGACATCTTCGGTTGCAGCCTGCATGCGATGATAACCAAGTACATCGCTGGGTTGGAATTGCTGACGTTCCATGTAATCTCTCCAATACTGGTATTTTTCGGCATTTTGAACAAAAGTGACGTCAAAATTGTGATCCCCGAAAGTTTTATTCCATTTCAGGATATTATTGATTTGGTATTCGAATATTGTTGTGTTTTGCCTGGAGGCTCTTCCTCCCTGTACTCCCCAATCCAGATGACCTGAGTTATAGGAGTTGTATTCTCGGTTCCAGTTGAAACGTGTAATGTATTCAGAGGTAAAGCTAATTCCAAATGGCAAAGTTAATGTGCCATAAATTTTTGCGTTGAGGGTATTGTATTTCAGAACCCTGTCGCGGTATACCAGATCTAACCAGGGGTTACGTGAATTTGAAACGTTGCCGGTAGGTGCATAAGTCGGTGTTATTCCATCTTCCTCAAACATCGATGCATAAGGTGTGTTGTTGAGGAGGTTATCACTCGCCAGGATCGGACTTTCGTCGCGCACAGCAAAGTTGGTGTTTGTTCCAACCTTTAACCAATTGGTAACTTTGGCTTCCAGGTTGATGCGCGAACGGATTGTGTTAAATGTTTCGTTGTAACGAATACCTTCGTTGTTGGTATAACCAAGTGACCAATAATACGAAACGGCATCTGAGCTTCCGGAAAGACTAACGTTGTAATCTTGGGTAAACCCGGTTTGATAAGAATATTTGCTAAAATCGTCGGTCTTCCCGGCTTCGTAGTTGGCGATTTCAATTGGCGAAAATCCGATACGGTTAAGCCAGATTGCGGTGTTGTCTGTTGCACTTCCTGAACCATCATAAGCTTTCCATGCATCGAGGGAAACTCCGCTTGGAAGAGAAGTTGGACTGTTGTAGTAACCTGCGCCCTTATCAATCTGATGTTTTTCATTGGCTTCGAAACCTGCAATACGCCAGTCGGTAAATTGCTGAGCATTCATGATCGGAATATTGGCGTTAGAGAGACTTGCAACACCAATACTGGTTGTTACATTAATCGTAGGTTTTCCTTTTTTTCCTTTTTTTGTGGTGATAATAATTACACCATTAGAAGCCCGTGCGCCATAGATAGCGGCAGAAGAAGCATCTTTCAAAATATCATAAGACTCTATGTCGACTGGGTTAATATCGGATAAGTCACCGTAATAAATCATCCCGTCAACTACGATCAGCGGAGCATTTGCTTTTTTTTGCGGATCATCAGTTCCATCGCTATCTTTTGCGCGAACGGAAGTGTTTCCTCTGATCAACATATCTTTTGAGTCGCTCAGCCCTTTTGCACTGGTACTGAAGTTTACACTTAATCCGGGTAATGTTCCACGAAGTAAATCAGTCATGTTTGAAGTTGATTCGGCTTCCAGTTTTTTTGCGTCAACCGAAGACACGGCACCAGTTAAATCTTTTTTCTTGACAGTACCATAACCAATCGCTACAACTTCTTCAAGCCCAATGGATTCTTCTTCCATCACTACATTTACTACACCCTTGTTGTTAACAGGAATTTCCTGGGTTTTCAAGCCAACAAAAGAAAATACCAGTGTTGCATTACTTGAAGTAACATTCAGTGAATAATTTCCGTTGGAATCAGTTATCGTTCCCATGGATGATCCTTTTATTGCAACGGTAACCCCGGGTATTCCCTCACCATCCTGAGATTTTACAGAACCTTTTACTGTAGTTTTTAGATCCTGCTGAAGTAAGGAGTTCTCACCACCATCCATGCTGTTGGAGATCACGATGTAATGGTCAACTATCCGGTACTTTAAATCGGTGCCACCCAAAACGATGTCCAGAATTTTATCAATAGTCTGATTTTTAACATTCAGACTAACTTTCTTTGAATTTTTTAGTGCATCGTTTTTAAAGAAAAAATAATAATCACTGACTTCTTCTATTTTGGAGAAAAAATCGGTAATGGATGCATTTTCAATCTGAAGATTTAGTTTGGTGGCCTGCGAGTAACTTGCTGCACTCACTGACATTAGGCCAACAAAAACGAATAGGATCGTAAGTTTCATGTAGCGAATCAGTTTTTGCCTGTTTATTAATAAACAGGCTTGGTTACACATTTTTTTCATAAATTTGAAATGTTAAGATTAATTACTAAATGTCTTATTGGAGTAAGACAAAATTTGATCTCAAAACTGGCAGGATGTTGAAGCATCCTGCTTTTTTTTTGCAAAATTTAATTCATTCGATATTAATTTTTAAGTGAATATAACAGAACTTCATTTTTTTGATTGGTCTTTATGTTTATATTGAACTTAATTGGTGCAGATAATGTAATCACATCAAGAACTTGACCCAATGGCTTGTTTTTTAAAATAGTTCCGGTAAATTTTATCTCGCTGATTAATTGATCGGCAAATATGATATCAACGTCAAACCAGCGTTCAAGTTTTTCGGAGATTTCCTTAAGCGATTCATTTTTAAATACCATTTTGCCGTCACGCCAGGCTTCATAAGGAGAAACATCAATCTCCCTTTTTATTTTCTTTCCTGTTTCTTTTTCGTACACCAATTGCTGTCCGGGAATAAGTTTTGCAAGTCCCTTGCCTGAAGAGTTTCGAATGCCAACGCTTCCTTCAATTAATGTGACTTCTGAATTTTTGTCGGCCTTGTAGCTGCTAACGTTAAACGAAGTTCCTAAAACTTTTATGTCTAAATCGTTAGTCTTTACATAGAATGGATGACTGGGATCTTTTTTTACTTCGAAGAATGCTTCCCCTTCCATAAAAATATGGCGGTTTTTTGCAGTAAAATTTTCAGGAACTTTAATGTGTGTTCCTGCATTTAACCAGATACGAGTACCGTCCGAAAGCGTGAATTCCGAAATTTGACCATCCGGTGCGTAAAAATCATTGGTTCTCAGATTGTCAGAATTGAATAAAGGCATATCCCTAATTTCAGATGCCATGAAACCAATAAAAAGAGCAGCAATAAGAATCACTGCATATTTAACGTAATGGCCAAATATTAAAGGTTTAGTTGGTTTAGATGGTTGATTGATTAATCTGTTTACCTGCAGAAAATCTTCTTTAATTTGCAATTTGTGTTTACCTTCCGATGCGAAAGCGTGTATGTTTTTTAAGCGGACAAATTCATGTTTGTTAGCTTTATCTGCATTAATCCAGCTTCTTACTTCTTTTGCTTCGTCCTCGCCAAGATTGCCGGTAATGAATTTTATGAGATGATTCTGATCCATTAATTTGGGTTAAGTTGTAAGTAATACGCGTAACTTTAAGTTAACCCTATATTGAAAGTGAAAAGAAGTTACAGGTTCCTGAATTCAAAACATAAATAGCTCAGCCTCAAGATAGAGGTAATGTTTAGAGTCGGGAGTTGAAAATCAGGAAAAGAACAAGTTCCGGTATATATTCGTGAGTATTTTCGCGAAGTTTGGCGATTGCACGTGTAATGTTTGCTTCGACTGCTTTTACCGAGATATTGAGCTTTTCGGCAATTTCTTTATTTTTTAATTCATCGTAGCGGCTCATGATAAAAACTTCACGGCATCTTTCAGGCAACGAATCGATTGTCTCCTGAATCAGCTTTTCCAATTTGGTAAGGTCAATTTGTTCGATATCCAACTCATGAAGGGCTTCGTAATTTAATCGCAGGTTCTCGCTATTTTTTCGTGATTTTTCAAAAAAGGCTGTTTCTACACGGAGATGACGAAAGTGGGAAAGGCATGAATTCCTGGTAGCCATGTACATGTACGATTTGAGGTTCGAATCCGGATCTACAAGTGAGTGCTTTTCCCAAAGTCTCATGAAAATATTCTGAACAATGTTTCTGGATGATTCGATATCCGAAATGTATTCATCTGCAAAATTAACCAATGGTTCGTACCAAAGTCGGAAAACCAATTCAAATGCCTTTGGGTCCCCCTTCTTTAATTGTTCCAGTGTTTCTTTTTCAATCGATTTTATTAGTTGCATAGAACCAGAATTCTTACAATAAGCAGTTTCTGCAGGTCAGGTTTTTTAATATTCGAGTTGCATAGATACACAATTCAAAAATCCAAACAAAAGAATAACAAAGCAAATCTCATTTTTCCTTGTTGAATCCTATGAGGAATGAGACACGGGTATCTGTTTGAGGCATGGAATTTTGAGAGTTCACCTTCGGTTCCTAAATAGATGATAATGATTCCTGAAAGTCTATTATTACTCACCACCTGCACTACCTGCAATTCTTTTCCGCAAGTTCACTTTCCCTTAAGGCTTGGCAGATTGACAACCATGGTTGAGTAAGTATTTTGAGTTTTAAGAGTGCTGATAATCATATGTTATTTCTGATTATCCAATAAATTTCTGAATTCTTTGATCTGATAGGGAGAACCAAGAACAAAAAGCTGATCGCCCCTGCTAAGTGTTAGTTCAGGACTGGGATTAAAAACGTATTTCGCTCCGCTAATTTTTATACCGACGATATTGATTCCGGTTTTGTTTTTGGCATATAAAATTTTCAGAGGTTTGTTTACAAAATAGCTGGCCATTTTGGTACACGATATTTCCTCCAGATTCACGTCTTTACTTTGTTGCAAGAGAATGTATTCCAAAAATTCGACAACATCGGGTTGTGTTACCAGTTTTGCCATACGTTGTCCACCAATGCGTTCTGGCATAATTACGTTGGTCGCGCCTGCTCTGCGCAACTTTGTAATTGATTCCATCTCCGAGGCACGGCTGATTATTTTCAAGCCGGGGTTTATACTTCGGGCAGTAAGAACCACAAAAACATTGTCAGCATCGTTTGGTGTGGTTGCTATCAAAGCTTTGGCATGTTCTATCCGAGCCTGAAAAAGAGTTTCTTCATGAGTGGCATCTCCCCGTATATATAACAGGTTTTCATTTTCTCGAATACGACTCATTACTGTTTCGCGCTTGTCAATGATCACGAAGTCCATTCCAGAGTCCTGCAGTTCCATTGCAGCCTGTTCTCCGTTTCGACCATATCCAACAATAATGGTATGATCTTTTAGTTTCATGATTTTTTTGTCCACTCGGTATGTTTTTAAGTAAGTTTTTAATTCTCCGTCAAAAATAAATCGGGCCAGATTGGATCCTACCCAGGCTAAACTACCTAAACTCACCATAATCAGTCCGGAGGTAAAGAGTTTGCCGGTATCCGAAAGCGGATGCAGTATTCCGAATCCTACAGTCGAAATGGTAAGAACTGTCATCAGGAAGGCATCGATCAACGGATAATGTTCGAATCTCCAGTAGAATAAAGTGCCAGTCAGGATAAGTGAAAGCAGCAATATAATAGCTGTATTGATAGTCTTACTTGATACTTCCTGAAATTTATTATAGGGTTGGTTCATTCTCCGTTTAATTGATTTTTGAGATAATCTTTGTTCCCAACTGGCAATTTAAGCATTTTTTGTTGTTACAGTAATTGTTTTTTAATTGAAGCAGAGCCTGTGTTTCGAAAGCTGATCTGCTACCAATCCCCAATTCGTTCCATTTCCGGATAATCTGATTTGATTCAGGTTCAAGTTTTTCGAGCAAAAATAAGGCCCGGTCTTTCATTCCCTGATCGAGATGCTGATCACCATATACAAAAAGTAAAGGTGCAATTGTGTTGATAAGTAGGTTGTTAAAAACTATTTTGCCAAGATTCTTTTGCCTGTTTTCTTCTGAAATTTTATTGAATCGGTAATGATTATTCCAATATTCTGATGCAGATACATTAAATAATGTATTTAACTTGTCCAAATCTTCAGTCTCCAGAATTCTTGAAAACAGGGCAGTGGAATGATGAATAAGCATGGCCAGTTGGGCTATTCGGATTGTTGGAAAATTAATTGGCCTTAGACGCATGAATTTCCATAGATGAGATTCAATGCCCGATAATCCGTACTTTTTATACAGGTATGAATATTCTTTCCGGAGCGATAGAAAATAGTCGTCGCCCAATAGCGTTTCGTTTAATAAACCTGCCTGTCCAAAAAGTAAAGCTTCAATCTGGAACAAATCGTATTTATGTTTCGAAAGTATGTTTAAAGGAAGTGATTTGGCAAGAAGTTCAAAAGGAAAGGCATTCGTTTTCATGCCAAAGTTCCGTGCCAGGAGCTGATAAAAAGTTTCGTTCCAGTTATTTTTGTTTTGTTCCAGAATCTTCAGTATATCATTGGTTTTCGACTCAAGTCGTTCAATCATCAGAGAACTAAACCAGAACCTCAGAAGGAACGGGTCAACTTCAGCTAGTTTGTCTTCACAGGCAATCCATTTCTCCGACATCAACAGTTGCTCATAGTTTTCCAGAATTTCAACCGGATAACTTATCTCCAGAGTTGGTAATTCATGTTCGTTTACTTTTACTTGTTTGTCGTGCAGTTCAACCACATGTAAAATTACGTTGTTATAGGCTGGGTCAGTGTCGTGTTTGTGTTGATACCAGTGCGATGATTTTTGATGAATTTCGATGTTGCCGGCCCATACAGTTTCATCAATCTTTATTCGGGCATTGAAAAAGTCAGGTCCGGAATCGGAGTTTGGCTGACCGGTATAAATAATTTCAATAGTTTTTCCATCAACAGTTTTTAACTTATTATTGACGAATAAGTCGTGTTTCCATATAAACTGTAAAAACTCTTCTTTCATTCGAATGGTCTGTTTTTGATGATCCAAAGGATGTTCTTCAGATGCGCTCAATAAATTTAACAAAACGAATTCAGAATTTCAGAATTTTAAAACTGAATTTTGGGTTATCAGCTAAATATCATTTTAGAATACAACTTTGTAACCCTCTTTTTCGATAACTTTCCAAGCCTGAATAAAATCGGCTTCGCTCTCAACTTTAATCTTATTTTTTCGGAGCAGTTTTTTTATTGGTTTTTGTGAGGCCTTGTCAAATTTCGCAAATAATCCGCTTCTATTAATCCTGACAGAAGTATATTTCTTTTCGGGAGAATAAAAATAGAATTGATAATCATTGTTGTATACCTGGTTTTTCAATATTCCGCTTTCGTCAGTATATGGTGAAGCCGAATCCAGACTTACTTTGCGGTAAACAATCAAATCGGTTTCTCCTTCAGATAAAACTTCAAAATAGCGATCGCTTTTCAGGTAATTTTCATAGTACTGTTTCCTGAATACCCGTACATTTCCATCTTTTTCGATAAATGAGAATCCATTCAGGCTGGCTTTGTCAATCACAATCTGAGTACTGATATCCTTGTTATAATAGATTAGTTCGTCTTTATATGAGCTGTATCTAAGATTTATGCTGTCTGCAATTTCTCCGTTCATAAATTCAATTTTTCCAACCACCCAAACATCATTTAGAAATGGTGATCCGGTAAACGTATGATAAGGGAGATTTCTGGTTCCCCGTATTTTCTGCGATTCCCAGTTGGCAATCATCTTCTCTTGTGCAAAAACGGTTTGAGCGAAGCTGCAGGCGAGTAGAAGCAGAATTGTGTGAATTGTCCTTATGGTCATATTATTTTACCTCAAATTGTTTTTCTGCAAAAATCAAAGTTCCGTCTTTCAATTTTCCTCTTACAATCAATCTGAATTGACCCAGAATTGAAGAACTGGAGCATTTTACTGAAACGGATTCTTCCGCTTTTATCATTGGATTCCAATATAAGTCTTGCCTCATATCGGGGATTCCGGGTTCTGTTGCGGGCGGTTCATTTAGCTTTGCCTGAATTTGAATTGCGTTCAGGTTTAACCGAAGTAGCTGATCAGATTCCTTAATCAACGAAAAGTCTTTTTTTATGGTCGTAATGGATACTATTCCTGAAAATCGAAGATTCCCATAAAATCTTTCACTGGTGGAAATGTCAATACGTTCAATATCTTTTGTTCCCAAATCTTTAATCAGATTCAGGTCTCTGATTGGTATTCCATCGATCAGAACCAGGGGCATTTCTTCGAAATAATTGTGCATGGTATTGTTGATCAGCTGCATGCTTGGCTCATTATTGTAATTTCTGAATTTAACTCCCGGAAGCAGTTCTTTCGATATCTCAGTAAAGTTCGGCAGATCAATGAAGAGTTGGGGATCAACTGAATTGGTTGGAATACCATAGTAAGGATATGAATCTTGTTTCTTTTGTGGATTTGCTGAAAGTTTCAATTTGTTCTGCCCAAATATTTTTTGGAAAGTTATTGCATCAATATTTTGTGTGATGTCGGTTTTGAACTCTTCAGAAACAGGTTGGTTTATAAATTTCGGCAATGTACCGGGTGCTGCAAAGAGATCATCCATTGTAATTTTAAAACGCTGTGACGGCAAGTCTCCAAAACATTGTACAAATGCAACGACCGATCCGTAATAATTTTCCAATAGAAAATAGAAGCGACCATTTGTTTGGGTTTTGTAATACTGAAAACCGGGAATCGAATCAGGGATGGTTAGAAAAACAGTAACGCCCGAAGCCGGTTCGTTTGTTTTTTTGTCGGTAATTGTTCCTGAAAGAATGATTCCCTTTTTTTCAGTCATTCCTTCATTTGCCTGTTCAGAGCGCATGGTATAAGTTGCCGGATCAAACAGATGGTTGGTTTGAGCGACACAAACAAATAAATCCCCATCCAACTCTGTCAGAAGAGTTTTATCTATTTTAACTGTGGTTTCAATGGGTTGGTTTGCCGGGTATTCAGAAAGGAGACCTTCGAAATTTATTTTACCTGTTTTTTGTTCCTGACTTTTTTCTGAAACAATTGCTCTTTTTATCTGGCTTACATTTTCAAGACCGTCAAATCGGTTCGAAATCCAGATTTCACGAATTATTTTTATTTGTTCAGCCGTATTTTTCATGTAAGCCCTCACAAGGTAAGTTCCTGAACTTAATGAATCAGGTAACTGAAGGTATCCGTCAGCCTGCCTGTTTTTAATTTCAAGCGAGGCTCCGTTTATTCGTATTCCTGATTGATTGATCAGATCGAGATTGACAATTCGTGATGGATTTTCTGAAGGTGCATATATTTTAGCGAGAAGTGCTTCGCCACTGACATAAACATCTTTGTCAGTATAACATCCAAATCCTGATTCCTGCTGAGCTTTCCCCTGATTCGAAAGAAGAATCAGAAGAGCTGATATGATTAAAAGTCTTTTCATCTGTTAATTATTGCTCCCAGAATTCAGGATATTCTCCAATTAAGTAACCACTGTCAGGGATGTCAAAATAGCGATTTATCCTTCTTTGAAATACGTTACCGTCGCCGCTTCCAAGCCTCATGTAATACCTGTATTGACGGTAAGAATTCAGGTCGAAATATCCAAGAACTATTTTTGACGGATCATTTATACAATGAATATTCCCGTAAACTTGAGTCAGTACCGGATCAAACAAACTTCCTTCTGCTTCAAACTGTTTGTTTAATTTATCATGAAAATCATATGAACCCTTGGATATTCCGTATTGATTAACTAAAACAATCCAGCCTGAGGGAATTTGAGTGATTGAATCCAGATATGCATGACCATCGTATCCCAAAGAAAGAATTGGGTGATTCTTGACCTCTTGTGATACGCTGAATTCTTTCGGACCTGCAATATTGAAACTTCCTGCATCATAAAGGGAGATCCAACCATACCAGGAAGGTGGCGGTGGCCCAAACCCGGAAGTGGGGGGATTGTAAACCCATTCAAGAACTGCCCTCCAGCTAAACCGGTAGTACTCCAGTTGGGGTGTAATTGGAGCGTCAATGCAAATCTGCCGAACTGCTCTTTCAGTCAAAGTTGGAGTTCCGTAAGCATCTGTCAGGTAATATTTATCGATATAATTTTTTGTGTAAAGGGTGTCGATAAAGGGCAGCGGGGGCATAATTACAGCATCCGATTCAAAGGTATCTTCCTTGTAATTAATCCGGAGCATGTATGTCTTTCCGGGAACCGGAGTCCTTGGAAAGGTAAAATACCCGGAACCATCATCAATCCCATTTAAGGTGGATCCACCAATTTCAATAAGTTCAACTTTTGCACCTGCAATTTTCTCTTCCGGATTGATGTTGTAAAAATCGTTTGTCATCGAAAGTCGCACAGAATTTTGATTGGGGTCGTTCGTCAGATGTGATTCAACAACCAGCAAGCCAGGAACGATGTCGAGTTTGGGATTGTAATACTCCTCGCATGAAACGAATAGTACCGCAACTAAAGCCAGATAGAATAGTCGTTTTAGCATCAGAATTTGAAATTATAGGTGATTGATGGCACAGGGACACCAATGGCCGAAAGTTTATAAATTGAATACTGTGTTTTGGATGCTTGTTGAATTGAAGCATCTTTTCGGTAAAATACTGAATAAGGATTTTTTCGTCCGTACAAATTGTAAATCGAAAAGGTCCAGCTTCCTTTCCACATACGTCTTCTGCGTAAGTTTTGATCCAAAGTAATGCTTACATCCGCACGATGATATGGCGGCATTCTGTATTTGTTGCGCTCAGAATAATAAACCACCTGTTTACCTTCAAAATCATATTTTTGTTCCGGTAAAGTTATTGGTCTTCCTGAAGAAATAACGAAATTTCCTGAAAATCGCCAACGTCGGCTAATCTGATAATTTAATACTGTTGACAGATCGTGTGGTTTGTCGTAAACTGATGGATAATATTTCCTGTCATTAATTACTTCGTCAGGGAAATTATTATCAGTTTGTCTCATGGTACGCGAATAGGTGTAACTTACCCAACCGTTCAGTCTTCCTGAATTTTTCTTTGCGAAAAGTTCGAATCCATAAGAATATCCGTCTGCATTAATAATATCAGCTTCAATGTGATGATTCATTACCAGAACTGCGCCATTCTTGTACTCCAGCAGATTCTGGAGTTTTTTGTAATACACTTCAGCCGAAGTTTCGAACAGACCTTTTTTAGGTGTTTTGAAAAGTCCAATAGCAAACTGGTCGCTTACAAGTGGCTTGATATGCGAATCACTGGATTTCCAGAAATCAGCAGGCGACATCACTGATGTGTTCGATATCTGATTCATAAACTGATGCATTCGCTGATAGCTTAATCTTACAGACCCTCCACTGTTTAGGTTAAACTTAAATGAAAGTCGTGGCTCGAGTCCCTGATATATTTTAGCAGTTTCCCAGTTCCCAAATACAGTTGAGTCAATAACCGACCCGGAGTTGATTGTCTGAGCCGGATCGTATTTCAGGACTGTTGTTGGTCCCATACTCATAAACCTTGCGTAGCGTAACCCAATATTGATTGCCGTAGATGCAGAAAGATCAATGTCATCGTCAATAAAAGCACCCAATTCAATTGATCGTTCATTGGCTACTGTTTCTGTATTTATATTTGAAGGAGAACCGGAAGGAGTGATTTCTCCGGGATATATTTTGTATCCAATTGTCTGAAAACCAGAGTTTATCCGGTGTTTGTCGTTGGGGAGCCATGAAAGAATATATTTCATACTTCCATATTCCAAACCGGTAGCAAGGGTATAATCATCTTCTTTTACATTCGGATCTTGTTGGTTGAGTTTAAAATCGTATTTGCTGTATGCAAGGTTCAGGTTCGAAATCAATTTTTTCGAAATATTCACTTTCCAATTGGCTGAACCTATTATATTGCCGTATGTATAAAGCGAATTCGAATTCAGGTTGAAAACATCGTTACTTACATAACCCATCAGTTTCAGGTTATTGTTTGTCCCCAGAGCAAGGTTAAGTGTTCCGTTTATATCATAAAAATGGGCGACGCTATTCAGAAACTGAGCATTTTTTGATTGCCTCATAATCCAGTCCGAATAGGTAGTACGGCCACCAATCAGAAAAGTACTTTTCTTTTTCTTTGCGAATGGCCCTTCCAGAGTAAACCGGCTGTTTATTAATCCAATACCACCATAGAATTTAATGTTTTCAGTATTTCCCTCTTTTAGTTGAACATCCATAATAGACGAAATACGTTCGCCATACGAAGCCGGAATTCCACCCTTAAAAAGGGTTACATCTTTTACTGCGTCTGGATTAATCATAGAAAAAAAACCGAATAGGTGAGAGGTATTGAATACAGGCGCTCCATCCATCAATATTAGGTTTTGATCGTTGTTTCCACCACGAACATTAAATCCTGAAGACATTTCGCCCACACTCTGAACTCCCGGCATCATTACCATGCTTTTTATAATATCGGCTTCGCCCATCAGTACCGGTAATTCCTTCAATATTCTTGAATTGACTTTTACCATACTCATTTGCGATTTCGAAGCTTTAGTGTCGTCGCCTGTGATGGTTACTTCGTCCAGATTATGACTTTCTTCAAATAATTCAAAATTGGCAGTTCCACTTTCAATCAGTTTTATTTTTTGATTCAAAACTTCGTATCCCATAAACGAGACCTGAAGCGTGTGGTCACCAGTTGGCAAATCAAGTTCGTATTTTCCCTGGGAGTTTGTGGTTGTTCCTATTCCGGTTTGAGGGTCAAACACCACTGCTCCGGTTAGTGGTTCACTGTTTTTTCCTTCCAGAATTTTACCTTTTAACTGTGCAGTTGAATACCGTCCGATATTTAACGGATCGCCGATGACAAGTACTTCAGGTTCTTCTCCATCAGCTAAATTTCGACCATCAGATCCTTTTGGGAAAATTACAACCGAATTATTCTGAAAGAAGCGAAAGGTTAAGGGCTGTTTTTCAAAAATCAGATTTAGAGCCTGAATTAATGGCGTATTATTGAATTCCTGATTGATTACATATGGTTTGATCCATTCGGACCGGTAATAAAAGTGGATGTTGTATTCTTTTTCAATAGAATTGAAAAAATCCTGAAGGTTGGTCTTTTGAAATTTTCCATTTATTATTTTCTCCTGAATACTTTGAGCCAAAATTGTTTGATTCAGAAAAATTAAAAGAAGGAAAGAAAAAATGACTTTAAGTAAAGCCGATGAATTATTTTTTTTCACGGATTAGTTATTCTTGTTATTTAGATTGGGGCACCTGTAAAAGTATATATTTATTGTAAATAAGAAAGTTATTATTGTGATTCAGACAAAATGAATTTATAAAGGTTTAATTCAGTTTTAGAAATAGTTTGATTTAATTGTATTGTTTTCGAATGACATAAAAACCAGTAATGCTGCAAAAAGGATTAATTCCGCTATTTTTGGAATTAGATATGCAATTGATGAGTAAAACAGATACAAATATTTCTGACCGGATAAAGGCCAAAGCCATGGAATTGGGGTTTCTCGATTGTGGAATCTCGGAAAGCCGGTTCCTTACTGATGAAAAGGAGCGATTGGTTAACTGGCTCCAAAACGGAATGCATGGCGAGATGAACTATATGGCTAATAACCTGGATAAACGACTTGATCCGCGACTTTTAGTTGATAATGCAAAGTCAGTTGTTTCAGTTTTGCTGAATTATTTTTCTGCCGCACAGCAAAATGATCCGGAAGCACCGGTACTTTCGAAATATGCATTTGGTATCGATTACCATTTTGTAATGAAAGATAAGCTGGGCGAATTACTTCAATTTATTCAAACTGAAATTGCGCCTTGCGAAGGTCGTTGTTTTGTTGATTCGGCACCTGTTCTGGATAGAGCATGGGCTGCTCGCGCAGGGCTTGGCTGGATTGGTAAAAATACAAACCTGATTTCGACTGAACACGGCAGCTTCTTTTTTATTGGCGAATTAATCATCGATCTGGAATTACCAACTGGGGAAAAAACAGTTCGTGACCATTGCGGTAATTGTACCCGTTGTATTGATGCCTGCCCGACTCAGGCATTGGTTAAGCCTTTTGTTCTTGATGCCCGACGATGCATTTCCTATCAAACAATCGAAAATCGCGGGGAGATTGATCCTGATCTAAAAGGAAAATTTGAAAATCGGGTGTTTGGTTGCGACATTTGTCAGGATGTTTGCCCCTGGAATTTGAAATCCGAAACACATAATGAGCCAGCTTTTATCCCTGACGTAAGATTGATGAACCTTGGCAAAGATGAATGGAATGAAATGGATAAACCTTTGTTTAATGAGTTGTTCCGTAATTCAGCGGTAAAACGAACCCGATACGATGGACTAAAAAGAAATCTTAAATTTCTGAAAGAGTCATAAAAAACAAAGGGAAGCAATTTGCTTCCCTTTGTGGTGCCACCTGGAAGATTTTTATAAATTCCATTCGGCACATTTATAGAGACTTACTGTTTTTAATATTCTCTTTTTGAATGAGAATTTAATGTATTAGTTTTCTGATTTACTTAAATCGGTAAAATCAACCGCTTTCATTTCGCCGCTGTCTGTCTTTATAATTAGAGTTTTTCTGTCTTTAAAGGCAGATACCACACCGTTTGAAAACTTTTCTTTGCTTAGAATAGAATTTTTAATCAATACTACCCCAACAGTCTATAATATTGTTTTCACGATCTATTTTATCAATTGTAATTTCATTTATTTCTAAAATTTCATTTGAAATTTCCTTAGGCTCAAAATCATAAAGTTTTATTCTATCACCCTCTTTACCTAATAATGGCGCTTTAAAATCGAAAGAGAATTGTCCATCTTCTACATGATATAAATATTCATACATAGCTTTATTTATTTAAAATTCTAAATATCTTCTCATTAAATCCAATTTTCATAATTTCATCTTCGCTTATTTCAATTTCAACTAAAACTTTAGATTTTTTAGTTGCCTGATCAAGTTTTAATTTTTCAAGCGTACTTTCTTCAAGTAATTCTTGAAAAAAATCATAATTTAAAACCTGTCCAATTTTTTTCAACAGATTAGTATCAATGCTATCCCTTTTGAAGATATCATATATATTACTTCGTTCCTTATCAATTGCTTTTGCAAATGCTGTAACTTCCATATTAGAAGCTTCAAGCCTTTTTCTAATCAACTGTCCAATTTTCTTTTCCATGATGTTTAATTTAAGTGTTTGATTATTAATAAATTGATTTTATGTGTTGAATATTTTTGTAAAAAGTGTAGAAATAAATGATACACGTGCGGAATAAAATTATACATTTGTTCTACAAATAATCTACAATCATAAAAAAACACAAAACATCATGGATTTAAACAATGAAATTTTACAAAAAATCAGCGAATTAATTCCCAAAGCTCCATGCTATTGGGTAGATGTAATAGCTGAAAAAATGGGTAAATCGAAAAAATCTGTATATGCCTATTGTATTGGAAGTAGGGGAATTAGAAAAGGTCAACACAAAGAGGTTTTAAGACTACTTAAAACACTGGTTGCAAAAGAGTCTGAAACCGATAAAATACTACTAAAATGAAAAGCTTAATCAATCACATTCCAGCCTTTTTACTTGCATTTCTTTTTATATCTACCCTTTTGTCAGGCTTTTATATTCGCTATATCTCCAACAAAAAAACGGATGAATTTCGCCGAAATTTAAGATGTGGCGACATGGTTAAACTACGAACCTTTTCAGGAAAATATGTAAAAGCGCGAATACTCCGCCGAAACTCAGATATCTCTTTTAATGCAATAGATATCGATAACCGAAACAACTATTTAACCACAGTTCAAAACTTATTCAGACCATGAGCGAAGGAATCTTAACCGCGTGCAGTCTAGAAAAATTGGCCGATATGATAGAAACCGGGATTATAAAAGCATTGGCAAAACAGGAAAAGCCAAAACCCGAAAGACTTTATACCAGAGCCGAAGCCGCCCGCCTGATGGGAAAACAACTCAATACGATTAAAAACATGATTCAGGCCGGAAGAATAAAAGCAACAACCGACGGGAAATACATATCACAGGCCGCAATTGACGAATATTTAAACCTCACAAAATGAATGAAAAACTTATTAATCACCTGGTCGAAATCATGACCAAAAACCCCGAATTAATCGATGTTTATTTAGAAGCTACAGGCCGTGCAATTCTGGCAAATGCCAAAGCATTAGGCGAAGATGTAACCCAATACGCAACCCATGCCGCTGATAATTGTGCCTCTCACCTTGAAACAATGATGAACATTGAAATAGAAGATTTTGACGAACAAACAGAAACAAACTCAAATCAAGCAAAATGAAAAAGAAATATTACTTAAAAACAGCTTTCGCCGCCGCAAACGATCTAATCGAAAAATATTGTGGACAAATACCTGGTTTCTATTTGGCAGTTTCTGCAAGAATGAAAAATGAAAATAAAAAACTTGAAACTCTATATGTAATAAGATACGAAAGAGAAAAAACGAATTTCGGTACTGATGATTTTTATTTTTTTTCTTTAGAATATGATATTGAAACCACATTGAAAATATTTGAATGTGATTTGAGAAAAACATTTTTACCTGATGTAGATAACGTTTCTGATATAGCCTTATGAACTGAAAACACTTTAAAATCAAGCAAAATGAAAAAAATCATCATTATAACCGGTGCCGGCGCTACAGGAAAAACAACCAAAGCCAAAGAACTGACAAAAGATTTAAAAACCGCTTGCCTTTCTTTTTCAACATATAAAAAAGGTGAGAGAAGAATAAACTATTCTAATGTTTCCCCCGATACTGAAGCGATAATTATTGAAGAATCTGCTACTATAACTGAAATAATTCCCATGTATTTTACAAATACAGTTATAGTAGATAAACGAGGTTTCGATCCTTTTGAATACAAGTTGCAACTAATAATTTTCACTTCAAATAATCTCACTAAAAACGATTTTCCGGCAAATCTAAGAATTGAATTTATTGAAATGAAAGCCTTATGAACTGGGAACGACAACAAACCAAATTGTTTTGGGTGCCAATTCCATACACAGGCCAAAGCCTAATAAATCTGGTCGATTGGATATTTGACAAAAAGAAACCACGCCAAACAATCCAATTAACCGACCCCAAAACAGAAAAACCCTACATAGTAGAAATCATTGACTATTTAGGAGTTTTCAAAATGGACTTAATTCCCTCATGGCTTTCACGAACTGTAACCAATAACGAAGCAACAACCGGAAGCATCCTTTCCTATTTTTTAAAGAAACGCCTTCCTGAATTTAGAAAAGTTGATCAAGTTGTTTTTTACCAGGTTAAAATAATTGAATAATGGCTAAGAAAAAACAAATAACAGAACCCGAAACCCCCGCCGCTGCTCCTATTGTCGCCCCGGTTGAACCTTCATATTTTCAGAAACGTATTTTTCAGGAATTGGGATTTACTCCGGAATTAAATAAAATCCGCCTGAAATATTACGAAATCGAAAGTAACACAACAAACGAAGTTGAACACGAGATTTTCAGCGAAGATGAAGCCGGTAACATTCGAATTTTGCCCTTTACGATAGATCGGCAAATAAATCAGTACGACAACACGAAAGCCACGCCCGAAAGCGCGAACATAAACAACAGCCGCCGGAAAAACTTTTTTATTACCAGGTATAAAACACCAGAAGAATATAAAGACCCAAAAACCGGAGAAAAGAAAACAAAGAGGTACGACATTCCCAAAGGTGCCGGAACCTTCCCGTTTTTCATGCCGCAACTTTGCGACAAATACGAAAAGGCCGTAAAAATTAAAACGTTGGTTCTCACCGAAGGATATTTTAAGGCCGCTAAAGGTGCCGTTTGCGGTTTGGATATTGTTGGTTTATCTTCGATAACGCACTACAAACAAAAGGATACGGACGCAATGTATCAGGACGTTATAAGCCTGATTAAAACGTGTCAGGTTGAAAATGTCATTATTTTGTATGATGGTGATGCCCGTCAAATTTCGTTATCCGATTTAACAGCTAAAAAAGACCTTCGCCGCCGCCCATCCGGTTTTATAAATTCGGCGCGTTCAGTCCGCGAATTGCTAAAAGATTGTGACGTTGATATATACTATGCCGCCATTAAATCCGATGATCTGGAAGGAAAGCCTAAAGGATTGGACGACCTTTTTAACCAATTCCCGACCGAAACCGAAGCGATTGTAAAAGATTTACTCAGCTTCAGTACTCCACCGCGTTTTTTCGAACGTATGAATATACGCGTTGATGTTGGCCGCCTGTATAAACATTTCTGCCTCGATACAATCGAAAACTTTTACACCCTTCACGAGCCAATAATTAAAGGCGAAGAGTTCATTTATAACGGTACAACCTACATTTACAATTCTGAAAAAGGTATCTGTGATGTGGTAATCCCACGGGCAGCTACTGACTATTTCCGCTGTGGTGACGATTATTATAAATTCATTTCGGTACCGAACAAATACCAACAGAACGAACGGAAATTTATCCGCCGGTTAAAATCAACAATTACAGACGATCACGGGAAAGACTTTTCAAAATACATAGCCAAATACGAGGCCTTTTGTAATGTTCCCGATCATGTTAATTTTCAACAGGTTTTCAATAACTGTTTTAATGTTTACGCGCCTTTCGAACACGAACCAGAAGCGGGCGAATGTCCGGCCATTCTCGAATTTATCACACATATTTTCGGCGATCATTACGAACTGGGTTTAGATTATATCCAGATTTTATATCAAAAACCGACACAGATTTTGCCTATCCTTTGTCTGGTATCAAAGCAAAACAAAACCGGAAAATCAACCTTTATAAAACTCCTGAAAGCCATTTTTACCCAAAATGCAACCATTATCGGGAACGATGATTTAGGAAACGATTTTAACGGCTTTTGGGCTACTAAATTAATTGTCGCCTGTGAGGAATCATTTATCGAGAAAAAAACAATTATTGAGAAGATAAAGGCACTCAGTACAGCCGATAAAATGAACATGAATAAAAAAGGCCGTGACCAGGAGGAAATTGATTTTTTCGCAAAATTTATTTTAGCCAGTAACAACGAGGACACGTTTATTTTTGCCAGCCGCGACGATGTGCGTTATTGGGTTCGTCAGGTTCCTGTTTTCTCCGGAAAAGAGCGCGTAAACCTTTTGCGCGAAATGATAGACGAAATTCCGGCCTTTCTTGATTTCCTGAATAACCGCCAGATGTACACTCAAAACGTGTCGCGTATGTGGTTTGACGAAAAACTACTGAAAACTGAAGCCCTCGAAAAACTGATACACAATAGCCGCCCGGGTCTGGAAAAAGAGATTTACGAAAAGCTGAAGAATATTTTTATTGAATTTGGAGAGGAAGAAATTTTATTAACTCCTACCGATGCAAATACTTTTATTATTCAAAAGAAACAGGAAATAAGCTATCTGGCTAAGATATTCCGTGACAACATGGGAGTTAAACCCTATACCGACCGCGACGGGAAACAAGTTTTAAAATCTTATTGTGTACCATATTGGGGAACCGATTCCGGCGGCGAAGTTGTGCGAATGGAATACAAAATGAAAGGCCGGCCATTTGTTTTTAAGGTGGCCGAAATTTTAGACCGCTCCGATTTGGAACTATGGAACGACCTGCACGGGAAGGCTATTCCACCCAAAAAGCACGAAGCCGCACAAATAACACTCGAACAGGCCATACAACGCGCTGAAACCGAAAAAGCCACAGAAACCGCCGATTTTAAAGGCGTCAAAGAGGACGATTTACCATTTTAAAACCTATCCAGATGAAAATTGATTTTTACACCGATAACGAACAGAAAGCCGCAACAGTTTCAAACTATCTGTTTACCGATTATTATGCCTTTGTAATGGAAGGAATGATAATAGAACGAGATTTTAAAGAAAAGTACCGGGTGAACTCCTTACACAACGATCCAAAAACAATGCAACTATCACACGCTTTTGTATGGAAATATCCTGATACTAAATAGTTGATATTTAAACCGGTTCTGAGTTAATCACACAGTCATAAACCAATTTGAAACTTAAAACATAATTAATATGAAAACTATTTTGCTAATTATCGCCTTGCTTTATATACTAGTACTATTTGACTTCAACGCGAGTTTTGAAACCAAGAAATTCAAGTACACTTTAGATTATAGCGGATTATTGTGGGTCGGATTAGACCACTGGTCGATAAATAAGTATCACAGTGATGACAAGCCAATGAAATGGTTTCGATATTCAAGATTAGAATTATGAAAGTAGCAATAATGGGACACGGTGGCATTGGTAAAACAACGTTAATTGAAGCGATGATTAAAGCAGTTGAAATGAAAACCGGTGAACAAATTGAGGTTGTTAATATACATTCAAAAGATTCTGAATTTCTCAATCAAATGATAGAACGTGATCGAGGAATAAGTATAATAAACGAATTAAGATGTAATTTATTCACTCCCCCAATGTCAAGGGCGGAGCGAAGAAAAATGAATCGTAAAACAAAGAAAAAATGAAAACATTTGTATTGACAGTATCAAGGGTATTTCCTATAACCCACAAACGAAAAGGAGAACCTACGTTTTTTGTTGAAAAAATATTCAAAGGATTGAATCAAATTATGCCATGCTGTTGGTGCGGTCATGGATGTACATGCTCAAAACACTGTATTATTGATTCAATGAATTTGAATGAAAAGATTCACACCATCCGTTCAAACTATGAACTGTGGGAGAAACGTATCAAAGAGGTTCAGGAAGGTAACGCAATTATTTCAATACGTTATTGGTCAGGCAAACCATATAATTCAAAACAGATTGAGGTTTATCAATTGGATAAGGATTCAGGTATTGGAATACAAAAGATAGAAATGACATTACTAGGATGGTTTGTTGATTCAATTGATTCTGATTACACATCAAAGGATTTTGCTAAAAACGATGGTCTTTCTATTGAAGATTTTTACGAATGGTTTAGGGGTAAATTGAGAATCGATATGGAGCCGATGGCAATTTTACACTTCACTAAATTTCGATATTAGAAACGTTCAACTTTACGCCGGTTCCGAGTTAATCAACACCCATAAACCAATTTGAAATAAATAATATGAAAGAATTATTAAATGATCAGCAATCAATAAACGCAGCTATGTTAATAGCATTTATTTGTATTGTATTGATATTGATAAAAATATCAACTGTTCAAGACGCAATAAAAGACGGAATTGATGATTTGCTTAAAAAATAACACAGTCATAGACCAATTTGAAACTTATATCATAATCATTAATAATTATTAAACTCAAAATTATGGAATCATTAAAATTACCTGAATTAGATTTAAAAGTACTTGAAGAAAAAGCCAAAGAGGCTGCAATGAAGGGTGCAATTAAAGAAATTGAAGATTATTATGGAGGGTATAATTCTCCATTTAGGAAGCAAATAAAAGATGATCTTGAAAAGAAAACAACATCTATTCATTTTGATTTACCGGATATTATATCGCTAATAAACCAAGCGTTATCTATTGAAATTGATCGTATTGCAAATAATAGCATTGCCGAAACATTTATTCCATTGGCGACAAATGCTCTCACTAGAATTGATGGCGATGTTAAATTCTCGGATATTTTAAAGGAGTTTATTCGTTGTTGTCATAGTGATTTTAAGGATGGTTATAGTCCAGAAGTTTCAGTTGATGAAAGCGAACATGGTTGGTTGAATATTGAATTGACATTTGCTGATTATAGGGATAAAGAAAATAAATACGAAATAACCCTTCATCAAGAATATAAAGACAAAGGCAAATATTGTATACTGTCACTTCCCCGCTCCGAAACTCCCTACAACTACACAAAAACAATGAAGTTGTCAAATGGCGATTCGACAATTGAAATACCATTTACCAGAGATTCATTAAAAGATGAATTTACCTCATACATCGCCCGAATACTTATTAGTAAATGTTCTATTGTGATGGATTGTGATGATTTCAGAGAAGATATGTTCGAGTCAGAATTTTAATACAGTTGTTTCAACTTTAGGCCGAATGCGAAATACAAAATAAAAAAGACCTGAACAATTTGTTCAGGTCTTAGTCTCGAAAATTTTACCATTTTCTTTCGTAATTTCCCCAATACTAAGATACATAAAAAACTATAAAATGTCTGGAAACCCGCCAGACATTTTTTTTTGCTTTTCAGTTGGTAAAAAATAGCATTTTAAACCCTTCTTTTCTGTTTTATTTGATTTTAATAAATCTTGTTACTTTGTTACTTTACTATTTAATCAATTAAAAATCAATAATTTATTCAGTAACAAGGTTGTTACTTCTTGTTACTTCTTGTTACCGCTGAAAATCAGATAGTTAAAAATAACAGTCTGTAAATCAATAAAGTAACAAGGTTGATTCTTGTTACTTTTTGTTACCACTGTAACGTACTTTAAATCAATAAAGTAACAGAAAGTAACAAAGTAACACGTTTTTTTTACTTCATAAAAAACAGCTTTTAAAATTTGTATTAGGTACTTTTTTTTTGTTTTTGACGAAACAACCGGCAAAAGCCCGGATTACCTTTTTTGTTTACTGGTTTGTAACTGGTGAACCCTGTATTTTTGGTGAAAGTATTCCGGTAACCCGCCAGTTTACAGGAGTAAACGCAGTAGCGAGAACCGGAATACTAAAATAAGTTAACCCGTTAAAAACCTTACAAAATGGCTTTAGTCGTATTATCCGGAAAGGTTACCCCCGAAGTTTCCGACCAGTTTAAAGAAGCGCAGGCGAACAGCGAAGCGCAAACACATAATCAATTTCTCGAACTTCTTTTGGAGGCTTTTTTGAACCCAAAAATTAAAATGGTTGAAGTGCCAACCCCAACCGCTGAACAGGCCGAAGCTTTACAACTTTTGCAAAACGAAATCGGACGTTTAAATATTGAACTCGATTTTAAAAAAGAAGAAATTACAGCCCTGGGCGAAGAATGCAGACTTTTAGAAAAACAACTTTCAGAAACGAAAGAACAAAATGTTTCTGCTGTATTATATGAACCTTCAGCCTATGAAGTTTTATTGAAAATTCCGCCAATTGTCGCTATGGTTTTGGATAAAGAAGCCGCCGCCGCAAATAAAAAATCGGGTTCAGTTTTTACCAGACAGGATATTTTATTGAATAGTTTCTGGGAATCAATTGAAAATGGCCGTTCATATCCTTTTTTAGTCTGGTCAAATTCTGAATTGTCAGCAATTAAAAAACAACTTCAATCAGCCGAATAAATGAACGATACAATAATGAAGGCAGCATTAAAAATGCTGAAATCTTTTATTTCTCCTGATCAGTTAAATGCAATTGCAAACGAATTGATAAAAGATGCTTTAGCCTACAAAAACAACATTGTTTTAAATCCTGAAACCGGAGAAGTTGAAGCCGCCGCCTTTATTTACGAGGTGGAAAAAAATGTATTTGTTTCGGTTGTTACCCTGAATAATGAAAATAAAATTATTCGGTTCGATACGGTAAAGCCGCTGAATGAGTTAATTGACGAACTTTTAAAGAAAATATAATGTTTCCAACCACAGCCACACCCGCGACAAACATACAGGCCGAAAGCAACCGCACAGCCGTCAATCGTGATTTTTATAACCTGGATACTTTAATCGGTGATTTAGCAGTTGAAAAGGAAGAAATCCGCGCCACACCGCCGCCACATTCGCAACATTCTGCCGTTTCTCCTGAAGAATCTCACTCCGCCACCTTACAGGAAAATAAAGCTGAAGTAATTGCGCCGGAAATTGCTGCTCTATCAGGAAAGGCAATAGCAAATAGTATAGATGCCGTTTTATCAACAGGTTTCAGCCTGTACGCAAAAGCTAAAGATCCGGATAAATTTGAAGCTTCAGAAAAACAAATGCAAAAGCTTTCTGAAGCATGGGCAGCCGTAGCAAAACATTACAATTATTCGGTTGATGATTCGCCGTGGATGCACGTAATTGCTTTAAATGCCGGAATATACATTCCTAAGTTTAACGAAGCCAAAAACGACCGCCGATTTGCAGAAATGGACGAAAAATTTAAGGAGATGAACGCCCGAATTGAAAAACTAGCCGCTGAAGCCAGGGCAAAAGAAAACGAAAAGCCAGCCGCCTAATGAAGACTGAAGCCACCGAAACCCGAACACCAAAACAAATTATTTTTATCGGTACCAATGGCACGGGCAAAACTACAGCCTTAAAAAAAATGGTACTGGCCGAACTGAAGAAAAAAAACAGTCATGTTTTAGTTGTGGTTCCGGATGATATGGAATGGAATTCAGTTCCTTTTGTTCATTCTGATTTTCCGGAAAGAATTAGCCATTATGTAGGAATTAGGAAAATAATTTATTTCCCTGGTCTGTTAGAAATTATCAGTAACAATTTCAGGGAAGGACTTTTAATTTTTGATGATTGCCGGTCTTATTTTACGACTACAACAGACCCAACGCTTTTAAATATCCTGATCCGCCGCCGTCAAAAAATGTTAGATGTTGCCGTTGTCGGTCATGGTTTCACGCAAATACCACCGGCTTTTTTTACGTTCGCCACTCATTACGTACTCTTTAAAACCATAGATAACATTGAACGCCGGAAAAATGTTATTCAAAATTTTGACGAAATGAAAGCCGCCCAGCTTAGAATAAATGAAAAGTCCGCCACCGATGCACATTATAACGAAATCATAAAACTTTAACCTATGACCCCAAATTTGACCAAAAACGAACTAAAAACCTTTAAAGCTATTGAAGCCGAAAACAAGGAAAAACAGGAATTAAAAGCCTTTACATTCGGCGAAATTTGCGGCTATTTATGGGATGTTTTAAAATGGCGGCTTTCTAAACCTAAGTATATCGGCACCCGCATATTTATAGCCGGTAAAATGCGAACCGTAACTTCTGAAAGTTTCGATTCTATTTCTGTAAAAGGATTAAGCCATCAAATACGGAAAAACAGCCGTTATCTGAAAAAAGCATGAACAGCCTGGAAGATAAAATAAAACCAGAAGCCATGACAAAAACACAACTGGCAGCCAGATACAAAGTTTGTATTGGAACTTTTAGCAAATGGATAAAACCTCATTCTGAATATATCGGTATGCGCGAAAACACATATTTATATACACCTGATCAAGTCAAAAAAATTTACGAAGTATTAGGAGAACCTTAATTTTTATATATTATGAAACTATTTGAACATTACGAGCAAAAAACAAAAGAGTCTTTAGGTCTTTCACCAGATGGAATTGTTACTGAAACTGATGTGATTAACTATTTGAAAAGTACGCTGAAGCCGGGAACAAAAGCAGAAGAACCCGAAACCGATCTGAAGTCTGTTGAAGTTGAAAAAATCGAACCAAAGGAAGCAAACGACGGGCTTTTCAATTTCGAGTGTTTGGGTACTGAAAATGCCAAAACGGTTAGTGCTAACGTCAGAGTAAAAGATAAAGAAGCCGCGAAGAAATTCTTTTCATTTCATTTTCCAACTTGGCAAATTAATTCTGTTAGGCAGGTTTAGTATTTTGTTTTTTTAATTGTTTTTTAATTATTGGTTTAAGCCCTCCGGAATAGATTTTCGGAGGGCTTTTTTATGCCTGTTTTTTATTCCTGTTTGCTCCTGTTCGGTAATGTTCACGCCTGTTTGCGCCTTTTTAGTCCTATTGCCGAAACCGTGTTTTTACCCCGATATATCTTTAGGCATTCAAACTTTATAATTTCACATTTAAACAGTTTCAGAAATGGACAAATTTTTTAAAAACCCCAAATACATGGGTATTATTTCGGTTCTGACCCTTGTATTGCTCATCGCTCTTTTATGGGATGACAAAAAGAACCCCGACAAAGATTTCTTCGGTTTATTGAAATCTAATTCAGCCACTCCGGTAGCTTAACCCCTTAAAATTTATCAAGATGAATGAAAGAGTAACCAAAGCATTAGGTGAAAAATTGGTTTTTACCATTAAAAACACCTCCGGAGCCGCTAAAGTTGTAGCACTTTTGGCCGCATACTTCAGTACACTTTTAGTAACCGCTGGCGCGGAAGGAGCTGCTTCAACTGTTCAGTACAGTAACCCAGCCGGGATTGTTGGTGCCGGTTATGCCTGTGATGCTGTTGTTGATGATGGGACTTTTGCACCCGGTTTAACTTGTGTCACTGCCAGTTCAAAGAAGGCTTACAGGGCTTTCCGCGAATACATAAAGTCTCAGGGACGCCTTGTAATTGATATGAGCGTACAGGCTAATAATGTAGCCGCGTTTAACGGTTCAATGGAAGTTATTACCTGTTCGCCGCTTATTGGCGATCAAACACAAACTCTTTATTTATCAGAGTTTTATTCTGTTGATCAATCAAGTACCTCAAAAATTAACGTAAAAGATATGAATTTGGCTCTCGATTACGACAAACTGATTTTGTTGCCAATTCAGGACGGACACGAAATAACTTTTACGCTGAAATTCAGCTAATCGCATAAAAAACCCCGCGAATCCAAATCCGGAAAGGCACTCAGGCTAAAATAGGTTGCCGGGTGCCTTTTTTTACACCCTAATTTTTATAAAGCATGGAAAACATTGATCAGGTTTTGCAGAAAAACAGTTTCGAAATCAATCAGCTATTGCGCCGTTACCGTGGTATTTATTCTGGCCAGTTAAACATGGATACCATTAACGCATATTACAACAAATACGGGTCTGATTTTATGCTGAAATTGCTGGCTATTATCACACCAAAACAATCGGCTTTTACCAATTCGCTCACACCAATTCAGCCGCTTTCAGGAACGATACAAACGGCCACACTCGATACTAAAACATTGGCAACTGCCGCCGCAACTGCCGAAAAACAGTCTAACGGTTGGTCTTTCTGGGATAAGCTTTTAACATCGATTGGGAAAACAGGCGAAACAATCGCACAATTTAAAATTGATGCACAGGGGAATCCGGTTCCGGTTTCATCTATTGAAACGGTTTCCCCGGATGCTGCCCAAAATATGAAAATGATTTATTTGGCCGCCGCTGCTTTAGTCGTTCTAATTGTCTTAATTCTAATTTTCAAAAAATGAAAAAACTGATTTTAATTTTAGTCGGTGGGCTATTAGCATGGTATTTTTTGATTAAAAAGAAAATAGACACCAATACCGCAGAAGATTCAACCGGTGAAACAAGTGTATTTCTTAAAAGTGGTTTATTACCTACTTCGGCCACCGCCGCAACATCTTCATCAAGTAGTACAACTACATCAAGCGGAACAAGTAGTACACCTGTATCAACAACGCCGCCTTCCTCCTATGTTGGTGGTGGTCGCATTGCTGCAGATTCAGCATCAGCATTTTCTTTTAACCAGGGTAAAAAAACAGCCTTCTTATGAAAACATCATTTTCACGTACTCTAATGGTTCCCGGTCAGCCCGAAATTGCAAAAGTTGATCAAAAAACAGGCATTTTGTACTTGTCGCCTAAAATTTGGAACGGCTTACCTCAGTCTGAAAAGAATTTTGTGCTTTTCCACGAAAATGGACATTTAGAACTTCAGACCTCAAACGAATTTCTAGCCAATAAATACGCTGTTGGTAAATTTTTATCTGGAGGAAGTTTCTCCAATAAAGAACTAGGCCAAAAAATAATGGTCATGCGTGACATTCTGGACAAAGCAGACGGCCAAACCAGCAATTTCACCGCTGGCGTTAATGATATGTATGGTATTGGCACTGGATTAAGCGCAATTATGCAAGGGTTGCCAGTTCTAGGCATAGGTCAAAAAGCGCGAGAGAAAGAAGCTACCGCCACCGCCGCCGCAAACAGTACTATTTTAAATGCACAGGCCGCCGTCACTGCTGCTAAAGCAAAAAGTACCACAACTATAATTTTAGTCGCAGGCGGAATTTTAATTTTTGGTTTAATTATTTATTTAACACTTCGTAAAAAATGAGACGCCCCATAATTCAACCCTCGAATACTTCTCCATTCTTAGGCATTGGAGTTGGTAAAAAGGCAAAAGCCGAAGCGCAGGCAAAAATTGATATAATCAATGCACAGGCTGCCGCTGACGAACGAGCCGCAAAACTTGCCGCCGATTCTTTGGCTTTAAAATTAGCACAGGCACAGGCCGGATTTAATCCTGAAGCCGATGCCGCCGCCGCCGAAATACAGAAAACACAAGTTGAAGCCAGTAGCACAAATACGATGTATTACATTATTGGTTTTGTTGTGGTTGCTGTTATGGCTGCCGTTTATTTCATCTCTAAAAAAAAGTAAGATGAAAACAGACTATATACCGCTTTTAATTATTCTGACTTTAGCTGTGATCCTGTTTTTTACAGGCAAAAAAAACGGTGTCAGATTCACCAAATAAAACCAAAAGAATGAAATTTCTTGGAAAAAATTACCCCTGGTTAAACGTTGGAATATTCGCCGCCGCTGTTATGCTGGCCGCTTATTATTTAGGAAGCCGTACCGGTAAAGGGAAATCAGTTTCCGCCGATTCCGAAGCCTTAGCCGCTGAAATGGCACAATCACCGCTAACCTATGAAACATCGCAGTACGACAGCTATGCAGATAAATTATATGTTGCCATGCACGACATTAGCGATGATGAAGAAACGATCTATTCTGTATTCAATAAAATGCGGAACAAATCAGATGTTTTAAAACTGATTTTAGCTTATGGAGAAAAACGCATTCCGCTAACAATCGGGAATTCTACCCTTCCACAATGGATCAGTGCAAAATTAAACCCGAAAGAAATTGCTAAGATCAACGATATTTTGCAACGAAATTTAATTCAATACGAATTTTAATACTCGAGTACCATGAAAAAAATTACAATAATTGTTTTGTTGATAGTTGGCATTCTGGCCGCCTATTGGGTTGCCTTCGGTGTCAATCCAGTTAAAAAACTACTTGGCGGATCTGCTACCGGTGAAAATTCGGATACTTCAGGAAATATCCCGGACACAGCCGCCGGAACCACTTCACAAAATGGCGCGTTTGTTCAATCCGCCCCGGTCATTAAAGACACAAACGGTTTCCCGCTTTCGAAAGGCAGTTCAGGGAAATATGTTTCAATGATTCAAACCGCTTTAAATCAACGATACGGTTCTGAATTGGTTGTCGATGGTGAATTTGGCTCGAAAACTTACAAGGCATTAAGCGCGCACGGTTTTAACCCTGAAGCGATTTATTACAAGCATTTTAATTCAATAGTCGGATACACTTACTGGACATAAGCCATGAACGATACTACAAAAAACAAGGGCTTTTTATCCGGCTTAATCGGAGACATTGGCGTTAATACGGAGGTTGGCATAAGTCAGAACGCAGTTACACAGGTAGGCGCCGTCCTTTTTATTACCGCCGTTTTAATCATTCTTTCATACTTCACATTTAAAAAACTTTTCTCATGAAAAAGAAAGCGAACAAAGGCACAGCAAAATTGAAACAAATCATTGCAAAAGCTAAAACGATCCGGAAGGCTCACCCAGGAATTAAGTGGCAAAATTGCGTTAAACAGGCCGCAAAAAAGATTTAGTTTTTAATTCATCATTCATCAATCAAGATTCTGAAAAATGGTTTACGATAATCTGATCACTCAAAATAAAGCCGCTTTCCTGGCTAAACTCACAGAAATAGCCGCAAAACTTAAAATTCAGCCGTCTTGGTTGATGATTGTTTTTAAAATTGAAGCCACCGACCAAAGCGGAAATATTAGCCATCAGGCTTTAAATCCGGTATCCGGCGCAGCTGGTTATATTCAGTTTATGCCAGCTACAGCGCGCGGATTAGGAACTACAACCGCCGCACTTTTGAACATGACGAATGTTCAGCAATTGGACTATGTGTATAAATATTTTCAACCCTATACAGGCCGGATAAATTCAATTCAGGATTTATATACAATTACCTTTTTCCCCCGCGCACTTGGAAAGCCCGACAATTATGTACTTCAAACAGATACCCTGTCTGCAAGCTTAATAGCTGGACAAAACCGGCCTTATGATCTTAACCGGGATAATGCAATAACCGCGGGCGAACTTCGCGCGAGCATTACAAAACGAATTCCTTCAGAAGCCCTGGAATACTTAAAAAAAAAGTAACGCCAGCTAATGTTATTCTGTTCGGGCTATTGGTAGCCCTTATAATTTACCTGTATAAAACCATTAAAAAATAAAAATCATGTTACCTATAGCCGATCAGCACACAATTAACAACATTAAAGGTTCCGCCGATATAGTCGAAGAAATCGACGCATTGACAACTATTTTAGGTTTTTGTAAACCGGATATTGAAGCCACCGATGAAGAAAAAAAAGCGATGCCGATTTGGTCACTTTTGAAAGTAACGGAATCCGGAACTATATTCCCAATTCTTACAGAAATGAAATGGGGTGCCGGACTTTGTGTTTTCAACCAGGTATGGAACGACCGCGCCGCCGTCGATTACAAATTCAGAAAATTTTAAGCTATGGCTATTAAATACGATAAGATATTAGGCCGGTTACGTGAAAAAGACAGTGGCTCAGCTTCCGGCGGTTCTGTTCCTGACGGCTTCAACACATGGGAAGAATATGTAAATTGGCTGGTAAATAATAATTTCCCATTACCTGACCAGTTCGCAACATGGCAGGAATTTATTGATTGGCTGACTACGAATAATTTTGTTTTACCTGATGGGTTTAACACTTTCGAGGAATACATTCAATTTTTAATTGATCAAAGTTTCCCACTACCTGACCAATTCGCAACATGGCAGGAATTTATTGATTGGCTGACATTAAATAGTTTCCTTCCTCCTGTTGGCTTTGCAACTTGGGAAGAATATTTAACCTGGTTAATCAATAATACTATTCCGATACCTGACCAGTTTAACACATGGCAGGAATTTATTGATTGGCTGACTACGAATAATTTTGTTTTACCAGATGGGTTTAACACTTTCGAGGAATACATTAATTTTTTAATCAATCAAAGTTTTCCGTTACCTGACCAATTTGCAACATGGCAGGAATTTATTGATTGGCTGACGACTAATAATTTTGTAGTTCCTGAAGGTTTTAACACCATTGAGGAATACATTGATTGGTATATATCACAAAAATTTCCGTTACCTGATCGGTTCGAAACATGGCAGGAATTTATTGATTGGATCAGTTCAAATACTTTCCCTGATAACTTCAGTTCCTGGGCAGAATTCATTCAATATTTAATTGATGAAAATAACGGTAAAGACACAGGAACATATTTGATTAGCGGCACAATTACATGGAAAAGCGGTTTAACTTTTACCGCTACCGATTTGGTGTACAAAATACTTGGTGTAAAATATACCGCACAGGGCAGGGATATTACATTAGATGCCGCTAACGTAGCTTTACCCCGGATAGATGTTTTTATAGCCGATAAATTTGGTAATATTTTTGCCACTTCCGGAGAACCTTCAGCCACACCAATAAAACCGACTGTTAATTTTGATGAATTAGAAGTAACACAGGCCAATATTGCCGCCGGTGCGCTTACTCCTGACAATATTAGTATTGATACGATTTACGACGAAGCAACGCCGGAAGAATGGGAAACCACGGCCGTAAGCGATGCCGATATAACCGTAAATTTAGTCGATACAGTTTCCCCAAATTCAGGAACAAAACACATAAGTGTTTCAATTGATATTCCACCCGCAACCGGAAATCAGGGAACCCGATATATTGGCGAACATTATCAGGGCGGTGTTATTTTTTACCTTTACCCGGGAGGAAAAAGCGGTTTAATTGCCGCGCCTTCAGACCAAACGAAGGGCGAAAAATTTGAAACGCTTAAAAATGGTGATCCATATACAACCGAAGCCAACGGGCTTGTTATTGGAACAGGAAAAGCAAATAGCATAAAACTTGCAGCCCATTTACACAATGCGGCACTTTATGCAATTAAATACTGTGTCAACTACTTAGGTGGTGGTTTTAATGATTGGTTTTTGCCGTCACGCGATGAATTAACCGCTATGTATTTTAGGCGTGATGTTATCGGCGGTTTTTCTCCGGTTGATTATTGGTCCAGTTCAGAAATTGACTGGAAACAAGCCTATTCGGTGAGATTTTCAGACGGCTATGTAACCGACCGCGACAAAGATCATTATTTCAGAATTCGTGCAATCCGCGCTTTTGATGATTCAGTACAAAATTTCATTGATCCGGTAACCGAATACAGCCCAACAAACACAAAAATTCAGTTTTTGGCACCCGCTCAAAAATCAGTAATTAATGCAATTTTAGTTTTTTCGCTGAAAAGTTCAACGCCCTGGTTAAACAGTTCAGGCTTGTTAATCGAAAGCTGGAACAATTCTGTTAAAACCGGCGGTGTTATGCTGAAATCATTCAACCAATACGGTTACGACCACAATAATAACGGTTATCAGCAAATTGCTATCCCTCTTTACGATTTTTCAGTAAAAGACACGGATATCACAGCCTTTACTTTCCGTTTTGTGAACTCATGGGCTGCACAAATAATAATCGACATTGATAGTGTCAGATTACAGTTTGAACCTAGTCAAACTATAACGGATGAAACTATTTACGATATCGGTTTTGAATATCGTGACGTAACAGAAGCCGGACAGGTTTATACATTGGATTTAGCCGCGTCATTTCCTTTTAAAGTTAAATCGATTGTAATAAAATCGAATGCGGATACAGTTACTGGCACATTAAAAAATAATGGCGTCGCTATTCCTGGAATTCAATCGATTATTGCCACAGCAGAAAAACAAATATTTTCTGCAACCGGTTTAAATAATCTAACAAATGAAGATTTATTAACATTCGACATTGAAGGTTTAACCGGTTCCGCTTCGGCGATTATTGGAAAAGTACGTTATACCAGGTTATAAAATGAATATACTATTTACATATCCTTCCGCCGCTATTGGAACGCTTTACAACCTTCCGGCGGTGGAAGATAACCGCGAAATTGCCCCGGAAGATTGGCGCGTAATGAATTTAGAGGACATTTTAAGCCTGTTCGATTTTTACGGTGGCGAATCTGTTACCGGCGGACACTTAAAATCACTAACAACATGGACAGCCCCAAACACCGGCGCGACAAATTCAGACGGTTTCAACGCTTTACCGGTTGGAATACGCGACGAAACCGGCACCTATTCAGGCAAATTAACACAAACGACTTTTTGGATTAAATAAAAATCTTTATTATGGCATTTTCAGGACTAGGCAACGGAATTTTAGGTGATCCGTATCAGATAACAACAATGAATCAATATAAAGAAATTTCCAACGATCTGGACAAACACTTTATAATGATGAATGATATAGATGCCGCTGGAGGCTATATTGTTCAAAATAACTTACGGTTTACTGGTGTTTTTGACGGTCAAAATTTTACAATTGATAATTATGGCGGCAATTATAGCAATATGTATTTGTTGCTTCCTACCGGTGCTACAATCAAAAATCTAAAAATCAAAAATTATTCGCAGAATGCGCGACCGGCTATTTTTAGCGGTACTATAGCCAATGCAGACAACAGACAAAAAGCAATTAATACAACTTTTGAAAATATTACAATTATAGGCTGTAATAAATTCGCCTATATTACTGAAGGTTGCACCATTAACAATGTTTTCCACTTCAGTAAAGATTTAAATGAGCCAACATTTTCAACAAGCTATTATATTTATTCTTCTACCGGTACAGTTTTTAATGACTGCTTTTTTTACTTTATTCAAAAAATGAAAGCAAGTTCTGGCATAAATTTGGCATTTTTTGCCACAAGCGCAGGTTTAGGAACTATTTTTAACAGATGTTCAATTTATGAAGATTTCGAAGTAACTTTTTACGGTCCTATCGGATATGGTAATTTTGGCATTTTATCAGGTGGCCGCCTATATACAACATTCAATCAATGTAATATTGGCGGCGTTTTAAAAGTAAATGGAGAGTTGCAAAATTATTCTCAAAGCGCGCGAACGATTGGGATTTCAGACGAACCGACAAATACAGGACTGAATATTTTTACTGATTGTCACATTCATTTTGATATTTTAACAACCTGGGGAACGCCACAAACACAGTTAAATCATTTTTTAATTGCTCACTATGGTACTTTCAACCGTTGCTTTGTAGATTCAAAATTCACAGGGTTTACCTTTGCGAATGCTGATTTATCAACGAATACTGACGTTTTTGCCAAAACTTCTAACATTATCCCCGGCGTTACTTCAATCCGCCCCGGCGTTACCCTTTTATCTGATATAGAAGCCACCGACACGGCCAATTTTACAAATTTTGATTTTATCAATATTTGGGAATCTGCCCAAAGCGGACAGCCAAAACTCAGAACGGCAAACTATAATTTTACTACGGTTATATCTGACATACTTGTATCAGCATCGAGCCAGCAAATTGATACTGAAATAACAGATGTAACAGTTAATTTACTTTTATCTGTTCCGGAAGGTGGAACAATAGCAATATATTCAAGCAATTCGGTTGAAGGAATAGACAGCGCAGCGCCGGTTTATTTTACTCCTGTAGATACGTATAATTATATTGCCCACGTTCCCGGACTTGAAGGAACAAACTACTATAAAATAGTTTATCTAAACGGTGCAACTTCTCAGGAACTTCCCGGCCAGTTTATTCACTATACAATAGCACAGAAGCCGACAATAAGTATAAACGTAGTTTCGCCCAATTATAAAACATTCGATCTTTCCAGCGACATAATGGGTTTAATTCATGGATCATTATATCACAATGGTTTTATATATGGTTCGTCGCGTCAAAGTTCCAGCCCAACATTAAGCGGAATAGTAAAAATAAATGCCGCAGATTATTCAGAAGTTTACTATACAAAAATTTTAAGGGATAAAGCAGTTTTAACAAATGGGTTGAAAAATTTAGACCAAATTTGTTATTTATCCGGCTTTATATGGGCAGCAAGTACCTTCCTGAGTACTGACGGGTTTATAGTCAGAATTGATCCGGTAACACTTGATTATATGGTTTTTAATGCACCTGAAAAATCAACTTGGGCGCAACCGATTGGAACCGACGGCGAAAATTTATATTTTACTGGTGACACTTCAGTTTTTAAATTAGATGTTTCCCTTTTATTGGACACATTTGCCGCCTATGGTTATAATGGTAGCGGAACGGTAAATATGCCAGGCGGCGCAGTTTTAGGATCATCTGTATTAATTCAGAAACACCCAACAATTAACGCTTATAGCCACGCAATTGCAATAGACAATCAATTTATTTATGTTTCTGTTACTTCATCAAGTTTAACAAATGGCTGTGAATATGGAAGTACAGAAACAATTTGCACGTTTCAAAAAATAGATAAATTCACAATGTTAAACCGTGGTGTTATTACAATTCCAAAATGTACGGACGACATTGTTCAGAATGGTAAATATGTATTTTTAGCCCCTGAACTTTCCGATACTATTGAGCCGTTATATGGTTTAACCTGGTCATTGTTTGCTATAGATAAACAAACCTTAAAAATATATTTTTTAAAAGCCATACATTCCGATTATGTCACAAATAACGCAGAGGATAGAAGTTCTTACGGCGTTCAATATTATTCTGATAAAATAATTCTGCAATTAATAAAAGCTAAAAAATCGGTAATTATTGACACTTCAAATGTAAACCTTTGGGGTGAAACCTTCCCGGTTGGTGGTGCTACTGAATTAATTTACCAAATTTTAAAAGATGGTGTAATAACAACGGCCGCACTAAATGAAATGGTTTACGATAATAACGGCCAGCTTCACGTAACAACATGGGAAACCCCTGCTACAATTTTAACTTTCAATTTTGATTCAACAGGTTATGTAATTGATAAAACCCCAATTATTCAAACATCATTAAAACAATCGAATTCTGACGGCGCAATTTTAGGCGGCTTTATTATTGATCAAGGTAAAAGCCCAATGATTTCAGGCGGTTTTAAATACGGTACTGACCCCGGAAATTTAACTGAAGATTTACCTGTATTACCTTTTACTTATGATTTTGAAAATACAATAACCGGGATCACTGGAATTTATTTTGGTCAGGCATACGGAACAAACACAGAAGGAACATTTTACGGAAACATTGTAATTTTTTCAACTTACAATAGTTTGACGCTTTTAAATACAAATGCCGCCGCCGCGCTTCAATTACTGAATTCAAAAAATGGGTTTTCAATTCGTTGCGTTCAGGATGCCCCCGGAGAAGTCACAGGAACCACAGGAACTGCGACAGACATAGACGGCAACATATACGATACAATTGTCATAAACGAACGTCGCTGGATGGTTCAGAACCTAAAAACAAAGAAATTCAGAAACGGTGAAGATATTCCGGAAGTTACTGACGCCGGTGCATGGCAGACAGCCGCCGCCGCCAGAACTCCAATTGCGGCAAATTTGAACCATCTTTCGTTTACTGTTCCGGAAAATCAGACAGCGATAGGAACAATTGACGAACCAGATGCAACTTTCCTTATAACAAGCGGAGATACTATTTTTGATATTTCAGATTTAGGAGTAATTACCTTCAAAGTTGCACCTGATTACGAAACTCAGTCATACTATATTCTATTAGTTACATCAAGCAAAGGGAAAAAATACAAAGTTACTGTTAATGTGACAGATGTTAATTCAACTTTAGCATATACTTACAACACACCTTATACTTACGCAACAACCTACTAATCATGGCACAAAGAATATTAAAAAACGACAATAGTACAATTGGCATTCTTGTAGATGATATAACATTTAATCTCGCAGACATTAACGCCAAAGTAGATAATATTACCGTATCTAACTTACTTAATCCTGATACCATTACGGATAATAAATTTATTGATGGTGCATCATTGACTGATAATACAGATTATTGGGTAAGTGATTTTATACCTGTTACTGCAAATTCAAATTATTCATCAAATAAGAGTTTTACCTTTGTTGCATTTTATAATTGGGATAAAATATTCATTTCTCATATTCCTGCTGTAGGTCAGACTAGCGCAATAACTCCCACAGGTACTTTGTTTTTAAAATTATGTTTTCACAAACAGGATGCGACACCGACTGGTGACGTAATGTTTGAATCAGGTATTGTGAGTCATCAGTATGTTCCTTATGGCTCTCCTGTAGAAATAAAGAGAATTACAACATACCCTGAATATAAAGCACATATAGACAAGTATCATGAAATAAGTATTACAGAACAGGAGATCACTGTGAAAAACGGTGGAACAATTGGTGTTGATTGTGATTTTACGGATATTAAAAGTGCAATTGACTCTGTTGTCAATAATGATGTCAATAATAGATACAATATTTTCTTGTTGAATGGCACTTACGACGTAAGCAATGATGGAAATCTATTTTTAGGCTTAAAAAATTACGTCAATATTGTTGGTCAGTCGCGTGATGGCGTAAAAATAATAAAACGGGAAACTATTTATACTGTAGACAAATCAACATTTGACCCAATCTATTACAATCAGGAAATAAACTATGTCGCAATTAAAAACGTGACTATTATCTCGAAAAACACGAAATGCCCAGTACATTGCGATACTGACGTAGTTGGAAGTAGTTTTTTGATGGAACTTATAAACGTAAATCTCATTAATGAAAATACATCAGAACAGGGCAATTATCAAAATTCGTTGGCATTAGGATTAAGATTAGGCCAGAATGTAGTTTGTAGAAATGTCTATTCTAACGGGATGCTTTGGATGCATAATTCTCCAGTTGATTATACAACGAACAAAAACGGATGCACATTGAAGCTATACAACTGTATTGCTCCATGGGTTCAAATTGGCGACTTAATATCATATGCTAACGATTTGCTTGTTATGCAGGGGTGTAAGGTAAAATATTTACGCTTATTCTATTATAAAAACTATCCGTCGGCTGCTGATGGTCATTTGCGCTCATATAGAACACCTAGTTTTTCATTTGAAATGTCGGGAAATGAAATTGATTATATCACTGCTGATACAACAGAAATTGGCGTTGCTGATTATCCTTCTCCAAGCGCAATTGATGAGTTGTATTCCGGCAAATGGGGAATAACTGACGGATCGATTCATAATTATTGTAAGAACGTATCGGGAGTAACTATTCCGAGATTTACGCTGGTTACACTCGATAGCGATAACGATACGAATGGGGTAAAAGCGTGGGCTCCTGGAGATAAATTGTACGGACAATCCCTTGACTCTATTTTGTCTGACGATTTTGGAACAATACAATATAATGGAGTTTTATTCTTGTCTGCTGATGGGACTACCCCTATAGCTTTCAATGATCCTGTTGAATTGAACTCTTCAGGAATTGCTGAAAAGCGTTCTTCAGGTATTATTATCGGTTATGCAATGCAAGCACTTTCAATCGGAACCGGAATAATTCAAGTGAAGTTAATTTAACACAACTTTGGCACAATTTGAAACAAAAATGAAATAAACTAACCCTTTATAAAATGGACTTTTATACAATTTTAGCTTTTATTAGTGGCGGTGGAGTTTCCGGCTTAATTACCGGAATATTTACTATCCGATACGCACGAAAAACCCCAAAATTAGACTATACCGAACGTTTAGGGAAGTTTTGGGAGGAACAAAATGAAAAATTACTACTTCGCTTCAAAGTAGTAGAGGAAAAAAGTGAAAAATTCGAAGAAAGAATAATCGAATTGGAAAAAATCTCATGTTACAAAACCGATTGTCAAATGCGTATCACAGGATGAAAGCAACCGCACAAACTGTAATTGTATGGCTATTCCTGATCTTTGTAACAGGATCCAGCCTAAAGCTTTATTTTCACGAAAAAGCCAACAGCAACCGCTTATTATTCGATCTGAAAGCCGCAAACCAACAGGCCGAAAACTTTCAGACCCGGGAAGGTCACCAAGCCAGCAAATTAATTGCCCAGGAACTAACGATTAAGGAACTTAAAACCATTAATCCGGAGATCATTTCGCAGCTTAAAAACCTTTATATTCCACCGCGCCGCATTCAGTCATATACACAGGCCGCACAGGTTTTAAGTGCCGAAGTATTAGCCACAGTAATAGATTCAGTACCGGCACACACCAAACTAAATACAGATGCTCGAGAACCCGAAAAAATAAGGGTGCTGAAGTACGTGGATAAATGGATTTCTATTCAATCCGGGAATTTAGATCTTTCACCGGTTAAAGTTAAGGTACTGGCCATTGATACAATTTTCACCGGAATTTATAAAGGCGACCGCCGCCGCCCGTGGTTGTGGATACTCTCAAAACGACAATACACCGCCACCGCCACCAACCGCAGCCCGTATATTTCAATAAAAGTCATTCAATCAGGAATTGTAAAAAAGTAATTGTCTAAAAATTTAAAGCCTGGTTAAACTTTGTCATTTGGTTGTTAATTTCTTCCCTCGAAATGTGTACATATTTCATAGTCTCAGAAATATTTGAATGTCCTAAAAGCCGCTGAAGTGTTGCAACATCTTTAGTTTTCGATATAAACAGCGTGGCGAAAGTGTGCCGCCCGGCATGGTTCCTGATTTTCTTATTTATTCCGGACTGATCAGCAATATTTTTTAAATATTCGTTCATTTTCTGATCGGTATAAACATCAAACAAAATATCTATTTGTGAATTTTCATCTTTGATCAGTTGAATAGCTTTATCAATTAATGGGATAGATATATCTTTCCCTTTCTTATTTCTGGTTTTATAAGGAACAAAAACTAAAGCATTTTCCTGAATATGTTTTTTAGTCAACCGCTTAAAATCACTGATCCGAACACCGGTAAAACACATAAAAAGAAAGTGCCGCAATGTTTTGTGATAGTTTTCCTGAAACTGTTCTTTTCGGTAAAAATCCCAAAGTTTAATTAATTCCTGTTCAGTTAAAAAAACGATTTGCGGCTCTATTCGCCTGAGTTGAACCAATTCAAGCGGATTAATACTAATTATTTCCTCTTTTAACGCGAGGTTCATATATGCCCGCCAATAGGCAAACATTTTTTGAATTGTGTTAACACCATTATTATTTTCTTTCCCTCTCAACCAATTCCGGAAGCCGGTTATAAATTTAAGATCGATTTCAGAAAAACTCAATTCAGGTTTATAGGCTTTTAGCTTATTTAGTAAAACCCTCTGATGTTTGCCTGATACCGCGCCGATATCTTTGTTTTTAACCCGATCATTGATTTTTTTATCCATCCATGCGTAAAAATCAATGTAGTTAGTTGGGTTTCTGTATTCCCTTAAAAGTAAATCAGCCGTTAAACCTTTATTCTGTAAATGATAGCGTACAAAAATCTGATTGATAGTTGATAAACACCTGTCTATAATCAAATTCGCATCATTGGCCGCCTGATCATTACCCCGGACCCGATTTTTAATTTTGTCGAACTTTTCAAAAATAACAGAGACACCAGTATTGATTTTCAGACTTTTATTATTTATATGCACCAACGCATAAACCGCCGCTGTACCATCTTTTTTAATTGTTTTTTCATTAATAAACAATCGAGCCGCCGCCATTTTTTTGAATGTATTTAGAATGAAACTAACCAGGTGAATGCTATTTGAATGGATTTAGACAAAAACAGTAAAATATAAAACCGCCTGAAACCCTTGATATAAAAGAAAAACCGAACACCGTATTTAAACAGTGTCCGGCTTTTGTGGTGCCACCTGGAATCGAACCAGGGACACATGGATTTTCAGTCCATTGCTCTACCAACTGAGCTATGGCACCATTTTAAGTCCGGTGCGGACTTTTTTTTAGAAGTTCTTCAGCGTCGCTTTTGGCTGTTCCGTTTCGCTTTCGGGTTGCAAATATAGACCAAATATTTAAAATACAAAAAAAAATGAATTCTTCTCCTGTATTTTTTTTGTTCTTGGAATTTAACCCGTTCTTTTTCATTGATTTGCACTTTTGAAAAATAATTTTTAAAGTAGCTGATTCAAAACTTCTCTTTTATTGGTATATCCATATACCTAATTGCTCTGTTATAAATAAATATGCAATTAGTTAATAATGAAGTCATAGCTATTTCATACTTTTGCAGACCAAAAATTTATATACTTTTTCAGGAAAATGATGCAAACATTCGTTTTAAAGAATGGAATCCGGATCATCCATCAGGAGGCAAATTCGCCGGTTTCTCATTTTGGAGTGCTGATCAATACCGGATCGAGAGATGAGGCCGCAGACGAACAAGGCATCGCTCATTTTATTGAGCACGTTATTTTTAAAGGAACTCAGACACGGAAAGCCTTTCATATTTTAAACCGCATCGAAGATGTTGGAGGCGAACTGAATGCCTATACCACCAAAGAGGAAACTGCTGTTTATTCTACATTTTTAAGTGAATATTATCAGCGTTCGATGGAACTTATCAGCGATATTCTTATCAACAGTACTTTTCCTGCCAAAGAACTGAAGCGCGAAAAGGAAGTAGTAATTGAAGAAATAAATTCATACAAAGACAGTCCCTCTGAACTGATTTTCGATGAGTTTGAGGAGATTCTGTTCGATGGTCATCCGATTGCACGCAATATTCTTGGAACTCCGGAACTTATAAAGGCCTTTAATAAAAGCAGTATTCTGAAATTTATGGATGAAAATTACCATACTGATCAAATCGTTTTGAGTTCGGTAGGTAATATTAAAATGACAAAATTTATTCGTCTTGCTGAAAAGTATTTCGGGTCTATTCCGGAGAAAATTCGCACTAAAGAACGATCGAACAGTTATAATTATCAACCGGAAAAGCGGGTTGTACAGAAAGATACATTTCAGGCGCATTGCATAGTTGGCAATTTGGCTCCCGACATTTACAGCCCGAGTAGAATGCAGATGATTTTACTAAATAACATTTTAGGTGGACAATCAATGAACTCACGATTGAATATGGCTCTTCGCGAACGAAACGGTATGGCTTACAACGTTGAATCAAGCTATACGGGTTATTTTGATACCGGTGAATTCAGTGTTTACTTTGGTACCGATAAAGAAAACCTCGAACAGGCTTTGCATTTGGTTAATAAGGAATTAAAAAAAATGAAAGAAGTACAAATGGGAATAGTACAGTTGAGCCGTGCAAAAAAGCAGCTTATTGGTCAGTTGGCTATTTCTACTGAAAATCGGGAAGATTTGATGTTGTCTATCGGCAAAAGCTATATGTTTTTCAATCAGGTCGAGCCAATGGAAGCCATTTTTAAGAAAATAGAAGCGATCGGGAGCAATCAGATTCTTGAAATTGCAAACGAAATATTTAATGAGCCGCAAAACAGCATATTAATTTATCAGTAAAATGCCTGATTCCGTTTTACTCAATCAATATATTTTAGAGCACATCTCTCCGGAAGAAGATTTTCTTCGTGAACTCGACCGCGAAACTCATCTTAAATTACTCCGCGCGAGAATGTTATCTGGTCACCTTCAGGGACAGATTCTGAGCATGATTAGTTGCATGATCAAACCTAAATACATTTTGGAGATCGGTACATTTACCGGTTACTCGGCTTTATGTCTGGCTAAAGGACTAGCCAAAGGCGGGCAATTGCACACCATCGAAATTGACGATGAACTACAGTCTTTAACTCAAAAATATTTCCTGAAATCAGGTATGTCTGACCGTATTACTCAGCACATTGGTGATGCCATTCAAGTTATAGAGTCCATCAATCAGACTTTTGATCTTGTTTTTATTGATGCTGACAAACGCGAATATTGCGACTATTACCGGCTTGTTTTCGATAAAATTTCTGTAGGCGGGTTCATTCTTGCCGACAATATTCTTTGGGATGGTAAGGTAGTGGACCCGGACGCTGCCAATGAAGAGCAGACACGTGGCATATTGGATTTTAACGATTTAGTGCAAAATGATCCACGAGTTGAGAATGTCATTCTTCCGGTGAGAGATGGAATCATGATGGTGCAAAAAATTACCGGCTAGAAAGTCTGGCAACAAAGTATTTTCTTTCCTGAAACTTGTTGATTGCAAATTTCGTCTGTTTTCTACCTTCTATTTTTTTAATAGGATAGGTTTGGTTTTTTACTGCGAGTACTTTGTCAGTAAGTGTTGTTTATCAGTTGATTTACACACAAATTAAGTGCTGTTTTTTAGTTGCAATCAGAATGAATTTTTCAGGAAATGAAACGAAGAATTTCTGTTAAATAAGTATTGTTTTATTTTGTTAAAATATCTAATTTTCAGATCAGTTAACGTCTTAATTTTTCTGCTTTACCATTCCAACTTTAAAATTTAACATTATGAAAAGAACGTTATTTTTCTTAGCTGCATTTTTTATATCAGTTATTGTTTCCGCACAAGTTGATTTTTCAGGAAACTGGAAGTTAAATACTTCAAAAAGTAAGTTGAGCGACCAGTTTAGCATGGCTCCAAAAGAAATCATAATTGTTCAGGATGGAAATAACCTGAATGTGGAAAGGCATTCAAGTTTTCAGGACAGAGATTTTACCATTAAAGATAAATTTACTCTAGACGGTAAAGAATGCATAAACACAGGTTGGCAAGACTCGGAAAAAAAATCGACTGTGGCAGTTTCAGACGATAAGAAATCGGTAGAAATTAACACGAAATTTCCGATGGGCGACAACGGCGAAATGACTATCGTTGAAATTTATAAAATGGATGGCGATAATATGGTTATTAATACTAGCGCCTCATCATCATACGGCGACACATCTGAAATTATGGTTTTCGATAAACAATAGCCTATTTATAAATAAGTTGTGTCTTCAGAATCATAAAACATAATCCTCTGTAAAATCTTTTTGCAGAGGATTATTGTTTGTTGTCGTTTTATTGTATTGGAAGCCCTAAACAGCAGGCTGCAGATTTATCCACATAACATGTATATTAGCACAGTGAATTTAGAAAACATCGGGGAAAAAGAAGTTGTGATTATCGATAAAAATTATTTAACTCCGATACTGAAGAATAATTAAGACCTTTAAGCCATAAAGAACATATACCGAATTAAATAAAAACATGAGAATTTATCAGATTGAAATTTTGTTACTTATAACCACAATGGGTTGCAAAAGTGAACGATAAAAATCTCATTCCCGACACAAAAGATCCACTTAAAGCGGATGGGATAAACGTGTATGTTGATGCTGAAAATCAAAATCTGCTCGAACCTGATGCAGGAATTTACAAAATCTGGTGCAATTATAAAGGTGAAATAAAAATTTATGAAGGATACCAAGGGCAATGGGAAGAACAAAAACAGGCAACAATCAGTTGTAAAGTAAAAGCTGACACAAATGGCTACCAGATTGAACTTGCCTTGCCATTTTCCCTATTGAAAAAGCAAACAAAATCTGATTTTCGTATTAATTTTGGCCTGGTGGAATATTCTTTAGGCACAAATTACTACGAAGAAATTGTAATTAATTCAAATGCAACTTCATCGAATACATGGCTTCATGCCACGTTTCAATAGTGCGCAGAAAAACAACAAAATAAATTTGAAATGAAGACGAAACTAAGATTGTTAATTCTCTCAATGCTCACCCTAATTTCATTCGGACGATGCAGCGAAAAAAAATCCAGTATTGAAAAAGAAGTCAATAAAATGTTCACAAATCCGGTTTGGGATGGCGCTGATCCGTGGATGACAAAAAACGGCAACGATTATATTTACTGCTTTTCAGCCAACAATTCGATCATCGTTTCCAAATCGAAAAAGATGACGCAAAAGGGCGAGCTAAAAAATATCTGGCAAGCACCTGCAACCGGATGGAACCGTTCCTGCGTGTGGGCTCCTGAAATTCACTTTATCCAGGGTCGCTGGTATGTTTATTATGCAGCAGGTGAGTCTGGTCCTCCGTTTATTTATCAGCGTACCGGTGTTTTGAGGTCAAAAACTGACGATGTTTTCAGTGATTATGAGGATATGGGTGTTTTATACACTGGCGATAATTCTGCTGATTCTTCATCTAATGTTTGGGCAATCGACATGACCATTCTGGAGCACGAAGGAAAACTATATGCCATTTGGTCGGGTTGGATCAAACAGGAATCTACTGATGCAACTGCACAGCATTTGTACATTTCGGAAATGGAAAATCCCTGGACCATGAAAGGGAATCGTGTGAAACTTTCTTCGCCGGTTGAAAGTTGGGAAACAGGTGGTCCGCTTGATCTGAATGAAGGTCCTGAGATTCTGAAAAACGGAGAAAAGGTATTTGTTATTTATTCGTGCCGTGAATCGTGGCTGGTCGAGTACCGCCAGGGAATGCTGCAATTGATTAATCCAGACGGTGATCTTCTCGATCCTTCAAACTGGAAAAAGACAGGTCCGGTTTTTCAGGGAAACGAAAAAGTTTTCGGGGTCGGTCATTGTTCGTTTGTTAAATCGCCGGACGATACAGAAGACTGGATCATTTTCCATTCAAAGAAAAGTATCACTCCCGGCTGGGAACGCGATGTACGTATGCAATCATTTACGTGGAATAACGATGGCACACCTAATTTTGGTTCCGCAATCCCGGCAGGTCAAAAGCTGAACCTACCTTCAGGAGAAACCGAATAACAGACATTTATCAAATAACAAAAACCTATTTATACAATTCAATTTTTAAACACAATCCAATGAAAAAATCACTTTTTATTCTGGCAATCGCCGGATCACTGGCCTTAACTTCGTGCCAGAACAAACCAGCTGTGCAAAAAGCGGCTGAACGCTGGACACCAGAAAAAGCACAGCAATGGAGTTCCGAAAACGGTTGGTTACGTGGAAGTAATTTTAATCCAAGTACAGCAATCAATCAGTTGGAAACCTGGCAGGCTGAATCGTTCGACACCACAACCATCGATCGCGAATTGGGCTGGGCCGAAGGAATTGGAATGAATGTCATGCGCGTTTATCTTCACCATGTGGCATGGCAGGTTGATCCGGAAGGATTCAAAGGCCGCATGAATACCTATATGACAATTGCCGGTAAACATGGTATCAAAACCGTATTTGTATTTTTCGACGATTGCTGGAATCCAACTTACCAGGCAGGCAAACAACCCGATCCGAAACCGGGAGTTCATAATTCAGGGTGGGTGCGCGATCCGGGCGAATTGTTGTATTCCGACACAACACTCATAAAAACACTTGAAAGCTATGTGAAAGACGTTCTTACAACGTTTAAAGACGATAAGCGCATTGCTATCTGGGACATGTACAATGAACCCGGAAATTCAGGATACGGAAACCGGTCGATGCCATTACTCGAAAAAGCATTTCAATGGGGACGCGAAGTTAATCCTTCACAACCTTTGTCTTCAGCGGTATGGAACCTTAGCCTGAGCGAACTGAATAAATTCCAGGTAGAAAATTCGGATATTATTACTTACCACAACTACGAAAGCCCTGAAAAACATCAGGCCGCCATTGATACTTTGAAAACTTATGGTCGCCCGCTGGTTTGTACCGAATATATGGCAAGACGCAACAATAGCTTGTTTACCAACATCATGCCGATGCTGAAAGAACAAAATATTGGAGCTATCAACTGGGGTTTGGTCGACGGAAAATCGAATACCAAATATGCCTGGGACGAACCTATGGCCGATGGATCTGAACCAGCACTTTGGTTTCACGAAATTTTCCATAAAGACGGAGCTCCTTACAAACAAGAAGAAGTTGATCTTATTAAGAATTTAACAGGAAAGTAGGATTAGCATAATTTGAAATAAAAAAGCCTTCGAAATTATTTATTTCGAAGGCTTTTTTATTGTTGTCCCTGGGTCTCGAACATCCTTTATTTAGCTTAATCTATATGAACATTGAATTCAGATGACTACGTCTTATTTGACTTACATGGTTTAAAACAAATATAAATTCAATTCATAAGACTATGTTTATAATACTGTGAATTGATAATATTCTTCTGGGTTTTATTAATTTTATCGGAATAATAGTTGTTTAATGGTCTGATATTAATAGAATTAATATTAAAACATAAGATGAAAGTAATTGCATTTTTTATTGGAGTAATCGTAATGTTCAGCTATGTGCCAAAACTGAAACATGTTGAATCGAAAGTTTATAGTTTTTCAAAAGCCCATGTAATGAAAACCGATTTTGGCGATAAACGTGAATTGATTAATGGAGAGACGACGCATCTTGCAAATTTCGAGATTCAAACTATAACTCTTAAACCTGGAAAAGGTTATCAGGGAAGTCAGGTTTATCCGGATTATGAGAAAATTATTTTTGTTAAAGAAGGTCTGTTAAAAATAAAAGTAAATGAAGAAAGCAAGGAAGCCCAGCAGGGGAGTCTGGCTCTAATTATGCCTCGGGATGAACACGAGGTAGAAAATACCGGAAAATCAACTGCAACTTTCTACACAATAAAGTACAAATCGAAACAACCAATTAATATGGAACGTGGAGAAAACGCTGGTGGTTCGGTACTTCTTGATTGGGATAATATTCAATTTACTGTTCACGAAAAAGGTGGTATTCGTAAGTGTTTTGACCGTAAATCCGCCATGTCTGAACGGATTGAAATACATGCTACAACATTAAACCCTGCAATAAAAAGCCATGAACCACATACTCATTTACCCGCCGAAATTGTGATTATGATGGAGGGAACAACTGAAATGGAAATTGGGGACGGCATTTATGCAGGTAACGTTGGCGATGTGTATTTTTTGGGATCAAATATTCCTCATGCTATTCGCAACACCGGCAGTAAACCTTGCATGTATCTGGCTTTTCAGTGGGAGTAAAATAATCTATATGGTTTTAGTGAAATAAAATGATTGTATCCAAACCGAAACGCTGCCGTATTGTTAACAAAAACCTCTATAAATCATTGATCTATAGAGGTTTTTGTTTTGAAATGTTGTCCTGTTAGGTCTCGAACCTAAACTCTTCTGAACCAGAATCAGACGTGTTACCAATTACACCACAGGACAATTATCTAGTTGACCCGCCAAGGCTCGAACTTGGACTCTACTGAACCAAAATCAGTTGTGTTGCCAATTACACCACGGGTCAATCCTTAGTTGTCTTTTCTGTAAAGACGGTGCAAAAATATAAAAATTTATTTTTCAACATCATTTTTGGACGTAATTTTTCTGTTTGACATGTATGTTTCTTTTTACTTCGAAACCAAAGGATAAGTTTCCTGGCCATTAGGCTTTAATGTTCAGCATCTTGTCGTTTTTTATATCGTGTATAAACTGATTGTTAAGAATAGGGCGAATATTCCGGCAAAACATGCCCAAGGGGAGTAAGACATGTATTTTTGACCGATTAGACTATAATCAGATGAACGGTTGGTCTGTATGGCTGATAGATTATAAATACGGATTGTTGAGGTATAATAAAGACACGAATTTTATATATAATGGAATTTTTTCAAGAGAACAAAAAGATAGCGAAAACAATTTGTGAAGTTGCAGATTTGGCAAATTACCTGTGGCAAAAAGGTTGGGCAGAAAGAAATGCGGGTAACATATCAGTGAACTTGTCGGATTTAATGACTGAGGTTGAGTTGGAATTGGATCATTTTCCCTTGTTTAAGCTTGATCGCAGTTACGATGCTCTGGCGAACCTCTATTTTTTTGTGACAGGAACAGGTAAGCGCATGCGGGATCTGGCCGTAAATCCAATGAAAAATGCCTGTATCATCAAAATGAATAAGAAGGGAAGTGGCTACCACATCATTTCCATGAAAAAGCGTAATTTGTATAATTTCCGACCTACATCTGAATTGCCAACCCATTTAGCTGTTCATAATTTGCTTGTCAGTAAAGGTTCTAAAAACAAGGCTGTGGTTCATACGCATCCGAATGAATTAGTCGCGATGACCCAGATTCCGAGGTTCCAATCTGCTGAAAATTTAAATAAAACCTTATGGGGAATGCATCCCGAAGCCTTCGTGTTTGTTCCTCGAGGCGCATATATGGTTCCGTATATTTTGCCCGGAAGCCATAAAATTGCCGATGCTACAATCATAGGATTTGAAAAAGGGCATGAAGTGGTGATTTGGGAAAAGCATGGAGCTTTTGCTATTGGCGAAACAGTTTCCGATGCATTTGATATGATTGATATTCTTTCGAAATCGGCTCAGATTTGGTTTATGGCTATGCAATCAGGAACCGAACCGGAAGGATTAAACGATGAACAGTTGATGGAATTAAAAGAAGCTTTCCTGAAAGAATAGAAAAATACAAGTATTCGCTTTAGCATAGTAAGGTTAGGATGCGTAATGTGCTTGTTAGGTATCCTGTATTTCAGATTTTTTCTGGCTTCGATAGTTTTCTCAATAGTTTTCGTCCTCTTGAAGCTATTCCTGCCGAACCATGGTATTCAATTTCATGTTCAATCAATTCAATCAGTTCTCCGGAAAAATCCGGTTCTTTTTGAGCAATATTGAATAATATCTGCATTGCATGCACACGTACCGCTACCGGTTCCGCTGCATTCGTAAAAACATCGATACAATAATTCAACAACAACGCCATATTTTCTTCCTGAATATCATGCAGACTAAGTAGTTTCAGAATATGTCTCTTTTTTCCGGAATTTAGAGTTGTCATTAAAAATTGGGTCAGTGTCGGGAAGTAAGGAACAACACGTTCAGGATACAGGTCATGTATTTTATCAACCATCCAGGCAGCTCTCCAGTTCTCGGGTTGACTGTCATCCAGTGTTTTGGTAATTAAGATATCCAGATGTTCCGGGTAATCGGTAATATACCTTACTAATAAGGCCAGATTTTCCCACGATTGAATACAGGTTTGTACTTCATCTTCTGTCATCTCAAAAAATGTATTTGCAGTTTTTTGCACTAAAGATAAATGAACTTCACTGAAAATAAACAATGAGTTTAGGTTTTTCAGAAACCAGATGTTAGGGTAACTTCATTCAAACCAAATTTTCTGCTTCTTTGTATTGTAATAAAATCGACAAGATGCTTGAAGTTACCTGTGCTGTAATTCTTGATGGTACGAAAATTCTGGCAGTTCAACGCGGACCGGAAAGCAGTCATCCATGGAAATGGGAATTTCCTGGTGGTAAAATTAATCCTGAAGAAACGGGAGCTGAATGTGTAGTAAGGGAAGTTGAGGAAGAGCTTGGTCTACAGATCGAAGTATTATCTCAAATGGAATACATTGATTATGAATACGAAATCGAACGGATTCGGTTGATTCCGTTTGTTTGTAATATTTCTTCCGGGGAAATCTCTTTAAATGAACATGTTGCCAAGCGCTGGTTTTGCTTTGTTGAATGGGAATTGATTGACTGGCAGGAAGCTGACCGCGAATTAATTCTAAAAAATAGGGCACGCCTGAAGAAGATGACAATGTGAGTCTTATTAAAACTAAACGAGTCGTCCAATCTAACTTTCAATTCTTAGCGAATCCAGTGTGGGAAAATAAGTGCAAATACAACAAATACAGCAGTCCAGCTTAATATGGATAAAACCATATAAGGTCTGGCCAGTTTATGTTTTGAGTAGTATTTATTTAGGAGAAATGCACCAATTGGGATGCTTAAAACTACCGGTGATAAAATAATAATTCCAGCTAATCCGAATTTCGCACGAAAGCTTACAATAAGACGATTTCTTCTTGAGAATACACGTTCTCCGGTGAAATTCTTTCGCCAAATAATAAGCTGTCTGTATTTTAATCGGATAGCAATCGGAATATGCTTACGCATAAACGTTTTTACATGATGAAATCGCCTAATTGCAAACCCACTAAAATGATAGAAAAAGAAGAATCCGGCGATTCCCCCTAACGTTACTGCAATTAATGTTTGTTGAAAGTTTAAGCCAATAAGCAATGCAAATGGAAATGTAATTACATATTTAACTGTAGCTAACAAAAATACCTGAATGATTTTCAATACCGCGACCATAATCTTCTCCGCCTCTTATATTTTCGAAATAGAACGTCAAATGTCGTAAAAATGTTGTTACGTTATTCACTTATATGCCTGATTTTTAACTTTATTATGAATTTTTAAGGATTGGCATTTCGGTTCAATTGTTTTAATATCGCGCAATCCTTTGCTGGATGAAGGTTTTAGCGTGTATTCAACCTAATCGCATGGAAATCAGGAGAGCTAAAATAATACCTAAAATAATCAGGTAGGAGTATAAATTTCCGAAGTTAAATGTCCATCCCATCACTTTATTGTATTTTGGAACGATCACCCGACGGTCTTTTCGATTAAAATAGATGATTCCCCATTTGTAATTATCCGGGTCATTTACCATTTTGTCGCTGTTGTAATCGTCAAAATTTGTTTTCATCTTTTTCAAATTAAAATTAATAGGATGGTGCGACAAAGTTTTGCCAGAAAATTTTGTTTGGCTTTATTTCAGTAAAATATTCGCGTCCTTTAACTGGCTTTGTATTTTGAGTCTCAATATTTAAAATTACGATTTTGCCTGATTCGTAAACCGATTCTTTATCGTTTGAAGTGTATTGTTTTTCAGAATCGATGTAGGCCAGAACATATTTGTTTTTTACCTTTTTGTATCCGGTGGTAATGTTTCGTTGTATCTTGGTAATCGGGTTGCTTTTCGCTGCCAGCGATCGGCCTTGCTGATTTGATTTGCCTTCAGTCAGGTTGATTTCGTTTCGCAATACAGCGTAGTTACTTTGCGATATGTAAATTTTCCCTCGAAAACTTGTCGGATAATATGATCCGGTATGAGCGAGATCCAATTTCAGTGCTTCGTACGAAATAATCCAAACCGAATCATTGTTAAACCTTGTTTTTTCTTCCATCGTAAGTTTAAAATCATTCAGCAGATTTGGGTTTAGGACAATATTCGACAGCCTTGCCGGATCCGATTCGAGCAATTCGTCGAGACTATTCGCCGCAACACGAAAAGTATTGGCAGTAAAATCAGACTGAGCCTCAGTAATCTCGTATGAGCGACTTTTAAAAGCATCCGACCATGAAGGTATGGAGTAACCCTTTGCATCGTACAAATTGACAATGGTTTTAGCGGTTTTGCCAGCAGTAATGCCTGTTGATTTTTGCTCCACGTAATACATCTTCATATTCATTGGAACTGAAATGTAATTACTGGAGATGTTTTCGGATGCAGTGCGTAAAATGCGTTGCAAAACTTTCGATTCGGCAGCCACATCAATCTCCTGGATATTGTACGATTGCGGAATGAGTTTTATTGTAAGGTCTTGTTTCTGTATTAATTCAGAAATGGGAAAGCTGATGTTTTTATATCCGATTGCTGAAAAATAAAGGCTTTTTGATAGTTGCTCTTCCGGAACTTTTAATTCAAAATTGCCGTCTGGATTCGTGGCAGTGCCTAAAAAAGTTCCTTCGATGCCGATGCTGACAAATGCAATTCCTTCATTTGTTTCCTGATCAATTACTTTCCCTTTCAGTAAGGTGTTTCCCTGTTGTGCATAAGAAAAAACATGAAATAATAATAGAATGGATGTGATTGACAGAAATTGTTTCATAGTGATATCCTTAGATAATATTTTGAAATATACGAATTTGTTAAGCTATAACGTTACATTAGGGCATATTCATATTATCTTTATAAAAAAAAGCTCATGACTGGAAAAATATCTGTTATTCTACTAATTGTTCTTGCCGTTTTTATAAATACTTCCTGTGTTTCGAAAAAAAAATACCTTGAATTAGATTCTGCAAAACGAAAACTTGATATGAAAGTTGTGGAATTGAATTCGGTAGTTGACGGAAAGAATTCGCGCATCGATAAAATGATCGCCGAATTTGAGCAAATGAAAAATGAACTGATGGAAAGTAATGCGATTAAGAATCAATACATCGATTCACTTACAGGAGAAGTGACGAGGCTTGCTAAAACAGTAAATGCGAAGGAATCTGCTATTGGCGAAAAACAATATTCTTTTGAATTCGAAAAACGACAAATGACAGAAGATCTGGCTGAACAAAAGCAGCTGCTTTCTAATAAACAATCCGAATTGAATCAGGTTTCAAACGACTTTCAGAAGTTGAAAGATGAAATGACACAACTTTCGTTTGATTTGAATCGTGAGAGAGATGAGAAACAGGTTTTACGGGAAAATTTAACTGTTCGGGATGCTAAAATAGCTGAGTTGACAGCTGCGACCGATAAGCTTAAAAGTGATATTCAAAGCTATAAAAAACAGTTGAGCGATAAGAATGAAATAATTACCCGACTCGAAAACAACGTTAAACTTTTGAAAAAGGAGATTAAATGAGAATACTTCTACTCGTGGCTCTGACTATTTCCGGATTTTTGTCTGCCAATGCGCAAAATCCCTCGGAGCCTTTGTTTAACAGAGTAAATCTGGACGGATGGAAAATTTATGGATCCGAAAAATGGTATGTTTCAGACAGTCTTCTTGTATATGAGGGAAGCCCGGATAAGCAATATGGTTATCTTGGTACTGCCGGGCAATATGGAAGTTTTATCATGGACCTCGAAATAGCGCACGAACCAAATGAAAAGTGCATGGTTGCATTTCGATCAACGATAGAAGGAACCAAAATAAGTGAATGGCAGGTTCAGGTTACTTTGTTGGGAAAAGATGCCAGGCCTGATTACAAATCGTATGGTCCGGATGCAAAAGTCCTGACACTGGAACTTCACCAGGGTGTTTTACTATCCGGAATATGGAATGACTTAAGAATACAGGTAATTGGAAATCATGCGACGACGTGGTTGAATGATCAGAAAATGAGTGATTTTGTTGATGAGAATATGGGTGAAGGTAATGGTTTTGTTTCGCTTCAGGTGCTTAACGGGCAAAACGCTAAAATCTTCTGGAGAAATATTGCAATTCAGCGCTTGCCAAAGAGTAAGATTTTTGCTCCATCTGTAGATAAAGATGTTAAGAAATGAAATTAGTTATAAACCTATTTTGTAGTGCCATTTAGATGCCCGGGATGCTGATTCCTTTAATTTTGCGATACAAATCGAGTGCGTATAAATCGGTCATTCCGGAAACAAAGTCAACAATTGCCTGTGCTTTTTCGTAGGTCCATGAGTGATTGCCCCGGTACTGATCGGGAATTAGCATTAAAAGCTTTTTTGAGAAAGCTTCTTTCGGATTTAGAATGGCTTCAATATATACTTCGAGTAAAGTTCCGATGATCTGATATCCTGAAATCTCAATCTCAACCACTGAGCGGTCATTATAAATATTCCTGACACTAATTTCTTTAATCTCTTTTATAGCCGCAATTGATGTTTGCTCAACCAGATCAATCAATGGTTTCTGCAAACTTCCGGATAAAATCTCAGGCTGTTTCAACCAGAAAACTTCCACGCATTGCTTAACTAATTTGCCAATGACACTAGCACGTAAATAAGCTATCTGTTCATTCGGATCAGTCACCAGATTGAGTGTTTCGTTCATTCTTCCAATCTGTTTTGCCTCTGTTTGCTGATCAAAAAAATTCATCAAAAGAGAACGTGTTTCCTCGAAATTGTGAATCTTAAGTTTGTGTGCATCTTCCAGATCCATGAGCTGATAACAAATATCGTCGGCAGCTTCGACTAAAAAAACCAGTGGATGTCGGGCATATTTCGATGGATTATTGCTGATTTGGATAAGTCCAAGTTCATTTGCTATTCGTTCGAAAATCATTTTTTCGGACTGAAAGAAACCAAACTTAGGTTTTTCGGTTAGCAACGATTCGTAAGGATATTTGACGATTGAAGCCAAAGTGGAATAGGTTAAAGCAAAACCACCTTCGCGACGACCGTTGAACTGATGACTTAATAGTCGGAGTGCATTGGCATTTCCATCGAATTGCAAAAAATCTTTTCGTTCAGCAACCGAGAGTTCATTTTTTAGTCTTGGTTCATTGCTCTTTTTGAAAAACTGAGCAATCGCATCTTCGCCTGAGTGGCCAAATGGTGGATTTCCCATGTCATGTGCCAGGCAGGCAGCCGAAACAACAGAGCCAATTTCCTGAAAAAGTGGATTTTCGACTTCCATTTTTTCGCTCTCCGCTTTTTCAACAAACATGCTTCCGAGCGAACGACCTACGCTGGCAACCTCGAGGCTGTGAGTCAGTCTGTTATGTACAAATACACTTCCGGGTAAAGGAAAAACCTGGGTTTTATTCTGCATTCTCCGGAAAGGCGATGAGAAAATGATGCGGTCGTAATCGCGCTGAAACTGAGTACGACTATGTTTATTTTCATTAGTTACAAGTTCTTCCTGTCCCAATCGGGTGGTCGAAATGATCTGGTTCCAGTTCATCCTGAGATTATTTTTCGTAAAAATAGTTTGTTTTACCGGAATATCTTAAAAAGTTTGTGTTCGGTAATTGTTCATCTCTTTATCCGCCTTTCGTGCATCCGGATATACTTTTTCGAGTAGCTGCCAGAATTTTGGACCGTGGTTTTTCTCTATCGTATGTGATAGTTCGTGTAATAGCACATAATCGATCAGATGTTCCGGAACACGCATAAGATGAAGGTTGAGGTTAATGTTGTTTGTCGACGAACAACTTCCCCATCGGGTTTTAGTATTTTTTATACTAATATTTTGGTATTTAAAACCGTGCTTTTCTGCGAGTTCTTTGGTTCGTCTTGGGAGATAAATTTTGGCCTCCCAACGCATCACATCAATCAGTGTTTTTTTTATAAATTCCTGAACCTTAGGTTGCTCGTGGTTTACCTTTTCAGGAATAAATATTTGAATGACTCCATTACCTACCCGGTTATACACCTTATCTGTATTACCTTTGGTAATAGCCAGTTTATGAAATCTTGTTTTAAAACAGCTTTCAGGAGCAAATATTGTTAAACCAGCTTTGATTTTGGATTGTTGTTTAGTAATCCAGTCGGTTTTAGACTCGACAAAGCGGATGGCATCACGGTAAATGGCAGATTTTGGCATTGAAACCACAATCTCACCATTAGACTTTATACTTAGCCTGATTCTTGCGGATCGTTCATTAATTGTAAACGAAACTTGTCCAACTTGATCAATATTTATGTATTTTGTAGTCATTCAATTCCTGTAATAAATCTCTGCTAAAGTAATCAAACCAAAAAAACTAATCATATGGAAAAGAACAAACAATTCGAAGTTTTTGGAACCTTAACAAAAACTGAAACTGTTTTTACAATCGATCAAAAGATCCTGCCCGGGACTCTGGTTTTTGAAGCCCTCAAACCATTTCCTGATTATTTCAATGATGCTCCAATGACAGCCAAACCCATGTATCTTTATCTGGCTCTCGAAGAACAGTATCCGCTTGAAGATATTATGCGCGCCTCACAAAAGATTCAACTTGATTATAATGTTTCTTTTGATGCGGGGAAAGGATTTTTGCATATTTATGATGAAAAATACGATGTACTGCGTGTCAGGCATCTGAAAGACTACGGTTTACTTGAGAAACTGCAGAGATCATTTGAAGAAAAAGGCTTCCGGTTCTTACGCAAATCGAAAAAATACAAGGACGAGGATGTAAAAGTCAGAATTATTAAATTCTTTTCTCTGGAAGAAATCGCTGAAAATATTTTTCTGGATAAACGTGAAGAAAACCATGCCTACATCGAAATTCCTTATCACTTGCATTGGGATGAGTTCGACGAAATGAATAACAAGGTAAAATACAATTGGGTTGAAAGTAAATACGATGCAGCTAAAGGCGCCTTTTACTATAATGGTGAATTACATGAGGTCGTTCGTATTTATTCCGATAAGATTGGTCCAGAATACCTTCAGAAACTGAGAAAACTTTACCTTGATAAAATGAAATAGCGGATGGTTTAAGGCATAGAAAAGGCATTTCATAAGCGGTTTTTCAGAAATGAATTAGCCGCTTTTTTTTGTGTTCGAGAACATTTGTATTCAGCACAGTACAGGATTGTGTTTTGGGCTGAATACCTTACTTTTAGCTTAATTTAAAACCAACGATTTTTATTTTGAATATTTAACCTAAACAGCTACAAATGAAAAAATTAATTGTAATAGCATTAATTCTGGCATGGTGTAACCAATCGGTAAATGCCCAGCAAAAACTTTTCAATGAAACTGATGCACAGAAGAAGGAACGGATGGCATGGTGGACTAACGATCGTTTCGGTATGTTTATTCATTGGGGTTTGTATGCACTTCCAGCCCGACACGAATGGGTTAAAAACCACGAACGTTTAACGAACGAAGATTACCAGAAGTACTTCGATAATTTTAATCCTGATTTATATAACCCACGCGAATGGGCGAAAATGGCCAAAGCGGCAGGAATGAAATATGCCGTAATTACAACCAAACATCACGAAGGATTTTGTTTGTTCGACTCTAAATTTACCGACTACAAAGCAGTAAACACGCCTGTTGGAAAAGATCTCCTAAAAGAATGGGTTGAAGCTTTTAGGGCGGAAGGGCTGAAAATTGGTTTTTACTACAGTCTGATCGATTGGCATCATCCTGATTTTACAATCGACCGGATGCATCCTCTTCGCACTGATGATAAAGCGAAACTGGCGGAAATGAATAAAACCCGTGATATGAGTAAATACCGCGAATATCTCCATAATCAGGTGCGCGAGTTGATGACCAATTACGGAAAGGTGGATATGTTATGGCTCGATTTTTCGTATCCGGGTGAAAATGGTAAAGGTCACAATGATTGGGGCTCTGAACAACTTCTCGGAATGATCCGGCAACTTCAGCCGGGAATTTTGGTCAACGATCGCCTCGATTTGAAAGAATATGAAGATGGTTGGGATTTTACAACTCCGGAGCAATATAAAGTAGCGAAATGGCCTGAAGTAAACGGGAAAAAAGTACCATGGGAAACTTGTCAGACTTTCAGTGGATCATGGGGCTATTACCGCGACGAACAAACCTGGAAAGATAGCAAACAACTGCTCGATCTTTTAATCGAATCGGTAAGTAAAGGTGGAAATCTATTGTTGAATGTTGGTCCGACCGCCCGCGGAACATTTGATGAGCGCGCCCAATCACGATTGGCAGCGATGGGCGAATGGATGAAATTAAACAGCCGGTCGATTTATGGTTGCACGCAGGCACCGGAGGAGTTTAAAGTTCCGGATAATTGTTTACTTACTTACAATCCGGCCACCAATCGTTTGTATGTTCATCTTTTAGATTATCCGTTGCAGAACATGACTTTACCAGGTTATGCCGGAAAAGTAAAATATGCTCAGTTTTTGCATGATGCATCAGAAATTAAAATATCGAAACGCACAGAACATGGGATGAAGGAAGGTGAAACGTCAGGAGATTTAAATCTTAGTTTACCAGTAATAAAACCCAATGTAGAGATTCCGGTTATCGAGCTTATTTTAGAATAATCGACTTCATTAATTTTAATAAAAGGCGGTTTTGGAACTATTCTAAATCGCCTTTTGTATTTTCTAAATCGCGTTTTTATTAAAAGATTGGACATGAAGTGTAACGATTCTAAAAAAATATAGTCTTTGATTCTGAATGTCCATGAAAATAAACTTAAACACTGCTTAATGAAACGGATTTATTTGATTCTTACAACAGCTGTTCTGCTGTTGCTTATTTTAAACTCAACCGGCCATACTCAGACCATCGAAAAGAAAACTTACCAGACTGCATTTACAAAGCATGCTCCGGAAATTGATGGGCTGATGAATGATTCCTGCTGGAACAAGGTGGAATGGAAGAGCGATTTTATTCAAACCCAACCATACGAAAACAAACCACCCTCTCAGCAAACTGCATTTAAGATACTATTCGATGATAATAACCTGTATGTATTTATTCGTGCTTACGATACTGAACCGGAAAAGATAAGTCGCAGAATATCCCGCAGGGATAACTTCGATGGCGATATGGTGGAGATCAATATTGATAGCTATTACGATCAGCAAACGGCATTCTCTTTTACGGCTATGGCTTCGGGTGCCAAAGGAGATGAAGCCGTTACACAGGATGGTAATAACTGGGACGAAAGCTGGAATCCAATTTGGTACCTCAAAACTTCGATCGACAATCAGGGCTGGTGCGCCGAGATGAAAATTCCATTAAGTCAGCTTCGGTTTGGAAAAAAGGCTGAGCATATATGGGGAATCCAGCTAATGCGTCATATTTTCCGTCTCGAGGAACGCTCAACCTGGCAATTTATTCCAAAAGGATCTCCAGGTCAGGTTCACCTGTATGGCGAATTACATGGTATAAATGGTATCAAGCCCAAAAAGCAGATTGAATTACTGCCATATACTGTTGCAAGGATGGAACGTTTCGAAAAAGATCCTGATAATCCATTCCTCGATGGAAAAAAGAGCTCAATTTCAGCAGGACTCGATGGGAAGGTTGCCATTACCAACGATCTTACACTTGATTTTTCCATCAATCCCGATTTTGGTCAGGTTGAAGCCGATCCATCGGAAGTAAATCTTAGTGCTTTTGAATCCTACTTTTCAGAGCGAAGGCCTTTCTTTGTCGAAGGAAAGAATATCTATCAGTTTAAACCTTCAAATTCCATTGTGATACACAATATGGGTGCCGACAATCTTTTCTATTCAAGACGAATAGGAAGATATCCACACAATTCACCAAATCTATCAGATGGTGAATATGCCGATGTTCCCGAATCATCAACCATACTTGGAGCCTTGAAGCTATCTGGAAAAACAAAAGATGGACTTTCAATTGGAATATTGGAAAGCGTTACAGCCAATGAAAATGCTGTAATTGATAATGCAGGGATCCGTCGAAAAGAATCGGTTGAACCACTTACCAATTATTTTGTCGGGCGTTTACAGAAAGACTTCAACAAAGGGGAGACAGTACTTGGCGGAATAGTTACTGCGGTGAACAGGGATATTACGAACCCTGCCCTCAACTACTTACCAACTGCGGCATACACCGGTGGAATCGATTTCAGTCATAAATGGAAAAAACGGACATGGTATGTGACCGGAAATACTGAGTTCAGTTATTTGAAAGGAAAGAAAGAAGCCATTCTTAATGCCCAGCAATCGTCAGCCAGGTATTTTCAGCGACCCGATGCGAATTACGTTTCCGTTGATTCTTCCCAAACTTCGCTGGCAGGGTATGGTGGAACATTTAAACTGGGAAGATCAAGTAAAAAGAGGCTGCAATTTGAAACCAGTTTTACCGTTCGTTCACCCGGATTGGAATTCAATGATATTGGATATATGCGCTATTCGGATGTCATTCACCATGGTTCCTGGGCTGCCTATTACGTGCGTAATCCCTTTTCAATATTCAATAATTTCTACCTGAACACCAATTACTGGATGTACTGGAATTTCTCAGGAAAATTATTATCAACCTTTGTTAACACCAATTTTTATTCTCAGTTTAAGAATCGATGGCAAATCAATGGCAATTTTACCCGCATCAGCGAAAATATTTCGACAAATCTTTTGCGCGGTGGTCCTTCTTTCACACAGCCAGGTGGTGAAGAAATGAATTTAAATATCTCAACAGATCAATCGAAGAAACTATCATTCAATATAGGAAATTATCAGAGCTTTGGTGATTTGAAAAGTTACCGGAATCAGGAGTATTGGATCGGTTTGGATATTAAGCCAACAAATGCATTGTCGTTATCGTTGTCGCCGAGTTATAATGTGTCCGGAAGTGAATTACAATATGTTTCAACACTGGAGATGAATAAAGATCCCCGATATGTTTTTTCTGCACTGGATCAAAAAACAGCAAGTTTGACATTCCGCTTAAACTATACATTTACTCCTGAACTGTCTCTTGAATATTACGGTCAGCCATTTGTTTCGGCAGGGAAATATACCGTTTTTAAACGCACAACAATTACCAATGCTGATAAATTCAAGGATAGATACGCGATATATCAGAACAATGAACTAAGTTTTAATAGAACAAATAATGTTTACTCCGTTGACGAGAATAATGATGGAATTTCTGATTATTCTTTCGATAACCCTAATTTTAATTTCAGACAATTTCGCTCGAATCTGGTTGTCCGATGGGAGTATTTGCCTGGCTCAACGTTATTTCTTGTTTGGTCGCAAGGAAGGACAAACTCTGCATCAGACGGTTCTTTTGAATATGGGCACGACATGAAAGAGTTATTTGGTGTTCAGCCTCACAATGTTTTTCTGATTAAATTATCATATTGGTTTTCAATTTAATGGCATTTATTTTTTGACAAAAACGATGATGACCTTTTTTGTCGTTTACGGATAGCTGTTTTTTATTTTCGGAAATGGAATGAATCCCCATTTTCAAAATCTAAATTTTATATCTTTAATCGTTCGTATTTGTGAATCGGACAATAAGAGTAGGGGTAAACCTCTTACTTGTTGTCATAAGATTGAAATCTAAACCAAACGATAATGAAAAATAAAGCCTTCCTGTTTTTAAATGCCATTTTATTTCTGATTGTTGCAGGTAAGTTAACTGCACAATCGCTGCAAATTAACGAAAATGAATACTTCGAAAAACCCGGATTGAATGTGATGGTCTTTTTCGATATTTATCCTGAAGGACATCAGGGTGCTGTCGGAATTATTCAGAACGGAACGCGTGTAGCAACTAATGGCGATTTGCGTCTGGAGCCAACTCCCGGTCAATGGCAGCCCATCCCAAAGGTTGGTAAACGCGAAGTCGACCGCTCAAAAAACGAAATCAGCGTAAAATGTACGTATCCTGATTCAAGCATCAACCGTAAAGGGTTTAATCCGATAGATTATCCTGATTTATATTTCACTTACCATGTTCGGGTAATTGGCGAAGGAAATCAGTTCCGTATTCTGGTAGATCTGGATAAACCACTTCCGGATAGCTGGGAAAAGAAAGTCGGATTTAATTTCGAATTATTCCCTGCTATTTTATTTGGCAAGAGCTGGTATCTCGATGGGCAATCCGGAATCTTTCCGCTTCAGGCGAATGGTCCAATGCAAAAAGACACTGAAGGCAACTGGCAGGCTTTCCCGATGGCTACTGGTCAAAAATTAACTATTGCTCCTGAAACTGCAGCCCAAACGATGATCATCGAAAGTAAAGGACAGCCACTTCAGTTAATGGATGGTCGATTTTATCACAACAACGGATGGTTTGTGGTTCGGGCGCTTGTTACTCCCGGAAAAACAAAGGGAGCGATTGAATGGGTAGTTAATTGCAACGTGCTGCCCAATTTTCTTTCAAAACCAGTCGTGCATGTTAGCCAAATAGGTTATCATCCTGATCAGCAGAAAATAGCCGTTATTGAAGTTGATAAAAACGACCCGAAAATTGAAAAGGCAACTCTTTACCGCATTTCAGAACAGGGCGGATTAGAAGAAATACTAACACAGGAGCCTGCAAACTGGGGGAAATTTCTTCGGTTTAATGAATATCAGTTCGACTTTTCAGCAACCAAAGAACCGGGAATGTATCAGATTAAATATGCTGAGAACACGACTGAACCTTTCCGGATAAGTCCGGCAATTTACGACCGGAATGTGTGGCAGCCGACTCTTGAATATTTTCTTCCGGTGCAAATGTGCCACATGCGTATTAACGAAGGTTACCGCGTATGGCATGGTCTCTGCCACATGGACGATGCGCTGATGGCTCCGCTGGATACAAATCATTTTGACGGATATGCACAAGGACATTCCACGCTCACTAAATTCAAACCTTTAGATCAGGTTCCCGGATTAGACCGTGGTGGATGGCACGATGCGGGCGATTACGATCTGCGGGTTGAATCGCAGGCCGGAACGGTATGGGTGCTGGCTCAGGCATATGAGCTATTTCATCCTGACTGGGATGAAACTACCATTGATCAAAATCAACATCTGGTTGAAATTCATCGTCCTGATGGCAAGAATGATATCCTTCAGCAGGTGGAGCATGGAACAATCACAATTATAGCTGGTTACCAAAGCCTGGGCCGTTTATACCGCGGAATTATTGTGCCAACATTGCGCCAGTATGTTCATTTGGGCGATGGTTCAACCATGACTGATTGTAGAAAATACAATCCATTGCTTAAAAATGAAGAAGTAACAGCAACTGAATCAGGTAAGTTGGACGATCGCCTCGTATTTACTGAAGAAAATCCAGGACGCGAACTGGAAGTTGCAAAATCATTGGCTGCTGCAGCAAGTGTTTTAAAAGGGTTCAATGATACACTTGCCATGCAGTCGGTTGGTGTTGCTGAGGCTTTATATAATGGAATTGATGTTACAGGAAATCCAAGGCTTTCCGGGTCTAAAATCGTTGCGGCTGTTGAATTGCTTTTAACCACCGGCAAAGAAGAGTATAAGACTGACATCCTAAAATATACACAGCCTGAAACGTTGAAAAGGAACGAATTAATAGGACAGTTGGGCCGGGTACTAAAACAAATTAATGATAAGAAACTTACCTCTATAGTATTAGTAGCCGCTGAAAATTATAAATCCGAGGTTGATAAAGTTCAAAATGAAAATCCGTTTGGTGTTCCTTATCGCCCGCACATTTGGGGTGATGGATGGACGATTCAGGGTTTTGGTGTTAACCAGTATTTCCTGCAAAAAGGTTTCCCTGAAATTTTTGATTCCAAATACATGCTAAATGCCTTAAACTTTGTCTTAGGAAATCATCCCGGAGAAAACACCTCATCTTTCGTTTCAGGGGTAGGTTCCCGTTCGGTGACACAGGCTTACGGAGCCAATCGGGCCGACCGTTCATTTATTCCCGGTGGTTCAGTATCCGGAACCGGAATTATTCGTCCTGACTTTCCGGAGTTAAAAGAATGGCCTTATTTCTGGCAGCAAACCGAATATGTACTGGGAGGAGGAGCGACAAACTTTATGTTTTTGGTATTAGCAGCACAGGATGTTCTAAAGTAAGTTCTATCTTTAAAGAGGTCTTCCTTTAATTTGTTTTAAAAATCAAACAATACTATCGAGGAAATCCATATTACTTTAACCGCTTTTTGAACATTTAATTCATTTCTTTTTGATACATAAAATAGTACAATAAAATCATGAATAAGAATTATAAAGCATTTATTCCTATTGGAATAACTTTTCTTGGTGCAGGAATTATATTCTTAATTACTGTAAATAACGTGATTGGGTATAGTCTGATAGGAGTTGGTATTATGTGGATCGCAATTGGATTAAGAAAACGAAAGGAGAATAAATAGGCAGTCCACAGCTTTATTTTCCCTTTTATGCAGCAAGGATTCCATCTTTTTAAATAAGATGGAATCCCTGTTTAACACTAAATCATAAATCAAGAGTTCTACCTCTTTTTTCTGAATTTTTTCTCCTTCGCTTTATCTTTTGGAAGATTTCGCTTTCCTTTTTTACTGTCCCTGCCGGGAACAAACTTTTTATCATGAAAAGCCCCTTTAAATGTAGGATCAGCAGCTCTTTTCTGGCGATCAATCTCACGTAATTGTGTTTGGTTTTCTTCTTTTTTTGTAGCTACCAAATCCAGATCTTCCGGAAGTTCAAGCCTGGGAATTTTCATCCGGATCAATTCTTCAATTCTTTGCAGATTGAGTTCTTCAGCCGGATTTACTAATGAAATTGCAGTACCGGTTTTGTTTGCACGTGCGGTACGTCCGATTCGGTGTACATAGTCTTCGTGATTTGAAGGCAGATCAAAATTAATCACATGACTAATCATGTCAACGTCAATTCCACGAGATGAAATATCTGTTGTAATCAGAACACGTATTGCCCCGCTTTTAAAGGCATTGATGGCATTCAGTCGTGTGCTTTGCCCTTTGTTCGAATGCAATATGCGTTTTTCTCCTTCCGATCTTCTTTTGATGATTTTAAAGACCTGTTCGGCATTCTCCTTGGTTCCCACAAAAATGATCACCCGGGAATATGCTTCTTCATCGCGAAGCAAATAGTTGATCAGATTTAATTTGGTCTGAAAATTAGGAACACTGTAATAAACCTGACTAATGAGTTCTGCAGGCGTTGCCGAGGGAGCTACTTCTACGCGTTCCGGAAAATCAAGAAACTCATGGCTCATTTCTTCAACCTTGGCATTAAAAGTAGCCGAGAATAGTAGATTTTGGCGTTTTATTGGAAGTATTTCCAGGAAATTACGAATCTGTGGCATAAATCCCATGTCGAGCATCCGGTCCGCCTCGTCGATTACCAGTGTTTTAATTTTTTTCAAGGAAACAGCTTCTCCGCGATAAAGATCCCACAGGCGTCCTGGGGTCGCAACCAGGATATCAACTCCGGGTTTAATCAGTTCTGCATGTTTTGTCCAGCCTACACCGCCATAAACGGTCGCACGGCGCAGATTGGTGAATTTAGTAAGATCTTCAAGGTCCTCGCCCACCTGAATGGCGAGTTCGCGTGTAGGAACCAAAATAACGGCACGCGGATCGTTTCCCTCTGCCTTCACCAGTTTCATGATGAGTGGAATAAGGTATGCAGCAGTTTTCCCGGTACCAGTTTGCGCAATCCCAAGTACATCTACTCCTGAACGAACCATAGGAATAGCCTTCTCCTGAATTGGTGTTGGCTCGGTAAAGCCCAGCTCCTCAATCGCTTTTAGGATCGACTTACTTATCTTTAAATCTTCGAATGTTGACATGCCGCAAAGATAGTTGCTTATTTTCGATTTCCTAAATGGAAAGAAAGGCTGAATTTTTAAGGATTATTGCTTCAGCCGGTACATTTTCCCCGGTAAGCTGGTTACTATTCCTTTAAATTCGAGCCCGAGCAACAAAGCAGAAATTTTGCTCATCGGTAGTTGGGTTTCAATGGTGATTTCATCTACAAAGCGGTCGCCACCTTTCAATAAATCAATGAGTTTTTGTTCTTCCGGATTTAATTCCACAAAAAGTGAAGTCTGAACAAATTTTGTGGCTGTTGTTTTTACATCCCAATTCATGGCCTTCTCAATGTCAGCCGCATTCTCAATCAAAACCGCTTCGTTTAGTTTTATGATTTTGTTGCACCCTTTTGAAAACTGATCGTTACTTCGACCTGGAAATGCAAATACATCGCGATTGTAGGAATTGGCAATGTCGGCAGTTACCAGTGCTCCGCCTTTCTCGGCCGATTCAACAATAATTGTTGCGTCGGCCAGTCCGGCAATGATGCGGTTTCGGCGCAGAAAATTCTGCCGGTCTATTTCCGTTTCACTTACAAAATCACAGATTAAACCTCCGGTTTCGAGCATTTTGGAGGCAATTGGCGCATGCAGAGCCGGATAAATTTTATCTAGTCCGTGAGCAAAAACGCCAACTGTCGGAATATTGTATTTCAGACAGGCTTTGTGTGCATGCACATCAATTCCGTAAGCAAGTCCTGAAACCACTAAAAGAGAATAGCTCTTTTCCGAAAAACTGTGAATCAGTTCATCGCACATTTCTTTGCCGTAGATGGTTGCATTTCTGGTTCCAACAACTGAAATAATGTGGCTTTGGTTTAAATTGGCTTTGCCTTTGAAATAAAGTATAATTGGCGCGTCGCTGCAGTTTTTCAGGCGGGTGGGATAGTTTTCGTCGAGATAGAAAAAGGTTTGAATTCGGTTTTTATGGATAAAATCTACTTCGCGTTTGGCGCGGTCGAGTACATTTTGCCTCACAACCCGTTGTGCATTAACTTCGCCAACCCCGGGTATTTTCATTAGGTTTCTCTCCTTTTCCTGAAAAACGCCTTCCACGCTTCCTACATATGCAATTAGGTTTCGGGCGATTACCGATCCTATTCCAGGGATCAGAGAAATAGCGATTTTATAGGCGAGATCGTCGGGGCGTTCCATTTGTAAATGTTTACCATAAAAATAAACAATCCCGCAGTGAAAGTAAATACCCTATTTGTTATTCTTTATAATTTCTGACAATTCATTACTGATTTGCTCAATTTGGGTTTTACTTAAGGCAGACAGACTGATTGACGGATATTCGGCAACTCCTCGTTTTGTTCTGATCACAATACTTAAATCAGAAAATCCAAACATCTTTTCTATGTTGAATGTTACCAGTGATTTTTGCATGAATTCGATAGCATCGTATTCTTTTTTTGTGATCGTAATAAGCGGATAATATCTGATCAGAATTTTTCCGTTGTCTGAGTTAAAATGCACATAACACAGGTTCGCAAACTGAAAATAACCAACATAAACTGCAAATACTCCCGCAGTTATTAACGTCATGGTGTCTTTTTTCATCCAGAGGAAGATGAGTCCAATCAGCACAATTGCAACACCAATAACATTAAAGGATTGTTTGATCTGTTTGCTTCTTTTTTGATTCGAAAGTTCCATGGTTCCTGATAAAATTGTAAAATATTCGGGCATTTGGCTGCTGAATTATCACCTTTGGCAAAATACGTTAACTTTGGCGATTGTATAATCAGAACATTTATGACAGATTCAAAAGTACATTCAAATATTATCTTTTCACAACACATTGCCGACGAACTTCGGAAAATAGTTCAGAAATATCCTGCAGGTAAAGTGTTTTTGCTAACGGATAAAACGGCGGCTGGTTTTTGTCTTCCATTGATTCAATCTGTAATTGACGAATTTTCTATCCCGTGCGTGACTATTCCTTCGGGAGAAGAAAATAAGAACATTCAATCGGTTGGTCTTGTCTGGGATTTTATGAGCAACAACGGAGCCGACAGAAAATCGTTGCTGATCAATATCGGAGGAGGAATGCTCACCGATTTGGGTGGTTTTGCTGCATCAACGTTCAAGCGGGGAATGGATTTTGTTAACATTCCGACCACTTTGCTGGCACAGGTTGATGCTTCTTTGGGCGGAAAAACCGGATTTAATTTTAATGGGTTGAAGAATGAGATTGGTGTTTTTATGGAACCCAATTCAGTAATTATCAACACCAATTTTCTGAAAACGATTGATCAGAAAAATTTTCTTTCGGGTTATGCTGAAATGCTAAAACATGGGTTGATTAAAAATCGCGAACACTGGGCTGAGCTGCTGACTTTCGATATGAAAAATATCGATTACGATGCGCTTCAGGAGATTATTGCACACTCTGTAGCAATCAAGGAATGGCATGTATTGAACGATTTAACAGAACAAAATATTCGCAAAGCATTAAATTTTGGTCATACAATTGGTCATGCTTTCGAAAGTTATGCCATGAAAACAGGCAATCCGATTTTGCACGGATATGCTGTGGTTTACGGAATGATTGCTGAACTCTATCTTTCAGTAAAACAGTGCGGTCTTGGAATCGACGAACTAAACAGTATTTCTGATTGGCTGATTGCCAAATACGGCAAGTTTACTATTCAGGAAAGTGATTTCGAAGCCTTGTACCAACTGATGACTCACGACAAAAAGAACGAAGGTAAGCGCATCAATTTTACGCTTATTCCTGAAATCGGGAAGGTGGAAATTAATGTGGATTGTTCGAAAGAGTTAATTATTGAAGCGCTGAATTACTATAAAAGTTGTGGGTTACGGGATGCGAGTTCCGAGTTGTAATTTATCCGTAACACGAAACAATCAAAAAAATGAAATACCTCATATCAAAAACTGACCAAACATTAAAAGGAAGCATCGTGCTTCCCGGTTCCAAAAGTATTGCCAACAGGGCACTTATAATTCATGCGCTGAGTTACAGCCCTTATTCGATAGAAAACCTTTCGGATAGCGATGATGTTCGTGTAATGAGCCAGGTTTTTAATTCGAATAGCAATCGCTTTGACATTGGTCATGCTGGTACAGCCATGCGGTTTTTGACTGCTTTTCTTTCGCAGATAGTGGGAGAATGGGTAATTACAGGTTCGGACCGAATGAAACAGCGTCCAATCGGCATTTTGGTTGATGCCTTAAATAAGTTGGGGGCAAAAATCGAATACCTCGAAAATGAAGGTTTCCCGCCGATAAAAATATATGGATCGCACCTGAAAGGCTGTGTGCTAGAACTCGACGGAAGCGTGAGCAGTCAATACATTTCAGCACTGCTTATGATTGCCCCGACAATCGAAGATGGCCTGACTTTGCGATTAAAGAACAAGATCATGTCTCGTCCGTATATTGAAATGACGTTGAAACTTATGGCCCAATTCGGTGTTCAGCATGCCTGGAAAGGTAACGAAATTCGTATTGCGGAACAAAAATATAAGGCTCATCCATTCTCTGTTGAGGGTGATTGGTCGGGCGCATCTTACTGGTATCAAATGGCCGTTTTGGCCGGTGAGGTTGATCTGGAACTGGTTGGTTTAACTACTGAAAGCCTTCAGGGCGATGCCGTTTTGGCTAAATGGTTCGAACAATTGGGAATTCAAACTTTGACGACCGAAAAAGGATCACGACTGACAAAAAACGGACAAGCATTACCAAAATATTTGCAGCTTAATTTTATTGAAAACCCTGATGTGGCTCAGACTTTTGCGGTTTTGTGTGTGATGAAACAAATTCCATTTCATTTTACTGGGCTGGAGACATTGAAGATTAAAGAAACCAACCGCATTGCCGCGCTTCAGGATGAACTGGCCAAATTTGGTGCGCAAATTACAGAACCGGCTCATGGCGAATTGAAATGGAACGGAACATTGCCACTCGAAAAACAGCCTGTTCCTGAAATTGAAACTTATCACGATCACCGAATGGCAATGGCATTTGCGCCGGCTTGCCAGTCTGTTGGTCCGGTTGCTATTCTCGATCCGATGGTCGTTACAAAATCGTATCCGGCTTATTGGGAAGATCTGAAAAAAGTTGGGTTTATAATAACATCAAGTCAAAAGTCAAAAGTCAAAAGTCAAAAGTCAAAAGTGAAAAGTTAAAAGTAAAAAGGATAGAGGAGCATTTTTGCCTTTTTACTTTTATCTTTTACCTTCATTCTACCTTTTTTTCAGGAAAAATTCTTTCATTAAACTTGAACATTCATTTTCCAGAACTCCGGAAACAACTTCGGTTTTTGGATGAAATGCTTTTGGTGCAAAGTGCGAAAAACCTCTTTTTTCGTCGGAAGCTCCATAAACCACTTTACCAATCTGTGACCAGCCCAGGGCACCGGCACACATCACACAAGGCTCAAGTGTAACATACAAAGTGCATTCGTTGAGGTATTTTCCGCCCAGCAAATTTGCCGCTGCGGTAATTGCCTGCATTTCTGCATGGGCAGTTACATCCGTGAGTGTTTCGGTAAGGTTATGGGCACGGGCAATGATGCGGTTTTGAGAAACCATCACAGCTCCGACAGGTACTTCGCCTTCATGAAAAGCCAGCCCGGCTTCCTGAAGTGCTTGTTTCATAAAATATTCGTCGTTAAAAAGTTCCATTCGTTCGTCTAAATTTGAAAAACAAAAGTAGGAATAAGTCCTGATTTTCAATGGAACGATAATAAAATCGAAAAGGCAATATTTGATGGAAGCCTACCTAAATGTGCGGACCCGGAATTATTGCGGCACTTCTTTCAACACTAATTTTGCTTTATCGTTACTTACAATGCTGGAATAGAACTCAACCATTGCCGGGTATTTTTCTTTTGGCCAGCTGCCTATGTTGATTTTTATATCACGAACATATATTGCATGATCATTTTGAATAGTTATCGTTGAATTATATTCACCAAATTCGTTGGAAATTGTTTTGCCGCGAGGAATAGTTTCTACCTGATATGTTTTGGGTAATAGAAAAACAATTGAGTCTTTGTCGTGAAAAGAATATTTCTGAATTACCGGTGATTTACGATTCTCTACTTTCGAAGGAGAATTTTTTCTCTGATTAAGTATATTCATTGGGATAAATAGTCGGGTGCCGGTTTTTGAAGCATACTTTTCAGCGGTCATTGTCACTGATTCGAGGGCTTCAGGAATTTTCTCCTTTTTGGCTTCAAAACTAAACGAGTTAATTATCAAACCTGGAATTCCAATATCATCAAGAAGTTCTTTCTTTTGATCTTCCTGACTTTCGTCGAAAAGTGATGAAACATTATCATATTGATAGCCTGTATATTTTGTATTTACTTCGGATTCCATTGCCCCATCAGTTTTGATCAATACCTCTGCTGTGCGAAATTGTTTATTTTGAACCGAATTTAGCATTGGTGTTACGGCTAGTTTGCCGCCTTCCGGGGTGATAAGCAATACTTTGCGCCCTTCAACAAAAGTTCCGAGATAACCGCAAGGTTGAGTTTGACTTGTGCATTCCAGCCAAATGGTATCGTTGCGTAATGGGACACATAGAATGACATGGTTATTTTGGGCAACTGTCGGAAAGTCGGGCATGGTTATTCCCTGGTTAGAACCTGCGCCAACCAAGACATAATATGAAGGGATACCCACACAATTGAGCAATGCTTTCATGTAATTTGAGAGTGCTTTGCAATCGCCATAGCCAAGACGGTCAACCGTTTCTGCTGGAAATGGCTGATAGCCTCCAAGTCCAAGTTGTATTCCAACATAACGGGTGCGTTTTTGCATATATTTATAAAGCGAGCTTAACGCCTGTAGGGTATCTTTTATGTCGCCTGTAAAAGCTTTTATTTCGGCTTGTCGTTGCTGTGTTAGCAGATCGCGTCCATTATTTAATACTGCAACCCACTTCCCGAAATTCTTCCACGAAGTCATTTCACCGGAAGAACCGTCGTAAACGAATTGGGTAGGAGCAAGTATAACCCTGGGAGTCATTGTGTAAAGCTCTGGCGACATTGGTTCTTCTTTCCATGCGGTTATTGAATCGAGTTTCCATTCTTCAATGCGTTTCCCTTTTTCTGTTTTACTTGTTCTGATACCTTCAGGCATATTCGTTTCACGGATTCGGATTTCGAGATTTTCGGGATAAGAAACATAAAACGAAGATCTTTCGATAGCTAAACGATATTCTTCAATCGGTTGCCAGTCCGGATATCCAATCAGTCCATCGTATTCAATTTCATAGTTGTATTCAACAGTATAAGGATATGTTTTAATTTCAAAGTCAGCCAATTTTATTCGTAAATCGTCATAAATAGCACCATCTGAGGTATAATTTAGGTCTTGTATGGCTGCATTTTTCAATTTATCCCCAGAAAGACCAAGCGAATCAAAAATTTTTCCTGAAATCGTTTTTACTTTTCTTGATTTGTCATAAGGTAAGAGTAATTTCCCAAAATGATCGCCATTTTCACTAAGAACAGTGATCACTAAATGAACTTTTTCGGTGGCTTTGCCATAATCCAGAAGTTCGAATTCGTGATTGTATTCGCGACATACGGCATAGGCATCTTTTTTTAGAACTTCCGAGATTGATGATGCAGGATAAGACAATTGATCTTTTCCTGTTACACTAAAGGTAAATATCAGTAATAATGCTGCAGCGAAAGAAAGCTTTCTGGTCATCATTTTATGATTTTTTTTAAAACAATTTGTTCTGCCTCTTTTGATACCAAAATGTTGTAAAATTCTTTTAACATTTCGTATTCAGCTGGTAGGAAGAGGGATTTGTTGAGGCTAAACCGTGTAGAGCATGAAATTATATTATCTGTTTTTCCGATTTTGTAAATAAATGAACCACTATTTCCTTCAAGACCAATAGACTTGCTTTGAGGTAGTTCTTCAACTTCATACCCATCAGGAATAATCAAATTTAGCTGATAGCTTTCTGATACTAAAGATCCGAAATCGACGGGATAATCTCTTTTGGGTGAAGTGAATGGATTATTTGTTGTTTGATTAACTAATACAGGATTAATATAGACTAGTTCGGCCTCTGAATCATCGTCTTTATTAAGCGTGACATCATATTTTTTTTCTAAAGGTAGATTAGGGTTGTCGAGGTTAGTATATGTATAATCAGTAATTTGAAATTCATCAGATTTATTCCGGAGTTTTTCGAAATATTCTTTTTCGCCTCCGGCATCTTTTACTCTTTCACGAAAATCGAATGCATTTAGACCATTTACGTAGGATACCATTTTACCACTGATTTTACCATCCTTTAGTTCCGCATTTATTATTGTAGTACTGTTTGGTTTTGGATTAGTCAATTCAATTTCAGTGGTGTTGTCTTTTTTCAGCATTCTTCCAGACCCGTTAAGGCAGCGGAAAGGGATATATCCGGGAGTCATATTGGGTTCGGTTGCATCTAGCAGCACTGTCTTTCCATCGATGATAGCTGCCGCAATTATATAGTTGCAATCACTTAAAGACGCGTGAACCGGCGATATTATCCCGTTTTCGCGGGTACTGAGGATGATCGGATTAGCTTCAATCCCAGCTTCGTTGAGCATTGCCACAAGGAGCAAATTGACCTCTGCCGAATTTCCGGTTTTGTCAATAAATGTTTTTCTTATTGATTTTGATGGCATATAGGATTTAATATTATCCCATTTTATGTTGTGCTGTACGTAGTTATAAAGGGCTATCGTTTTTTCTTTCTCATCTTTTTTATCCTTTGTCAGATTGGCGATATCATCTTTTGCAAAGTTGGCCGACTTTATTTGTCCACCAAAATCGGCATCATTAATTAAATCTTTACTGATATCATCCCATGAATTTGTATAGCTTTTATATTCTCCGCCAATTTTTACATAGTCCGTTATGGCAAGTTCGAATTTTACTTTGGTTGTATAATTTTCGAGTGTTGTCATAAAAGGTTCTTCTTTCATAGCCGGGACATCTTTAGCCGAAAAATTATAAATGTTTGCAAGGTAATCTATCGTATGCATTTCCGTTTCACGACCACTTGAGCTGGACAAGCCTCCGGTAGATGTTTGAGTTGTTGTTGTATAGTTTATTTGTTCGTTGCCAGTGGTGTGTTCCTGCGTATTCAATGGATGATAACCCAATGTTGCCTGATTGTAAATGAAATATTCAGGATATTTAACTCTGTAAAGACTCCATTTTACAGGTATTAAATATTGAAAATCCCATGATCTTAAATTCCACAGAAACGGAGAAGATAACGAATACTTTAAGTCGATTACTGATCCGGCTTTTACCGCAGGAAGTGAAAACCGAACCATTTCCCAATATTTGTTTTCCCGCTCCCTGAAGACTGATTCTTTTTTCATTTCTGTTTTTACAATTTTCCCGTTTTCTAAATTGAAAGTTGTTCCTTTGATCATGCCAATCTCTTCGTTGCTCTTATTTGAAGAATAAAGTGGTATTGAGAACGTTCCCCAGTCAGCACCAGTTTGTTTTAGAATTTTTATTCTTATAAATCGATTGTAGTTGAGTATAAATCCTTTGTAAACTGTATACTGTATTTCCGAGCTTCCTTCGTCGTATAGGATTACAGCAACAGCTGCGGTATCCTTGTCGTAGGATGTCATCTTAATTTCGTCTTCCGAAACTTTTTCAAACTTTACTTTTGGAACTTCCTGTGCAAGCAGATTAATCGAAATGAAAATTATAAATGAAAATAAAAGGAAATGAGTTTTCATATTAGTAAGTATAATTGGGTTGGTTATTTGATTGATAGGGAAGAATATATGGAATCGAAATAGGTAACCTGATTTGGCGGTGGAATTTGGAGTTCATTGATTCAGATTTTTGGTGTAGCTAATATAAAAATAAAATCGATTATGTATATAATTAAGCTAACTTATTTCCAATATTTTGCAACAGAAAATAGAGGTTATCAAACTTTACATCCGAAACTCAGATTTTCTCGCATATAATTCTAAAATCTGCTTATTTTTGCAGCAAATAAAAAAGAAACTAATATGTACAGAACACATACATGCGGTGAATTACGCATCAATCATCAGGGTTCGGAAGTTACCCTTGCTGGCTGGGTTCAGCGTGTCAGAAACCTCGGTGGAATGACTTTTATTGATCTTCGTGACCGTTATGGCTTAACTCAGTTGGTGTTCGATGAGAAAACGGATAAGGCTGTTAGCGAAATAGCCAGCCAGCTTGGTCGCGAGTATGTAGTTCAGGCAAAAGGAACTGTTCGCGAACGAAGTAGCAAGAACAAAAATATGCCCACAGGTGAAGTTGAATTGTATGTTTCTGGGCTAAATATATTAAACGGTTCGGAAACTCCACCTTTTACCATTGAAGATGAAAGTGATGGCGGTGACGAAATAAGAATGAAATACCGCTACCTCGATTTGCGCCGTGCTCCTGTTCGTGATACTTTAATTCTGCGTTCGAAAATGGCATTTGCCACCAGAACGTATTTGGATGGTCAGGATTTTATTGAAACAGAAACACCTGTTCTTATTAAATCTACTCCTGAAGGAGCACGCGATTTTGTTGTTCCATCACGAATGAATCCGGGTGAGTTTTATGCTTTGCCTCAATCGCCACAATCATTAAAACAATTGCTGATGGTGGCCGGGTTCGACCGCTATTACCAGATCGTAAAATGTTTCCGCGACGAAGATTTACGTGCCGACCGTCAGCCGGAATTCACACAGATCGACTGCGAAATGTCATTCGTTGAGCAGGAAGATGTTCTGAACATGTTCGAAGGACTTACCAAATATCTTTTTAAGGAAATAAAAGGAATTGATGTAACCGAATTTCCACGTATGCCTTATTCTGAGGCGATGGAAAGTTACGGATCAGACAAGCCGGACATTCGTTTCGGAATGAAAATTAAAGACCTGACGTCGCAGGTAAAAGGGAAAGGCTTTCCTGTATTCGATGATGCCGAATTTATTGGCGGAATCTGCGCTGAAGGTTGCGCTGAATATACACGCAAACAACTCGATGCTTTGACCGATTGGGTTAAACGCCCTCAAATTGGAGCCAAAGGTTTGGTTTACGTAAAATTCAATACCGACGGAACCATCAAATCATCAGTTGATAAATTTTACTCTCAGGAAGAACTTCAGAAATGGGCTCAGGTTTTTGGTGCAAAGCCAGGCGATCTGATCTTACTTCTTTCAGGAGTGAAAGAAAAAATGCTGAAAGCAATTGGGGATATGCGCCTGGAGATGGCCAACCAACTCGGATTGCGCGACAAGAATGTGTTTCAGCCATTATGGGTAGTTGATTTTCCATTGCTGGAATGGGACGAAGAAACAGCTCGTTTTTATGCGATGCACCATCCGTTTACTGCCCCAAAACCTGAAGACATTGCACTGCTTGACACCAATCCGGGAGCAGTTCGGGCAAATGCCTACGACCTGGTTATTAATGGCGTTGAAATTGGTGGAGGTTCTGTGCGTATTTTCGATAAAACACTTCAGGCAAAGATGTTTGGCTTACTTGGATTTACTCCTGAACAGGCCGATTATCAGTTTGGATTCCTGATGAATGCATTTAAGTTTGGTGCTCCTCCTCATGCCGGTATCGCATTTGGATTCGACCGTCTAACATCCATGTTTGCTGGGTTGGAAAGTATTCGTGATACCATTGCTTTCCCGAAAAACAATTCGGGTCGCGATGTGATGATGGATAGTCCTTCAACTATTTCGCAGGTACAGCTTGATGAACTCAATCTGATTTTAAAGCCTAAATCGGAGAAATAGAAAAATATTTTCTTCGCGAAAAGGGTTGCTGCTTCATTTGGAACAGTGACCCTTTTTGCTTTCCTATAGTTTTTTTATGGATGTTGTTTAATATAAATTTTGCATGTCTCCAAAAAAGCTGTAATTTTCAAAATTCATAAAATTACACAATCATTTCACTTTGGTAAAATTGATTAGGAATTGTTTATTGTTTTTCCTGATAATCTTTTCGGTTGTCAGTTCTTTTGGAATCTCTTTATCGAAGGATACTAAGAATATATTGCTTATTAATTCATACCATCAGGGGTATGCCTGGACTGATAGCTTGACTTCAGGAATTATTGATGAATTTAAATTGCATCCGGATTATAACCTCAATATAGAAAGTCTAAACTCAAAACAATTTGGTAAGTCAAACTTTGAAATTGAAAAGAATTATATTCTGAGTAAATACCGTGGAATTCCATTGGGAGGGGTAATCGTAACTGATAATGATGCGCTGGATTTTGCTATTCAATACCAAAAAGAATTGTTTCCTGAAATCCCGGTAGTGTTTGCAGGCATTTCCAATCCTGAAGATTATGCCTTGGAGGGTACGTTATTTTATGGATTTAAAGAGTCGGGAAGTACAGAATCTGTAATTGGTTTTGTTCGGAATCTTTTGCCTATGGCTAAACACTTACTCATAATTACTGATGAGACTACCACCGGTATGATTTATCGAAAAGAGTTTACAAAACAGGCGTTGGAGTATGATAATTTTTCAGTGCAATTTCCAAAAGATATTGATTTGAATTCCATTTACCAAATGGTTAATTCTAAAAAGGATTTTGATGCTATTTATTATACCGGATTAAGTATGGACGAAAATGGCAAGTTGATTGATTTTATTGCTGTTGTGACGAAAATATGCCATTTGGCCAAAGTTCCGGTATTTATAAACGACCCATTATTTAACGGGAAGGGTGCTGCTGGCGGAATGTTTCAAAACGGAACAACTCATGGATCAGAAACTGTTAAATTGCTTGTTCGGTTGATTAATACTGCAATGCGTGATTCGATAGCGCATATTAATACTACAAAACAGGGATATTTTTTCGACCAGGAATTGCTTGATAAATTCAATATTTCGTTAAGCGGACTTCCTGAGGGATCTAAAATAATCAACAGGAAACCTCCCTTTAACAAGGCATACTTTGGTGCATTATTGAGTATACTTGGAGTATTGGCTCTAATTATTGTAGTATTGACGGTCTTGAACAGGAAAAGGAAAGTTGAGCATAAGAAAAGCAAGAATCAACTTCATGAAATAGAGGCCCGAAAAAGTGAATTGGAAGAGGCTCATCATCAGCTCAGTCAGGTTATTGCTGAACTGGAGAATGCGAATGAACAACTAAATGAATCAAATATAAACTTAACAGAAGCCAAGAAAAAGGCTGAAGAATCTGATAATTTGAAATCTGCATTTCTGGCAAATGTATCTCATGAGATTCGTACCCCATTAAATTCGATTGTTGGTTTTTCATCTCTTTTGAGCGAATCAGGACTGGACGAAGAAACACGAAATTCATATATTGATCTTATTGAATCGAATACAGAATCATTACTTGTTTTGATTGACGAGATTATAGATCTTTCGAAAATTGAGGCACAGCAACTAACTATTAGAAAACAAGATTTTAGTATCGATGTACTTTTACGCGAATTAGTTCAGATTTTCAATCATGGTCATAAAAATTCAGAAATTGAATTACGTATGAGCAAGATTTCTGATGAAAAAGAATTATTCGTGTTTTCGGATAGAGTACGTGTCAAACAGGTATTTATTAACTTGTTATCCAATGCTTTTAAATTTACGGACAGAGGATATATTGAGTTCGGGTACTTCGAACTTGAGCATGATAAAATTCAATTATTTGTCAGAGATACAGGAATTGGAATTAAGGAAGAACACCAGAACATCATTTTTGACCGTTTCCGAAAATTAAATACTGAAGGCAATAAGGTCTATCGAGGTACCGGACTGGGACTTTCGATTACAAAAAAATTAGTTGAATTGCTGGGAGGTCAAATTTCTATTCATTCGACGCCTGGAGAAGGTACCGTTTTCTTTTTTACGGTAGATGGTCTTGACCTGAAAGATACTACCAAATAAAAAACCAGCAAAGGCTGGTTTCCGTTTCATATAATCTGATTAAAAAAATCCAAGTTCCAATCTGGCTTCTTCGCTCATCATGGATTTATCCCAGGGTGGATCAAAAGTAAGTTCAATATCCGCTTCCTTTACATTTTCAACTCCCAGAGCAGCCTGTTTCACGTCATCAACCAGCATATCGGCAACCGGGCAACCGGGCGAGGTCAAAGTCATAATGATATTGGCTTTATTTGCTTCATCAATGTCAACATTATAAATAAGTCCCAGATCGTATATGTTTACAGGAATTTCCGGATCATATACGTCTTTCAGTCGTTCAATAATTAAATCAATTCTTGTATCCATCACTCATTCTCCTTTTCTGAAATTCTTTTATATGCAACAGCATAGAGTTTAATTTGTTTGATCATAGATAATAATCCGTTCGACCGGGTAGGTGAGAGGTGTTGTTTGAGCCCAATTTCATCAACAAAAAATAATTCATTATCGAGGATTTCATCGGGTGTTCTGTCCGAAACCACTCTCAATAGAAGTGCCACTAATCCCTTTACAATCACTGCATCACTTTCTGCTCTGAAGATGATTTTCCCGTCTGCAAAATCAGAAACTAACCAAACGCGGGATTGGCAACCCTTTATCAGATGTTGATCCATCTTCTCTTTTGGATCCAAATCTTTCAGATCATTTCCCAATTCAATGAGATAGCTGTATTTGTCCATCCAGTCTTCGTAAATAGAAAACTCGTCAATAATCTCATTCTGTATTTCGTTTATTGTCATTTACTGAAGTTTAAAGGATGCAAATGTCGTTATTTTTTATTACCCCTCAAAAACAAATTTTGAATCAGTCTAAATTGGCTGCTTTCAAGTTTCAGGCTTAATAAATACGTAACTTTAGATTCTCGTATCATACAAGAAATAATTAATTTTCAATAAAAAAAATAGATATGGAATCATTAGCCGGATCACAAACCGAAAAAAATCTGCTGAAAGCCTTTGCTGGCGAATCGCAGGCACGCAATCGTTATGATTATTTTGCCAAGGTTGCTCAGAAAGAAGGATTGGAGCAAATTGCCGCTCTCTTTTTAGAAACAGCTGATAATGAGCGCTCACATGCAAAGCAGTTCTTTAAACAACTTGAAGGTCGTATGGTTGAAATTACTGCCACTTATCCTGCCGGAAAAATCGGAACAACTTTAGAAAACCTGAAAGCAGCTGCTGATGGTGAAAATGAAGAATGGACTGATCTGTATCCAGAATTTGCCCGGATTGCAGAAGAGGAAGGTTTTAAACGTATTGCCGTTCTTTTTAAATCGATCGCTAAAGTTGAAAAAGCACACGAAGAACGTTACCGCAAATTGTACAAAAACCTCGAAGAAGGCAAAGTGTTCGAACGCGAAGGTAAGGTAGTTTGGAAATGCCGCGTTTGCGGATTTCTTCACGAATCAACCAAGCCACCACTGAAATGCCCGGTTTGCGATCATCCGCAAGCTTACTTCGAAATAGAAGCCGAAAATTATTAATTCAGCTTTCATGTACTAAAAAAGGAAGGTTTGTTCATCTACTTGAACAAACCTTCCTTTTTTATGCATGGTTAAAATTGGTGGATTTTTACGAAAGCGCGGGATTTTTTGCATATTCTGCCCACAATTCGTCAATTGTTTTCCCGGTTAATTGCTTCCAGATAGCTCCATCTGAATACGATTTGTCACGACCTGCCTGATCTAATTTCTTTGCAATTCCTTTATATCCCGTATGCTCAAGCCATGCAAAAAAACGTGCAGTAACCCGATAACTATTGTCATAATTTTGTTTTTCTGAAAATTCGGGCAATCGCCAGCCAGCACCTTCATTGTCAACGCCATACACATAACGAACATAGTCGGCAATGCCTTCGGTAACCCACCATGGCATACTACTGTCTTCTCCGTAGGCCTGAACGATGTGCATCACTTCATGTGTTACAACATCCAGATCTCCCGGATGGCTGGTCATGTATTTAACGCTAAAAACTACCTGATCATTTGATGTGGCCGCAACTCCGTCGTATTCAGGATCAATTATAAAAGTGACGAGGTGTGGCGATTTTTTATTGTATGTTTTTACCAGCACCGGATAAACTTTGAAAAAAGTCTCGATTAGTTTCTGATTGGTTTCTTCGCTGAATTCTGCCGATTTGCACGTGAATTGCAGTGTGTATGCTCCTCGCTTGATCGTTCTTTTTTCCGTTGATGTTGGATTCTGTACTGCAAAAACGGATGAATGGAAGCAAATTACAGCAATGAACAGAATGAAGGTTGCCTTTTGAATGTGAATTTTGTTTTTCATAGATACTAAACTATTTATCGATTTGATTTGTGTGAAATTATTGGAATCAAGTATTTTTGGCATCGTTTCATAACAACACTTGTTTAGAACATCGAAATAACTTTCTTTAGTGCTTCAATAAACACATCAATCTCTTCTTTTGTATTGTAGAATGCAAATGAAGCACGCACTGTTCCCTGGATTCCAAAATGATCCATCAATGGATCGGCACAATGGTGACCGGTGCGGACGGCAATCCCAAACTTGTCGAGCATGGTTCCCAGGTCGAAAAAGTGAATTCCTTCAACGTTGAAAGAAACCACTCCTGATTTTTCTGTCTGTGTTCCATATATACGTAATCCGGGAATCTGCAATAATGCTGCGGTTGCGTAATTCAATAGCTCAGTTTCCCATGCTGCAGCATTCTCAATGCCAATTGATTGTAAATAATCGATTGCGGCTCCAAACGCGATAACACCGCTGATGTTAGGAGTTCCGGCCTCGAATTTATAAGGTAATTCATTGTATGTTGTTCCGGAGAATTTTACTTCCGAGATCATTTCGCCACCACCCTGGTAGGGAGGCATTTGTTCAAGCAGTTCTTTTTTTCCATAAAGTACACCAACACCATTTGGACCATACATTTTATGAGCCGAGAAGGCATAAAAATCGACATCCAGATCCTGAACATCTATTCGAAGATGAGGTGCTGCCTGGGCTCCGTCAACAAAAATCTGAATACCCTTGTTGTGGGCGATTTGTGCAATTTGTTTAATCGGATTGATGGTTCCCAAAACATTAGAAACGTGTGCAACAGAGATGAGTTTGGTTCGCGGAGTTATGAGTGATTCCAGTTTTTCAATCATTAAACGACCTTCATCGTCAATAGGAAGCATCACGATTTTTGCACCTTTACGGTCAGTCATCATTTGCCATGGAACAATGTTCGAGTGGTGTTCCATTTCCGAAACAATAATTTCGTCGCCTTTGTCAATAAATGCTTCACCAAACGAAAATGCTGCCAGATTAATGCTTTCAGTGGTTCCTTTAGTGAAAATGATCTGTTCACGGATTTCTGCATTAATTAGTTCACGGGCTTTTTCGCGGGTTTCTTCATAGGCAGCAGTAGCTTTATCAGCTAAAAAATGGGCAGCCCGATGAATATTCCCATAGTATTCTGTATAGGTTTTTGTTAATGCATCAATAACTTGTTGCGGGCGTTGTGTTGTTGCCGCATTATCAAAATAAACCAACGACCGGTTGTATATTTTTTGGTTCAGGATAGGAAAATCCTGACGTATTCTTTCAAAATCAAATTTCATAACTATATCATTTGTAATGAACAACAGATTAAAGTCGTGTTGCTCAGCCTTTCATTCCTCAAAGATAGAATAATAAATCGTTGCTGTTGGCAAGATCTATTTCAATTAAATTGTTTCAATTTGGAGTAATGGTTTTTATCGAATCGTTATCTGTGATGGCATTGAGATCAAACTTTTTCATCAAACTGTCCACTCAATCTGGATTAATGGTTATTTTTATCACCACCAAAACTAAAAACGATGACTCAAATGAAGTTGCTTTTATTTATAGCTTGTTTCGTTGCTACAGGATCACTGTTGGCACAAGATCTTTCGAAAGGTGAATTGGATCAGATTCAATCGGGTTTTAAAAAGGATATTTACACGAAAGCCATGCAGAATGCACTTTCGTCAACCGATATCACGCAATTGGCATGGAATCGCGAAAATGTAGGAACAACTGATCAGTTTTTTACTTACCGCGTTGACGTTTCAGGTATTACTGATCAGAAAAAATCAGGAAGATGTTGGATGTTTACTTCACTCAATGTATTCAGACCAATCGTGATAAAACAATTTAATCTTTCAGAATTTGAATTTTCGGAAAACTACCTTTATTTCTGGGATTTAATGGAAAAGTCGAACCTTTTTCTGAACAACATGGTCAATTCTGCAAGCCTTCCAATCGACGATCAGAAAGTGAAATGGTATCTGCGTTCACCTGTTGATGATGGTGGTCAATGGATCAATTTTGTGAATCTGGCTAAAAAGTACGGAATGGTTCCGAAAGAATCGATGCAGGAAACCAATTCGAGCGAAAATACTTCATGGATGACAAAACTCATTAACACAAAACTGCGCGAAGATGCACTCGAAATGAGAGAAATGAAGCTGAATAAAACAGATCAGAAAAAGCTGGATTCACGCAAAATTGAAATGCTTTCGGAAGTTTACCGAATGCTGGCGCTCAATTTAGGAGAACCACCAAGCGAATTTAGTTGGCGTTACAAAACAAAAGATAAAGTAATCAGTGAGGAAAAAACCTACACTCCCCAGGGTTTTATGTCCGAAATATTTACTGACATTAATCTGGATGATTACGTGATGCTAATGAACGATCCTACCCGTCCATACTGGAAACACTATGAAGTTGAGAATTACCGCAATACTCAGGAGGGCGAAAACTGGCATTATGTGAATTTGCCGAATGAAGTAATTAAAGAATTTTGTGTGGCGTCGATTAAAAATAACGAAGCTCTTTATGCATCGTGCGATGTGGGCAAACAATTACGTCGTGATGTAGGTATTCTTGATGTTGATAATTTCGATTTTGAATCGGTTTACGGTGTGAAATTCGGGATGAATAAAGCACAGCGTATCCAAACCGGGGAAAGTGGTTCGAGTCATGGAATGGCATTGATCGCTGTTGATCTGGATACGCAGCAAAAGCCGGTTAAATGGCAGTTTGAAAATAGCTGGGGTCCAAATGCAGGAGAAAAAGGCTACCTGACATTCACTGATGCATGGTTCAACGAATATATGTTTCGGTTTGTGGTCAACAAAAAATATCTGAGCGATAAAGTTCTTGAAATATACAAACAGAAAGCCGAAATGTTGCCACCATGGGACCCAATGTTTTAATTCATATTCACAAATGAAGACGATCAATAAATTAATCTATATTATTTCAACAGCTATCTTGACATTAGTATTATGTATAGCATTTAAAATCAACTTAGAATACTCCACACCGATTTTGAGTATATTGATAGTAACTCTATCCGTTTTGTTTATACTGAATGCTTTTTATACAAAAAAAAGTAAACAATAATTCTGATATAGCACAAAAAAAACTAATGTGATGATTTCAAATTCATCACGTTAGTTTTCAATCGTCAACACCAAAACATGACTGGAATTATTGCTGAAAATATCAACCTGACGTTAAATGGAAAGCCAATTCTCGATTCAATCAGTTTCGTTTTACCTGAGGGAGAATCGATGGCAATTGTTGGCCCATCTGGTTCAGGAAAAACAACACTTGGAAGGTTAATCTGCAGGTTGATTTTACCCACTTCCGGAGAAATAAAATTCGACAAAAATAAAGTTTGCCTGATGGTGGAGCAGCAGGATAATTTCATGGCTGTTTCGGGACTCAGGACCAGTTACTACGGACAGCGTTACGAGCAATTGGGGCTGGAGGACGTTCCCACGGTTACCGAATACCTTCAAAAGGTTCATCGTGTTGAAGATCCGGATATTCAAAGAAATGATATCGAAATCAGTCTTCGACAGATGGATATGCTGTCATTGGCCGGGCGGAAACTAATGATGCTTAGTAATGGCGAACGAAAACGAATTCAACTGGCTATTGCCTTACTGCAGAATCCGGATGTTCTGGTTCTTGATCAACCTTTTGTCGGGCTGGATGTATCTGCTCGTAAAAAGCTTGAAGATTTGATTTTGCAACTTCTTCAGAATGAGAAAACAATCGTGCTGATTTGCGACGCTGAACATGTGCCCACTCAAATCAACTTTGTATTGAAACTTGAAAAAGGTCATATTGATATTTCAGGATCAGACAAAAGAAATGAGGCCGAAAGTTCGAATTCTGAAAATAACCTCGCTACCAACGATTTCGTTGAGGAAATAAAATCTTCAGGGAATGATCCCTTTGAGTTTGCTGTAAAAATGACTCAGGTACAAGTGGCTTTCGATGGAACTGAAATTCTGAAAGACATCAATTGGACAGTAAGACGCGGTGAACGCTGGGCGTTGATGGGACTTAACGGAGCCGGCAAAACTACGTTGCTGAGTTTAATAACTGCGGATAATCCTCAGGGATATTCCAATGATCTGGTACTTTTCGACCGGAAGCGTGGCAGTGGAGAAAGTATTTGGGACATTAAAAAACGAATCGGCTATGTTTCACCCGAATTGCATTTGTACTTCCTGCGCGGAAATGGTATCTTTAATTCGATTCCCGGATTGGGTAATCCGCCTTCATTCAACGGAAACTCAATTTTATGCGATGCAGTTATTTCATCCGGATTTCACGACCTGATTGGTTTCTCGGACCGAAACTCCGATTTGCGTCAAAAGACTGTTCAAAAATGGTTCACAATACTTCGGCTTGAGCATCTTTCAAAAAGCTGGTTTCACGAAGCCTCTATGGGCGAGCAGCGATTGCTTTTACTGGCCCGCGCATTGGTGAAAATGCCATCGCTCCTTATTCTGGATGAGCCTTGCCAGGGACTAGATGCTCACCAAACCATGCTGTTTACTCAAATGCTCGATTCTATTTGTTTGCACCTCGGAACAACCTTGATTTATGTCAGCCACTATTCCGCAGAAATTCCTAAAAGCATTCAGTATTTGCTTGAACTTGAGTCCGGAAGAGTGAAAAGTTGCGGCGAATTTAAATCTTCCGATTAAAATAATTTGGATAAAATCATTTTCCAACAATCCTTTTACTTGTAAAACTGTTCTTACCTTTGCTCTAGATCAAAAAAACTCAACTTATGCAAAATTTCTTTGTAAAATCACACGGACTTGGGAACGACTATTTTGTGCTTAATGAAGCCGAACTTTCCTTTCATCTAAATGAAAAAATCATACAACTACTCTGTGATGTCCATTATGGCATTGGTTCAGATGGTATTTTGCTGAAAGTAGCTTCAGAAAAAGCTGATTTTGGTCTGAAGATATATAATCCGGATGGCTCTGAAGCCGAAAAAAGTGGTAATGGTCTGCGGATTTTTGCCAAATATCTCTACGATTACAGTCATGCTTCGGAAAAGAAATTTACAATTGAAACAATGGGTGGAATTGTGACTGCTGAAGTGACCCATGAAACGAAGGGGCTGGCCAATCAGGTAAAAGTTGATATGGGAAAAGCTATTTTCAATTCGCATCAGGTGCCTGTAATCTGCGACGAATCCGAATGTTTTGATCATCCGTTAAATATTGTCGACGAAACTTACCTGATCAATTGTGTTTCGGTAGGTAATCCACATTGCGTTATTCTTCGCGATCGGTTAATTGTAGCTGAAATTATGAAACATGGTTCTGAAATTGAAAATCATCCACTGTTTCCAAACAGAATTAACGTTCAGTTTGCAAAGGTAAATTCGCGCAGCGAAGTCGAAATTCTAATTTGGGAACGCGGTGCAGGTTATACTTTGGCTTCCGGAAGTTCGTCGTGTGCAGTTGCTGCAGTAATGGTAAAGAAAGGCCTTACCGATCGAAAACTCAACTTGAAAATGCCGGGAGGAACGCTGCAAATTGAAGTAGATGAATCATGGAATATCTGGATGGAAGGTGAAGTTAAAGAAATTGCTTCGGGGTATTTAAGTGATGAACTGATAGATGACGTACTTTGTTTATAAAAAACTGTAAATTTGCAGCCTTAAGAATTAAGAAATTGTAATGACAACAAAACAAATTCCATTTTCGAAACCACAACTCGAAAAAATCATAGAACAATACCCAACTCCTTTTCATATATACGATGAAAAAGGAATTCGTGAATATGCGCGTAAGTTTATTAAAGCCTTTTCCTGGAATCCGGGATTTAAGGAATATTACGCCATCAAATCGGCTCCAAACCCGTATCTGATGAAAATCATGAGAGAAGAAGGCTTTGGGATAGATTGCAGTTCGTATGCTGAGCTTATGCTTGCCGAACAACTGGGCATGTCGGGCGACGAAATCATGTTTACTTCTAACGATACTCCGGTTTATGAATACAAAAAAGCCATCGAATTGGGTGCCATCATTAATCTCGACGATATTTCGCACATCGAATACCTCGAAAAAAATGTGGGACTTCCGGAAATGGTATGTTTCAGATACAATCCCGGCTCATTAAAAGAAGGGAATACGATTATTGGCCATCCGGAAGAAGCGAAGTATGGTTTTACCCGCGACCAATTGTTCGAAGGTTACCAAATGTTGAAAGACAAGGGTGTAAAGCGGTTTGGATTACATACCATGGTCGCATCAAACGAACTCGACGCAGCATATTTTGTTGAAACTGCAGAAATCCTGTTTGATTTGATTGTTGAGTTTGATAAAAAATTGGGAATTAAAATTGAATTTGCCAATTTGGGTGGTGGTATCGGAATTCCTTACCGGCCGACTGACGTGCCAGTAGACCTCGATTTTATGAGTCAGGGAATCAAAAAACTTTACCAGGAGAAAATTGAAGCAAACGGATTGGCTCCACTTCGGGTATATTTTGAATCCGGACGTGCCATGACTGGTCCCTTCGGGTTCCTGGTTTCAACTGTATTACACATCAAAAAAACATACAAACAATACGCGGGACTCGATTCAAGCATGGCCAACCTGATGCGTCCTGCCCTATACGGATCGTACCATCACATTACAGTAATGGGCAAGGAGTACGAACCAAAAGATCAGGTATACGATGTTACCGGTTCACTTTGTGAAAACAACGATAAATTCGCGATCAACCGAAAACTTCCGGTTATGGAACCCGGCGATCTGGTTGTTATCCACGATGCCGGTGCACATGGACATGCGATGGGATTCAACTACAATGGTAAATTACGATCGGCCGAATTGCTGCTTCGCGAAAGCGGTGAAGTTATTCAGATTCGCCGTGCTGAAACTCTCGAAGACTATTTTGTCACTCTGGATTTTGATGGATTGAACGGTTTTAAGTAACAAAAAAGATACGAACCTTCTGATTAATTGGAGAAAGGATGTCGAAAATACAATTTGACATCCTTTTTCTTGTTTTAAGAATGTACTTTTGTCGGAAATTTTAGTTCAGAAATGAAAATCGGATTTGATGCCAAACGTGCTTTTAATAATGCTGCCGGACTGGGAAATTTCAGCCGCAATAGTATTAATTCGCTAGCCCGTCAATTTCCTGACGACCGGTATTTTCTGTTTCATCCGGGAAATAATCATCCGCTTTTTGTTTCATCTGAAAATGCGGTTGAAATAAAGCCTAAAAACCTTGCATGGAAAATCCTGAAAAACGTTTGGCGTAGCTTTCAAATTTCAAAGCTGGCACGTGAACTTAAGTTGGATATCTATCATGGATTAAGTCACGAATTACCTGCAGGAATTGAAAAAACTAATACCAAAACGGTTGTAACGATCCACGATCTGATTTATATTCGTTTTCCGCAGTATTTTCAGAAAATAGATCGCAAAATATACGACCGTAAATTCAGACATGCCTGTAGGGTGGCTGATCGGGTTCATGCTATTTCGGAGCAAACCAAAAATGATTTAATAAGCTATTTCGCTGTTCCGGCAGCAAAGATTGAAGTGATTTATCAGTCGGTAAGTCCGGTTTTTTTTGAAAGTACCAATGATGAGCAGAGACAACAAATCGCAAAAAAATATCGGCTTCCGGAGAAGTTTATTTTAACCGTTGGAACTATTGAGCTTCGGAAGAATATCATGAATTTGCTCATGGGAATAGTTTCCGAAGAGATTAAGATTCCGCTTGTTGTAGTTGGAAAACCTACTAATTATAAAATAAGAGTCAAGTCATATATTGAGGAAAATCAGGATCGGTTGCAGGTTGTTTTTTTAACCGGAATTTCAGATCCGGAACTTGCCGCTTTGTATCAACTGGCAGAGGTGCTGGTCTATCCTTCTTTTTTTGAAGGGTTTGGACTTCCTGTAGCAGAAGCGCAGGCATCCGGTTGTCCGGTAATTACCTCAAATACCAGTAGTTTGCCCGAAGCAGGCGGTGATGCTGCAATTTATATTGATCCGGAGAAACCCGAAGAAATTGGCCGTGCACTTGCAACCTTATTGGCAGATCAAGATATGCGCGATTCGATGATCTCAAAAGGAATAATTAATGCACAGCGGTTTGTTTTTGAGAATTTTGCACTGAAAATGAAAGAACTGTATAATACTATTTTGAATGATTGAAGATATTAAGGCGGCACTTGAAGTACTGCTAAAAGGTGGAGTTATTTTGTATCCTACCGATACCATTTGGGGGCTTGGTTGCGATGCTTCTAATGAAGAAGCCGTTAAACGGATCTATGACATCAAAAACCGGGTCGATTCGAAAAGTATGCTTGTTTTAATGGAGAATGATTCATTACTGGATCGCTATGTCGATGAGGTTCCTGATATTGCGTTCGATTTAATTGAACTAACAGATAAACCCCTGACCATTATATACGATGGAGCTAAAAACCTGGCTAAAAATCTGGTAGCAGAAGATGGAAGCATTGGCATACGGATTACAAAAGAAGCTTTTAGCAGCGACCTGATTCGCCGGTTTAAACGGCCTGTTGTTTCTACTTCTGCGAATGTTAGCGGTAAACCCTCGCCTGCTTGTTTCGATGAAATTGACCGGCAGATTATTGATGCTGTTGATTATGTCGTGAAATACAGGCAGGATGATAGAAAAAAAGCTGTTCCTTCAAGTATTATGAAACTTGGGAAAAGTGGTGAAATAAAGATAATCAGATAGAAGTTACATCGTTTCTGAGTACCTAAGTTCCTGATTAAGATGGAGTTTTTTCGGATTTCACTCAGGTACTTTGCCCCTTGAAAACTTATAAAAATGAATTTATAAAATGAAATATCCACAGAGAAAATCAGTTGTTAGTCCGAATAAATTGAAGGAAGTTGCGGTAAAGGTTCCCGAATCTACTGAACTGATGAAATTCCTGATTGAGAAATTTCCGGAGAAAAGCCGGACTACCATCAAATCGATGCTCGCACATAAGCAGGTAACTGTTGACGATATGGTAACTACCAAATTCGATTTTCCGCTTAAGCGAGGGCAGATGGTTTTTCTCAACAAAAAGAAATCAGAAGAAAAACCCCGGTTCAGAGGATTGCGTATTGTGCATGAGGACGCCGATATTATTGTGATTGAGAAGGGTAGTGGGTTGCTTTCGATGGCATCTGATACAGAAAAGAGCAAAACCGCATACAGCATGCTGAGCGAATATGTGAAAAGGTTTGATCCTAAAAATCTGATTTTTATTGTACATCGTCTCGATCGGGATACTTCAGGATTAATGATGTTTGCAAAAAGCAAACGGGTTCAGGAGGCATTGCAAAAAGATTGGAATGAGTCGATAATTGAACGTTCGTATGTAGTTGTTGTTGAAGGAGTAGTAGAAAAAACAGAGGGAACAATTACTTCGTGGCTAAAGGAAAATAAAGCAATGGTGATGTTTTCGAGTCAAATTCCTGAAGACGGCCAAAAAGCTGTCACTAATTATAAGGTGCTGCGGACAAGTAAGCAGTTCACTATGATGGAAGTAAAACTTGAAACCGGGCGCAAAAACCAGATTAGAGTTCATATGAAAGATATGGGTTATCCGGTTACCGGAGACAAGAAATATGGCGGCAAACTTAATCCTATCGGTCAAATGGGACTTCATGCAAGGGTTTTAGCCTTTAGACATCCGGTTACCGGCAAAGCATTGAGATTCGATACACCCATTCCCGGTAAGTTTCTGAAGGTATTTAAGTTATAAATAATTTTTTGCAGTGATTTGAGTAAAACCGTTTCACTTACATATCTACTTGATTGCTTCTCCTTTTGAGAGAAGCATTTTTTTTATAGTTTTGTCGCTCAATTCTGTTTGGATGGAAATTTTAACTGTTTTTCTACTGGCAATAGGTTTATCCTTCGATTCATTCGCAGTGTCGGTGTGCAGCGGTCTCAATCTTCCTCACATTCGTTTTTTTCAGGCAGCGAAAATTGCAATATTTCTCGCCTTATTTCAGGGTGTAATGCCTTTGGTCGGGTGGTTGGTTGGTAATAGCATGAAATCGATCATCGAACCTGTTGATCACTGGATCGCTTTTGGATTGCTTAGTCTTATAGGAGGCAAAATGATCATCGAAAGCTTTATCAGTACTGAAGAACGCGAAATAAAGAATCCGTTAAAAATTCGTGTTATTCTTTTGCTTTCGCTGGCAACCAGTATCGATGCTCTGGCGGTAGGATTCAGTTTTGCAACTTTACTCAATAAAATCCTTATCGCTGTTCTTATTATTGGTTCAGTCACATTTATTGCTTCTATGTTAGGTATATTGCTAGGCAAAAAAACAGGTCCGAAAATTAATCGTTTTGCCGAAATAACCGGTGGAGTAATTCTTATCTTCATTGGTGCCAAGATACTAATAGAACATTTGTTTCTTTCATAATACCATTTGCAGATGCCAGAAAAATTGAAAGACACGCTTATTCCAAACGATCAGGTTATAAAACTGGCGCAATTTATTCAGACCGTTTATCCTGATTTTGAACCGGACAAATTTGCCCGTCAGGTATTGGATTCGGATTGGGCTGAACGTGAGTTAAAACAAAAAATGAGGCACATTACAATTTGTCTGAAAGCCTGTTTGCCTGATGATTATACTGAATCTATTCGTATTCTGGAACAAATTTCACCTCAGTTTAATGGTTTTGTGGCCCTTTCTTTTTCCGACTATGCTGAATGCTATGGAATAGACCATTGGGATATTTCGATGAATGCCCTCTCTCATTTTACGAGTTCGTGTACTTCGGAATTTGCCATACGCCCTTTTCTTGATAAAGATCCGGAGCGTGCCATCCAATACTTATATCGTTGGGCTGATGATGAAAACCAACATATTCGCCGGTTAGCCAGCGAAGGTTGCCGCCCGCGGCTACCGTGGGGAATGGCGCTTCAGAAATTTAGAAAAGATCCTTCGCCAATTATTCCGATTCTTGAAAAATTGAAGAACGATCAGGAGGAATATGTTCGCCGGAGTGTAGCTAATAATCTGAATGATATCTCGAAAGATCATCCGTCGCTCGTTCTCGATCTTTGTGAACGATGGAAAGGACAGTCGGCAAATATTGACCGGATTATCAAACATGCCTGCAGGACTCTACTGAAAGACGGAAACAAACGGGCATTGATGATTTTTGGGTTTGCCAATCCAGTTCAACTTCAGGTTTCCGAATTGGTTGCTGATAAACAAATTTTCCGCATTGGTGAACACCTGAGTTTTTCGTTTCTGCTTTCCAATCATTCAGGGAAGGCACAAAAAATCAGGCTCGAATACCGCATCCATTACGTAAAATCGAATGGGAAAGCATCGCCTAAAATTTTCCAGATAAGTGAAGGGAAATTCCCTCAGGGCGATCACCTGATCCGGAAAAAACAAGCTTTTACTGATTTTACTACACGCAAACACTTCCCCGGAGAACATCGAATAGAAATTGTGGTGAATGGGGAGACAAAAGCCGAAATCACAGTTTTACTTCAGGTCTGACTTTTCCCTGAACGGCCATTTCCCGGAGCAGAATGGTTGTTATAGCACCAGAAATAACCCAATCCTAATAAATTCATAATACGATTTTGTGGAAATAGCTGTAAATTGCAACCATGGAGCTGAGCATTTTAATTGATATTGTGATAATTTTTGCCTTTTCGACGGCAGTCAATTATCTGTTTACAAAAATAAAAATACCTACTATTATTGGGTATTTACTTACCGGTATTGTTGTTGGACCTTCAATGCTTGCTATTATCCGGTCGCCACACGATATTGAGTTTATGGCCGAAATCGGAATTATTATTCTGATGTTTACCATAGGACTCGAATTTTCGCTCAATCACCTGATCAAAATCAGAAAAATCGTTTTTTTTGGTGGTTTTATTCAACTTCTGGTTACAGCTGGTATTACTATGTTTTTTGCCCAGATGTATGATTTGGGCTGGCAGGCATCTTTGTTTGTCGGGTTTCTTACTGCATTGAGCAGTACCGCTCTGGTACTGAAAATCCTTCAGGAGCGTGGAGAACTGACCTCCAATTATGGGCGGACAGTGGTTGGCATTTTGGTTTTTCAGGATATTATTCTTATTCCTTTGCTTTTACTTACTCCGATGCTTGGAGGAAAAACCTCCAACATCGGTATGGAATTGTTTCTTCTGGCAATAAAGTCAATCGGGATTGTTGCTTTGGTTTATGTTGGTAATCGGTGGATTATGCCGAGAGTTCTGCATTTGATTGCTCTTACTAAGAATAAAGAGTTATTTCTGATGAGCATTCTGCTCATTTGTCTTGCGGTAGCGCTTTTAACTTCCGAACTTGGAATGTCGCTCGCTTTTGGCGCTTTTTTGGGAGGGCTTATGATTTCCCGGTCAGAATACAGTCAGGATGCTTTTAGTCACGTCCTGCCTTTTAAAGATACATTTACCAGTTTCTTTTTTGTATCCATTGGCATGTTGCTCGACCTGAATTTCGTTTTCGATCATATCCTGTTGGTTTTGGCTACAGTAATGCTGGTAATTGCAATTAAATCAATTGTAGCCGGAGGTACTGCTTTTGTTCTGGGACATACATTCCGGGGAACCATAGTTGTTGGGCTGGCCATGGCACAAATTGGTGAATTTTCTTTTATTCTTGCCAAAACAGGTCAGGATTATCATATTCTCGACGATTTCTATTATCAGCTATTTCTTGCGGTAACCATTGTTTCAATGGCAGCTTCCCCTTTTCTGATCATGATTGCCAAACCAACAGCCAACATGATGTTAAAACTGCCTATCCCAAAATTTCTGATCAAGGGGTTGTTCCCGCTTCTGGAGATTGAAGTACCTGAAATGCAAAACCACATTGTATTAATCGGTAAAGATTCGCGTTCGCTGAACCTGTCGCGAATGGCCTGTCATATGAAACTACCTTATGTATCCATCGTTTTCGATCCGGCAGATGCGAGAAAGCGTCAACTGAAAGGCGAATCGGTGATTTATGGCGATGCCATGAACGAACCTATACTCCGAAAGGCACACACACAAACAGCCGAAATTGTGGTGATAAGCATTGGCGAAACCATTACTGCATTGGGTATTATCTCAAAAGTCAGGGAATTAAATATGCATGCCTATATTATTGTCAGATCCAAATACGTTTCAAATATTGAAGATTTTTACCGAATGGGAGCGAACCAGGTGATTCCTGAAGAATTTGAAACTGCCATCGAACTTTTTGAGCGGGTGCTGAAAAAATTACTCATTCCGAAAGGTGAAATAGAAGCAGCCATTTCCCGTATCAGGGACGACAATTATGGTATTTTCAGGGAAAAGGAAGAAAATGGTTCTTTTACCCTGACAGATATGATCCCTGATGTAGAAATTGTGGCGCTTAAAGCTGGTAACTTTCATCTGTTTCCGGGAAATTCATTAAAAGAAATTCATTTACGAAAACTATACGGACTTACCGTTGTCGCGGTAAAAAGGGCTGGCGAAATTATAGAAAATCCGGGTGCCGGTTTTATTTTCGAACCTGAAGATATTGTTTATGTGTTAGGAAAGCCGGAAAAGATTGCTCAACTGACACTTGTAGATTAAACGTGATCAGGTAATTACAAAATGGCTGGTGCTTTAGCAAAAAGGCCGCCTCTGAATAAATTCGGAGGCGGCCTTTTAGTATTTTCGTTTTTGCTTATTTTTTACGGATATAAATCTGAATCGGAACTCCTGTAAAATTAAATTTATCGCGGATTTGGTTTTCCAGATACCGGCGATAAGGCTCTTTAACGTATTGCGGAAGATTAGCAAAAAAAGCAAAACTTGGTGTTTGACTTGGCAACTGGGTCACGTACTTAATCTTAACGTATTTCCCCTTGATTGATGGCGGTGGATAAGACTCAATTGCCTTTAGCATAAAGTCGTTCAATTCCGAAGTTCTGATCTTTTTACTTCTGTTTTGATATACTTCAACAGCAGTTTCCAATGCTTTCAGAATGCGTTGTTTCGATAATGCTGAAATAAACAGGATTGGAACGTCTACAAAAGGTGCAATTCGTTCTTTAATCTGTTTTGTGAATTCTATCGTGCTCGAATTATCTTTTTCAATTAAATCCCATTTGTTTACCAGGATAACCAATCCTTTTTTATTGCGGTCAATCAGGTGAAAAATAGAAACGTCCTGAGCTTCCATGCTGCGGGTGGCATCCAGAATCAAGATACAAACGTCTGAATCTTCAATGGCACGAATGGAGCGCATCGTCGAGTAAAATTCAACATCTTCCTTTACTTTGGTTCGTTTGCGTAAACCGGCAGTGTCAATCAGGTAAAAATCGTGTCCAAACTGATTGTATCTGGTATGTATCGCATCGCGTGTGGTTCCGGCAACTTCAGTCACCATATTCCGGTCAACGCCAATAAGTGCATTAATAAATGAAGATTTACCAACATTTGGACGACCAATAATCGCAAAACGAGGTACATTTTCTTCTGTTTCTTCGGGGTCATCTTTAGGAAAAACTTCGACAATAGCGTCGAGCAATTCTCCTGTTCCACTGCCGGTCATCGACGAAATGCAATATATTTCGCCCAGACCCAGAGAGTAAAACTCGTGGGAATCAATTATCCTTTTATTGTTATCGACCTTATTAACCGCGATGAAGACTTTTTTTGACGATCGGCGCAATACTGCTGCCACTTCTTCATCCATATCGGTGATGCCATTTTCCACGTCAACAACAAACAGGATTACATCTGATTCTTCAATCGCCAGCATAACTTGCTTACGAATTTCTCCTTCAAAAATATCTTCTGAATTTACGGCATAACCGCCGGTGTCAATGATCGAAAAATCGATGCCATTCCAAACACCTTTTCCATATTGACGGTCGCGTGTTACTCCTGCTGATTCGTCAACTATGGCTTTTCTTGATTCGGTAAACCGATTGAAAAGGGTTGATTTCCCAACATTTGGTCTCCCTACAATTGCAATAATATTACTCATTTTATCTCTCTTTCTGTCCCGAACGGGATTCTCTTAATTAACTGTTTCAAGTTACGGGTTTCGGGATGCGAGTCTCGTATAATCCATAACATGCAATATTTTTTTCTGTCAACTGTGACTGAAAACTGATTAATTCTTCTACTCCATATCGTACCCAAAACTGCCTAAAGCTCTGTCTTTGTCGCGCCAGTCTTTATTTACTTTTACGAATAGCTGGAGGAAGACTTTTTTCTGAAAGAATTCTTCCATGTCGAGTCGGGCTTCTGTTCCAACCCGTTTGAGTGCCTGTCCCTGATGCCCGATAATAATGCCTTTCTGACTATCTCTGGCTACATGAATTACACAGCTCAGGTTTAATATTTTATCTTCTTCTTTAAAATCTTCCACTTCCACTTCTACTGAATAAGGAACTTCCTTGTCGTAGTATAGTAGAATTTTCTCGCGGATGATTTCACTCACAAAAAACCGTTCATTTCGGTCGGTCAGCTCATCTTTTGGGAAATAAGCCGGACCTTCAGGTAGTAATTCCAAAATGCGATCAAAGATTTCTGCGGTATTAAATTTTTCAGTAGCAGAAATGGCGTAGACGTCAGCCAGTGGTAATTTTTTGCGCCAGTACTCGTACAACGACATTACTTTTTCCTGATCCGAAAGGTCAATTTTGTTGATCAGCACAATTACTGCAGCCTCTGAACTTTTGATACGATCAATGTATTCTTCATTTTTAGCTGGCGATTCAACCACATCGGTAACATATAGAATTACGTCAGCGTCGATCAGTGCAGTATTTACAAACTTCATCATTGTTTCCTGAAGCTTGTAATTTGGTTTTAGAATTCCGGGCGTGTCTGAGTATACGATCTGGAAATCTTCCCCGTTTACAATTCCTTTGATACGGTGACGGGTGGTTTGCATTTTCGATGTAATGATCGACAAACGCTCGCCCACCAATACGTTCATGATGGTCGATTTCCCGACGTTGGGATTTCCGATGATGTTTACGAATCCGGATTTATGTGCCATTTATTTCTGAATGAAGGTTTTAAAAATCTGCGCAAAGGTAATCAATTAATTCTTTAAACAGCAAAGTCCTTGTTTTCGACTTCCGGAATTAACAAATTGATTGAAAGTGAATTTGTCGGATATTATTCATTGAGGAAATTCATATAATTCATGCTATTTAATATCCAGAATTTGATTATAAAAAGCGATAAAAGCCCGGCTGAAAAAATCAACCGGACTTTTATTTCAAGAAAATGAAACAATTTACCTTTTCTGGTTAAAACTGAAGATTTATTTTTCCAAAATTCCTTTTAAATTGGTTAGCCCGTTTTGTAAATCAGGCGCAAGCATTTTTTCCATATCCATAAATAACATCATCAAATTCATTGGATATTTCATTTCTCCGTTAAAAGCCCATTTTACGTTTGTAACCGAATCATTAACAGCTTCAGTTGACATGTAGGCATAATCGGTTGATTCAAACGGTTTCAGAAAATGTAATTCGTAATCAACGCGCGAGCCATCAGTTATCCCAATTATCTTTTGTTCGCCTTTGCCTGCATCCGGATTTTCACTATCCCAGGCAGAGACAAATCCTATTGTTCCATCCTCGCCCCGAAATTCAATTTTCATTGCCGGGTCGATTTTGGACCAAACACTGTAATTGCTCTGGTTCTTGAGGTATTTTATATAGTCAAAAACTTCTTGCTTTGGCTTGTTAATAGTCACTTCGCGTTCAACAGCATACTTTCCGTTCACAAAAAGTCCGGTGACCAAAACCAGCACAATAATTGCCACCAGGATTAGTCCAATAATTTTAAGTGCTTTCATAGTAATAAAGGTTAAAGGGTTAAAAATCAGAATTGTTATCTCTTGAGGTTTAATTCATACATATTAATCCATTCATTAATTTGAATCTTTTTAGTTAATTCACCAATCAGGATATAAGGAATTTGTTTTGTGTTTTTAAACCGGATACAACTTTTTCCCATATCAGGTTTCAGTTTGATGTACTTCTGGAATTCATTAGTAAACCACTTCAGCAGTTCGGGACTGGCATAAATTCCCATGTGATAAAGTGCAATGAAGTTTTTTTGTGCGGCAAGGTTCATAAAAGGTAAAGGAAGCTTAGGGTCGCAGTGATATCCGTTAGGATAAATGCTGTGAGGAACAACATATCCAATCATGCCGCAATTCATTTCCTCTATAAAACCGTTGGGCAGATTATCCCGAATAACACTTCTAAGAAGCTGAAATTCTTCCTGCTTTTCTTCAGGAATTTGACTAATATATTCTTCAACCGACAATGCATTTGATCGCATAGAGCTGATTTATTGAGTATAATAGCATGTTTAACAATCCGATATTCCGAAAAGTTCAGGCAAATAAAAACAAAGTAGTGTTGTGCTAAGCTCCTAAATGACAGGAAGTCATTCCGGACTTACTGCCTGCTCTCTTCGCAGGTGGGGTTTCGGAATCCGTTGTTTGTGGACGAGATGCTGAAATAAATTCAGCATGTCAATCGATATTTTAAGCTAAAGCCACATTTATCTGAAATATTTTGAAGCATAAGTACTTTATAATAAAATGTTTGAAGCAGAATGAGTAGGTGTTTTATTCGGGAATAACAGGTTCATCTAATTCCAGAAGAGTTTCATTCAGTTTGATCAGATACCTTCCGTACAGTTTGTTAAATCCCCAACGGAGAATAAAGAATGTTAAAGCAACTAGCGGTATCAGGATTGCCAGACCGATACCAATAATAATCAGAATTTTAGAAGTGGCCAGATTTTCCATTCCGCCACTTACCAAATCAGCTTTTAATTTTATTCCCTGATAAAGCCCTGCTGCAAAACTAATCACGATGTTAATCAGTAAAATGATGACAGCCAAATAGAACATTCGGCGATAAGTTGTCAGTGTGTCAATAATTCCGGAAAGGAAATCCTTTAGCTGTGTGTCGGGCGAAAAGCTTCGTTTAATCTGCATATAGCGAATCACAAAAAACAAATAGGTTGTTATAATCAGGACATTCGAAAACACATCAATCGGAATCATCCATGACGGATATACAATAGGTTCTGTTATCAGTATTTTGGAAAGATAAATGTCATCGAATAGCACATAGGCAATAAAAACGAACAACACAGTCATCCCAATCCGGATGTTTCGGTCTATTCGCTCAACCAGCGTTTTGGTCTGGCTTTTAAGCAATTCATTTATTGATTCTTTTCCCAATTGATGTTTGTTCATCTCCTGAGAAGAATACGTATCCCATGCCGATTTTAAATCCTTTATATCCATCTACTCTTCCGTATTCATTAACAATTTCAATTTTTTCTTGATGCGATTCATTTTTACCCTTACATAGTTTTGGGTTATCCCTGTAATTTCAGCGATCTCTTCATATTTTTTATCTTCAAGAAACAATAAAATGATCGATTTTTCGATCCCGCTTAGCTGTGCAACAGCTTTATTCAGCATTTTAATCTGATCTTCCGTTCGCGTATCATACATTTCCTCGACCAACTGCATGTTTTCGTATGAAATACCGGTTTTGTCGGGCTGCCTTTTGTCTTTCTTAAAGCTGGTAATGGCAGTATTTAACGCGACACGGTACATCCATGTCGAAAACTTTGATTCGCTGCGAAACGATGGATAAGATTTCCATAATTGCACCAGAATTTCCTGAAATAAATCGCGCCGGTCTTCCTCCAAATCGCAGTAAATGGAGCAAACCTTGTGAATGATTCCTTGATTTTCGGTGATTATATGTAAAAATTCTTTCTCCAACGAGTTTTTAATTAGTATGAGAAACTGGATTTAATTACATCAGCTCATTTTCAGAAAATTGACTTCCTGAGCAGTGAGGAAACGATACCTTCCCCGGGGCAGGTCTTTTTTAGTGAGTCCTGCAAAGAGCACCCGGTCAAGCCTTTCGACCTGGTAACCTAAATGGTTAAAAATACGGCGTACAATCCGGTTTTTTCCTGAGTGGATTTCAATTCCAACCTGTCTGGCATCGTTTGGATCAATCATTTCAATTTCATCAGCAGCAATAAATCCGTCTTCCAGTTCAATACCATTCTTTATTCTTTCAAAATCTTCAGGAAGAAAATCTTTATCCAAATGAACGTGGTAAACTTTCTTCTTTTCGAAACTCGGGTGTGTCAGTTTTTTTGCCAGTTCGCCGTCATTGGTAAAAAGCAGAACTCCCGTTGTCTGCATATCGAGTCTTCCTACCGGATAAATACGTTCGTTGCATGCATTGCTTACCAGTTGCATCACTGTTCGTTCAGCGTGCGGATCTTCCATCGTAGTTACAAAACCACGTGGTTTGTTCAGGAGTACATATACTTTTTGCTCCGGATTAAGTTGATTGCCATCGAAACGAACATCATCTTCGAGCGTAACTTTATGCCCGAGTTCAGTTATTACTTCACCATTTACGGTGACCAACCCTTCGCTGATTATTTTATCGGCATCGCGACGTGAGCACACACCCGAATTTGAAATGTATTTGTTTAGACGAATCAGTCCGTCACCAATTGGTTCAGGAACAGATTGTTCCTTTTTCTTGAGGATGATCTTTTTTTTAGAAAACTCTTTCAAAGTGAAACTCCTTATTTTATTTGAATTCCTGAAATCAGCTCAATATAAAGCAGACAGCCAGCTTCGGACAATTGCGATTAAGTGTTTGCCTTTTCCATGGAAATATTTGGCAAATGTCGTAATTTTTAATGAGGTTTCGTTCAATGTCCTTCCTGACGGTATATTTTGTATTGCTCTTTGATGGTGTTACGGACATCATATTCGGTTGAAAGGTGGCTCAATAATCCTTTGCTGTTAATGTAAAGCATTAAACTGTCAGCACCACTATCACTTAATCCGGTCAGTTCCATCACCAGTCCTTTGGTGTAAAACTGAGACAAAATCTCCCAGCGTTTTTCAGTAAGTATTGCCTTTCGGGCATCCCTTTTTTCTCTTTCGCGCTTGCTTGCATAATATTGTACAAAGCTTACCGGGTTAAAAAATGCAGCTATAACCGGTGGTTTCTCATTATATGCATCTCCACGCAACTGAGGGTCAATTTCTGATTTTTTACCTACCGGAACACCATCCATGTTTACTTTTTGCTGTTCACCCTGTACATTTACTTCAGGGAGAGCAAAACGAACAGGCTTGGCATAAAGAATCAGTACGTTCATCTCGTTGTAATTTAACGGGATGTGAACAGTCGATTTTGAAAAGCCAAGACAAGAAATGGCAAGGCTGTCAATATTCAGCATATCCATCATAAACCGGCCCTGTTCGTCAGTCGTCACACCAGAATGAGTCCGGTAGTTCAAAACAAATGCAAATGGAACAGGAGACTCATCACCCAAATTCAGGATTTGAGCTTTCAGCCTGATAGGCATTGGATCCATTTCTGCCTCTTCCTGCGCGAACAGATGAAAAGAAGTTAAAAGAAGGATAAAAAAAAATATTTTTTTTCTGAGTTTCATTGGTTTATCATGGCATTAAGGCAAAAGTAGAAAATTACAATCAAATCCAAGCGAAACCTAACATTCGTTAACGGGTTTTAACAGAGTTATACAATATGTAAGTGAATGTTTGCTGTTTTTTCTGTCGGAATGCTTATTTTAACACGTTCAAATCCGGAAATACATTCATCCTTAAAATAGTTTAACATGGCTACTTCATCTTCGAAACGAATCAGGAAGCAAATTCTTAGGTCGTTTTTGATCATCCTGCTGGTTGGTTTGGGATATGGCATTTATTTCATCAATTCGCTTTTGCCAATCGCTACTGGTTATTCGGCAAAATATTTGTGCTCGGCAGTTTTTGTGTCGAACCGGCAACAAGCCGAGGTGGAAGCAATGGATTTGCATTTTTCAGTTATTCAGTACGCAAAAAATATTGTCGACTTTCAGGATTCGAGTGTAACCAGTTCATTTTTATGGGGAAAATCGAAGGCTATTTATCGAAAAGGATTTGGTGCTACGTTGCTTCGTGATGTTTCGGAAGAGGAACTGCGAAAAATTAAGTTTCCTGAATCTTCAGTTTCATTCCATCAGGACACCATTCCCTGGCCATTGGGAAATGTATTGCCGGATACGACAACCAATATTGATAAAGCACAGCTTAATGAAATAGCCCAAAAGCTGATGAACAATGACGGATACAATGGTCATGCTTTCGCTTTTATGGTTGTTCACAAAGGCATTCCTGTTGCGGAAGCTTATCAGCCTGAATTCAATGCAAAAACACGATTTTTAAGCTGGTCGATGGCGAAGAGTTTTACTAATTCGCTTGCCGGAATTTTGGTGAAAGATGGTAAAATGGATATTAATCAGCCGGTTGATCTTCCTGAATGGCAAAACGACGAGCGCAAAAATATTACAATTAATAGCCTGATGCAGATGCAGAGCGGTTTGCGTTGGAACGAAGAATATGGCTCAAGGTCGGATGTGACAGTGATGCTTTATTGCGAAAACGATTTTGCCCGATTTACATACGATCAGCCTTTCGCTTACCCGGCCGGAAAAAAATGGTATTATTCTTCGGGTTCGGTTAATGTTATAAATTATCTGATGCGTAAAACAATTGGCAATGATCAGGATTATTATCGTTTTGCACAGTGGCGTTTATTTAGTAAGATTGGAATGCCAGATGCTGTTTTTGAAGTTGATGAGAGCGGAACGCAGGTTGGTTCGTCGTACATTTATGCTACAGCACGAGATTATGCCCGTTTTGGATTACTCTATCTTCAGGATGGGGTTTTTAACGGTGAGCGTATTTTGCCTGAAGATTGGGTGAAATACACCACAACTCCGGCGGCCGACAGCAATGGGAAATACGGATCGCTTTTCTGGCTGAATTCGTCAAACTATTATCCGGCAGCACCGGCAGACATGTATTCGTGCAATGGGCACGATGGACAGCAAATATTTATCATCCCATCCAAAGAGCTGATTGTGGTTTTGGTCGGTTATTCTCCAAAGCCCGACCATGTGATGAAGTTCAATGAGTTATTGGGCGATATTCTTTCTACCATCAAATAGGCAATAAAAAAGTCAGGGCTTCACTAGAAGTGAAACCCTGATTTGAATATCTATTGAGGTAAGGCGCTATTTCAGATTTTTAATCCGTACCATCGCTTCCAATACATTGTCGCGGTCGGCAAATGCTGAAAAACGGAAATAACCTTCTCCTGAAGGTCCAAACCCAGATCCCGGAGTTCCGACCACATTGGCTTCGTTCAATACTTTGTCGAAGAAATCCCACGATTTCATGTTGTCCGGAGTTTTCACCCAAACGTAAGGAGCATTCACCCCACCAAAAACGGTAAATCCGGTTTCTTTCAGGCTTTCGCGCATGATTCGCGCATTTTCGAGGTAATACATGATTACTTCTTTTACCTGCTTTTTTCCTTCTTCAGTATAAACAGCGGCAGCAGCTTTCTGCACCGGATAAGATACTCCGTTAAACTTGGTTGATTGACGGCGATTCCACAATGGTTTTACCGGATGAGCATTCCCTTTACTGTCGTATGCTTTCAGTTCTGATGGAATAACTGTAAATGCGCAACGTGTGCCGGTGAATCCGGCTGTTTTCGAAAAGCTGCGAAATTCGATTGCTACTTCTTTTGCGCCTTCAATTTCGAAAATCGAATGAGGAATTTCGGGATCGGTAATGTATGATTCGTAAGCTGCATCGTATAGAATAATGCATTTGTTGGTTTTGGCATATTTTACCCATTTGGTTAGTTCTTCTTTCGAAGCAACTGTTCCGGTTGGGTTGTTCGGATAGCAAAGGAAAATCAGGTCGGGACGCTCGGATGGCAATTCAGGAATAAACCCGTTGGCCTCGTTGCAGGGCATGTAAATTATTCCTTCGAAATATCCGTTTGGCTGTATGTTGCCCGTTTTTCCCGTCATCACTGTGGTGTCGGCATATACCGGGTAAACCGGGTCGCAAATGGCGATTTTGTTTCCGGCTCCAAATATTTCCTGAATGTTTCCGGTATCGCATTTCGAACCGTCTGAAACAAAAATATCGTCAGCAGAAATATCTACTCCACGGTTTTTGTAGTCATTCAATGCGATGGCTTCGCGCAAAAAATCATAACCTTGCTCCGGGCCGTAACCTTTAAAGGTTGCTGCACTGGCCATGTCTTCAACGCCTTTATGGAACGCCTTTACCACTTCCGGAACCAGAGGTTGAGTTACGTCGCCAATACCCATGCGGATAATTTTTTTGTCCGGATTAGCTTCTGCGAATTCGCGCACTCTTCTGCCAATTTCAGGGAATAAATACCCTGCCTGAAGTTTCAGGTAGTTTTCATTAATTAATGCCATTTATCTTTTGTTTAAATGTGATTTTCGAATCTCAATTCCTGTTTTTCGGGAATCTTCAAAGTTACAAAAAATTTAAAACCCGTCTTATTTCCTGAAAATGGAGCATTAAAACTTCATTTTTCTGAAACAATCGATAAGCTTTGTTTTATTATTTTTTATTTACATTAAACAAAAGGGCAATGTCCGGGTTTATTGATCTATAAATAATCCATTTAGCATGATCACATTTAAATCGCATTCCGGTATTTACACGATGGAAGTCAGTCAGTTTGTGAATATTTCATTGGATGAAGCCTGGAGCTTTTTCTCATCACCCGGTAATTTATCCAAAATTACTCCTGAACACCTGGGATTTCAGATTACTTCAGGAACACCGGCGAAAATGTATCCCGGGCAAATTATCTCTTACCAGGTTTCTCCGTTTCCGGGTGTAAAAACCAGTTGGGTGACAGAAATCACACATGTTGCCGAAGGACGTTTTTTTGTTGATGAACAACGTTTCGGACCCTATCGGATGTGGCATCACGAACATCATTTTGAATTACGGAATGGCGGAGTTTTGATGACTGACCGTGTTTCGTATAAATTACCATTTGGATTTTTGGGGCGAATCGCTCATTCCCTCTTTGTAAGAAGTCAGTTGAAACAAATATTTTCCTTCAGGGAGGCTTGTTTGGAAAAGAGTTTCGGGTAGAATCTATTTCTTTTCTGAAGTCTGATAATAAAGTCTTTTCTCTTGGGTGATGCCCCAGAATTTGAACAACAGCGCATTGGTTTCTGAGAGTTTTGAATCGGTTATCGGTTCCCACGACATGACATTACAACTATCCGGGAATATCGTTACTTCATCATTTGTATTGGCTAAAACTTCCAAACATGCTTTTTCGCAGCGATATTCTTTCGTTTCTAACTGATCGGAATTGATATAAATGGCAAAGAATATAACAAGTCCACCTAGATAGATAGTTCGCTTTGGTAATTTTAGATTTTCAAGAATAAAGAATGTTGATTTTCCATAATAATACAACAACGCAATAGTTATTGGTATAAATGTATCGTACCGAAGTATATTTGGACGGTAAGGACGATAACCGCCGAAGGGCAGTAAAAGCAGGTAAACGGCTGAAAATAATCCAATCCATTTTAGAGACACAATTAGCTTTTGACCTTCAGGAGAACAGACCTGTTTTTTTATTAAATATGTATTGATGCCAATAATGATTAAGAGTAAGGGTACTCCGAGCGATTGAGTAATTTGATAATAAATGCCCAAAGGTAATTTGAGGTATCTTTCTGCTAATGGAATATTTAAATCAGCTCCATTTGAGTCAAACCGACCGAGATATAATGAATAGAAACTAACCAAACAAATAGGTACAAGAATAAGATAGAGCTGACGGGGAATTATTCTAAATGCGGAAAGCAAGTTTTTTAGCGAAAAGTCATTGCCCTTTTGATGAGATTTCAGCAAATAATGAATACCAATTAATCCGGTTGTGATTAATACAACCCCAGGAATGAGAGGCCCGCTAAGAGGGAGAATGATTGATAGGGTAAATAATAGAATTAATTTTGAAAAGCTGATTTTCGTTGTCTCGTGATCAAAAACAATCCGGTATACAGGCATTAGAAAAAGCATAAGCAAAATCAGCGGGAGAGCATAAAAAAATGTATAGGTAGTAGCTCTGTCAATGATACCCATATGTCCCCAATATCCGTTTGACTGAATCAACGGAACAATTATCGCAGCAGCAATCAGGAATTTTTTATCCCGGATTTCTTTTGTTTTAGAAATAAGAGCCGACAGAATGAATAGAAAAAGAAGATGAATGATAATCTTAATTATCGCACATGACAGGTAGACCGAAGTAATTGGGTTTGTAAATTTTTGTAGCAGCAAAGGTGCTTTTTGCATGTATTCCAGAAAGGCGAAATGCGAAAAAAAACGATTTGGATTTATATGAGCTTCTCCTGTGCTAAGCACGTGAAAACCAAATGGATCGTCGAGTACTTTTTGCACGACTGGCAGTGGAAGCACACCTGCAGAAATATCACCATCCAGCGGAATATAGTAATATTCAAAAAACGAATAAGTTATATCGCTTAATAGAAAAAGTGCCAGAATAAAAATAAGCTGTTTGGCTTTGGTCATACACTTAAAATATACGGAGACAAAATACGAAACAGATGTAATAAAATGGCTGATTAACAAAAAATTATTTTCTGTGGATCATGAAGTTTTCACTTTTTTAGGTTTTTCGTGCGAACGGAAATTCATTAATTAATATGTTCCGTTTGTTGTAAATTTGATTAATTTGGATCAAATTTTGGAAAATGAGCTTGAAACGAATTAAATACAGCACATTATTCTGCCTCCTGATGGTTGCGGTTGCTGTATTTCTTAGCTCGTTTTCGCCCGGGTTCTTTGTAACAGCCCTTCCTGATGCTCCACCAACTTCAATCTCCAACTCCATTCGTATATTTAATTCCGAGGTTTATGAGCCTGAATTCGATCTCAAGGTTGATTCTTTCGTTATTCCGCTGAAACGAGCCGGACGATTGTTTTTGATCGAAGCAAAGGTTGATAATGAAGAAGGTAATCTGGTATTTGATACGGGTGCCAGTGGATTGGTGCTTAACAGTACTTATTTCAGAAATTATATAAAAACAGAAACGAAGAATTCCAGCGGAATTAACGGAGCGGTTGGGTTGGTAGAAAAAATCTCGGTTGGGAAACTTGAGTTCGCGAAACTCTCGTATAAAAATTTATGGGCCGATTTAGTCAGCCTGGGGCATATCGAAAACCGAAGAGGTGTTAAGATATTAGGATTGGTAGGTTTTGGAATGATGAAGAATTTCGAAATTGTTTTTGATAGTAAAAACAACGAACTTAAGCTTTTTAGGATAGATAAAACTGGAAAAAGACTTAACAGCCCCTTGCCCGAATTTAAATCTGATTACAATCAGAAAATTGAAGGAAATGGTAATATTCTTTTTCTGAAAGGTATGATTGGTGGAAAATTACTGAATTTTGGCTTCGACTCGGGAGCAGAAACCAATGCAATAAGTAGTTTTTCGAACAAAAAAATCATGAGTACCATCACCATTACACGGCGTATGACGCTAAAAGGAGCAGGTGCGTTGGGCAGGGAAGTGCTGTTCGGGCGAATGAATGATTTTACAATCGGACCCCGCCAGATACTGAACATGGAAACGGTAATTACCAATCTGGAGACATTAAGTGATGTTTATGGAACACACATCGATGGCATGTTGGGTTATAGTTTCCTGGAACACGGAGTTATATGCGTGAATTTTGTAAAAAAACAGTTTGGTATCCGTTTTTGGAAAGGAGACGACAAATGAAAACAATTGTGTGTTATATGCTGCTGTTTCTTGCACTCATGTTTGGTTCGCTGAGCACCAGAGCGCAGTTCGATCCGGATAAAGTTTGCAGGGTCGATAACGGACAGCTTATTTTTACGCTCAACCTGAAATGGACGGAACAGGAAAAGAAAGAAGTCGCAGAACTTTTCGATCTGGATAGCGCCTTGATAGCTCAGGTTTACAGCGGAAAAGTTGCTGTTAACATTGGCAGCGAAAACTGGAAGGTTAAGAAGCTGCAGGCAAATTGGATTGAACTTTCAAAATCGGTGCAGTCGAAAACCGATAAAAACATCAATTTTGACGACCTGTTTCTGGTGATTGACGATTGGATGAATTTTGCCGGAAATGCGACGGAAGAAGCAGTGATTTATGGATTTAACAATTTTGAAATTTCCAATGCGTTTGTTTACAGCAGTGGTATAGCAAGGTTCTATTTGCCTGGAAATAATTCGGCACATAAGGTCTGTATTTCCGGCACTTTCAACAATTGGAGCACGGAACAAACACCAATGAAGTTTATGGGTAATGGCTGGCTTGCCGATTTGAAACTGAAGCCGGGAAAATATGCCTATAAATTTATTGTTGATGGCCGGTGGACCACTGACCCCAGCAACAAACAGCGCGAAATGGGTGATGCCGGATCATACAACTCGGTCGTTTATTGTACCAACCAGCTGTTCGAACTGAACGGATACAAAAATGCCAGAAAAGTAGTGGTTACCGGTAATTTCTATGATTGGAACAAACGGGGGCTTGCCATGAATCAAACTTCAACCGGATGGTCATTACCGGTTTATCTTCGGGACGGAACTTATTCGTACAAATTTCTGGTCGATAATGAATGGATGACTGACCCGGAAAATCCATTGGTTCGTAAAGATGCCAGTGGAAACGAGAACTCATTTCTGAGTATTGGCGAACCGTATTTATTTAAATTGGATGGATTTACAACAGCACAGAAGGTGGTGCTTACCGGAAGTTTTAACGGTTGGAACGAAACAGAACTCGTTATGGATAAAACCGCCAAAGGATGGCAACTTCCGTATGTGGTGGGCGCCGGAAATTATGAATACAAATTTATTGCCGACGGGAAATGGATGACCGACCCCGCAAATCCATTCTCAACCGGATCGGGAAATTTCGAAAACTCGTTTATTGCTTTAAAAGCCAATCATATTTTCGAACTTAACGCATATCCCGATGCCAGGGCAGTTATTGTTACCGGAAGTTTTAATGGCTGGAACAGGCAGGAATACCGTATGAAAAAGGAAGGTGGAAAATGGATCTTCCCAATTTACCTGAAGCCGGGGAAATACACCTATAAATTTATTGTTGATGGTAACTGGATTCTCGACCCCGCCAATAAACTCTACGAAGGAAACGAATACAACACCGATAATTCGGTGCTATGGATGGGGCAGGAACAGTAATGTGTGGAGATACCTTTATTCCAGTACACTCTTGGAACATGATTTTGTTAATTTTAAAGACAGTTTATGAAAAGTGTCACTCCATTAAAGAAGGATATATTACATATTAGAACAGGATATAGCAGAAATAGATTCGGATTATATATAAAAGCCAATTAAAACCAAAACCATGTTAAACCAAAATCCTTTGGAGCCGCAGGAAGAAGAATATGACAAAGATTTAAATTTTGAACTTCCAAAATCAATTAGATTGCTAATTAGTGTTCCGACAGTACTGCTAATTCTGTTAATACTTGGAGTTTATTTTTATTTGATTTTTTGTAATCCATGCTATATTGATCCAGAAAAGTTTGGTTTTTCATTAATCTTGACAACGCTGATTGCCATCTTAATAGTTATCAATATACCTTGGGGTAAGTTAGGTTTTAGAATCAAAAAAATTGGAATGATTGAACTTGAAAATATAGTTAAAGTTCAAGCTAAGGATAACTCAAAGGAGCTGGCTGACTTGCAAAAACAAATTGACGATCTAAAAATCAAAATAAACGATCCAGTAGAAAAAATAGGAGATACTGATATAGACGAATTAGTAATTAAATTCTTAAAACAATATAGTGAGTGGGCGTTTTCTGGACTGAGAATAAAAAAGTGGGGAGCAAAGCAAACGGGATTTGAGGAATTTGGTAAATATGAACCCCATGAAATAAGGGAGAGTTTAAGGAGACTACTATCAAAAAATAAAGTTCTAACCAGAATAAGTAAGAAAGGTAATACGATATATAAAATAAAATAACGGGGGACAATAAAAGCTATAGCAAATGTGGGCTGAAACATTAAAATCGAAAATATCATGACTAACGAACTTTACAAATGGTGGACAAGTAACCGGCTCCGAAATTCCGCACTGTACATAGGCATCCTTGTATTTATTATATAGTACATGAAAATAGAAATTTCAGTTTAGATTTATGAAGCCCATAATTGACCATATTCAAATAACGGTAAAAGACATGAAAGTTGCAGAAGATTTTTATGACAAATTTCTTCCTGTTTTAGGGTTCGATCTAAACAAAAAAGTAAGTGCTTTTATCGAGGAGCATGATTTTCATGTCATTGAATATACTCACGAACTGTTAGCTTTCGCAATTACTTCTCCAAGACACGAATTTATGAATGATTTTGTAAACCGAAGGAAACCAGGGGCCTTACATCATCTGGCTTTTAGGGTCGATTCACGGGCAGAGGTCGATATTGTGTATTTAGAGTTGCTAAAGATTGGTGCTATCATAGTTTCAGAGCCACAAATACATCCCGAATACAGTGAAACGTATTATGCTGTTTATTTTAAAGATTTGGAAAATATCAAATACGAGATTATGTGCAATGACTAATGAAAATGCATAGTTCGAAGCAGATTTTGTGTTGTGATATTCACTGACTCTCGAATCGCCATTCTGTCCTTAAGTTCAGGAACACTCTCTGAAAATCTCCATCCCAGTGAATCAGTTTAATTCGCACTTAAAAATTCCTTAATCAAATTAAAAATAAAAGACATCCAAGTCTTTTATGAAACCAAAAAGTTGCATATATTTGCAACTGAATGGTTGCGTAATTTAAAGTTGAAAAATGAAACGAGATGTATTTCAGGCTATAGCCGATCCGACACGAAGAGCGATTATTGTTTTAATTGCAGCACAGGCGATGACGCCTAACGCCCTGGCTGAGCAATTCGATACCACGCGGCAGGCGGTTTCAAAACACATCAAAATTCTGAAGGAATGCGAGGTAGTTGAACAGCAAAAAGTGGGAAGGGAAATTTACTATCACATTGTAGCAAATAGAATAAAAGAAATTGACAGTTGGTTGGAACAGTTCAGACTACTTTGGGATGACCGGTTCAATCAATTGGACGAAGTATTAACCAATTTAAAAACAACAGAAAATGAAACGTAGTCTTTTAATGGACTTTTCCGTTGAAAAGGAAAACTCCGTAGTTAAAGTGAAAAGAGAATTTGCAGCGCCACTAGAAAAGGTATGGTCAGCATGGACCGAAAGCGAACTTTTAGATCAGTGGTGGGCGCCAAAACCCTGGAAAGCCAAAACCAAATCGATGAATTTCAGCGTGGGTGGCTTCTGGCTTTATGCCATGGTTGGTCCCGATGGAACAGAAAGTTGGGCAAGAGCCGATTATCAGGCAATTACTCCATTAAAAAACTTCAGAGGTATTGACGTTTTCTGCGATGAAGAAGGTACAATTAATGCTGAATTTCCAAAATCAATATGGTCGGTAAGTTTTACACAGTCTGGTGATTCGACCATTGTCGACATTGAAACAAAGTATGAAAAACTTGCTGATCTGGAAATGATCATCGAAATGGGATTCAAAGAAGGATTTACAGCTGCGCTTGAAAACCTGGATGAGTTGCTTGATCAGAAATAATCCGGTTTAGAACCAGAAATAGTTAAAACGTAACCCTAAAGTCTGGTTGTCTGGCCAGACTTTAGGGTTGATATTTTCATGTTAGTCAGAGGTCTCTTAACTCATTCGGTTATTTTTCTAATACGGAATCCGCTGTAAAAAATACTTCAGGGAATGTGACATTTCGAAATTGCTTGCGAATAATAGGGTAAATAAGCAATTTAGAACGATAAAATTAAAGCAAGTTGAAAGAATTGAAATCACAGGATGAAGGGTTTATCGAATACCTCGAAGGTTATAAAAAATTAATTGCCAAAGTAGCCCGTATCTATTGTAAAGACACTGAAGACAGGAAGGATCTGATTCAGGACATTATTATTCAGCTCTGGAAATCTTATCCGAAATATGATAAAATATATGCAATTTCCACCTGGACCTACCGAATTGCAATTAATGTTTCCATTTCGTATTTGAGAAAGGCAACAAGCCGAAATAATACGCATAGTGGTTATCTGATGCACGATGAATTGATGCAAACCGAAGATTCGGTGATTGACGAAAAGCTCGAACAGCTTTACCGGTTTATCGAACTGCTAAAACCCATTAACAAAGCGATTATAATTCTTTATCTGGAAGGTTGTTCGAACAAGGATATATCGCAGGTTATGGGAATGACAATCACCAATGTGTCATCCCGAAAGCTACGCATTAAAGAAGAGCTGAAAACTTATTTTGAAACCATTAAAGAACAATAATATGCAATTTGAAGAATTATCCGAAATATGGAACAGCACCGATATTGAGCTCGAAAGGAGTGTTCAGATCAATAAGGAATTAGTGAAACAACTTGGTTTTACGAAAGTGAAATCGCACTTGTTCGAAATCAAAGGCTCGGCAATTTTTGAAATCATTGTAGAAGCAATTTTTTCAATCTTTTTAGTGAGTTTTGTTGTCGACTACATCTCGGATCCTCAATTTTTATTGCCAGCTGTTGTTTTATTGATCTTTTCACTATTTAGTTTGATCATTGAAATTTTTAAGCTGAAGTTATTTTTGACGATAGATTCATCCGCTACTGTTTTTGGAGCACAGAAAAAATTATCAAAACTAAAGTACCTTGAATTTCTCGATATTTACAGTCTTTACATTATCGTACCATTATATTTAGTACCATTTCTAATTGTAATTGCAAAGGCTTTTTTAAATCTTGATTTATACGATTTAGGTATAATGGACTGGTTAAACTATTCGATCTTTGGTGGGCTAATGATTGCTGCAATTTTAGTTTACGCGTTAAGAAAATTCAGAAACAGAAAATTGGAAGAATCAATCGCTTTTCTGAATGAATTAAAAGAAGACCAGAATTAAAAGAAACAACCACCATCGGTTTTACTTTTCTTTTTAAATGTTTTAAATTGGTATAAAAATTTTTTAGAAGTTTATATCATGAAACTAATCATCAAACCTTTATCCCCGGATTTAATAGATGACTATATCTATTTTTTTGATCACATCATTTTCTCCGAGAATCCGGATTGGTCAGAATGCTATTGTTATTCTTTCCATTTTACCGGCACCAGTGAACAGTGGCAGAAAGAAGCAAACCGTGCCGCAGTTATTAAGCTTATTCAGGAACAGAAAATGAGCGGTTATCTTGCTTTTTCCGGCGATCAGCCAATTGGCTGGTGCAATGTCAATGTTCGCTCGAATTATCAACGGTTAATGAAGTATTACGATTTAGTCGATAATCCTGAAGATAAGGTTTGTTCTGTGGTTTGTTTTTTAATTCATCCTGAATTCCGAAGAAAAGGAATTGCCCAATCTTTTTTGGAACAAATATCTTCCGATTATTCGGCACTTGACTTTGATTATCTGGAGGCTTATCCCGGAAAAGGAGAATTGTCGAGTGAAAAACATTATAAAGGGCCACTCAGCATGTATGAGAAACTCGATTTTAAAATCGAAAAGGAGTATGATGATTATTATATCGTCAGGAAAAGATTAAAATAGAAAGAAAGAGGGCCTCATTTTCATGAAGCCCCTTGCAAATCTATGATTTGAATATTTTTACATGCTCTTTATTTCGTTGGTCAGCTTTTGTAGCGAACTTTTGGCGTCACCAAAAAGCATACGGGTTTTATCGTTAAAGAACAGGAAGTTTTCAATTCCGGCATAACCTTTACCCATTCCACGTTTCAGAATAATAATGTTTTTTGCCAGATGTGCGTTAATGATCGGCATACCGTAAATCGGACTTCCGGGATCATCGTATGCAGCAGGGTTTACCACGTCGTTAGCGCCAATTACAATAGCCACATCCACATTCGGCATATCCGGATTGATGTGTTCCATTTCAATCAGTTTTTCGTACTGAACGTCTGATTCGGCCAGCAATACATTCATGTGTCCTGGCATGCGGCCAGCCACCGGATGAATGGCATAACGAACGCTTACACCTTTGCTTTCCAGCAACATTTCCAGTTCGTGAACGGCATGTTGCGCCTGAGCAGCTGCCAATCCGTATCCGGGAATGATGACAACCTGTTTTGAATAGCTTAGCAGTATTGACGCATCACTTAGCTGAATTTCCTTAATTGTTCCCTGTTCGTGAGTGATTGATTCACCACCACCGCCAAATGCTCCGATAATCACATTCAGGAGAGAGCGGTTCATCGCTTTACACATCAGCATGGTCAGAATCATACCGGCGGCACCAACCAGAATACCACCTAAAATCATAGCTTCATTGGAATAGATAAACCCACCCATGGCCGCTGCAATTCCGGTTAACGCATTGAGTAGAGAAATGACTACCGGCATATCGGCACCTCCGATCGGCATCACAAACATAACTCCGTACAATAAAGACAAGGCTAACAAAAGGTAAATTCCCCAGATTAATTCGGTTGGTGGTATTCCTGAAAAAACCAGATAAGCACCAAGCGCTAGAGTCACCAGCATTAAAATGATATTGATGTATTTCATGTATCCGGCAAAGATATCGCCGACTTTTCCATCCAGTTTTCCGTAGGCAATCATGCTTCCGCTAAATGCAACCGAGCCTATGATCAGTCCCAGAACCGTTACCAGCAACGAAGTGAAATTGCCGGCCACAGCATTCGGAAATTCGAGCAATGCAACTAACGCTGAGGCTGCTCCTCCGGTGGCATTGTATAACGAAACCAGCTGCGGCATGGCAGTCATTTTAACACGCATGGCCACGATCCAGCCAATTACTGAACCGATGCCAATAGCCGACAGAATAATCCAGACATTGGTCAGTGGAATTCCGTTTCCGGCATGATCTTTATGCAATAAAAGTGTGGTGATCATGGCGAGTCCCATACCGGCGGCAGCCCAGAGGTTTCCTCCCCTGGCAGTTTCGGGGTGCGACAAAAGTTTTAAACCCCACACAAATAAAAGAGCGGCAATCAGGTAACTTAATTCCAGTATGCTATCACCAAGGGTAAAGTCAACGCCGTTTAATGTTCCGATAATTTCATTCATAGTTTCCTGCTTTTTTTCTTTTTAAACATTTCAAGCATACGGTCGGTAACGGCAAAACCACCCACAACATTCAGCGTAGCGAATATCAGTGCAAGAATTCCAAGCACAAGCGAAAGAGAAAAATGAGAAAGATCGGCATGTCCAACTAAAATGATGCCGCCGATAATAATAACACCACTAACGGCATTTGCACCCGACATCAGCGGAGTGTGCAGTACCGCAGGCACATGCGAAATCACTTCAATACCCAGAAAAATGGATAAAGCGATGATGAAAATGGCTTCTTTATAGGTAAAGAAAAAGATTAATACTTGTTCCATATCTGGTTTTTTAAACGTTTGCTAGAATTGATTTTACCCGTTCGTTGAAAATTTCTTTCTGATGAGTGATACAGGTTCCTTTCACGATATCATCGTCGAAGTTGAGGTTTAAACCACCATCATCTCCAATAATCAGTTTCAAAAAATTCAGAACATTTTTGCCAAACATTCTGCTGGCATCCAAAGGCATTAATGCCGGATAGTTGGATTGCCCGATGATGCTTACTCCATTATAAACAACAACCTCGTTATCTTTGGTCAGTTCGCAGTTTCCTCCGGAAGATGCAGCCAGATCTATAATTATGGTCCCCGGTTTCATATTTTCAACAGCAATTTTTGGTAAAAGTAATGGTGCTTTTCGTCCCGGAATTTGTGCTGTACAAATCACTACATTCGCTTTGGCTGCATGGTCGTTGATGGCCTGCTGCTGTTTTTTCTTGAATTCATCGGTTTGTTCAACGGCATATCCTCCTGCTGCTTTGTCTTCAGAAGCGCCTTCCACTTCAACGAATTTAGCACCCAGGCTTAAAACCTCTTCTTTAGCGGCTGAACGAACATCAAATGCCTGAACCTGTGCTCCAAGTCTCCGGGCTGTAGCAATGGCCTGAAGCCCTGCAACTCCGGCGCCGAGAATCAAAACATTTGCCGGCCTGATCGTTCCGGCAGCGGTCATAAACATCGGGAAGAAAGTGGGCAATTTGAAGGCAGCTTCGAGCACGGCTTTATGTCCTGAAACTGTCGCCATTGACGAAAGAATGTCCATCGCCTGAGCTCTTGTCGTGCGCGGAATCGAATCGAGACTGAAAGTCGTTGTTCCTTTTTCGAGGAATTGCTTCACCAGGGCAGTATCCCACAGCGGATTAAAAGCACTGATCCAAACCTGTCCGGCTTTGATCTTTTCAACATCACCAGTATCAGGAGACTGGATTTGCAGCAGGATGTCTGCCTTTTCGAAAATTGTTTTTCTGGAAACGACCTCTGCACCAACTTCAGTGTACATCTGGTCCGAAGTAAAGGCTTTCTCTCCTGCATGTTCCTCGACCAGAACTTTCACTTTCAGAGCGGTCAGAACTTTTACATTCTCAGGGAGTAAAGTTACACGGGTTTCGTTACCGTGCTCTTTTAATAAACCAAGAATCATATGGGTTAGTTTTTTTGTGTCAATACCAACAGGAACAATAAATTACATAAATTGTTTCTGACGGCTTTTGATTAGTTTTCAACTGATGCGATTCGAATGAAAGATCGTCATAAAAAAACAAGGAAAGAACCAGAAATGATGGAATGTGATATAAGGAACCTGATTATCTGATAATTCTCACGTAAATGTGTTTGATATGTGTCTTTTCAATTTCCCTTTCGTCGACTTCAAAATGTTTTGACAAGGATTTAATCAGTGGTGTTAGTTTCTGGAATCCATAATTTCGGGGATCAAAATCCGGTTTTTTCTTAATAATCAGTGCTCCAACTTCTGCCAGAAAAGCCCATCCGTTATCATCGGCTAAGTCTTCAACCGAGGTCTTTAGCATACGAATAAATTTATTGTCAATGACATCAAATTCGGAAGTTGGAACATGTGCCGGACTGGTGTTTTTTGCAGATGTGTCTTTTGTTGTTTCCTTCGCACCGATAATTTCAATGTATATGAATTTGTCGCAGGCAACAATAAAAGGGTTAGGCGTTTTCTTTTCGCCAATGCCAATTACCAGCATTCCCGATTCTCTTAAACGGATGGCTAAACGGGTAAAATCACTATCGCTGGAGACCAGACAAAAACCGTCCACTTTTTCGCTGTGCAAAATATCCATGGCGTCAATAATCATGGCAGAGTCGGTAGCGTTTTTCCCGGTTGTATAGCTGTATTGCTGAATGGGAGTTATGGCGTGCTCAAGTAAGGCAGGTTTCCAACCCGAAACAGTAGGTTTGGTCCAGTCGCCATAAATGCGTTTTATTGTTGGGAGCCCAAGTTTAGCAATCTCGTCGAGCATTCCTTTTATGTTTGAATAGGGGATGTTATCAGCATCAATAAGTACAGCTAATTTTAATTCGTTTTTATCTTTCATGGCCGGAATTTTAATAATTTGAACCACTGCAAAAGTTTGCAATTGCGTCAGGTTTTGAATGCCAAGTTACCGAATTAAACCCGGCTATTTTTCTTTTTAATCAGCCGTTCGTGTTTCTCCGGAAAAGTTGAATACTCAATCACAAAATTGGTCCAATACTTACTAACAATCCTCTTTAAGTAAGCCGCGTTTGTCCATATCTGTAATTACTGCATTAATGAATTTTTCTGCAGCAATATTTTTACCTGCTTTTTTGCCGATTGAAACAAATTTATCGACAATAAGGCTTATTGTTGGACCAGATATTTTTCTTTGAAACCAGGATTTTTTTCTGATTCTTTGGACTATAGGATTTGTCGTTTTGCTGGCATCTCCAGGGATATTGCCATTCGTAATGTTATTGATAACAGTCGCGAAACGTGATTGTAATTTATCTTCCAGAGAAAGCAGGTATTTTAAGCTAATGAAAGGATACTGAAATTCTGCTTCAAGCGCTGGTTTTATAATTTTCGTTTGGTCGTCTGAAATACGAATATCCGGGATTATGGGTAGCAGATCGGTTTTCTCAGGCATGAAAAACAGGATGGCGTTTTTATCTAAATTTCCATATCCGGATTTTATAACTGGGTTATTGGCAGATTCGGGAACACAAAAGTAATGCTGGATAAATCGCTGGCAATTCCTTCTTCCAAGCATAAAATCATGAACCCTAAAATCGCGGTTAAAAAAACCGCCAAACCCTCCGAGTGCGCCACAAGCGATACTGTCTTTTTGAGTTTTTCCACCGCTTGTTCTAATCGGAGCGATCATAAACCGGGAATAATCAAAATCGTCGTATGCCTTTTCAAGCAAATCAGATTTAATCATTAATTGCTGGCGCATGGCTCCCAAAAGCTGAGTGGCTGCAAATTTTATGGCCTGAAGGTCGAAATAATCAGCCGGAGATTCATCATAGTTTGGGAAAGGATCAATCATCAGGATTGTTGTATCAAAATCAGCAGCGTTTTTGGGAGGATCAAAAGCTACAGCCGTTGCCAAATCTTTTTCCTTTTCAATTTCCGTTTTTCTCCGGTTAGTCAAAAGCGCTTCGGTTAAATCGTAAGGCTCGTTGTTTATTACCCCACCGTCGACACAAACAGTATTGTATTCTTTTGTGGGGTCAACCAGTGTGTTTTTACTGTGTGTAATTTTGAGTAACGGATTGTCGTTGATGTATTTGGCATCACGGACAAGTACGCGTGGCGATAAGCCAACTGGAAAGGCACCGGTCGCTATGGCCGCGTCGATGAGCATTTTTTTGTTTAAGCCTTCTGTGTTGGTAAAATGTACAGGAATTTTCCCGTCGTTATTATACGTCCCCATGGGGTTTAGCTGAAAATGAACAAGGTCTTTATGCATGGTCATCCGATCCTGCCGTGGTCCCAGTTCAGTTATAAACTGCAGTTCATAATTAAATCCCCGGAGGTTGGTGACGGTGGTAAATAATTCCAGGTTACCTGCAATATAACGTCTTTTTGTTTTTGGATCTGTTACAATGCTATCCAGTGTTCGTCGTGCGATTTTTTCGATAAATAAAGAATTGAAGATTGAACGAACTTCCTTTTCCGGATTGATTGACTCAGCATCTGTGATGTCGGTTGGACTGAGCATTTGACTCATCATGTCGTTCTTTGGTTCTTCGGTTAGATTAACCCATGAATCGAATAATGGATTTTCCTTGTTTACCCCGGACAGGTAGTTTTGCTGATCTACATGAGGGAAATCTTTTTGGACCGCAGCTGTTGTTATAACAGCGGTCATTCCACCGGCTGATGCGCCGCTTAAAACTTCAATAACAACATCGTGTTGAGGAACGCCTGGTAATCCCAGTTCTTTGGCTTTTTGCCAGTTTTCGAGTGCTTCAAGTAAATAGTCCATCACTCCTGCAGTATATGCTCCTGCAGAAACCGCTCCAGCCATTGAAATGCCAATTCGGAAAGTTTTTTGATCGCTCATAAGTATCGATTTAGCTTTAATAATTTATCATCAAATGGGGTAGTTTTTATTCCTGAATAGATTCAGCGGAATAACTGATCTGTTGGTTAAACTCAATTATTCCTGATGATAATGGGAAGTTCATTTCTGGTTTATATAAAGTTAAAGAAAAAGTTTCAATAAAATTCAACTAATCATAGAGGCATGCAAGGCTTGACTCTCTTTCAACCAGTGTGATTACAATGTTATTTCACAGAATAAAAATTCAGCAATATAACAACTGTATATTGCTGAATTAGAGTGTGAATGTGATTGTTATTTTTTTTTGAATACGGCGTCCTGAAAATTAAATTCCGGAAACTACGACTCCGTCGAATACCAGACTTGGGAACCTTGCCGAGCTGTAGATCCATGGATCATTCCCAACTTCAATCAGTTTATTCCAGAATTTGAGATGGTTATCGGCAATATTCATTTCAGCAATGTTTTGAACAAACTGACCTTTGTCGAACAGCTTCCCGATAATACCTACAGAAAAATCACCAGTTGTGGAATTTGAATTTCCTCCGATAAAATCAGTGATTAATATGCAGCGGCCCAAATCGTTTATCATTTCTTCAACGCTTCTGTTTCCGGCAGGTATAATCAGATTTGAAATTGATCCGGAGTTTGGCTCCCAACCCAATTTCCGGCCGTAATACCAATCGACAAGGAAATCATCAATTCTTCCTTCGGTTAAGAGATCCCGTTTTTTTGCCGGAAAACCATCACCATCGTAGTACTTTGAACCAAGACCTCTTGTGATAAACGGGTCGTCCTGAATGGTCAGCAGTTTACTTGCTATAACTTGTCCTTTTTTATCAGCTAGGAACGAACGTTTTTGCTGAATTGATCCTGCAGACATCGGATCAAAAAGACCACCAAGCACGCGACCAACGCCTCTGTTCTCGATGATTATTGGCAGTGTCTCTGTTTCGATTTTTTTTGCTCCCATCAGATCGAGCGTTCTTAAGGCTGCAATTTTGCCCACTTCGTCAGGAGAAGGAAGATCTGAGCGATACCGGCAACCCACCCAGTGGTATCCGGCCGGCCGGCGGTCACCTTCATCCTGTGCTGTCATTGAAGCACCAGTCCAGCATTCTGTTGTACGGTTTGATCCTTCAAAACCATTGCTTGATTTTATGAATTCTTCGTATGTTTCGTCATATTCACCTGCCTCAACCGAAACAACTTTGCTGCCACCTTTTGTCAGACAGGCTTCTTCGACAGACTTTGCCATTTCGTGTCGTTCTTCCGGAGTTAATTGGTTTTGAGTTGGATCGACCAACTGTAAATCGCTTGTTATCATTCCATTGTAGTATCTAGGGTCGGGGATAGTTCGGAATGGATCTTCCTCCATGATTCTTGCACTGTCCATTACATCGTTGATAAAACCGTTAAGCGTCGATTTACGAAAATCAGGTGTCGATTGACTTGCGTACCGGTTATTTGTAAAAACCTGAAGATTAAGATTTTGAGTGGTTGCTTCTTTGATCACTTCTGGTTTGCGATCGCGGTAATTGATCTCGACAAACCTTCGTTTTGAAACTGAAACTTTACAATCGCTTGCTCCGGCTTTTTTCGACTGATCAATTACCCAATCGGCCAATTCACGGAAATCTTGTTGTTGGATTTGCAGGTTACTCATGACTGGCCTCCTTTCTGCTGGGTACCCCCAACTGTTAACGATTTTACTAAACAAGTTGGCAGTCCAAATGAAACAGGAACTCCTTGTCCATTTTTCCCGCACTGTCCGGCACCACCATAATCCATTTCAAGATTATTTGCCAACAGGATAATGTTGGTGAGCATTTTTGGCCCATTACCCATAATGTTTACATCTTTAATTGGCGAAGTAAGTTTTCCATTTTCAATCATTCTTCCCTGCGATACGTAAAATGCGAAATCACCTTCACCTATTTTTACTTGTCCGTTACTAACTTGTTCAACGTATATTCCGTTACCTGCCTGTTTAATTACATCTTCAGGACTGGCGGTTCCGCCGAGCATATAAGTGTTTCGCATACGAGGTATTGGGTAATTCTGGAAATCTTGTCTGCGGCCATTTCCTGTTGGTTCAACACCGTAATGTTTAGCTGATATTTTATCGTGCAGATAGCTGGTTAAAATACCATTTTCAACCAATACAGTCTTTTTCCCGGGAATTCCTTCGTCATCAACATTCAGGCTTCCGGCGAGATTCATGTTGGTGCCATCATCAATAATAGTAACAAATGGCTCGGCCACTTTTTGCCCCAGTAAATTGCTGTAGGTTGAAATTTTCTTGCGGTTAAAATCAGCTTCCATGCCATGACCAATGGCTTCGTGCAACAAAATGCCTGTAACTCCGGGGCCAAGTACCACCGGAATCTCACCAGCTGGAGGTTGAATCGCATCAAACAGTGTCAATGCATTGTTCACTGCTTTGGTGGCAACTTTGTTAATCACATCTTCGGTATAGAATGAAAAATCGCGGTGACCTCCCAAATTGTAGAAAGACTGCTCACGCTTGCCATTTCTTTCGGCTACCACCGAGGCATACACAAATCCATGCGGAACCAGATCCTCGGACATAACACCATCACTGGTTACAACCAAAACACGTTTGGCAGAACTTAGAAATCCGGCGCTAACCTTAATAACTTCAGGAGAGAGACTGAAGCATTTTTCATTGATGTTTTGGAGAACCGGCAATTTTGATTTGGCCGGAATGCCTTCGTAATCAATGGCAACAGGGTAGTAGTTGTTGGTTTTGAGTTGGTTGAAAGACGTAATTACGGGAGTTGCCTTCATGTCGCATAAGGTAGAGGCAGTTGCTGCAGCCGACATCATAGACGATTCTGTTAATTCCTGGGTAAATCCATAACCAATTTGGTCATCTTTTACTGTTCGTATTCCAACACCTAAGGAGATATTGCCATAGGACCTGTTTACTTTATTATCTTCAAGCCCAAGGTAATTCATTACCGAATATTCGAAATACAAGTCAGCGAAATCGCCGCCTTTGGAAAGAGCTTTGGCCAGAAGTTTCTGGCAGAGGTTTTCATCTATCCCGAATTCTTTCAGGAAGTAGTTGCCTGTTGTTGGATTGTTAAGCAACATACTGGCTTCCAGTTCGGGAAGTAAAAGCATAGCACCGCCTATCAGGGATGTTTGCTGAATAAATTTTCTTCTCGATAAGGAGTTCATTTTGATTGATTCATAAATACAATGTGTTTTGGATCAAATATTTCAGCGTGAGTATCTGAAAATTAGTTTTTCAAGAAACTGTTTAAATTTTACGGGTCTGTTTCTTTAGCGTTTTATCATTTTATTAAACAGTCGTTAAGGAGATCCTTTTCAAAAAATCTGTTCAATTACGATGCAATCATGTTCAGGCTTATTAATTTATTATTGTTTGATAGTTACCGGACGTAAGATTATTGACACTTATTTTATTGTCTTATAAATTAATCAATAGCGCAATGGGGGATCGTTTTCTCTTTTCTGTTTTGCATTGTAAAAGTTACAAAATCAGAGTATTATATGCAAATTTTTAAACAAAATTTTACTGAGCTGGTATAAAATAAAATTCAGAAAAGGACAGGGAAATTCACGAAATCAATCAAATTTGATTGTGCCCTTAGTTGTCAGTCCTTGTTGATTATGAGGATTTTTATGTGATAAAGGTAACCGATGATTGAATCTATTATTTCCAAAACTATATCAATACTGTTTCATGAGGAGTGAATTTTGGAGAAAAGACTATTTGTGTAAATTCAATAGCCAGCAAATTACACATTTATAATTTGCTGGCTATCAATTAGCGGGAAATGGAGATCGAACCCAAGACCCTCTGATTGGGAAGAGTTTTATTGTTAATGCTTTAAATATCACAATAATATTTGAAAACAATAAAACAAGTATCACCATCGAAATGGGTTCAATAAAAAAAACTGACCGGATAAGTGGTAGTAAATCTTAATTTTAAATTTTATAATTATGCTTTTTTAATTTTGATATCTTTATCATAGATCATCTGATGAAATTCTTTTAAGAGCACTTTTTCTTGCGTATCAATTTCACCATCTTCCGCTGCAAGTGTGATGATTCTATCATATTCTTCCCTTGTAATAAAGGAGTCTTCAACTGCTTTATCAATAGCTTCACGCAATTTTACAGCACTTTCGCTAACATTCATATTCTCAATTAATTTATGTTTTTTCATAATATCTTTTTTAATCGGTTAAATAATCATCCCTGACCGGACGAGTCTGGTTTAAATTAATCTTTTATTTGCTTTATGTGTCAGTATAAAGCCTGATCAAGTTACGATAAATTAAAGAATATTATTCTGCCAGATAATCCATATCATCGGATTCCTTTTCCAGGCTGGGAGTCAAGCCATAATCCTCGTCCCAAATAAATGGTAATCGGCCACTTGGTGCAGGCGTATTAGCTGACATGTTGGAAGGTCCTGATACAGCTCCAACAGATCCTGCAATTTTACCCCCTCCTAGGATTGGGAACGCAACATCTTTATCTCCTGACAATAAACTTGCCCGCTGTGCCTCACTCTCCTTTGCTCTAAGCTTTTCCGCGTGGACTTTTTGCCAAATTTCTACAGCTTTATTTTGTAATTGCGCCAAATGACTATTAGCCAATTCTGTTTCACTCTTTGTCGGCCTGTCCTCGTTAGTGTAGTGAGGACCAGTCCATTCCTTCTTGTTGTGGTTGTATTTATAAACCATCTGCCATGTTCTTGCTCCTTTTTGTCGTTTATTCGTGAAAGTAACATGCAGACCACTAAGTTTTGTAGACTCATAGGTAATGTGATAATGTAATTGCACATCTAATCCAGCTAGATCTTTTTCCTCTGCAATTATCTTTTTCATTTGGATAATCTCAAAACCTGTTTCTATTGCACGTGAAGGCAGCTCTGCTTTAATAATAGTGGAGTGATTTTCAATCGTCTTACTAAAGTCATTCTTCGAGTTTTCAGGTGATGTAGTCCTATTTTCTTTTTTTTGTACAGTTTGATAATGTTGTATAGAATTATGATTTACCATTTTCTGGAAGGCGCTCAACTGCTTCACTTGCGTACTATCGTTTGCCATTTCATGTAGTTTTCTTTGGGCAATGGCCTCTGATCGATTATCTTCCAACAGGTATGTAGATTCACCCTTACTTTGCTTTTGAGTGATACCGTTCCCAATAGATTTTCTTTTGTTTTCCTGTGTTTTGTCAGCGTGAGAATTCATGATTTTTCATTTCAGGTTATATCCAAATTTTTATAACATTTGAAGTGCCTTTCATGTTCATGTTTTGAAGAATTTGCCTGTCTACGAAACAACGAAACCCGACTTGTATTTTTAGATTTGCTTTTGAAGCTCCGTAACCTTATCAGGAATATTCTTTTGAATAAACTCAAAAATTTGAACTTATAGAAACGCCTAAACGTTGATGTTTCCGTTTACTATTTACGAAAATTTGAACCATTATTGGATTTTCATCATTAGAAAGAGTCTTGAATTTGTAACAAATAACTGAGATTGAGGCATTCATATGTGTAAACTGGTTTACGTCTTGGTTTACATTCACATCAAAAAAACTCATAAAATGGAAAAATCAGCTAATCGCATTTATTGCAACTGACTGATTTTTAGAGCGGGAAATGGGGATCGAACCCACGACCCTCAGCTTGGGAAGCTGATGCTCTACCACTGAGCTACTCCCGCTTTTTTGAACGCCCAAAAATAATAAATTCAGCCGATGTGTTTATGTTTCCGGAAGAATATTTCAACGGATTTAGGAATTTACCTTTCCCATAATTAATTCAATAAGCTCTTTTCGCTGTTTTAATAGCTTTTTATTCCGGTTACGTCTGGATTTATTTCCCCACAGGAATGTGAATTTCAGATAAAAATCATAGTAAAATCCCATTAACTGATAAGCAATTTTACCACCAAATGGCATTAGAATAAACGTGATAATGGCAATCACAAGTGAGCCGGTAAGAAGATAGGTCAAAACTGCTTCAATAAGATAAAATAAGGGGAATACGATTAATCCGCTTACGAAATTAAAGGTGCTCATAAAGGCTATGTCTTTAACTTTCGCGAGAAAGAACCTTCGGGTAATAGAAAATGGAAGCCCGTTAAAAACAAAGCCGAAAATAAAGAAAGGAAGTAAAAAAATGATTCCTGAAAATTTTGCAAATACGATGAACCAATTGGTTTTTGTGCCCATTTCTATTTGTTCGTCAGATATTCCGGCTTTTTTGATTGCTTCGAAATATGAGGTGGTTTTTGCAATAATATTTTCAAAAGTTTCAGCTTGATGGTTTTCAAGCTGTTCAATTTTTTTGATCAAATCTATTTCTGCATAATAAAGTTGCAGTTCGGGCTTTGCGTCGAAAAAATAATTTTCGGCATATGCTCTGCCAACCACCTGTCGGATATTTTCGTATTCAGAATAATGTGTTTTACTATTGATCTGCAGAGTGATTGGAGAGATTCGATTATGGATTTCTTCCCTCAGGCTAATCATTGCTTTTTGAGGGTTATCCGTATACTCCTCTTTATATTTGTCAATCGCAATGGGCTCGCCATATGAAACAATGAGTAAACGATTGAATGACCAATAGTGGCTGTAAAAAATTCCCACGGGCACAATTTGTAAATCAAGATTGAAATGGTTTTTTTCTTCAGCTTCGAGCGCAATACGTGGAATGGCCTTTTTATGTGGCAACATTTGTCTTTTACCTGAATGTGCTGCTTCAGGAAAAAGTGCAATTGTCTGTTTGTTTTCCAAAATGCCGATAACCTGTTCGAAAATCTGTTTGTTGTTGGTCAGATTTTCTTTTCCGTCCCGAATCCGGTAGACGGGTATTAATCTTAGGTATTTCAGGATTGGTCGTGCCCTTTTTGATTTAAAAATATCGGCTCTTGCCAGCCAGAACGACTGATGCGGATTGGTACATACCAATGCCAGTGGATCCATTAATGCATTTTGGTGATTGGGTGCGAAAATGATCGGCTTATCTTCTGGAATAAGATGACGTCCGGTCACTACAATATTCTTGTGAGTCAGCCAAAAGCCAAACCGCACATAAGTTCTGATAATTTCGTATCCGGTTGATTGATCTTTCATTTCAGGCAATTACAGGTTTGTGCGACCATACGAACGCGATTGTTAATCCGCTTATTATATGCCAGATTCCCCACCAGGCAGCAATTATAGCCATACCACCCAATTCCATTTCCGGAGGAAATATTTTGGGATTAAACATGAGTGCAAGTGCCAAGCCTGAATTTTGGATACCGGTTTCAATTGTTATGCTTCTGCGGTCAAATGAAGAACACTTCAGGAGAGAACTGAAAAAGAAGCCGGTAGATAGCGCCAGCAAATTGTGAAGTAAGACGATAAAGAAAATCAGATGCACATAACTCGTGAATTGAGAAAAGTTTGCCGAAAGCATTGCAATAACCATTAGAACAAAAAACAATAATGATCCTCTGTTGATTGGCTTTTTAATTTTCGCAGTTAGTAACGGATATTTTTTTGCGACCAGCAATCCTAGAATTACTGGTATTCCGAGTAATATGAAAACGGTCTGAAACATTTGCATTTTGTCAATTTCCAACGGTCTGACCAGCCCTTCAACACCATGTGCATTGTAAAAATTGATGTACATATTCCCCCAAAGAGTGAAATTGAAGGGTGTGAAAAATATAGCAGTAGTGGTAGATATGCCTGTAAGACTTACAGAAAGTGCCGTGTTGGCTTTGGATATAGAACTGATGAAATTTGAAATGTTACCACCGGGACAAGCTGCAACCAAAATCATTCCCAGGGCCACGGTAGGAGTAGGGTTAATCAAAAGGACCAAAAGAAATGTGAAGGCTGGTAAAAGAAACACCTGACTGATAAACCCGACAATTGCCGATTTGGGTTTGACGAATATATCACGGAAGTGTTCCGCCTTTATGTCTAAGGCCACACCAAACATGATAAATGCAAGGGCAATATTCAGAAAGACCAGTCCTGAAGGAGAAAAATTCAAACGGACATGATCAAGTATTTCAAGCTGATTATTCATAAAGTCTCACGAATAGAAATGTTAGAGACCTTAAAAGTAAAAAACTATGGACGATACTAAAATCGTTCATCCATAGTTTTTTGAAAATTGCTTTAAATTGAGCTAAAACTTCAACAGTTTCATGATTTTTTTTGCAATATCCGTATTTTCCATGATTCCGGTAAAATTTTCGGCACCTGGTCCGTATGCAAAAACCGGTACCATAACTCCGGAGTGACCGCCTGTAGTAAACGCACCTTTAATCATACCCGTTTTCATATCGCCACCAACCAAAGCAAATCCACCGGTTTCGTGATCTGCAGTTACCACAATGAGTGTTTCTCCGTCTTTTTCCGCGAATTCCAGTGCTTTACCAATGGTACGATCAAAATCGAGCATTTCGTTGACTATATAAACTGTATTGTTCTGATGAGCACCCCAGTCGATTTGCGATCCTTCAACCATGATAAAGAATCCTTTTTTATTCTGATCCAGAATGCTCAATGCAGTCTGGGTTGAAACAGGCAGATCCATTTTGCGTTTTGGGAAAACTTCGTTGTGTTCATCGGCAGTCAATCCGGCTAATTTGCCACTTTTTACCTGAGCAATTTCATCCATATTTCGCAATACCTGATATCCTTTTTGCTGAAGCTCCTTTGTCAGGTCGCGTTTATCTGCACGTTGGGCGAAATGTTTATAACCACCACCGATGAAAACATCTATATCCGTTTTCATAAAGTCAGCGGCAATGTCTTCGTAACTTCCGCGACTTCCCTGGTGCGCGATGTAGGAAGCTGGCGTTGCATGGGTGATTGCTGAAGTAGAGACCAGACCAGTTGACATACCTTTGTTTTCAGCCATTTCCAGTATGGTTTTTACAGCAACGGTATCCGGATTAACCCCAATTGCTCCATTGTATGTTTTTATTCCGGAAGAAAGGGCAGTACCGCCAGCGGCAGAGTCAGTAATGTAATTGTCAGAAGATTGAGTCTTCGAAAAGCCGACATGTTTAAAATTGTCGAGAAACAGGTGTCCACCGTTTGCGGTAAGACCGGCAAATACATGGGCAACGCCCATTCCATCGCCAATCATAACAATCACATTTTTTGGAGTTTTTGTTTTAAATTTCTGGGAGAAGGTTTTTACTTCGTATTTCGAACCTCCGAAATACGTTTTTGTTGAATCTTCTTTCGAAACAGATTTGTAATTTTCCTGACTGAAAAGCTGTTGCGATGCAACTAGTAAAGTGGAAATAATTAAGATTTTAAACTTCATCAACGATAATTTAATTGGTTTGTATTTATTTTAAAAATAATTAGGTGTGTAAAAATAGTTGAATTGGATTACAAACCTGAAGTAATCTTGTTACAAAACGATGATATTTTCTCCTTTTTCTCTTTATCGTTTTCCTTTTTCCCATTCATGTCTGTCAAATTCTTCATTGATCGAATAATCTATCCGACTGTCACCAAAATAATCCTTTAGGATATTGATTGAGCGAAAATTAATAATGACTTGTTCTGCTTTTCGATAGCTAAGTTGAGCAATCCGCGAAAATTTGCTGATAGAAATACTTTTGTTGTTTTCCAGGTAATCAAGCAGAGTTTTCTCAGCATCAGAATAATTAATCAGAATGCCATCCGGACTTTTTTGTCGCTTCCATACCTCGATCATGATTTTGTTAGCCAATCGGTTTTCATCGTCTTTCCTGAAATAGGCCCACCATTTTCCATCATCGTCTTTGGCAAAATGAGGTTTCTCGCTGCTTGGCTCAATATTAACTTCCAAAACGGTTTTGCCTTCGATAAGATGTTGATGAGTAGTGAATTCGATTGCAGGTTTTGAGTAAATTTTTGCGGCCCCTTCAATCATATAATATTCTTCGTCAGATCGAACTCCGGCAATACGGCCATTATCTTTAACGCCCACAAGTAGTCGTCCCCCGTCAGTATTGGCAAAAGCCACAAGCGATCGGGCAATCTTTCTGGAGTCGCTGATGCAATATTTAAAATCCTGTGTTTGATGCTCTCCTTGCCGGATGAGTTTTGTAATGTAACTGGTCATGTGAGCTCGGTTTCGGGTTACACATTTCGGGTTTTGGGAACTTGCATCCCGTAACTCGCAACTTTAATATCTATATCCTTTATCTGGAAATTTAAATATCGATCCCAAACATGATCCGAACGATATAACCCAATCCAAACGAAATAAGACCAACTACAGTACTTAGCACTACCATTTCTGTAAAACGTTTTCGGAATGGCTGATCGTTCGCTACAGAAATATAATATGTGAACAGGAAAACAATCAGAATCGAATCGAATAAGGCAACAATTAAGGCAACAAAAGGAGAAACAAAAATAAGGAAAGGGGCAACCAGGAATACGACTGCAATAATATAAGCGATTCCGGTAAAGATGGATGATTTAATAGCCAGATCTTCTTTTCCTTCAGCTTTATTCGAGAGGTATTCCGATGACGACATCGAAAGTGCGCCTGCAATTCCCGTGATTATACCAGCCAATGCAACCAGTTTGGTGTTTTGAAGTGCAAAAGTTAAACCGGCCAGAGTTCCGAGAATTTCAACCAGCGCATCGTTCAGTCCTAAAACAATCGATCCCATGTATTTCAGGTGTTCTTCCTGAATGAGTCCGAGCAATTCGTTTTCATGCTTGTTTTCGTCCTCTGCAACCTCAAGCGCTTCGGGCACTTCGGTAGCAATAAGAGCATAATTAACCTGAGCTTTTTCTTCACCTTTTTCCATCAGTTTCAGCCCGAAAGTCAGTCCGAAAATTTTTGAAATCCAGAAATATTTCCTGATTTCCCATTGACTGGGCGAAACTTCCTTGTTGGTATATGCCGACCATAGTTTGTAATGCTTTAACTCATCGGCGGCAATCTGGCTTAAAACTTTCTTGTTCTCAGGATCTTTTGTCTGATCTGCTAGTTTTGAGTAAATATGATATTCGGTAATTTCTTCACGCTGAGCAAAAATTAATTGCTGACGTATTTCCGGTGAAATTGGCTTTTTTATCATGATGTTTATTCATTGAATTACTGAAGGACTGATTTATTTGTTCTGGTTTCATGTTAACCGTTATTCCCACACTGTCACGCTCGAACCCGCATCCCGTAACATTATCTGTAATATGCGACTAAAAACTGAATACTTCCGGGTTACTTCATCCACTCAAACATTTGGTAATGCTCTGCTGTCATACCCAAATGTTCGTAAACTTTATGTGCCGAAGTGTTGGTTTTATCGGCATATAAACGAATGCCGCGCAAATCCTGATTTGTTGCTACAGATTCCTGAACGTGTTTATATAAATGACTGAAAATACTGCGCTTGCGGAATTCAGGCTGCACATAAACAGATTGAATCCATAAAACAGTCCCGTTTCTCCAGTCGCTCCATTCGAATGTTGTAAGTAACGATCCCACTACTTTTCCGTCAAGCACCGCTACATAATATATGCCTTTCGACGAATCTTCAAAAACGGCAGCAACTCCTTTTATTACTGTTGGCTCGTGCAGCTGAAGTTGTTCTGTTTCCCATGCCATTGCAAGTTGAAAACCAACAATGCTGGCGGAATCGGTTTCGTTTGCTCTCCGGATAATCATAAGTTGATGTCTTTTAGATCTTGCTAAATTATAAAAAATGTTACGCTCTTACGATTCTATCCAACAATAAACCGGAAACATAAAAATGAGTTCACGGTTTATTGGTTTTTTGTACTTTGTGCCTGAATTTGATTTTCACCAGATATGATAAAAATTGTTGTTGCTTCCAGAAATCCTGTAAAGATGGATGCCGTAAAAGAAGGATTATCGGGGTTTTTTAAAGAAGACTTTGAATTAATTGGTGTTTCGGTTGAAAGCGGTGTGCCTGATCAGCCCATGAGTGACGCCGAAACATTGCTTGGTGCTACCATCAGGGTTGAAAATACACGGACGCGGTATCCCGGGTTCGATTATTACATTGGTATCGAGGGTGGTGTAGAGGATTCTGATTCGGGTTTGATGGCTTTTGCCTGGATTGTGATAAGCAATGGCGGCAAAACGGGGATGGCCCGTACTGCCGGGTTTTTTCTTCCGCCCAAAGTGGCTGAATTAGTGCATCAGGGAATTGAATTGGGCGATGCCGACGACATTGTTTTTAAGAAAGAAAATTCCAAGCAGCAAAATGGTGCTGTAGGATTGCTCACGCATGATGCCATAACCCGAAAATCGCTATACATTCCTGCAGTTCAAATGGCTTTTATCCCGTTTCTGAATCCGGAATTGTATCCGTAAAAGTTGCGAGTTACGAGTTGTGGGTTAACTCGCAACGCGTAACCCGAAACATATATTTTTATTGATTTTGCAATTCTTCCCAATACTCCACAGCCCTTCGGGTATGCGGAATTACAATTGTACCTCCAACCAGGTTTGCAACCGAAAATATTTCGAAAATTTCATCAGTAGTAACATCTTGTTCGTAACATTTACCCAGGTGATATTTGACACAATCGTCGCAACGAAGTACCATTGATGAAACCAATCCGAGCATTTCCTTGGTTTTGGTGCTTAGCGCCCCATCCTGATACGTTAGCGTGTCGACACTGTAAATGCGTTTCATTACCTTATTGTCCGATGCCAGAATTTTTTCGTTCATCCTCAGTCGGTAATCGTTAAAATCGTCTATTAATTTGCCCATATTTAAAAAGTTTCAGGTTTCAAGTTCAAAGTTCCATGTGATTTGCTCCCGGAGCAGCAAAGCGTGCCATCTTTATGTTTTTTTCTGCCAACTGCGACTTAATACTGGTTACTGTTCCACCGCTTCGCCAATTAACGTGGTTTGTGTGCAGCGCAGAACTTTAATCATAGCGTAATCGCCTTTTTGAAAGTCCTTTGCCGGAAATACAATCACTTTATTCTGAGAAGTCCGGCCGAAAAGTTCGAGTTTGCTCTTTTTCGAAATTCCTTCAACCAGCACTTCAAAAGTTTTTCCAATATCGCGTTGGTTACTTTCGAGTGACAAACGGTTATGTAACTGGATAATTTCGTCAAGTCTGCGGAGTTTTTCTTCTTCAGGCACATCGTCGGGTAAATGTTCGTGTGCATAAGTCCCGGGCCTTTCCGAATATTTAAACATGAAGGCCATGTCGAATTTTACTTCTTCCATTAGCGATAATGTTTCCTGGTGATCATCCAGTGTTTCGGAACAGAAACCACTGAAAACATCTGTGCTGAGTCCGCAATCGGGTAAAATTTCGCGGATGGCACGAATCCGGTCGAGATACCATTCACGGTCGTATTTTCGGTTCATAAGTTTCAGAATCCGTGAACTGCCCGACTGAAGAGGTAAATGAATGTGACGGCAAAGATTCGGATGTTTGGCAATCTCTTTCAACACTTTGTCCGACATATCTTTCGGATGAGAAGTTGTAAACCTGATCCGGACCATTGAATCAACTTCGGCAACCAATCCGAGCAAATCCCAGAATCGAACGGGTTTACGTTCGCCTTCTGGTAGCCATTTGTATGAGTTCACGTTTTGTCCGAGCAGGGTGACTTCGCGGTAGCCTTTTTGTGCCAGGTCTCTCACTTCGTTCACGATGTCTTTAGGATCACGGCTGCGCTCCCGACCTCGGGTATATGGAACAATGCAGTAGGTGCAAAAATTGTTACACCCCCGGGTGATACTAACAAATCCGGAAAGGGTTTTTTCGCCAATGCGGACTGGAGTGATTTTATCGTAAGTTTCGTTTTCCGAAAGTTCAACATTGATGGCTTCGCTTCCTTTTTGCGCTTTGTCAATCAGGAAAGGCAGATCGCGGTATGCATCAGGTCCGGCAACGAGATCGACGGCAGAATGCGCTAATAGTTCATCGCCAACACGTTCGGCCATGCACCCCAATACGCCAATAATCAGTTTTTTATTCTTTTTCTTTAGACTCTTGAAATAATTCAGGCGACCCCAAATGCGTTGCTCGGCATTATCACGCACCGAACAAGTATTCAGGAAAATGGCATCTGCATCATCGGCATTTTCAACGGGTTCGTAACTTCTGTCCTGAAGTATGGCTGCAACAACTTCGCTGTCGGCCACATTCATCTGGCAGCCATAGGTTTCAATAAATAATTTTTTCTTTTCCAATGTAACTCAGATTAAACTCTGTTATTTTTCGGGACTGCAAATTTCATTATTTTTCAGGAATAAGCAAGAGTAAAACAGAAAGTGCCGGGGCAGAGCCCAAAGAGTTACTCGCAGATAAAACGAAAAAAAGGACGAGACTCCTAACCCGAAACGATTTTTATTAAAATAGTTACGATTTACTGAGTGCAAAGGTATGAAGCAGAGAGAAACAGGAGAGACTGCACATAATCTGGAAATCAGCAATTGAAAACAAAAAATTAACATTCAAAAAATAATCTAACTATTGATATTTTGTTTTTGTCTGTATTATCTTGTTTTTAGTGCTGCAATTGACAGAATTACAACTATTTAGTTGTTAAGTTAAAGATGCATCCAGATTCATCGAAATGTTTTTTTATGGATAGTTTTGCCATTAAAATCTTATATTTGCAAACTCAAAAACTGATCGTATGAGGTATTTGTGTAGTGTAATCTTCTTATTTTTACTTTTCAGCTCGCTGGGATATGCTCAAACGGATACACTTGCCGTAAACTCAGGCAACTTCAATCAAACTGCAAAACTCGAAGACTTACTTGGTAAATTACAGATCAGACAAGATCCACGGATTACTGATTTACTTATTCGAAATGCGCAAATTAATCAGCGTCGCCGCGGAACCGATGGATTTCGGCTGGAGATCTTTTTTAGTTCTGAAAATAAAGCACGCGAACAGGCAGTGCGGGTTAGAAACGAGTTTAACCTTGTTTTTCCTGACATTAAAAGTTATCTGTTATTTCAAACACCAAATTTTAAAGTGCGGATCGGCGATTTCAGAAACAAAAGCGAAGCCTTAAAAACGAAAGCTTATATTGAATCGAAATACCCGAATGCTTTTATTGTAAAAGATAATATACAATTTCCTGAATTATTTACCGAAAGTGTAGAACAAAGCGAAGAACAATGAGTGAATTGATTAAGCATGAGTGTGGGATAGCAATGATACGTTTGCGGAAGCCGCTTGAATATTACAAGGAAAAATACGGCACCTGGCAATATGGCCTGAATAAACTGTATCTGCTAATGGAGAAGCAACATAACCGTGGACAAGACGGAGCCGGTGTTGTTAATGTGAAGATGGAGCTTGATCCGGGACAGGAATACATAAACCGGCATCGTTCGATTGAAGAAAATCCGATTAAATATGTATTCGAAAAAGTATTTAAGGGAATAAAAAAGGCCGAAAAAAATAAACCGGAAAACGCTGATATTCGTTGGGTTTATGAAAACGTACCATTTTCGGGCGAATTGTCACTTGGGCATTTACGCTACGGAACTTTCGGACGGAACAGCATTGAATTTGTACATCCGGTAATGCGCCAGAATAACTGGAAATCGAGAACCCTGGTGCTGGCCGGAAACTTCAACCTGACCAATACAGACGAACTTTTCAGGAAATTGATTGCGCTGGGGCAACATCCAAAAGCATATACAGATACCGTAACTGTTCTTGAAAAAGTAGGTCACTTCCTTGATGAAGAAAATCAATTGCATTTCAGAAATTATAAAAACGAAGGACATTCGAATAAAGATATTTCGCCGTTAATCGAAAAAAATCTTGATGTTCAGAAGGTGCTTGAAAATGCGAGTAAAGACTGGGACGGAGGATATGCTATTGCTGGTATGTTCGGACATGGAGATGCTTTTGTAATGCGCGACCCATGGGGAATTCGTCCTGCATTTTATTATTACGATGACGAAATTGTAGTGGTTGCATCCGAACGTCCGGTAATACAGACTGTGATGAACGTGAAATATGACACGGTAAAAGAAGTGAAACCGGGTGAAGCGTTGATCATCAAAAAAGACGGTTCTGTTTCAAGCAAAATGATTCGGGTGCCGCATGCCCGACGGTCATGCTCATTCGAACGTATTTACTTCTCGCGTGGCAGTGACAAAGATATTTATCAGGAACGCAAAATGTTGGGAAATCTACTTTCGCCAGCTATCCTGAAGTCAATTAATTACGACATCGAAAATACTGTGTTCTCTTTTATACCGAATACTTCTGAAACTGCTTTTTATGGATTGGTTCAGGGCGTTCGGCAATATTGTGTCGATTGGAAAATCAAAGAGATGAAGGCCCGCAATGGGAGTTTAACCAATGAAGACCTGGAGACTATTTTGTCGGTTGAGCCGAGGGTTGAAAAGCTGGCCATCAAAGATGTGAAATTGCGCACCTTTATTGCCGACGATGCCAGTCGCGATGATTTGGTGGCACACGTTTACGATGTAACATACGGCATTATTCAGGAAGGAACTGATACGCTGGTTATTATTGATGATTCTATTGTACGCGGAACGACATTGAAAAAAAGTATTCTGAAAATCCTCGATCGTCTGAATCCAAAGAAAATTATCGTGGTTTCATCGGCTCCTCAGATTCGTTACCCCGATTGTTATGGAATTGATATGGCTGTGCTCGATAAATTCATTGCTTTTAACGCCACCATTCAATTACTGAAAGATACCAATCAGGAGCATGTAATAGACGAAGTTTACCGTAAATGTAAAGAGCAGGAAAATCTGCCTAAAGAAGAAATTGTAAACTACGTGAAAGAAATATACAAACGGTTTAAGGCAGAGGAAGTATCTGCTAAAATAGCCGAAATTCTGAAGCCCGACGACTGCAAGGCCGAAGTCGAGATTATTTATCAGACCATCGAGAATCTGCATGTGGCTTGTCCGAACGATACCGGCGACTGGTATTTTACCGGAAACTATCCGACCCCGGGAGGAAACAAGGTGGTAAACACTTCGTTCATCAATTACGTGGAAGGCAAAGACGGACGAGCATATTAGTTTTATTTGATCATTATTCAAAGTAGTAATAATATTTAAGAAGGATTTCATCGAAAAAGTGATGGAATCCTTCTTTTTTAATTTGTGTAATTACAGTAACAATACTTTTACTATGATCATCTGGCTGGCTTAATTTTTGTTAGCTTTGATTGAAATTTGAGTTCGAAATATTTAATCCAGTCGAAATGAAAACGATCATTAAAACTTTTACGGGATTGGTTTTTGTTGTGCTTTTATCAGGTTGTTCCGTTTATCAGCATGTAAATCTGACAAGTAATATGCCACAGAACGATAAATTCGAATTCCTGACAGAGAACGATTCTGTTAATATCATCTATTCGTTTTATGGACAGAATGGCCCAATTCATATTGAACTATTCAATAAGCTGGATAAACCGCTATATATTGACTGGAGGAAATCTGCTTTGATCGTTGACGGGCAAAGCACTAGCTTCTGGAAAGATGAGGCTATAATTTCGGGAAGCTCAACAGAGTATAAAATCATTCCTGAAAATTCCATTGTTAGTTCTACCAGCAATATGGAAGGAACAATTGTGAAGAAGGATCAAGTTACTTTTATCCCACCGCATTCTAATATTTCTGTTAATAGCTATGTTTTGCGTTCGAAGTTTTTCAATACCCCAGTTCAGAGAAGTGAAAGGGTAGGTATTTATACTACTGAAGGAAAGGTTAATGCCAGAAAATTTTCATTTTCAAAAGAAGATTCGCCTCTCAGTTTCCGTATTTTCCTTTCAATTTCAGACGATGATAGTTTTAAAAATCCCATTCAGTTTGATAATACCTTTTGGGTGTCAGATTATTTTTCAACATCAGTATCTTCCAAAGCTTTGGGTGTAACTCGCGGGAATCAGTTTTCGATCAGGAAAACAACCGGTTTCGGACGTACTGCAGGAGTTGTTGCACTTGTGGGGATTATTACCCTGGGCGCGATGGTAGGCGATGGAGCAGGCAATTGATTCCTTGAATATTTGAGAAAAAGCAAAGAGGGCAAACATTTTACGATTTGCCCTCTTTGCTTTTATAATTCAAAATTAAAGCCTCTGTTCAGTAAATCTTCGTATTTCTTTTGGTCGAAGCGATAATACCATGCTCCTTTACGCGACGATTCCTTTTCTTTTTCTTCCTGCTTTTCCAGCAAATCCATCGAAAGAAGTTTTCTTCTGAAATTACGTTTATCAAGCGTTTTGTTATAAATAGCTTCGTATAATCCCTGAAGTTGAGGAATGGTGAATTTATCTGGCAAAAGTTCGAATCCGATGGGTTGAGTTCTGGCTCTGATCCTGAGTTTTTTCAACGCCCGCTCAATCATGGCCGAATGATCAAAAATAAGTTTTGGCATCGACGAAATAGATACCCAGGTTGCACCGTGTGTCTTTACCAGTTCCAGATCGGATGCATTAATTTTAATAAGGGAAAAATAAGCAACCGAGATAATGCGGGCTCCCGGATCACGTTGGAGTTCACCAAAAGTATAGAGTTGCTCCATGTAAACATCTGTGATTCCGGTAAGCTGATTCAGAATTCGTTTGGCAGCGTTATCAACCGATTCTTCGTTTTTGAGGAATCCGCCCATGAGCGACCATTCTCCTTTGGCTGGCTGGAAATTTCTTTTCAGCAGAAGTACCTTTAGTTCGCGTCCTTCTTCGTCGTATCCGAAGATAATTGAGTCGACAGCAACATGGAATTTTTCGTGTTCGCTATAGTACATGATTTATTTATTCAGGTAAAGGCCAGTCGGTTGTTTCTTTTGTGCGTAAATATGTCTCAATATGGCGATCGGTTTTTGCTTCGTAAATATCAGAAATCGTCAGGATAATTCCGGTTTCCTCAACATTCCCAAATTGATCGTTGATTACGGTTCCGAAGGTTTTCATTGACGGACTCAGGTTCATGTAGGAATTAATTAAAGGAGGAATGTTTTCTCCAAATTCGCGTACTTTTTGTGAAAGTATTTTATAATCTTCCTTGTATGATCCGCCATTGAATATTTTTTCCATCTCTATAATGTCTATTCCTAAATCCATTGGCTTAATTGGAATTACCAGATCTTCCTTGTCGTTAAAGTATTTCTGGAAAAAATAGAGAATCAGGTTGCGTGCCTTGGTGTGAAAATGGGTGTACATTGTTACTTTTCCGAAGAAATATTTGATTTCCGGATGGTCAACAATTAAGGCACCAAGTCCGTCCCACAAATTATCAAGGGCAAACAATGCTTTAGCGCCGGCCTTGCTTGACTGGTAATGGGGTTGAACAAATGAACGTCCTAATTCCAAAGTATAAGGGAGATATTCTGTAATAAATTTTTCGGAGAAATTGAAAAGATGAGTAGTTGCCAGTTGTATAACTCCCTTTTCGTCGACAGGAAGATCGTTGCACAATATATACCGGTAGCCACCAATTATTTCGAGAGCTTGCGGGTCCCATACAATTAGTTGTTTGTATGGTTCGTCGTTTGTGTCGTATTCGTCAATGTCTATTTCCTCTCCTGTTCCGCCACCTGCATCACGAAATGTGATTTCTCTTACACGGCCAATTTCACGCATAACATTGGGTGAATTCTGATGTGTAATGATGTATATTTCGTTGTCGGCTTTGTTCGTCTTCCGCATTAACTTGTCCGGTGTCAGTTCAGAGAGCAGTGCTTCTTTTGACACAGGTGCAATAATATCCTTCATACTAAATTTTGTCTGAATTTTAGAGGTACAAAACTAAAAAAAATCTATCAGAAATGATTTTTTCACTTAATTAATCTTGGGTTTGTGCCTGATTTGGTAACTTATACACTATGTCTCTAACTTCAGCAGCCCATTGGTCCAGCGATTTACTTTTATCGAAATGGGTATATGGTATAGGCTTGCCAAAAGTGATGGTGAATTTTTGATTTTTATGCCCGAAAGTTTCGTCTGCCAGAAAGAAAGTTTCGAGATTCCATTTTATATGAAAAAATGTACGAAAATTCGCAAGATTGTAAAAGAAGTTCGAATTTCTGCCACTTACATGAATCGGAATTACATCTCTTTTGTATTCAATTGATTTCGCAATGAAGTGTTTTTTCCATTCAGGATCCTGAATCTTTCCTTTGATGCGTCGAGAGGCGAAACCACATGGGAAAATCAGAATTTGTTTGTCGGAAGAATAAGCTTCGTGCAGTTGGCGTATTAAATCTTTGTTGTGACCGCCGTATTTATTGAGAGGAATAAAAATGGGTTTAAACTGTGGAATGTTCATTAGTACATCATTTACGAGAGTAATTGGCGGTCCAAGAAACCGATCAATATTGCATAAGATCAAAAGTGCATCGAATCCACCAAGCGGATGGTTTGATGCAAAAATATATCGACCTGAAGCCGGAAGATTTTCTGTCCCGTTTATGGTTTCTCTGACATTAAAGTATTTGACCATGCTTCGTGCAAATTCAATACCTTTTTCATTGCCGTAATTCACAAAGAGGTCATTGAGTTCATCTACATGTATAATGCGGTTTATATACCGGTAAACAAATCCGGGAAGCTTTTTGGCAAGCTTTGGATTCTTTTTCAGGAACAATTCCCTGATATTAATTGGTTTTATTTCCTCTTGAATTTCAGAATTCATTGCTGATTTTTAATTTGAAGCCGAAAGTATAAAATATATGAATAGTGTAAGTTATATCGCTCGTTTTTGTTCATTCAATATTTCGTATCTGAAACTGAAAGTGTCAATGTTTTTCTCATTTCTCTGCGGAAAAATGAATTGATATTTACTTTGATTATTTGCTGCGTTAATGCGGGCGAAAGAGATTCCTGAATTTTCGGGCAATATTTATCAACAATCACATTTTAGCACTTCGATTATTGCTTTTGATGATTACTTTTGTGCATTGCGAATGATTTATTAACGATTTTATTGAAATTCTTAATAAGTCGTAAAGTGCTTGAATATAGTAGATTAAATCGAATATTAATGAGTTATGAACATGTTTTAAACAGTTTGTGCACAATAATTTAGGTATTTGTACGTGACTGAAAAGGGTTGAATGTGGAAGAGAGTGACTGGTTTTGTATGAAAATTATTACTTTTACAATTGAAATAAAGGATATATCGAAAAATGAACTTCTCAGCTGAAAAACAAGCGACCTTCGATGAAAAAGGAAGGGTAGTATTGCCAGCGGATTATAAAAACGAAATGGGCGGCAATATTCCCGGTGGTCAACTGGCCGTCGAGATAGATCCGTATGAGAAGTGTCTAAATATTTATCCTCTTCCTGAATGGGAAAAAAGAGTCGCTCACATCAGGTCGAAACTGAATCGTGACAATAAAAATCATAGTCGGATGCTTGATATGTTTTACCGGAAATTTAAGATTATCCCGGTACCCGAAAGCTGTAGAATGAACATCCCAAATATTTTTTTAGAGAAAGTTGGGATAACTAAAGAAGTCGTTTTCACGGGTCAGGCCGATCGTATCAGGCTTTGGGACGCAGCAGAATACGAGCGTTATGAATTGTCGTTAGAAGATTATGAAGGTAATTTTTCGCAATTGTTTGGTAATGAAGATATCTAAAGGTGAAAAGAGAATATCATGTGCCGGTTTTGTTGAACGAAAGCGTCAACGGACTGGAAATTAAGGCGAATGGTGATTATGTTGACGTAACATATGGTGGCGGTGGTCATTCGCGTGAAATTTTCAGCCGGTTAGAATCGGGACGCCTTTTTGCATTTGATCAGGATGAAGATGCCGCAGCCAATATTATTCACGACGATCGTTTTTTCTTTATTCGTCACAATTTCAAATACATCCGAAATTTTTTAAAGCACTATAACGTTGATCAGGTCGATGGAATTCTCGCCGATCTGGGTGTTTCTTCTCATGATTTTGATGTGGCCGAACGTGGTTTCTCATTTCGTTTCGAGGGTGATCTGGATATGCGTATGAATCGCGATTCGGCTCAAACTGCTGCTGATATTGTAAACTCGTTTAGCGAAGACCAGCTTCGTACCATGTTTCGCGAGTATGGCGAGATCGATAATGCGGGTCGTTTAGCCCGTCAGTTGGTTTCTTCCCGCGATCATAAACAGGTAAAAACAATTGATCAATTTAAGAACGCAATTGGTCCCTGTGTGCCTCGTATGCAGGAAAGTAAATATTTGGCTAAGGTTTTTCAGGCTTTACGAATAGAGACTAACAATGAAATGGGTGTTTTGCACGAATTTCTGGAGCAAAGCATCAATTTACTGAAACCGGGAGGAAGACTGGTCGTCATCACCTATCATTCACTGGAAGACCGAATGGTTAAAAACTTTATAAAATCAGGAGATTTTTCCGGAAAACAGGAGAAGGATTTTTTTGGAAATGTTGAGTCGCCTTTGATGGCTATAAACAGGAAGGTAATTATTCCTTCGGAAGAAGAAATTGAACGAAATCCAAGAGCCCGAAGTGCAAAACTGAGAATTGCAGAAAAGAACGCATGACAGAGAAAAAAGAAAATAGCAGAAAAAAAATCTCGTCGGCGGGTTTGAAAAGTATCCTTGGGGGTACTGTATTAGCCAGCGAAAAGGTAACCAAACAGTTGCCCTTCGTCATTTTTGTTGCGCTATTGGGGCTTGGGTTAATCACTAATCGTTACTGGACCGAAAAAACAATCCGGGAGATGGAAATGGTGAGAGATTCGCTCAAAGAATTAAAGTCTGAATCGGTAATTCACGAAACACAGCTCATGTACATCAATCGTCCTTCGGAGGTTACCAAGAAGGTGATTGAAAGGAAAATTGATTTGATAGAGGCGGTTGAACCTCCGAAGAGAATTATGGTAAAAAAACTGGAGACTAAATAATGGAAATCAGGAAAGCCATAACTCTACGGTTCGGTATTGTCTATTTTGCGATTGCCCTGTTCGGACTTGTTATCGTTGCGCGGATTCTTATGATTCAGAATGTTGATACGGAAAAATGGCAGCAAATTGCCAAAGACCTGAGAAACAATACAACTGAAATTTGGGCAAAACGTGGAAACATTTGTGCTGACGATGGTAGCATTTTATCTACATCGGTTCCTTATTACGAAATCCGGATGGACTTACAGGCTCCGCGTGTTCAGCAAATATTTGCTGACGAATCGGAACAGATGGCAGATGAATTATCTGTTTTTTTTGGTTTTTCAAAAAATGAATTCAGGAATCGTTTAAAAGTTGCCTTTGCTAAGAAAAACAGATGGTTTTTGATTAATCCGCAGCAAATCGACCACAATAAATTTCAGGAATTTAAATTGTTGAAATCCATGTCGCGCAGCCATTTTGGATCAGGACTGATTGTCGTTACCGAAAACAAGCGCATTCTGCCACATGGCGATTTGGCAAGTCGTACCATCGGCGTACTTAATAAAGGTGCCTTCGGCGGAGTTCACGGAAATGTTGGTTACACCGGAGTTGAAGGCTTATCGGAAAATTACCTGGCAGGTGAAAATGGCCTGGCCCTTAAGCGTAACTTCTCCGGAAGCTGGATCAATACTCCGCTGGTAGAGCCGAAAGAAGGTAAAGATGTCGTTACAACAATTAACGTAAACCTTCAGGATTATGCTCAGACTGCCTTAGGCAAACAAATGGAGATTAGTCAGGCTGAATGGGGTACTGCAATTGTGATGGAAGTGAAAACGGGCAACATAAAAGCCATTGCCAATATGGGGCGTAAAAAAGACGGAACATATGGCGAAACCTACAATTTCGCTTTTGGACATGCAGGTTGCAGCGAGCCAGGGTCAACTTTTAAACTGATGTCTCTGATGGTTGCCATGGAGGAAGGCTATGTAGATACGATGGATATGTTCGACACCGGCCGTGGTGCATGGGAATATAAAGGCCAAAAAATGCTTGATAGCGATTACGATAAAGGTGGTCACGGATTAATCAGCATGAAAAGGATATTTGAGTTATCATCAAACATTGGTGTAGCCAAAATAATCACAAAATTTTACGAAGGGAAAGAAAAAGATTTTATCGACAGGATATACAGTTTTGGATTGAACAAACAACTTGGTCTTGGATTTTTGGGTGAGGCAGAGCCATACATTAAATATCCGACCGATGCTAGTTGGTGGGGTCCTTCACTGGCATGGATTGCGCATGGATACGAAATTAAGATTGCGCCTATTCAAACATTAACCTTTTACAATGCTGTGGCAAATAATGGTGTCATGGTAAAACCCAAATTTATAGAAGAAATAAGGGAAGACGGAATTCCTGTCAGGAAATTCCCGACTGAGATTATAAATCCTTCACTTTGTTCAAAATCGACCTTGATTAAGGCTCAGGATTTACTTAAAGGAGTTTGTACTGAAGGAACAGGAAAGAATCTGCAAAATCCGTATTACACCATTGCCGGAAAGACTGGTACTGCTGTAATCGCAAATGAAAATAAAGGGTATACCACGGGCGGATCAAAAAAATACCAGGCTTCCTTCTGCGGCTATTTCCCGGCCGATAATCCGAGATACAGTTGTATTGTGGTAATTGTTGGCCCAAAGGGAAAATTCTACGGAGGTTCAGTCGCAGGGCCTGTTTTCCGAGGAATTGCCGATAAGGTCTATGCTTCTTATCTCGAACCTGCCGCCGATTCAATTCCGCCATACAACGAAGTCCCTCAGGTTAAGCCCGGACTTAAGGAAGATGTGGTGCTTTTTTCCAGGGATCTCGGTTTCAAAACCCAATCGCAAAACATGATGGCCGAACAGGTGGCTGTTACAAATGATACAATGACGGTTTTTGTGAATGGGGTAAACGAAATTTCCGGTGCTGTTCCTGATGTAATAGGTATGGGAGCAAACGATGCCGTTTTTCTTATCGAAAAGGAAGGTTTAAGCGCTGAAATAAAAGGATTTGGGCGTGTATTTAGACAGTCGCCGGCGGCAGGAATGCCATGTTCCAAAGGAGATATTGTTACCCTTGATTTGGGATTTGATGACTTGCAAATCATGAAAATAGACACCGTTATTACCGGTGATTCCATTAAAAATCGCGAACTGGTGGCTGTTCCGGTTGAAACAAAACAGGAAAAAACAAAACCGGCAGTTGCAAAACCAAAGACTAGTCAAAGTCCGGCAGAAAAACCCAAACCAAGTGCGGAAGCTATTCGAAAGTGGAAAGAAAAGGTAGCAGCTCAAAAAGCGAAAGAGAAACCGGATCAGGCTGCTATTGATCGATGGAGGGCAAAGGTTGCTGCGCAAAAAGCGAAAGAAAAGAAAAAACCTGACCAGGCAGCTATTGACCGGTGGAAGGCAAAAGTTGCTGCGCAAAAGGCGCTTGATAAAAAGAAGAATGCAGATAAGAATTAAGAATAATAGAGTACAAAAAAATAAGAGCGATGAAACCTTTAAAAGACATATTGGCTAACATAGGTTTAATTGAGACCAAAGGAGATTTATCAGTTTCAATCCGACAGATTCAGTTTGATTCGCGTAATGTTGAAGCAGGTGATTTGTTCGTTGCTGTAAAAGGATCTCACGTTGATGGTCATCAGTTTATCGAAAAAGCATTGGAAAAAGGTGCTGTCGCTGTTGTTTGTGAAGATGTGCCCGTAAATTTTCCTTCAGGAGTTGTTTTGGTACGGATTGAGAATACCCAGTTAAATTTCGGCAAAATGGCTGCTGCATTTTATGGCTATCCGTCGGCAAACCTGAAAGTTGTTGGAGTAACCGGAACTAACGGTAAAACGACTATTGCCAGTTTGTTGTACAGCACGTTCAAGCTTCTTGGTTATAAAGTTGGTTTAATATCAACCATAAAATATTATGTGGGAGACGAGGAGTTTCATGCTACACATACCACTCCTGATGCATTGCAAATTCAGGAATTAATGGCGCAAATGGTTGATGCCGGATGCGAATATTGTTTTATGGAAGTAAGTTCCCATGCGATTGATCAGGATCGGATCAGCGGGATTGATTTTGACGGAGGAATTTTTACCAATCTCACACACGACCATCTCGATTACCACAAAACTTTCGCTGAATACCTGAAGGCAAAGAAAAAATTCTTCGATTTATTACCTGAAAATTCGTTTGCATTAACGAATGCTGATGATAAGAACGGGATGGTGATGCTTCAGAATACACATGCTGTTAAGCAAACCTATTCATTACGGGCTTTAGCCAATTTCCATTGCAAAGTTCTCGAAAAACATTTTGACGGAATGCTCCTGAGTATTGACGGTCAGGAAGTGTGGACTCACTTTACGGGGGTTTTTAACGCCAGTAATCTGATGGCGGTTATGGGATCAGCACTTCTTTTAGGTGTGGCGAAGGAAGATATGCTAAGGATATTAAGTGAATTACGTCCGGTGTCAGGCCGGTTTGAAATCATACGTTCTGCTGATGGAAAATATGCGGTAGTTGATTATGCCCATACGCCGGATGCGTTACAGAATGTATTGTCAGGAATTGCTGATATACGAACTGGCAACGAACAGATTATTACAGTTGTTGGTGCCGGAGGCGACCGCGACAAAACGAAACGTCCGGAAATGGCTCAGGAAGCGGTGAGGCAGAGTGATCGGGTGATCCTGACATCTGATAATCCGCGTTCAGAAGAACCCGAACAAATTCTGGCTGATATGGAGACAGGTATCGAATCACATCAGAAGCACAAGGTTTTAATGATAGTCAACCGTAAAGAGGCCATTAAAACTGCCTGCATGTTGGCTAAACCTGGAGATATTATCCTGATAGCTGGGAAAGGTCATGAAGATTATCAGGAAATCAAAGGAGTAAAATATCATTTCGATGATAAGGAAGTTATCAACGAAATATTCGGAAACAATTAAAAAACGAAGCTATGTTTTATTTTTTGTATCAGCTTTTAAAAGGATGGGATATACCCGGATTGGGAATGTTTCAATACATCTCATTCCGATCGGGTGCAGCGATTATAATTTCGTTGCTGGTTACCGTCGTATTCGGAAAAAGTATGATACGCGTTTTGCAGCGTAAACTGATCGGAGAAGAGGTCCGGGATCTGGGTCTTGAAGGTCAGATGCAGAAGAAGGGAACACCAACAATGGGTGGGTTAATCATTCTTGCTTCAATTATTATTCCTACGATTCTGTTTGCCCGTCTGGATAACGTCTATATTCTGCTGATGCTCACTACTACCATATGGCTCGGATTGATTGGCTTTCTCGATGATTACATTAAGGTTTTTAAGAAAGACAAAGCTGGTCTGGCCGGAAAGTTTAAAATTTTGGGACAGGTGTCACTCGGAATTATAGTGGCTGCCACCCTGTATTTTTCGGATGAAGTTGTTGTACGCGAACGTGTTGTTGACAGTAACGGGATGTTTGTAAAAGAACTGGTGGTTGACAGTGTTACCGGTCTGAAAAGATTACAGCATCTGACCACTGAAGTGAAATCGACAAAGACTACACTTCCGTTCATCAAAAATCATGAATTTGATTACTCCATTTTCGTTGCTTTTATGGGAGAAGGAGCAAAAAGCTGGCGATGGCTGATTTATGCCCTTTCCATTATTCTGATTATTACTGCTGTTTCGAACGCTGCTAATCTGACTGATGGTATTGATGGGCTGGCGACCGGGACTTCTGCTATAAGCGGGGCAACACTCGGAATTCTCGCATATGTAAGTGGTAATATTATTTATGCCGAATACCTCAATATCATGTATATCCCAAATCTGGGAGAGCTGACTGTTTTTATCGCTGCATTCATAGGAGCTACAGTCGGATTTTTGTGGTACAATTCGTATCCGGCTCAGGTGTTTATGGGCGACACAGGTAGTTTGGCTCTGGGGGGCATTTTGGCTGTTATTGCAATCATCATCAGGAAAGAAATTCTTATTCCAATTTTGTGCGGAATCTTTGTGCTTGAAAATCTTTCCGTGGTCATTCAGGTCAGTTATTTTAAATATACCAAAAAGAAATACGGTGAAGGACGCAGGGTTTTCCTGATGGCTCCGATTCACCATCATTTTCAGAAGCAGGGAATTCCTGAAGCCAAAATTGTAACCCGTTTCTGGATTATAGGGATTATTCTGGCAGTACTAACCATTGTAACCCTGAAGATGCGATAATGGATAAACGTGCAGTCATATTGGGAGCCGCCGAAAGTGGAGTTGGTGCAGCCATTCTGGCACGCAAACATGGATTTGATGTGTTTGTGTCTGATATAGGTACAATTAAGGAAAAATACAGACAGGAATTAATTGAAAGAAAGATCGATTTTGAAGAGGGTCAACATTCGGAAGAGAAAATTGTAAATGCGGATTTGGTGATTAAAAGTCCGGGTATTCCTGATAAAGCTCCAATGATTGTGAAGTTAAAGGGTAAAGGGATTCCGGTGATTTCGGAGATTGAATTCGCAGGAAGATATACTTCGGCTAAAAAGATTTGCATTACAGGGAGTAACGGAAAAACCACTACATCCCTGCTGATTTATCACATGCTGCAAAAGGCAGAATATAAGGTTGGACTAGCCGGTAATGTTGGTCAAAGCATGGCATGGCAGGTTGCTGAAAATGATTTTGATTATTACGTGATAGAATTAAGCAGTTTCCAGTTGGATGGTATGTTTGATTTTAAAGCCGAGATCGCGGTTTTGCTGAATATCACTCCAGATCATTTGGATCGGTACGAATATAAAATGGAGAATTACACCAATTCAAAATTCCGTATTACACAAAACCAGACAGCGGGCGATGTTTTCATTTACTGCATCGACGACCCTGTTGTTAATTACGAAATGACAAAACGAAAACTCCAGGCCAAATGTATTCCATTTGGATTGGGAACACCACCAGCTCTCGGGGCTGGAATTACAGACAACAAATTGATTATTAACTGGGACAAAAATATATTTACTATGTCAATATTGGATATTGCATTACAGGGGAATCACAATACCTACAACTCAATGGCAGCAGGTATTTCAGGAATGGCAGTCAATATCAGGAATGAAAAAATTCGTGAGAGTATGGCCGATTTTAAAGGTGTTGAACATCGGCTCGAACGTTTTTTAAAAGTTCATGGTATCGAGTTTATCAACGACTCAAAAGCCACCAACATTAATTCGACATGGTACGCACTCGAAAGCATGAGCCAGCCAACTGTCTGGATTGTTGGGGGTATTGATAAAGGCAACAATTATTCGGAGTTGTATGAATTGGTAAAGTCTAAGGTAAAAGCCATTGTTTGCCTTGGAACTGACAATTCCAAGATTATTGAAGCTTTTAAAGGTCTTGGCATTGATATGGTGGAGACACTGTCGATGGAAGATGCAGTGCGCTCGGCTTATTATCTGGCGAAAAATGGTGATACCGTTTTGCTTTCGCCGGCATGTGCCAGCTTCGATCTGTTCGAAAACTACGAAGATCGTGGCAGGCAGTTTAAAAATTCAGTAAGAGATTTGTAATATGGCAGTTAAACTGGCAAAAATATTTAAAGGAGACCGTACGCTTTGGGTTGTACTGATATTTTTATCATTGGTATCATTGGTAATTGTATACAGTGCGACCGGAAAACTGGCGTATCGTGTAGCTGACGGAAATACGGTTTATTACCTGATTCGTCAGGTGGTGTTTATTCTGACCGGTTTTGGAATCATGCTTATTCTGGTAAATGTTGTTCCGGTTGTCATCTATTTTAAAATATCGCCGGTTTTGATTGGCATAACCATACTTGCACTTATCATTGCTATTATTCAGTTTAAATTTACCGGAGATACAGGTAAGGAAACCTCACGCTCGCTGGATGTGGCATTTTTAAGCTTTCAGCCAGCCGAACTGGCTAAAATTTCGCTGATCATGTATGCTTCGAGAATGTTATCCAAAGCACAGCGGACAGAAGAAGAACTGAAAAAGGCATTTTACTGGGTTACCGGAGTTACCGGGGTTGTTTGTTTTCTGATCTTTTTAAGCAATATATCGACTGCCGCACTTATTTTTTTAAGCGTTATGGTTTTGATGCTTATCGCCCGTGTCCCGTTTAAGTTTTTCGCAATGTTGTGTGGAATCGGTATCGTACTGGGTGTAATGCTTTATTTTACAGCGGATATCATGCCGGAAAGCTTTGGTCGTGTGCATACGTTTAAACAACGAATAGCTGATTTTACAAAAGGAGATGCCGATGAAGCGAAAGGAACAACACAGGCTGATTATGCGCGTCTGGCAATTTTTGAAGGTGGAATGTTCGGAAAAGGTCCTGGTAACAGTGATGTGAGCAATTATATGGAAGCCGGTTATAACGATTTTATTTATGCCATTTTTATTGAGGAATATGGATTTGTTGGAGGTGCTTTTCTGGCCATGCTCTATTTAATTTTATTATTCAGAGGAGTAATTATTGTCAGGCGATGCGACAGGACATTCCCGGCTTTTATGATTGCCGGGCTCATTGTGCTAATGGTCTTTCAGGCCTTTATAAATATGGCCGTATCGGTCGGGGCAGCTCCGGTAACCGGACAGCCTTTGCCATGGGTCAGCATGGGAGGTTCGTCGATGTTGTTTACAGCTGCTTCATTCGGAATTATTCTGGCTGTAAGTGCAAATAATCAGAAAAATAAGGTGGCACCCGAGCAATTGGTTGTCGTTGATTTACCAAATGAAGATCAGGCGTTATAGTATGGGAAATTTGAAAGTTATAATAAGTGGAGGAGGAACCGGAGGACATATCTTTCCGGCTGTTTCCATTGCCAACGAATTAAAAGAGCGTTTGCCCGAAATCGACATTTTATTTGTGGGCGCTCTTGGCAAAATGGAAATGGAACGTGTTCCGGCTGCCGGATATCCTATCATCGGCTTGCCGGTTGTGGGTTTTCCGCGTAAACCATCGTTTAAAATGCTCAGTTTTTTTCAAAAGTTATTCCGAAGCATGCGTCTGGCTAACAAAATAATTAAAGATTTTAAACCTGATATTGCCATTGGTGTTGGGGGGTTTGCCAGTGGTCCGGTGCTGAAGGCTGCCGTCCGTAAAGGAGTACCGGCAATTCTTCAGGAACAAAATTCGTATGCGGGGATAACCAATAAGTTACTGGCAGCTAAAGTCAATAAAATATGTGTGGCATACCCAAATATGGAAAGGTATTTCCCTGCCGAAAAGATTGTAATCACCGGCAACCCGATTCGTAAAAATCTGCTTAAGGTAATTGACGATAAAACCGAAGCGTGCAACTTTTTTAACCTGAATGCTGAAAAACCGGTTGTACTGATTGTTGGTGGCAGTCTGGGAGCCCGCACAATTAATGAAGCTGTTATGGCTAATCTTGAATTGATCCGGAAATCGGAGGTGCAGATTCTCTGGCAGACGGGTAGCTTTTATTATACAGAAATGCTTGGACGTCTGGGAGAAAATACGCCCGGGAATCTTCAGCCTTTGGAATTTATTTCGCGGATGGATTTAGCCTACGCCGTGGCTGATGTCGTTATTTCCAGGGCAGGTGCCGGTACCATTTCGGAACTTTGTTTGCTCGGAAAACCATCGGTTTTGGTTCCATCGCCCAATGTGGCTGAAGATCATCAAACCAAAAATGCGATGGCACTGGTTGAAAATCAGGCCGCTTTGTTAATAAAAGATGCCGATTCGAAAGAACAAATGATAAAAGAAACCTTTAGCTTGCTCGATGATAAAACGAGGTTAAAGAGCATGTCTGATCATATACGAAAACTAAGCCGGCCCAATGCCGCAAAAGATATTGTAGATGTAATTCTGGGGGAACTAAAAAAATAGAATGCTGAAATTTACCGACATAAAGCAAGCGTATTTCCTGGGAATCGGAGGAATTGGAATGAGCGCTCTGGCACGTTATTTTGCGAGTCAGGGCATTGCTGTTTCTGGTTACGACCGTACTTTAACGGCACTTACGCTTGAACTTGAAAACGAAGGAATTGCAGTTCATTACAACGATAATCCGGAGCTTTTGCCTGCGGACCTTGATGTTTCTGATTCGCTGATTGTATATACTCCGGCGGTTCCTGCGACACATCTTGAATTAAATAATCTGATCGATCGTGGTTTCGGCATACATAAAAGAGCCGAAGTTCTTGGCATTATTTGTAATAACCGACGCACAATTGCTGTTGCCGGGACACATGGAAAGACAACAGTATCAACAATGACAGCTCATATCCTGAAATCTTCTTCGGTTGGTTGCTCCGCGTTTATGGGAGGAATCTCCAAAAATTATAAATCAAACCTTTTGCTCGATTCAACCGGTAGCGAATGGATCGTTGCCGAAGCGGATGAATTTGACCGTTCCTTTCTGCATCTGAAGCCCGAACTGGCTGTTATTACATCAATGGATGCCGATCATTTGGATATTTACGGTTCTCACGCAAAGGTGCAGGAGAGCTTCAACTTATTTGCCGAAAATATTAAGGAAGGTGGCGCCTTGGTGCTGAAGAAAGGACTTCCTGTTGGCTTTGATCCTTTGGCGGCATACCGGTCATATACTTATTCGATAACCGAAACTGCCGATTTTTGTGCAGAAAATATAGAATTGCAGGATGGATTTTATCAGTTCGATCTGGTTACGCCTGAGCTAAGAATTGAAAAACTGGTGTTGAATTATCCGGGACTTCTGAATGTTGAGAACTCAGTTGCAGCATCAGCAATGGCTTTGTTGTCCGGAGTTTCTCCTGCAGAAATCCGGAAGGCTCTCGCTACTTATTCCGGTGTTAAAAGGCGTTTCGATATTCATTTAAACAACGAATTTTTCGTCCTGATTGACGATTATGCGCATCATCCGGAAGAGCTTCGTGCAACAATTAATTCGGTTCGCGACATTTATCGTGACCGGACATTAACCGGCGTATTCCAGCCGCACCTATACAGCCGCACCAAAGATTTTGCTGAAGCATTTGCGAACAGTCTCGACTTGCTGGATGAGATTGTGCTGCTGGATATTTATCCTGCACGCGAATTGCCAATGGAAGGAGTCAGTTCTGATTTGATTTTTAAACAGATAAAGAATAAGAACAAAATAATGTGTACAAAGCCGGAGTTGAAAAATCTGGCCGACAAGTTTAAGCCGGGAATTATAATCATGATGGGAGCAGGGGACATTGACTCCCTGGTGGAGCCGGTGAAAGAGCAATTACTGAAGCGTAAAAATGGTTAAAAAGATATTCGTCATATTAGGTTGGTTGTGTCTCGCTGGTTGCATCGTGTTTACAGTTTATTACGCTTATACACAACGTGAGGCAGTAAAGTGTCATTCTGTTGTGGTAAATATTAATCCCAGTTCGCCTCGTTTTGTCGACGAAGCGGAAATTGCAGCCATGGTTGAAAAGTCGGGTGAACCAATTATCGGACATTACCTGGCACTGATAAAAATTAATAAGATCGAAAAAAAGCTGAAAGCTTTTACGACTTTAAATAATATTCAGATTTATCGGAGAGTTGATGCCAAAGGTTTTTCGTTTAAAGGGAAATTGGTTGTAACTGTTGATGAACGTACACCGGTTGTGCGGTTTAAAAATTCGACCGAAGATTATTATCTGGACCCGGATGGCGTAAAAATTCCGGCATCGCCCAGATATGTTGACCGGATTTTGATTGCATCGGGTACTATTCCTGATTTAACGATACAAAAAAGCCTGTTAAAAATGGCTGATTTTGTGAATAAGGATGAATTTTGGAGGGCGCAGATCGAACAGGTATTTATTCAGGAAAACGGAGAATTGCTTTTGCTGCCGCAGGTTGGCGATTACCTGATCGAATTCGGAACTCCGGATGATTATGAATTGAAATTTAGAAATTTGAAAGCAGTTTACCAGCAAGGATTTAAATATCTGGGCTGGAATAAGTATAAAACCATCAGTTTGAAGTATCGGAACCAGGTTGTTTGTACAAAAAAGTAGATTATGGACAAGAACGAAGGAATTTTTGCAGCGGTAGATATTGGGTCAACAAAAATTGTGGCACTTGCCGGAAGAAAAACAGGAGACGGTAAGATTCAGATCATTGGACTGGGTCACAGCGCGTCCCGTGGTGTTAAAAGAGGGGTGCTGCTTAATGTTGATGAAGCATTTGCAGCCATCAGTGATGCTATCGGACAGGCAGAAAAAGACTGTGGTCAGGATATCGATTCCGTTTATGTAAATATTTCCGGACAGCAGTTATCAACACATACATCGCGTCAGCAAAGAATGCTGAGCCGTGACCACTGTGTTTCGGAGTCTGATGTTGATGAGATGATGGAAAAGGCCCGTCAGATAAACCTGGCTGAGGATATGACCATTTACCACATTAATCCTGAATTTTTTACTGTCGATGATGAGTCCGGAATAACAAATCCGGTAGGTTCAATCGGTGAAAAGATAGAAGCTAATTTTAAGATTCATGTTGCTCCTGATTCTTATCAGCGAAACATTTCAATGTGTTTCAACCGTGGCTCCATTAATGTACAAAAAGCAATACTTGATCCGATAGCTTCTTCAGAGGTCGTTCTTACTGAAGAAGAGAAGGAAACAGGAGTTGCTTTGGTAGACATTGGTGGCGGTACAACAAAAATATCTATTTTCTGGGAAGGCGTGTTGTGTTATACTTCAATGGTTCCGTTTGGAGGAAATGTGGTGACCATGGATATTAAAGAAGGCTGTGCCATTACAGTTAAGCAGGCCGAATCACTGAAAGTTCAGTTTGGTCAGGCCATTGCCGATTTTGCTCCTGAAGACAAAGTGGTAACCATTCCGATTAACGGATGGGAACCCAAACAAATATCATTCAAAAATCTGGCTCATATTATCCAGGCACGTATGGAAGAAATTGTCGCAGGATTTTTCTTTCAGATTCAGAAATCGGGGTATATCGATAAGCTGGGTGCCGGAATTGTAATTACAGGCGGAACTTCACTGCTTCCCAATCTGGGGCAACTGGTTAAGTTTCACACCGGATTCGATGTCAGAATCGGGAAACCAAACCTGAATACGTTTGTTGCCATGAAAAGTGTCGATGATCCAAGATTTGCAACCGCATTGGGTTTGCTTAAACTGGCAGGCGAAGATGATGGTTCAGGAGACAGAAAGGGCAAACGGAGATTCAGGAAACAGAATTCCAACGAGCCCGGGATTTTGAAAACAATGCAAACAAAAATTGTTCAGGGAGTAATTGGTTTTTTTGAAGATGCTCCTTCTGATACGGAAATGACTTAAGAATAAAATATAATCAAGTCTGCCATATGATCGATGAAATACTTAACTTCGGATTAGAGCATACTCATTCCTCAATTATCAAGGTTATTGGTGTTGGAGGAGGTGGATGCAATGCTGTTAAAAACATGTTTGAGGAAGGCATTGAGGGTGTAAACTTCATCGTTTGCAACACCGATGCACAGGCAATGAAAAACAATCCGGTGCCTGTAAGGATTCAGCTGGGAGTTACTCTGACCGGAGGCCGTGGTGCCGGAAATTTACCGGGACAGGGCGAACAGGCTGCCATAGAGAATCTGGATGATATTCGTGGTGTGCTGGAAGGTTCGACAAAGATGATCTTCATCACCGCAGGAATGGGTGGTGGTACCGGAACAGGAGCAGCACCGGTAATTGCCCGTCTGGCCCGCGAACTGGATATTCTCACCATTGCAGTTGTTACCATTCCATCCCGCTCTGAAGGGAAAAGACGTTTCGATCAGGCACTTGAAGGGGTTGAAAAACTTCGTGAACATGTTGACAGCATGCTGGTTGTCAGCAACGAAAAACTTCACAAAATATACGGAAATCTGCCTGCTTCCCAGGCATTTAAAAAAGCCGATAACATTATTACAACTGCCGTAAAAGGAGTTGCCGAAATAATTACCCTGCACGGAAATATAAATATTGACTTTGCGGACGTTAGTACTGTAATGGCTGGCAGCGAGGTTTTTATTATGGGAACCGGTTTGGCCGAAGGTCCGGACAGAGCCATGAATGCTGTCAGACAGGCGCTTGAGTCGCCTTTGCTCGACAGCAGCAGCATTCGGGGTACCAAAGACATTTTGCTCAATATTATTTCAGGAAGAGAAGAAGTTACAATGAGTGAAATCGGGGAGATAATCGATTATTTGCAGGAAGAAGCAGGGCAGGATGCGACGATTATCTGGGGAAATGGAAATGATATTAAACTGGGCAACCAGATTAGTGTAACCATTATTGCAACCGGGTTTGACATCAATCCAAACCGCTTGTTTCAGGCGCCGGTTGAGGTTGTTGAGCTTTTGGAGGAAGAATCTCCATTTGAAATCAATCTGGAAGACGAAAAAACGTTCGAACTGTTTGGTCCTTCCGAGACTGTTCAGCAGTCGGTTAAACAGGCCAAAGTACACTCCGGAAAGCCGAAAAGAAAAACGAAAAAAGCGGAGGATGCCACTTTTGATGAATTGAATCCTGAAAATGCAAATGTGGACAGCTGGTTTACCAGGCAGTTTTCGAAATTCTTTGAAGACAAAGACACTTCGGTTTCTGAAGAGAATAATAACAATTGATATTTATACACGAAAAAAAAATAGACTATCATGTCAAACGAGATTATGAATTTTGATTTAGCCTTAAATTCAGGTTCAATCATAAAGGTAATTGGAGTAGGTGGTGGAGGTGGAAATGCCGTAAATCACATGTATCATCAGGGAATTCGTGATGTGGATTTTATGGTTTGCAACACCGATGCTCAGGCTTTGATAAATAGTCCGGTACCTTTTAAGGTGCAACTTGGCTCTTCGTTAACCGAAGGCCGGGGTGCGGGGAATAAACCGGAAACAGGACGCGACGCGGCAATCGAAAATATTGAAGATGTTAAAACCATGCTGGGCAATAATACCAAAATGGTATTTATAACTGCCGGAATGGGCGGAGGTACCGGTACTGGCGGCGCTCCTGTAATTGCACAGGCCGCGCGCGAACTCGGAATTCTAACCGTTGGAATTGTAACCATTCCTTTCCGCAACGAAGGTCGACGCAGAATCAAACAGGCAATCGAAGGGATTGCAGCAATGGAAACACATGTTGATTCGTTGCTGGTGATCAACAATGAGCGTATCCGCGAGATGTACGGCGATTCGAAAATATCCGATGCATTTGCCAAGGCCGATAATATTCTGACTACCGCCGCAAAAGGTATCGCTGAAATTATTACGGTTCCCGGTTATATAAACGTCGATTTTGCCGATGTTGAAACGGTGATGCGTAACAGTGGTGTGGCCCTGATGGGTACCGGTATTGCTTCAGGAGTGAACCGTGCCGTAATTGCTGTTGAGGAAGCATTAAACTCGCCGTTGCTGAATAATAACGACATTATGGGTGCCCGCAATATTCTGCTGAATATTACTTCAGGCATTGAAGAAATAACAATGGACGAAATTGGCGATATAACCGATTTTGTTCAGGAAAAGGCCGGAAATTCTGCTGATCTTATCTGGGGGAATGGCGTCGATGAAGAACTGGGCGACAAGATATCGGTAACTATTATTGCAACCGGTTTTAGTACAAGCAGTATTCCTGAAATGGTTATCAATCAGAGTCAGGAGAAAACTTACCATACGCTTCGCGAAGATGTAACTGAAGTTATTTCAAGAAATAAGCCTGAAGTGAAATCGACAGTTGAAAATGAATTGTACGGATCGAAAAATGCGAAACAAAAAACTTTCGAGTTCGAAATTAATGGTGGTGGTTATGACGAGTTTGAGGAATTGTACGGAACCAATCATTCGAAAAAAGGCAATGACGAAGCAGTCGAACCGGTAGATTTTACGCAGACTTCAGAAGAAACCGTTGATGAACTTGAAAATATTCCGGCATACCGGAGAAAAAATTCGAAATTATTTGGCTTTAAAAAAAAAGTAGATGAGAAATTTTCCCGCTTTTCTATTTCTCCGGATGAAAATAATAATGTAGTTTTACGTGACAATAATTCGTATTTACACGATAACGTCGATTAATTTTTACAGATGAGTTTATTTGATCAGATTAGCAGTGATATTTTGGTTGCGATGAAAGCACGGGAAAAAGAAAAACTCGAAGCTTTACGCGCGATTAAGAAAGTAATGATCGAAGCCAAATCGGCTGCCGGTGCTACCGGCGAATTATCTGATCAGGAAGGTCTGAAGATCATTCAGAAGTTGGCCAAACAGGGAACAGACTCGGCTACCATATACAAAGAGCAGAACAGAAACGACCTGTACGAGCAGGAAATTTTTCAGGTTAAAGTGTTTGAGACCTATCTGCCGGTAAAAATGACGGATGCTCAATTGTCGGAAGCTGTTCAGTCGATTATTGCTGAAGTTGGTGCTTCGGGAATGAAAGATATGGGGAAAGTGATGGGAGCAGCTTCGAAAAAGCTGGCTGGCCTGGCCGACGGGAAAGATATTTCGGATAAAGTGAAAGCGTTGTTAAGCTAAAGATAGAATGTCGGAACTTGAAATCTCAGGTTTTGTGCATTTGGGGTGGAAAAAGGAAAGCGGGCAGAGGCCCGCTTTCTATTTGTAGTGATTCATCATTTTTGTGATGATTTTTGCTGAAGGTGCGCAGGGAATATCTGCGAATGACAATTTTTGACTGCCTCTTGTTTTCCGCATCGGGACACTCTGAGCAGAAAATGGGAATAAACCAAATGATATGGTCTCCTAAATTTGTATTTTAGATTTGAAAAGATTTAAATCAAATAGTTATGGCCAGTTCGTATACTCAAATTCATATTCAAGCCGTATTCTCAGTTCAGGATAGGAGTTGTATTATAAGAAAAACCTGGAAAAATGAACTATTTCAGTACATCACCGGCATTATACAAAATCAGGGTCATAAAGTTTTGGCAATAAACGGAATGCCTGATCATGTCCATGTATTTTTTGGAATGAGGCCAACCCAGTCATTATCTGATTTAATGCAGGATATTAAAGGTGATTCCTCAAAATGGATAAATCAAAAAGGATATATAAAAGGACGTTTTTCCTGGCAGGAAGGTTTTGGGGGATTTTCATACAGCAAATCGCATGTTGATCATGTTATCGATTACATAAAAGAACAGGAAATTCATCATCGCAAAAAATCATTTATAGAAGAATACCTTGAATTTCTTGAGAAATTTGAAGTTCCTTATGATGAAAGATATTTATTCAAACAAGTAGAATATGATGAAGGAGATTGAATTGTGCCATAGGCACATGATATGGGTAGAATAATCATTAAGGCAGTTTACATTCCGTCCCATCCGGGACGGAACACGATATTGCGATTGAATTTTCTACCCACATTAAATCCCTGACGGGATTTTTTTTGTCTATGCATCAAGATAGAACCGATATTATTCAGGGATACCCATTTCTAAAAATCATCGCCGTAAAATCAGGCCTTCCGGAGGTTTGATTTGCAATATGAGAAAAACAAAAAAGATTTTTTAACGCCGTCTTCACTTGTTTTTCGGCTCACCGGCTAAGGCCAGTCTGCAGAAATCAGCTGATTCCATTTTAACAAAGAGAACGGATTCAAATTAAATTACTACAAACGGGAAAAATTAAAGTTTATCTCTGTCTGCGGCTGACAGGCGCTACCCGGAATTTTCTCTGTAGGAGATATAGTATTGTAGAAAATACGACCCCGAGATCGCGATTTACCACGTAGTGGTTAAACAAATTATGACAATAAGGGAGTTTTTATTCACCATTGGGCTAGCAAAAACAGTACGGTTTTGAAGTCCCCTTCAGGGGATTTAGGGGTGCAAAACGTAACTGTACTTTTTATACTCACGCCCTCTTACATTGAACTCAGATTCTCAGACTTTAGTCCGCAATGCCCTGGACTTCAGTTTCAAAAATCACTTCAAATTATATTTTACAACATATTATCTATTTTTAGCATGCCGGGGTATTGACTCAAATGCATAATTCGCCGTAACTTATGATATTAATTTTAAACCCCAGATGTATGAACAAATCATTGACAAAAGATGTACGGATGTTCGGCACTACAGAGGAGTGTCTGAATAAGAATCAGGCCAAATGGGAAAATATTCCGGCCATTGTTCAGTTAAAAAGTACGCTGAGCCGGAATATTGTGACCATAAAAGAACAGGATCAGACCAAATCGGCCTCCGCAAGTAATCCTGTTACGACAAACAAGGATCGGCTGAAGGAACTGCTTGAAATTAAGTTTGAGGTTTTGAAAGGTATCGTACTTTCTTATGCGCATGCAACCAACAGGAGCGAGTTGGTAAAGAAAGTGAAACTTCTTTCGAAAGGATTCTCGAAAAAGCGGGAAACCGATATCGAACCCAATGTGAATGCCTTCCTGGAACTCGTTCTCGAATTGTTGCCCGAATTAGGCGGTTACGAGCTGACCGAAGAAATGGCTGATGATGCTAAAAGTACGCTGCATGAATTTGTTGCATTGGTTGGCGCTCCGCGCTCGATGGTTGTTCAGAGTTCTTCAGCCAATAAACAAATCGATAAACTGGTTAAAGAAACAAAGGACTTACTCAACCTGCAGCTCGACAACTTAATGCTTCGGTTTAAAACTGCCGATGTCGACTTTTTTAACAGCTACAGTCAGTCGCGTATTATTGTTGAACCGGCAACACGCCACCGCGACAAACCGGATGACAATCCGGCTGTTGCCTGAACCGGGCTGACGGCAAATAAATCCGCCTGCTGTTCTCATCAAACAGATCCGGTAACCTCAGGTTACCGGATCTGTTCATTTTCGGGGGTACACGCCGGGATAATAAAGGATGACGTTTCGCCGGCGGTAAATACCATTGTTCCTGAAGACAGGTTCGTTGGGCCCGCGGACATACCCGAAACTGTTGCGGACATACCCGTTGAGCTGGCGGACACAGTCATCCCGTTTGCGGGACACTTCGTTGTGCCGGCGGACGACTTCGTTGCCTGAGAAAAGGGTATCATGTTGCCGGCGGACACATACGTTGGGCTGGCGGAAGCATCCGATTCATCAGCGGAGGACATCGTTTCCCCGGAAATGGAGTTCGGCCGGCGGTAAAAGGCATTCGAATGAATGGGAATGCGATTGATAGCGCAGCGCCTCACTATCAGAACAAACGAATTGAAAATAAATATGCTCAATACAAACAGAAACACGAAAAAGTAACATATATTTGGTGATATATAGTAGTTATGGGGCATAACATCGGGACATTCATCGCTTACTAAATATTAAAAGGAAAGTAACTAAATTAAAATTAATTATGCATAAACTATTTGGAACCCAAAAAATCGAGAATTACTTCAATCAAATTGAAACAAGTCTCAAAAAGCAAATCAATGGAATACCAGAAGATCAATTGATCTCTATAAACATAGAAGATGAGGTTGATAAACTCTTAAAAAGAAATAAGATTGAGGTACCTGTATTGGATACATCAAAAACAGAATCTTATATTAAAGCAGAACAAGTTCCAGGAACCCAATTGCCTTCAGGAATGCTATTTCAGATGGGTAAACTTTATGACATTGAAATGGCAAATTATTCTATTCCATTTAAAGGCACGAGTGAATTATTTAATTGTTCACCTACTGTTATGATTGGTATTGTTAATGATGTTATTCTCAATGTAAACGGTTTCCTTTCTTTTAAACTTACCAGTTGGGGAAAAATAACTGGGAATAATGAGGCGATTGAAGCAATTAAAAAGCAACTGCTTAGCATGGTTGAGCGAATCAATGAAAACCTAAAAAACATAGAGAATGACGTAAATAACTTCAATTCGCGCATAAAACCAATCATGGTTAGTTTATTAACTGAGAGGGTAAAATACACAAAACTCAAAAATGATAGTTCTAATAAACTCAACCCATTTCAATAGATTTTAGAAAATCTAAATAACTGATGGAAGATAAACAAATAATAAAATTGGAATAAAGATTTGGGAGCGATTATTCGATAATACAACTCAAGGAATCAGAAGCGCATGTCTCTGTTTGCTTTGTGATTGTCAAACAGTATTCATTGGGTTGATGGATTTTTAAACGCATCAATTGCCTTACAATCTGAGTAAAAATCTTATCAATTGACAGAGGTTGAGAGACAATTTGTTCATTTACGATGACTGAAATATTGCTAACGATTGAATAAAAATAAGTTACGACCCCATAACTTCAGCTACCCGTCAAGTCCGGCAGCCGTGGTTTTCGGTGTGTATCTTTCCGCTCAGGCTGCTTTTCGGCCTGACAGGAAACCGCCCGCAATCCGCCCCTGCGTGTAGCTTTATCCGTTAGGCACAATTATATCGAGACAACAGCACACCTTATATAAATGAAAGAATTCGTAAAAAAAACCATTGAAAAGATTATTCGATATTTATCGCATATTCTGAACAAATTTGAATCAGACATAAGTACTGGCAATAATTTTCATACACTTTCACCAACCGATGATGCAGAGAATGTTGACAATTATATTCAATCTTTAGATTGGGCACTGAAAAACAAAAAAAGAATCAAAAACATTGCTATTTCTGGTGCATATGGCTCTGGTAAGAGTAGTGTGATAAGAACTTTTATTAAAAGGAATACGAATAAAGACTACAAGTTTTTAAATATTTCCCTTGCAACTTTTAAAGAACTAAAAGAGCAACCCAGCGTTCCCCAAAATGGTGATAATGATATCTTAAGACTTATTGAATTAAGTGTCCTGCAACAATTATTTTATCATGAAAAAGACAATAAAATTCCTGACTCAAGGTTTAAAAAAATCAAAAGCCATAAAACGCGATACTTATTTTACTATTCAGTTGGATTTATTGCACTTTTAGTGTCGGTATTATTTCTTTTAGCTCCAGATTTTTTATCAAAATTCACACTATTTACTATTCCCAAAAGACTTGCACCATTCACCCACTTTACTGCAACTGCTATAACTCTATTTGGTTTGTTTTTGATCATTTTCAAATCTTCAAGAGCTTTAAAAAGTTTAGCGATAAAAAAATTGAATATTAGTAATGCAGAAATTGAGATTGATAGCGGAATTAGCAAATCTATTTTAAATAATCATATTGATGAGATTCTGTATTTCTTTGAAGTTACCGACTATAATGTTGTTATAATAGAGGATTTGGATAGATTCGAGCAAACAGAGGTCTTCACAAAACTTCGAGAGATTAACCTTCTTATAAATAATTCAACAAAAGTTGAAAACGAGGTTGTTTTCATTTATGCAATTAAAGACGACATGTTTCTTGACAAAGACAGGACAAAATTCTTTGATTTTATGATTCCAATAATTCCAGTAATAAATTCATCTAATTCAAATGAGAAATTATTGGATATTGTAAAGCAGAATAATTACAAAATCTCAACGGAATTGATAGATGATATCTCACTATTTATTGATGATATGAGATTACTCTATAACATTATGAACGAGTATTACATCTACTCTAAAAACCTAGATTCAAAACTTGACCAAGAAAAGTTGCTATCAATGATTGTTTACAAAAATATTTACCCTAATGATTTTACTCAATTAAGTGAAAATAAAGGAAATTTATTTCAAACAATTTCGAATAAATCAATCTACATTAAAAACAAAATATTATTAATTGATGAACACATCGGGCAGATAAAGAAACAAATTATTGAAGCTGAAAAATCAAAACTTTCAGACATTAAGGAATTGAGATTGATTTATATAAATAAAATCATTGAACAAATAATTTTAACACAGAATCAACCTTTCAAGAAGTTTTGGATAAATGATAATGCCTATGATATTAGCACCTTAACTGAAGAAACCCATTTTCCAAAGTTATTTACTGGTTCAATAGTTTATCAATATCACAGTTCTAGTAATTATAAAACAACATTCCAATACAATTTTAAAGAAATTGAAAAACTGGTAACTCCAGACTTAACCTATAAAGAAAGGGAAGTGCTAGTCTTAAATAACGCAAAGATTGACAACCTTAAAAAGCAAATATCAGACTTAGAAAACAGCAAAATTGAAATCAGAAAAAGTAAATTAAGTCATTTGATATCAGATGAACTAATTACAATAAGTAATAAATCTGATAAGCAAAACGAGCTAATTAACATTTTGCTTAGAAACGGATACATTGATGAAAACTACTTAGACTATATTTCAATATTTTACGAGGGTAGCCTTTCAAAAGCTGATTATCAATTTCTTATTAATGTAAAGATTCAAAGACCTTCTGAATTTGATTTTAAGTTGACAAAAACGGAAAAGTTAATCGAAAAAATAAATCTGTTTGATTTTGAAAAAGAGTATATCTTAAATTTCGACTTGGTTGAATTTTTACAACAAAAACCGAATGATTTCGACAAAAAGAAACGTCTGTTTAAACAGCTAAGCAATCAGTCAGCAAGCTCAATAAGGTTTATTGACGGTTTTATTGAAATAACTACCGATATAAAGACTTTCATTCAGAACCTATGTGAATATTGGCAAAATATATGGATATACATTGAATCAGAATCACTTTTTGATGATGCGAAGAAAAACGATTACTTCATACGGATTATTAGATACGCCAAAATTGAAGACATAAAATCGATATTCAGTTCTCATCAAAGTTTATTAAATAAAAGAGCTGACTTTTTGCAACTTACTGATGATGAAAAGAAACTAAAAAAGATTATCGAAAAGTTAGACCTAAAATTTGAAATGATTAATTCCGATTCTCCCACATCGCTCGTTGATTACGTCAATAAAGGAAACTATTATGATATGAATAGTGAAGTTATTGAAATGCTACTTAAACACTACAAAAAGTTTGATGCAGATAAATTCTCAACTGCAAATTTCTCTTCCATAATGACAAGTTCTCTTGATTCCATGATTAATTATATTGGTGCGAATCTCGAAGCCTACATTAATTCAGTCTATCTGGAGCTTGAAGCAAATACAGATGAACCAATTGAGCATTATTTGCAGTTATTGAATAATGAAAATCTGGATGAAGATTTAAAGGAAAAAATAATAATTCATGTAAACACAAAAATTACTGACATCAAAGCTATTTCAGATACTAGTCTATGGGATACTTTATTTAGATACTCTAAGGTTTCTCCCTCTTGGAATAATATTCTTACAAGTTTTGAAAGTGATGAAATTGGATTTTCTGAAGATTTAATAGGTTTTATGAACACTATTAATAATGCTGAGCAACTTTCTAAAATAAAGATTCCGACTAAAGTTGATGACAAAAACATTTTTGCGGATTTGGTTCTTGGTATAATAAACGAAAATGAAATAAATGATGATTCTTATAAATTGCTTGCAAAATCTATCCCCTTTTGGTATAGTGATTTAGAATTCGGCAACTTATCTAGAAACAGGATAATCATTCTAATGAATAATAGTGTAATAAGACCAACTATTAAAAGTTTCAATTTATTAAAAGTGAATCATAATGGATTGAATATTCTTTTACTTGAAAAGTACCCAGCAAAATATATTGAAAATATCGCTGAATTAGAATTAGATAGTTATGATTTGGAATTAATTCTTCAATCCTCATCGCTGAGTATTTCAGACAAAAAGGTTTTCTTTAATAATCTTGATGAAGAAACCATTAATTCAAACGACAAGGTTCTATTAATTCTCTCTGATTTTCTAATACAAAAGGTTGATTTCAATATTAAAAATTCGACAAAAAGGAAGATTCTTCTCTCCGTGTTTATAGCCAAATATAATCGGATAAAAATATTCAATCAAAATCTCTCAATTGTCGATAGTGAGTTCATTGAATCATTCATAAGCACGCTTGGCAATGAGTATTATGATATTATTGACTATGATAGAAAAGCAACATTAACTGACAATTCTTTAAATAGACAATTTTTAGATAACTTGGTTTCTATTCAGTTTCTATCAAGTTTTTCGGAAACAAAAAAAGGATTAAGAGTTAACCATAAAAGAAAATAAATAACTGTGCCATAACTTCAGCTACCCGCAAGTCCGGCAGCAGTGGTTTTCGGTGTGCATCTTTCCGCTCGTGCCGTCTTTCGGCTTGACAGGAAATCTCCCGCAATCTGCAACTGCGTGAAGCTTCATACGTTTTGTACAATGCAAAGGTCGTCTGACACATCATAATCATATGAATAATCGACAAAAAAAAGAAAGAAAATTTTGGGATAGGTTTGCAAACTTCTATGACTCTTTTATAGATAAAGTTTTCAGTAAAACATATAAGTCGATTCTTGAAAACATTGATTCAGACCTAAACTTAAGTCACCATGTTCTTGAGATAGGAACTGGAACTGGGATTATTCCTTTTTCAATTTACTCAAAAGTTTCTTCTGTAATTGCAACAGACATTTCGCCCGAGATGGTTCGTATTGCAAAACAGAAATTAAAAAAAACAGAAATTAAAAACGTTGATTTTCAAATTCAGGATTCATATAATTTGACATTCCCGGACAAATCGTTTGACATAGTGATCGCTTCTAACTTATTCCATCTACTTTACGAACCGGAAAAGCCAATAAAAGAGATCAAAAGAGTAATGAAAGACAATGGAATTTTTATTGCCCCGACACTTTGTGTTGGTGAAAATACCAAAAGCAAAATTATAGCGACAATAATTGGTTTTATTAGTGGATTTAAGGTTGTGAATAAATGGAGCTTTCAAGATTTTAAAAGCATGTTGACTAATAATGGATTGGTTATTTGTAAAGCCTTGAGGATTGAGGGTAAATTACTAACAGCTTACATCGTATTGAAAAAATAACCAGGCTCCCCGCTACCGCACGATTGTATCGTGTGGTTTATTAAGAGAAAAAGGCATGGTTTTTCGGGCACATGATTATTTGCTCCTCCGGATATGCAAAAGAAGGCAATAGCTGGTGCAGATTTGCAATTTGCCCCTCTTAACTAAGGATCTGTGATCCGTTTTAAAGCAACAGCAAGCAGGGTTTCGCTACTTCGCCGACAGGAATTTGAAATTATAAAAAGCAGTACTTTGCAGGAAGTTCATCGTGAAATTCGTGCCCTGCGAAACTAAAGGCAAAATATTAGCAAAAAAGGGACAGCCTGGCACATAAAAATAAATGATTATGAGAAAGATACTCTTATTAACAGTTTTGATAATTGGGAATTATCTGCCAACATTTTCACAACTTAAAAGTCGACTTCAAATTGACCCGACTTTTAAGAATTTTTCATTTAATAATAGTACAAAGACATTTAGACAGCTTGATTCTATTGACTTTAAGAGGCTATTAAATAATCCTGCAAATGATAAAGACCTTCGTTATCCTGGATTAGCAGATAAAAATATGACCTTTGGTCGAAACTCAGTTGGGATTATTGAAACCCCGAAGTCTTTTGAAAATATGCCTTGTCTGAAACCACAGGGATTTTTCCCAATGCCAATTTATAAACCGGATTCTACAGTAAGATATACCTTGCTGATTAAGAAATATAAATAACCTCTGTTGCTAACAGCAAGATCCCCTGTAAGTCTCAGTCGAATGCTGGGTTTTGTTGCTTTGTTGACTGGCAAATTTATATTTTGAAAAGCAAATCTTCGTGGGAAGTTCATCGGTACAATTCTTTTCTGCGTCTAATGGAACGTTGGCGTGCATGGAAGGATTACCCCACATTCCATAGTTGACAACATGTATTGACAAAAAAAATCATAATTCTGTGATTTTTTTCATTTTCTGCGATTAATAGTTCAAGAATGCACAATGAGTTCTGGTAATTGTTATAAATCTAAAAACAACGAAAATGAAAAATTCAAAATTAATTGCAGGAATCTTATTTGTACTTTTAACAAGTATGTCAACAGCACCAATACTCGGACAAACAGCTGAGACTCCAGAGATAGCCAGTGTTAAGACACACATCATTAACTCCATTTACAATAAAAAGGAGTACTGCATTGATGTATTGCTACCCAAAAGTTATTCAACAGCAGACACCATAAAATATCCTGTTTTATATGTATTGGATGGCAAATATTCTACCGGACTATTTTATTCAGTCATTGAAATTTTCGGATTAGCCAAAGAGGTAAAAGACTTAATCATTGTGTCGATTGATGGTAATGTTCAATCTGAATCCGATTGGTTAACAGGTAGATACCACGATTATACCCCTTCCTGCAATCCAGAATCAGACACCGCGATAGCCAAATTTTTCAACATTCCTGTAATTGCTTCCGGTGGAGCACCTGCTTTTCTTTCCACCCTTAAGAATGAGATAATACCATTTATCGAGCAGCAATATAAGGCTAGTGATGAAAGAGGATTATATGGTCATTCGCTTGGTGGTCTTTTTGCCGGCTATTGTCTTGTAACCATGCCAGATCTATTTCAGAAATACTCTATAAATAGTCCCTCATTTTGGTGGAACAATGGAGAAATGACAACTGAAATAGGCTCTTTGGCGATACAAAATCAAAAAATCACTGCTGAAATCTTTATATCGGCCGGTGCACTGGAAGGAGAGTTTATGATTGCTCCAGTAATCGGATTTGTAGAATCGCTTAGGAATAACTTCCCTGATACAAATATTACAAGCAAAATTTTTAATGATGAAACTCATCTATCAGTAGTCCCTATGGTATGCAGTCGCACATTAAAAATATTTTATGCACAAACTTCTACTTATTAGTATTTCTGAACATGCAAAATGACAAAAAGGAAAGCGAATTCTTACAGCAGTTACAGCAGCATAAAGGTATTATTATCAAAGTATGTAATTCATACTGCTCTAAAATAAGCGAAAAGGATGATTTGGCACAGGAGATTGTCTTCAATCTTTGGAAGGCTTATAAAGCCTATTTACCTAATTTTAAATTCTCGACATGGATGTACCGAATTGCCATAAACGTGGCGGTTTCATTTTATAGAAAAGAAAAACGATCGTTGCAGTTTAGTCCTTTTAGAGAAAATCTTATAGTATTTAACGATGAAAGTAATAAAGGGGTGGAATTGGATGGAAATCTTAATCTGCTTCATGGGTTTATACAAGAGTTAAAGGAAATTGATAAATCCATTATGTTGCTTTACTTAGACGATAAAAACTATAAAGAAATAGCAGAGATTATAGGCATATCAGAATCCAATGTAGGGACTAAAATAAACAGAATAAAAACCCATTTGAAATCTAAATTATCAAACAATTAAACAACCAAAATGATGGAATTAGAAGAGTTAAAAATGATGTGGCAAGTCCACGAAACCAAGTTGGAAAAAGCAGCAAAATTAAATTTGCATATATTAGATATGATACAATCTCAACATGTTAAATCTGCAATTAAGCCACTTTTGATACAAAAAAGTATTGTATTGGCATTACATGCGCTTGCAATAATTGCCCTGCTTATTTTCTTAGCTTTTAATTTTTCAAGGGTACCATATGCCATTTCTGCATTGGTATTGCTCGGCTATTATGCGATCCTGTTTGTAAACGTCTACAAGCAAATTGCGGAAATAAAGAGTATTAACAAGAACAAAGATGTCTTAAGTATGCAAAGTTCATTGACAAAATTAAAAACGCACATACTTGATTTTATAAGACTTTCGGTGCTTACTATACCTGCTTTCCTTTCATTTCCGGTAGTAGTACCCAAAGCCTTTGCAGACCTGAATATGAATATCTTTAATGATTTCAATATTATCAAACAAACCAATGGTTCATGGTGGTTAGTTGAAATAATTGCTTTTTCAGTATTAATTCCACTGGGAATTTGGTTTTATAAGCAAGTAACGCCACAAAATATTCACAAAAGATGGGTAAGACATATTATTAATACAACTACAAATAAAAGTGTAGGTAAAGCGGCTAAATATTTAAATGAGTTAGAAGAAATGAAGACCGGAATGATTTAATTAAATAATGAGATGGTTAAATTGCCGATTACAAGCGGTGAACAAAATAAGGAAATAAACACAGATACAACTTATAGATAATTGAGACCTTCTTAAACCTCGACGCTCCGCTACCGCACGATTGTATCGTGTGATTTATCAATAGAAGTAGGCATGGTTTTTCGGACACATGATTATTTGTTCCTCCGGATATGCAAAAGAAGGCAATAACTGGTGCAGATTTGCATCTGCCCCTCTTAACGAAGGATCTGTAATTCGTTTTAATGCAACAACAAGCGGGGTTTCGGTGTTTTGTTGACAGGAAATTGAAATTATAAAAAGCAGTACTTCGCAGGAAGTTCATCGGGAAACTCTTGCCCTGCGTGTGTTTTCGGAATATTAGCCGCAGGTTAAAAACCTGTAGATAAATGATAAGTTAGAGATTTGTGAAAATATGGAGACTAAAAGAATTTTCGATACGAAGGCGGTAATTTTTGATATGGATGGCGTACTAATAGACTCGGAACCTTTATGGAAAATAGCAGAAAGAGAAGTGTTTTCCTCGTTGGGTGTATCTGTAAGTGACGAATTTTGTGAGATCACAAAGACTATGACAACTGCTGAAGTTACAAGATTTTGGTACGACAGGTCTCCCTGGGAAAACAGAAATTTGTATGAAGTAGAACAAATGGTAGTATACAGAGTATTAGATTTAATTGAAAAACGAGAGTGTAAAATTGGTGGGGTAAAGAACTTCGTTACAAGACTTAAATCGAAAGGCTTCAAACTTGGGGTAGCGACAAATTCACCTTTCGTAATAATACCTGTAGTTTTACGAAAAATTGGAATTACTGATTTCTTTGATACAATTTCTTCTGCTGATTCTGAGGAAAAAGGAAAACCCGACCCTGCTGTTTACTTGAGGACGTCGGAAAAGTTAAACGTTAGCCCGGAAAATTGTATCGTTATTGAAGACTCTTATTCGGGTATGCTGGCTGCGAAAAGAGCGGGTATGACAGTTGTAGCCTTCACTAATGGCAATAAAGATGTTAATTTAACTCATGCAGACTATAAGATTGACAGTTTTGATCGTTATAACCTTGAGATATTCAATGAACCTGCAAACAGCAAAATATCCGCAAGCGGGGTTTAGGAGTTTCGTTGGCAGGAAATTAATAATCCCGCCAAAAGGCGGACAGGTTGAAAAGCAGTACTTCGCAGGGAGTTTGTCGGGAAATTACTGCCCTGCGTGTAGCATTCTACATTAACAGCAAGCTAGTTACTACAATAAATAAACTTACGCTACAAATTATGGAAAATGAATTAACCAAAACCGGCTCAACGGAACAAACTTCCCCAATCTTTATTGATTCGGTGGATTTCGAACAATCAAAAGTCAATCCTGACTTTTCAAAAATTTATGCTCTCCCTTCTATTAAAACCCGTTATGTTTCGACATTAATAGATGTGATTTTAATATTGTTGGCAACTTTTGGAATTGCTGCAATACTTGATAAATTTGATAATGTGCCAGACTCTGTAAAGGGAATTTTGTTTCTGTTCATAGTCATTTTGTACGAGCCGATTTTAATATCAATTGGTTGTACATTCGGACAATTGATGACAAATATTAGGGTGCGTAAATTCAAAGACCCGGAAAGGAAAATTTATTTTCATATTGCATTGATCAGATTATTAATAAAATGGATTCTGGGAGTGATTTCTCTTATAATGATATCATTCAATATCAACAAGCGTGCAATTCATGATTATTCAAGTGGATCGATTGTTATAGTACCAAAAGAAAATTAGAAAAGCCAGCTGTTAACAACAAACTACACGCCGGGTTTGGTGCTTCGTTGACAAGAATTAATAAATTGAAAAGCAGCGCTTGGCAGGAAGTTTATTGGTTAATCCGATAGCTACAGGGGGCTTGTAATTTGACAGAAATGAAGCCCGCAATGGGATACTATTGATACGATTTATCATTAGCAATAATTTTAAGCGCATCTTAAGCAGAGTATTGGAGTCAAAGTATAAATATCCTGCATGCCGGGCTATTACCTGATTTCATCTATGTATTTATCAAAGGTCACCAATGGCTGAAAAATCAAACAGCTAATCGCCTTTTATATAAAGCACATTGGTTGGTGAACGTATACGGAGCCGCAATTCAACGGTATGCATGATTCCAGCTTTGCAATACGGACATTGGTCCCGGTCATCGCAAAGCCGCCCAACGTTATGTGAAATCCTAATAAATGTAAACGTCTAAAACTCAATTCAATATTTATATTACCTTTACCGGATGTTTTTATCTTTTTCTACATACAGAAGATTTTTGGTCATCGCATTAACCATGCTGGTGGCCATCCCCTGTTTTGCAAAAAAAGAGATGAAACAATGGTTGAATATCGAAACCAACCAACAGGCAAAACCTGTTCAGCAGACGATAGCTTGTTATACCATTTGCCAACTCCAAAAGCACGATAAAAAGGAAAAAACCGAAAAGCATATTCTGCCTTCTCCTATTTCTGAGAGTAAGCCGGAATATTTTGCCTTTGCAAAAACAATCCTGCTTCCTGATTTTTACAACAGCCGGAAACAAAAAATTCCCTCTTACCTTCTCTTCGGGCAATTTCTGATTTGATACCCTGTACTATTAAATTTTAATGGATTTCCGCAAATTTACCGATGGTCATTAAAAGTCATTTGGTAGTCATTAAGTTGCCATGAAACGATAAATGACAACCGAATGACTATGAATGACAACAATTGACTGTTAAAAAGCAAATAGGTAAATAAACGGACAATCATTTTAGTTTTCTATTAGTCAGTTTTAATCAAATTAAGGAAATCATTTTATGAATAAATCAACGGAAGTGAGCGGACTGTCCGTTCTCCTATTTCGCATTCTCCTGAGTGGTATTTTTATCAGCGCAGGAATCACACATCTGATGCATCCAGACCAGGTAACCAGTCGCATTCCGAAGGTTACCTTCGATTTTCTCAGCTCCTTTTTTGGAGATCCTCATCTTTTGGGTGTCTTATCAGGCTACGCTCTACTCTTTGGCGGGCTTGCATTCCTGATGGGCGTTTTTACCCGGTGGTCTGCACTGGTCTTATTCCTGGTGCTTATTCCTATTACCATCACTGTTCAGTTGGGTAATGGCCTGTTTCACGGACCCTTATGGAAAAATGTGGCCTTATTTGGGGGCTTATTATTTTTCATCATCAACAATCCAAAAATTTACAGTATTTACAACAAATAAAATTTAAAAAACAATGAAAACAATACTCATTTTATTCTTTGCCCTGATGACATTCGGAGCAGGAAATCTGAATGCACAAACGACTGAAAGTATTCAAAAAACAGAACAATCGATCCGTAAGAATGGCAAATACGCCCTTCTGGTGATGAAAGCCCTGCATTTAAAAACGGCTGTCAACACGGGAATTGAATTTAAGACCTTCAGCAAAAAAATCGACTTTCAAATCATCGTCTGCGGGGAATTGGTCAAAGAAATTTCACAGGATAAAGAACTGCAAGGCCTGATAAAAAATGCCGTTACACAACACGGATTGAAGGTTTTGGTTTGCGGTCTTTCCGTCGAACAATTAAAGGTTGATAAAGCCCTGCTTCCCAATGAGATAAAAGTAACAAGAAATGGACTGATCTATATGTTCGGCTTGCAGGAAAAAAATTACAAATCAATCATTCTTTAAAAAATCACCATGATAAATATATTATTGGCAGCAGGCACGGTCATTCTATTCAGTGCTTTCCAAAACAATACAAATACCATGAAAGAAGAAACGATCACCATATTGCAAACGGCAGATATTCACGCCTATCTCAATCAGCATGAAGAACTGTTTGTGGAAAATGATCGCATAGTGTTTCGAAATGCAGGCGGTTTGGCTCAACTGAAAACCCTTACGGATGGCATCAGGAATAAAAATCCTGATGGCACCCTGCTTATTGATGGTGGTGATCTCATACAAGGAAGTGGCGCCAGTGTACGTTCGCAGGGAAAAATATTTCCTCCTGTCGTGAAGGCGATGAATTACGATTTATTGATTCCGGGCAATTGGGAAGTCATTTACGGCAAACAAATCATGATGGAGGTAATGAACAGTTACAACACCAGGGTAATTGCCGCCAATATGCTGGATGATACCACCGAGAACTCCTTGTTTCCGCCGTATTGGATTACTGAAAAGAAAGGTGTGAAAATAGGGTTTATTGCCTACAACGATCCGGAAATACCCGAACGCCAGAATCCTGAATACAGCAAAGGCATCACATTCACGTCAGTGGAGAAAAATCTGGCAGCACTCATTGGTCAACTCAGGGAAAAAGAAAAGGTGGATGTGCTGCTCCTGGTGACGCATTTGGGTATCTCCAAACAATTGATGCTATCGAACAATCCTGCGGCAAAAGGGGTTGACTTTATTTTGGGTAATGATACCCATGAGCGAATCCGGGTACCGATCGAGGGCAAATATGCAAAAGTGGTTGAGCCCGGAGCTTTTGGCTCATTTGTAGGAAGGTTGGATTTAAAAATCCGGGACAAAAAAATCGTCAGTTACGATTATGAATTGATGGAAGTTTCGCCCGAAAAATACAAGGCTGATAAGGAACTACAACAAATTATCGACAAAGCCAATTCGCCTTATCAGGAAGAAATGCAAACCGTTCTGGGCTATACCACCACGCCCATGTACCGCTATTTGGTGGTAGAGAATCCGATGGATAATTTTATTACCGATGCCTTGCTCTGGAAAACCGGAGCAGATTTTGCCACCTCCAATGGTTTTAGATTTGGCGTACCCATTGTTCCCGGTGCAAGTGGCAAGGCAGCCATCACCAAAGGTGACCTGTGGCGTATGCTGCCGGTAGATGAACACATGAAAATTGGAAAAGTGAGCGGTCAGCAAATACAAGATTGGCTGGAAAAAGAAATCAACAATGTATTTTCATCCAATTATGAGGAACGTTTTGGAGGCTGGCTGGTGCGGTTCTCCGGGCTGACATTGAAATTCAACAGTTCGCAAACCAAAGGCAATCGCATTGAGTCGATCACCATTCAGGAAAGGCCACTGGATTTAAACAAAATGTACACCATGGCATCCTGCAAGCGGACGGGCGAACCTTTAACAACCATGTGCCGGATGAAAAATGCAACAGATGTAAACGTTCAGGATTACACGCTGCACAATGCGGTGGAGCACTACCTGAAAGCCAAAGGCACTGTAAGTCCGCAATTGAATGGACGATCCGTTGCAACCGATCTTGGACCCAATGCCTTCTCGCAAATGAAGGAAGGCGACTATAAGTTTAGATAACTACTCGTATAATATAAGTAAACTAAAGCTTCCACCCGATAAGCATTAGGCAAAAAAAGGTATTTTGCCTAATGCTTTTTTACATATTGAAAACAAACTGAAGTCAAAAATCCAAACAACGTTATCTGACAATCTGAAAATTAAAAAAAAACTTTTTACCAACTGTGATTTTTTGAAAGGACTTGCGAATAATTGAATAAACAAGTCTTACAAAAACAAGCGCAATATGAAGACTTTAAAAATTTATGCAGTCTAATTCTATGATGAACAAACAAGCGCAACAGCAATTTTTTCAGGGGATTATTGAACAGCATAAAGGTATTTTGTTCAAGGTTGCCTCCGTTGCCGCACGGTTGTATCGTGCGGCGTATTAAGAGAATAAGGTATGGTTTTCCCTGTTCCTCCGGATATGCAAAAGAAGGCAATAACTGGTGCATATGCAATCTGCACCAGCTAACTAAGGATCTGTGATCCGTTTTAATGCAACAAGATGCGGGGTTTCGGTGTTTTGTTGACAGGAGATTAGTAAATTTGAAGAGCAGTTCTTCGGGAAACCTCCGTGCTGCGTGTAAAGGTGGAACGATAGCTTTAATGGTGAGAGACATCCTGCAAATCTGACAAATTATAAAATATGAGTTATTACTTCATTGCCCAGATTAAAATAAACGATGAGATTGAATATCAAAAGTACATTGATAAATCCGGGGATATCTTCAAAAAATACAATGGAGAGTATTTATCAATAGACAATGAGCCTGTTATTCTTGAAGGAGAATGGGATTATACTCGTACTGTACTGATTAATTTTAAAAGTAAAAGTGATTTTGAGGACTGGTACAATTCTGAGGAGTATAAAGAAATACTGGCATACAGATTAAAAGCTGCTGATTGTGATACCATATTGATAAAGGGCTTGGAATAGCATAAAAATTTGGGAAAATGATTCAAACTTCAACCGATAAGACAAGATTAGACATTGATTTGATACATGATTATTTGTCTAAAGAATCATACTGGGCGATAGGTAGGGATATTGAGATTGTGAAACGGTCAATTGAGAATTCACTTTGTTTTGGTTTATATATGGGTGATAAACAAATTGGATTCGCAAGAGTAGTTACCGACTATGCCGTTTTCGCCTGGATAATGGACGTTTTTATTCTTAAAGATTACAGAGGAAATGGATTTGGTAAACAGTTGATGAATGCAATAATGACTCATGAGAAACTACAAAATCTTCAACGTTGGGGACTTGGGACGGAGGATGCACATGGACTTTATAAACAATTTGGATTTTCGCCATTGAGTAAACCACAGAATATGATGGAAATTAAGCGGAAAATCGAGTAAATGAAATAAACAATTAAAGCGAACGGCAAAATACCCGAAAGTCGGGTTTCGGTGCTTCTTTGACAGTAAATTGAAATTTTGAAAAGCAATTCTTCGCAGGAAGTTTATATGGAAAATCCCGGCAGGCGGACATCATCGAATATAACTGACAACGATATAACAAAACATGATGGCAACAACTCAGCACACAACACATTTTGCTCCCGAACTGCACATTCCAAAAGGGACATTCAATGTTGATTTTTACACAAAATTCGGTGCAACAGAACATTTTTGTTTTCGGAACGATGACGGGAGCATTCATGTTGTAGAATTGGAAATCAACGGTGCGATTTTTCATCTGCACGAAACAATGCGTGATGCTCTTGAACCAATAAGTGCAAGGGGAGTAACTTCGATTATTGGTTTGTTTGTTCCTGACGTAGATGAAGTAATGCAAAAAGCTATCCAGGCGGGAGCAACGGAAATCAATCCTGCTGAAGACCATGATTACGGTTACAGACAAGGAATGTTCAAAGACCCTTTTGGGCATTATTGGCAAATACAGAAAAAAATATAAACGAACAGCCATAATAACACTTCGGGTAACTGTACGCTACCCGGAGGAGTGGTTTGCTGAGAGAAAATCAGTAAATTTAACAGAGCGGTTCGCGGGAAGTACTTCGTGAAATTCCTGTTCTGCGTATGTTTACGGAATTTGGACAACAATTTTAACCCACAACAAATGAATATTGAAATTCTCACAATACTTATAGAACAATGCAGACTGACAATTTATTAAGACAAATAAGTTTCATAAAAGAGATTGACAAGTTAAAGTACATCCAACGAAAAACTAAATTATTCAATAGCGACAGACAGGAAAATGATGCAGAACACAGTTGGCATTTGGCAATGATGACGATTGTACTGGCAGAACATTCGGACAAGCCGGTTAACGTTCTCAAAGTTCTGAAAATGGTTTTAATCCACGACATTGTAGAAATTGATGCCGGCGACATTTTTATTTACGACACTGCAAAAAGCCACTCAAACACTGAAGAAGAATTAATTGCAGCCAAACGAATTTTTGGGCTTTTACCGACAGAACAGGCCGAAGAGTATATTTCAATCTGGAAAGAATTTGAAGAAGGCATGACTGATGAAGCAAAATTTGCAAAAGCAATGGACCGATTTGAACCTTTGCTGCAAAACACTTCAAATAATGGTGGAACCTGGAAAGAATTTAATGTACCGTATCAAAAAGTTTATGACAAGAAAAAAGCGATTAAAAACGGTTCGACAGCAATTTGGGACTATGCCGAGAATTTATTAAACGAAAGTGTGGACAATGGAATTCTAAAAAAATAATTGTCTGACCCTTCCATACTGAACCCCTCCGCGACCGCACGATTGTATCGTGTGGTAAATTACGGGAAGAAGGCATGATTTTTCGGGCACAAATTTGTAAAGTTGTGCAGCTGATTATTCAGGAGAAAAAGGAATTTTGGATAGGGTTATTGTAATAAGGTAATCTCACGCGACACAATAGTAGGTAAGCGATGAGCATCACCTGGCAAAACTAACTGACACTTAAATTATGAATATGAAAACTTTAAAATTATTTTTAATTATTTCCATTTTTGCGACTAATGTTGCATTGGCTCAATCGGATGATGAATTACAAATCAGGCAATTGGAAAAACACTGGACTCAATTGCTTGACCAGGGAGATACAACTGCCTTACTCAAAATATGGAGTAAAGATTATGTAGTGAATAATCCAAACGGGAAGATAGTGACTCCAAAGGAAATCGTAGCACTTATGAAAAAAGGGCACAAATTCCCATCCGTTGAGCGAATAATAGAAAAAATCACATTCAATCAGAATATCGCTGTCGTAATGGGCAAAGAACTGCAACAACCAGCGAATATGATTACTGACAAAGACGAATGGATACCCAGGAGATTCACCAATGTATGGATAAAGTCAGAAAATGGATGGCAGTTAGCTGCTAGACAATCATCAAAAATCAATGAATAGTAAATTTTAAAACTTTTGGGTATCTGGAAAGACTTTTTGATGGAAATTAGTTTATGAAAGGCAACTCTTTGCAGGAAGTTCATCGGTTAAATCCCTCTCTGCACGTTACGGAACGTTTGCACTTATTGTAGCTGACTATTATATATGAAAAATCATCTATAACAATAGAAATATGAATAATTCCGAAACACACAATCAGCGTATTGCAAAATTGACATTCGCCTCGGTCTATCCAATGTATCTGGCAAAGGTGGAGAAGAAAGGCAGAACAAAAGAAGAATTGCATCAGGTTATTGCATGGTTAACGGGATTTAACAACCAAAAGCAGCAGGAACTAATAACTGAAAATGTAACTTTTGAAACATTCTTTCAGCGCGCTTCACTAAATCCTAATGCCTGCCTCATCACTGGAGTAATCTGTGGGTATCGTGTAGAGGAAATAGAAAATTCTTTGACGCAGCAGATTCGGTATTTGGATAAGTTGGTGGATGAATTGGCGAAAGGCAGGAAGATGGAGAAGATATTGCGTAGCGCATAAAGAGGCCATTAAAGACTGGACATATGAGTGAAGTTTAATTTGACAATTCTTTTAAGAGACATCTGATAAAAAGTAGTCAATGAATTTAAGTAGCGAAGTAACGTCCTTTTTGGATGACCAAAAGCATCCATTAAGAAAAGAAATTGAACAGTTGCGAAATTACATTTTATCAGCGAATACTGATTTGACTGAAAATGTAAAATGGAACGGACCAAATTATTGTTTCAACAGCGAGGACAGGATTACAATGAAAATTCATCCACCGAAAAATATTCAAATTATATTTCACCGCGGAGCCAAAAAACAAGAACAACCCAAAGAAAAACTTGTAGAAGACAATTTTAAACTTTTAACCTGGAAAGAAAACGACAGAGCAATAGCCACCTTTCATAATATTACAGACATTGTAGACGCTGAAAATGGATTAACGGAAATCGTGAAAATGTGGATTATTGCGACAAAATAAAAATAACAAACAGTAAGATATCTGGTAAGTTGGTTTGCAGTGCTTCGTTAACAGGAAATTATTAAGTTTGAAAAACAACAGTTTGTGGAAGGTTTTTCGCTGTAATCCTACGCGGCCTGCCCTTGCTCGACTTTGGCGGTCATTGTTGTGCGCCACTCAAAATTGCAACTAATAGTGAAAACTACTGACGAAACAACTTTGTTATTTCAAGGAATAAAAGGAAAATTTAATGTGATGACATTGTTATTGAAGATGGAACTATTGAAAGACTTAGCAAATTTATTAACGCATTTGATAAACGGATAATCGGATGATATTTATAACTCAGCTAATTTACATCGTTGATGGACAAGAACACGTTTTTGATGAATTTGAAAACATTGCTATACCGGCAATTTTAAAGTATAACGGACGACTTTTATTACGGGTAAGACCGACTGAAAACTCTTTTATAGAAAATCATATTGACAAACCCTACGAAATTCATCTTGTAGAATTTGAAACACAGAAAGATTTTGACGATTTCAAACTGGACGAAGAGCGAAAGAAGTTTTTACACCTAAAAGATCAATCAATAAAGACAGCCGTTTTGATACAGGGAATGAAGTTATAACCAAAGACGAACAACGAACCGCTGGCAGCAAGCTATCTGGCAGGGTTCCTAGGCTTCGTTGACACGAAAATTAGTAAAATAAAAGCAATACTTCGCAGGAAGTTTATCGGTTAAATTCCGCCCTGCCTGGCGAATTGTAGGCGGTCAGGCAAGAATGGAAACCTTAACATTGAGAATTAATAAAAAAAAATGAGATATGACAATAACAAAAGAATTTGAACTAATTGGTATGCAAAAAGCTGGTGAAGCTGTTGCTTATACATTGAAAGAAATGACGAAATTTGCTCAGCCGGGCATGACAACGAAAGAACTTGATGAATATGGAGCAAGGATCCTTTCCGATTTTGGAGCCAGATCAGCACCTAAACTTACGTATGATTTTCCGGGCTACAATTGCATTAGTCTCAATAATGAATTTTGCCATGGGATTCCTTCAGACAAAAGAATTTTGAAAGTAGGTGATTTAATAAATATTGATGTTTCCGCTGAATTAAATGGATTTTGGGCCGACAATGGAGGTTCATTTGTTCTTGGAGAAGATATCAATCAACATCAAAAATTAGTAGATGTCTCAAAGCTCATCTTAAAGAAAGCAATTGACAACATCAAAGGCGGAGTGCGAATTTCGGACATCGGACACCTAATGGAAAGCGAAGCAAAGAAAAGAGGCTACAGAGTGATTAAAAATCTTGGAGGACATGGAATTGGCAGAAGCCTTCATGAACAACCTGATGAACTGCTTAATTACAAAATCAGAACTGACCAGAGGAGGTTTAAGAAAAACTCAGTAGTTGCTATCGAAACTTTTATTTCAACAACATCAACTTATGCGGATACTTTAAACGATGGATGGACACTGGTAGGCAACAGGGGTGGATATATGGCACAGCATGAACATACCATTATCATAACGGACAGTAAACCGGTAATTTTGACTGAAATGAATGGAATCTGGAATTAGCACGGCTAAAAGGCTGAACTGCGAACAACTCTGGCTACCTTGGTCAGGTTTCGGTGATTCACGGACAGTAAATTAATAATTTGAAATGCGGTTCTTCGCAGGAAGTTTATCCGGAAATACCCGCACTAGGAGTGTCGGAATGTCAGCATTCATTTTAGCGAGTTATTTTAAAATTAGCAATGAAATTTAACCCAATTAATATTGTTCACATTCTAAAAATTGAGAGGAGATTCTGAGGGAATTAGTTTTTTTCATGCCAAATAAATAAAAAAACACCTGTATACTAATGCAAGTACCCGGTTGGGTTCGGTGCTTTGCTGACAGGAAATCAGTTCTTCTCAGGAATTTCAATGGTTAAATCCAGTCCTGCGTATAGCGGAACGTTATTCAGGCCTGTTAATTAATACACCTCAATTTACTCTTAATTGATTTCTTTGTGAGTATTGACATTCTCAGCATTTATCTTTGCAAAAGTTTCAAAAAACGCACAAAGAATAGCTTCAATGAATTTCACCACATTCAATTCTCTTAAAAATCGAAACTTCAGATTGTTTTTTATGGGACAATCGGTTTCGTTATTGGGAACATGGATGCAGAAAACTGCCGTAAGTTGGGTTGTTTATTCCATGACACAGTCAAAGTTTATGTTGGGTGTATCAGTGTTTGCGACACTCTTTCCGACGGCATTAGTTTCGTTATATGGCGGCATCGTAGCCGACAGATATAACCGCTATAAAATTTTATTATCAACACAGATTATATCTTTACTGCAAGCTGTTTTATTAACTCTGGCCATTGTATTTTTTAAACAACATGCTGTTTGGGAAATCATTGTTTTGGGCGCAGTGTTGGGTCTTATCAATGGATTTGATATGCCAGCACGTCAGTCGCTGGTAAGAGAATTAATAGGAAGTAAAGCAGATTTACCCAATGCCCTGGCATTAAATTCTTCAATGGTTAACTTGTCAAAACTAATCGGACCTGCCATAGCTGGTTTTATTTTGGAAAGTTTTGGCGATGCAATTTGTTTTGGCATTAATGCCGTCAGTTTTATTCCGGTTATTCTTTCGTTGCTCATGATGAAATTACCAAAGCCAGAACCAAAACCCAAAGCTGATAAGAATCTTAAAAAAGAATTTTTAGAAGCTTTTGCATACATAAAAAATACACCTGTAGTCAGTTCTGTCCTCATTTTTGTAGGTATTATGGGTTTATTGGTTTTACCCTTTTCCACATTAACTCCGGTGTTTGCAAAGGACGTTTTTAACGGCTCAGCTTCAACTTTAGGAATTATTGATGGTGTGATCGGATTTGGCGCATTCGTTGGCGCTTTGTTTTTGGCTTCATTACGTCAGGGAACGAATTTAAGTAAAGTCTTAGCCATAAATACGCTGGTGTTTGGAGTCGGACTTATCTTATTTTCGCAAACTGCAATTTTATCTCCGGCACTTCTGTTTATTGCCGTTGGCGCATTTGGAATGATGTCAGTAAGAACGATCAGTAATACGATTGTTCAAATTAATGTTCCAAACAAATTTCGAGGACGGGTTATTAGCATTTATTTGATGGTATTAACGTCGATGATACCTATTGGCAGCTTGATAGTAGGTGCGGTTTCTCATTATATTGGCGTAGAAACAACCGTTTTGACAGAAGGATTTCTTGCTTTGATTGTTGCTGTTTTCTATGGACGGTATCTGAAAAATGAAAAACTCAAAAATGAAGAAAAATCTCTTTTAGAACAACTACCCGAAGAAGAGTGAACACCGGATTATTCTAAAAGTAAACGATGATTGTCCGTTTATTTACCTAATTGCTTTTTTATGGACGTCAATTATTGTCATTCATAGTCATTCTGTTGTCATTTATAGTTTCAAAACAACTTATTGACTATCAAATGACCATTAAATGACTTCTTGATATGACCTTAGGTAAATTTGCGGATATCCATTAAGTAAAATATGGAATGGAATTGCTACCCTGAGGGTTTGTTGCATCGTTTACAGGGAATTAGTAATGCAGTTCACCGTTGGAAGTTTATCTGTGAACTCCAGTTCCGCGTCGCATAATACTAGCAGAAATACCAAAAACCACACCTGCTTCAAACAAACTTACTGACGTCACAAGGACATCGTCTCTTTGTAATATTTCCCTTTATATTCCAATGGCGACATGCCCGTAATTTTTCTGAATACTTCACGAAAGGCTTTTACGTCAGAATAACCCACTTCAAACATTACCTCATTAATCGTTTTACGGTTGGTTTCAAACGATTTCTTGGCAGATTCTATTTTGACTCTTTGCGAATATTCAATAGGTGTATTCCCCGTTGCTTTAATAAACCTTCTGTCAAAATTCCGCCTTCCCACATTGAATTTGGAAGACAAATCTTCGATTGAAATTTTTTTATCCACATTCTTTTCCAGATATTCCTGTGCGTGTTGCACCATCTCATCATCGTGCTGTTTCTGTCCGGAAAAAATAGAAAATTCCGACTGTGTATTTCTATCAATTTCAATCTGAAAAACTTTGGAACAATAAATGGCGGTTTGGCGGTCATAATATTTTTCAACCAGATAAATCATCAAATTCAGAAATGAATAGGCACCGCCGTTGGTATAAATTCCTTTTTCGTCGGTGATTAGTTTATCGATTTGCAAATTCACTTTCGGAAACATTATTCTGAAATTTTCGGTCACCGACCAATGTGTTGAGCAATTTTTTCCATCGAGCAATCCAGATGCGGCAAGCATAAATGCCCCGGTGCAAATAGAAGCTATTTCTGCCCCGTTTTTATATTGTTTTTCAATCCACTCTATCAATAATTCGTTACCAGCCAATGCCAGTTTATAATTATGATTTAATGAAGGTATAATGATCAGGTCTGTTTTGTCAATCGCAGAAATAGCCGTGTGAGGTTTTACCGTAAATAATCCCTGATTAAATTCTACTTTCTCAGAAATACCAGCCAGCTGAATGGTAAACAATTCCTCTTTGCCGTTTTCTTTCCTATAGGAGTTGGCTTTCGTAAATATTTCATAAGCACCTGTAATGCTACTTAAGTTGTTTTCACCGAAAGGAACAATTATCGTGAGATGCTTCATCTGTTTTTTTTAGCAAATATAATAAAGACACTTGTCTAAATCAACCCATCACAATGTCCATTTTACACCATGTCAGGGGAAAAATCAGACAATATATTTGTATTATAAAATATATAACAATTTAAAATACAAGAAAATGGAAACATCTAATTTCACTACGGCAATTATAGTTGATAATTCTCCAAATGAAGTATTCAATGCCATTAACAATGTTCGTGGATGGTGGAGTGAGGAAATTGAAGGTATCACAGACAAACTGAATGAAGAGTGGATATATCATTATCAGGATGTGCATCGATGCAAAATGCAAATAGTAGAATTTATCCCCGATCAAAAGGTAGTTTGGCTGGTTAAGGATAACTATTTTAGTTTTACAAAAGACAAAAGTGAATGGAAAGACAATAAGATTATTTTTGAAATAACTCAAAAAGAAAATAAAACACAACTCCAATTCACACAATTGGGTTTAGTCCCTGAATATGAATGCTATGATATTTGTCAAAATGCCTGGAGTACATACATTCATGAAAGTTTATACAGTTTAATAATCTCAGGAGAAGGACAACCAAATTCGAAAGACAAACCACAAACGGAAGACGAAAAGGAACTGGCTAAATCGAATTATACAACTACCTTCTTTGTAAATCTAACTCCACCGGAAGTTTTTGATGCAATCAATAATGTTCGTGGTTGGTGGCAAGGAGAAATTGAAGGAAATACCTGCAACCTCAATGATGAGTTTACCTATCGCATGAAAGAACACCATTTTTCAAAACAAAAGATAGTTGAATTTATCCCTGGTGAGAAAGTAGTGTGGCTTGTTACGGAAAGCAAATTAAATTTTATCAATAATAAAGGCGAATGGACAGGTACAGAGATTAAATTTGAAATTTCTGAAATTAATAACAAAACGCAAGTCCGGTTTACTCACTTGGGTTTAGTTCCCGACATCGAATGTTTTGGTGCCTGTTCAAATGCCTGGAGCCAGCTTATTCAGGAAAGCTTATTTAGCTTGATAACCACAGGTAAGGGCAAGGACATTTTTAAATAGGATAGGGTATCCGCTAAAATCGGCTTTGTGTAAGTGTGGTTAGTTGGATGAATTGAACATTTATAATTCTATTCATCCTTTGTACTAAATTAGAATTATCGGAATTCTGGTTTTCCACCTGCACAAAGCCACAAACAGTCGGTGAAAATTGTATGCCACACAACAAAGACTAAAAACTTAACTACACAGCTTCTGATTTCACTCAATATAATTTCCACTCAAATAAATCACTAGAAATAATTTTGTCTTCAAAATTTTGTTTTGCGACAAATAATATTTGATAAAAGATGTATATTTATTGTTATTCGATAAATATAAATTATATTTGCGATATAATATTTAACTTTTAGCAAATATGAAAAAAAGAAACAACTTCGTATTTATAGCCCTGCTTATTGTTGCCTGGCTCATCTTCGTTGGCTTGGGCATTGAAGCCGGAGGCTTGATAGTCAATTTTATTTTCAGTCTCTACAAACCTGAATTTGTCCAAAACCTATATCAAAAGTTGGATTTAAGTCAAATGTATCATCTTAACAAATGGATATTTTTCAGTATGTATAGTTTTATCCTGTTCATCTCTATTTTGAAGGCATGCCTATTCTATGTTGTCATTATGCTTTTACACAAAATTGATTTGACAAAACCATTTAACAGCTATGTTGCCGGTCAG
>JBGSUC010000064.1:0-99824 GCA_041736275.1 Prolixibacteraceae bacterium
ACGTTATCGCTGGTATTCTACAATATTTTAACTGCTACGCAGTATGAAAACAAATAGAATTGATACAACTACATACAGAAACCAAACCGCATAGTGGTAACACAATTGAAGCAAAAAACATTAAACAGGTGAAAATACCGCGTAGCGGTTGTATTATTGTAGAAAAACATCACAAATGTGATAATACCGCGTAGCGGTTAAACTATTGTAACAACACATACATCCATACAAACATACCGCGTAGCGGTTAAACATCAAACAACGTCAAACAAAAAATAAATCCAATCCCATGAACCCTCAACCCGATAACAAACCCATAAAGGCTCAGCAAAACGACGACGAGATCGATCTGCTCGAACTGGCCAAAGTCGTTTGGAACGGTCGCAAAACAATTCTGAAATACACCTTGCTGGCCGGTTTGCTGGGTGTAATCATTGCATTACTTTCACCCAAAGAATACACTTCCTCCATCACAATGGTTCCCCAGACCTCCAGCTCAGGAAGTAAACTGGGTGGTCTTTCATCGCTGGCAGCCATGGCCGGTTTTAACCTCGACAATGCCTCTTCAGGAGAAGCTCTGTCTCCCGTTGTATATCCACAGATCGTTAGCTCCAGCCCGTTTCAGCTTGAACTGATGAATATGCCATTTACGTTTTCCGAAGTAAATCATCCGGTTAGTCTTTACGAATACTACAGCGAAATTGCCAGTCCTGGCGTTTTATCGCTGATTGGCAAATACACGATTGGACTTCCCGGAGTTATTCTCAGGGCAATTAAAGGAGACAAGGCAAAAGAAACCCTTTCAGTAGAGAAAGGCCCCATCGCTCTTTCCGGAAAACAGGAAAATATAAGGAAAATGATGGAAGCAAAAATCAATCTTGAAGTGGATTCAAAACAGGGGTTTTTAACGCTCACAACCTCTTTCCCCGAAGCCTTGCTTTCGGCCCAGGTGGCAGATCAGGCCCGCGAACTTTTACAAAAATACATCACCCGTTATAAAACAGAGAAAGCTACCGCACAGCTCAACTTCATCGAAGAACGATATCAGGATAAAAAAAATGAATTTGAGAAAGCCCAGAACCAGCTGGCCCGGTACCGCGATCAGAATAAAAACATGTCGAGCGCTATAGCCCGCACCGGCGAAGAACGTCTGCAAAGCGAATACACCATTGCGATGAACGTTTACAACGAACTGGCCAAACAACTGGAACAGTCAAAAATTCAGGTAAAGGAAGAAACCCCGGTATTCTCGATACTCGAACCAGCTACAATTCCCAACGAAAGGTCAAAGCCAAAAAGAGGCATGATTGTCGTTATTTGGTTATTTCTGGGTGGAATTGCCGGAATAGCTGCTGTTTTTGGAAAAGTATTTCTGAAAGATGTGAAGGCAAGATGGAAGGAAGTGAAGGAGTAAAAAAGGTGGTCGGTTAAAAGCGTAAGCATAATCCTGACAACATCCAATAGGCAATAGTTTTTCCTCCTGACAACAAACAACTTTTTTACAACTGTCAACTGAAATCTGAAAAATGATTAACTTTAACCATGAGACTAAGTGAATTTGAAATTTCAAGCATCAAAAAATTAGCAAGCCAACATTTTGGACCAGATGTTCAGGTCTTTCTTTTTGGTTCCCGAACTAATGATAATCAACGTGGTGGTGATATCGATTTATTCATTCGCCATCCCTTTGAACAACATTTAAAAATAAGTACTAAAATCAATTTTTTAACAGATCTTATTTTACAAATTGGAGAACAAAAGATTGATGTAGTCTTAGATAATCCGGTTTCGAGAAACTCTGTTTTCTTCCAATCGATAAATAAAACTGCAATACAACTATGTTGACTGAAGAACTAAGAGACAAGCTAAATGAGACCCTGGTTATTTGTGATTTGCATCATCAGCGGATGATGTTTGCCTGGGAAAACATTGAGAAGTATTTTCCATTAAATAAATTCAGCTTTAGTCAGATTTCACAAATGGAACTGGCTTTGTTTGATCAGTTGATCTACCGATTTTCAAAGCTTCAGGACAGCATGGGTTCCCGTTTATTTAAACAAATTCTGGAAGCGCTTGAAGAAGATATTTCCGGCTTACCCTTTGTAGATATTCTTTACAAAATGGAAAAGTTAAATCTTCTTGAAAATGCAAAAGATTGGATTGCACTCCGGCAAACGCGCAATACTGTTTCACATGAATATCCTTTTTATAAAGAAATTCAGGTTGAAGAGTTAAACCTGCTTCCCGGGGAAGTGGTGAAATTGGCTTCAATCTGGATAAAACTAAAAGAATATACACTTGATCGTCTGGCTCTTTGATATGTTATTGCTCCAATTATTTTATCATCGGAACAAACAACAACAGACAACCAGCAACTTTTCGACAATCAATAACGGTTATCCGTTTTCGGTTACCGCTTAAAGGCGCAAGTATGATCCGTACAGCAGACAACCGACAACTTTTTCTCAACGAACAACTCTTTCTCACAACCCTCACAACAACAACATATGCTAACACATCTCCTTCATAAACAAAAACGCATCGCCCTTATCGGATTGGGTTATGTTGGACTGCCAATCGCGCTCGAATTTGCACGTAAAATGAGCGTCATTGGGTTCGACATCAATGCAAAACGGGTAAAAATGATGCAGGACAGTATCGACCCCTGCAAAGAATTGGAATCCGAAGCGTTTCGTAATGCTGACATTACATTCACTTCCAATCCGGACGATCTTCACAACGCGTCGTTTTTTATTGTGGCAGTGCCAACTCCCATCGACGGGTTTAATCAGCCCGACCTGGCTCCGCTGATAAGTGCCAGCAAGGCTGTTGGAAAGGTTTTAAAAAAAGGCGATTACGTGGTTTATGAGTCTACCGTCTATCCCGGATGTACCGAAGAAGATTGTGTCCCGGTTCTCGAACATGAATCAGGATTAAAATGCGGCACCGACTTTAAAGTTGGTTATTCGCCGGAACGCATTAATCCGGGCGACAAAGTGCATACCCTCACCAATACAACAAAAATAGTTTCGGGCTGCGATGCCGAATCGCTCGAAGTAATTGCACAGGTTTACGAACAGGTTATTACTGCCGGAGTACACCGCGCCCCCACCATCAAAGTAGCCGAAGCCGGTAAAATCATCGAAAACACACAACGCGATGTAAACATTGCCCTGATGAACGAACTGTCCATCATCTTTAACCGGATGGGAATTAACACCTACGACGTGATTGAAGCTGCAGGTACCAAATGGAATTTCCTGAAATTTTACCCGGGTCTTGTTGGTGGTCATTGCATCGGCGTCGACCCGTATTACCTCGTACACAAAGCCAAACAACTCGGATACCATACACAGGTTATCGATGCCGGACGTTTCGTAAACGATTCGATGGGTGGATACATCGCCAAACAAACCGTAAAACGCATTCTGGCTGCCGACAAACACCTCAGCCAGGCGAGGGTTTTGGTCATGGGCTTTACCTTTAAGGAAAACGTGGCCGATGTACGCAATACCAAAGTAGCCGACATCATACGCGAATTGCAATCATACCGGGTAAATGTCGACCTGGTTGATCCGTATGCCGATGCTACCGAAATAAAACACGAATACCAGATTGAACTAAAAGCACAAGCTGAAGGTACGTACGATGCCATAATCGTTGCAGTAGCCCATCACGAATACCGCGAAATGAAAGAAGCTGATTTCATGCAGTTCGCCAACAAAACCTGCTTACTCGTAGATGTGAAAGGCTTGTACCTGAATGCAATCAATAAGTTAGAATACTGGAGTTTATAGACGACAACCAACAGCTATTTACCATTTCATATAATCTATATTTTCGCGATAACACGACAACAGAACAATCATTTTCTGCATAAAATCAATCATTCAATGATGTCAAATTCAAAAATACTTGTTACGGGAGCTGATGGATTTATCGGTTCTCATCTTACAGAAGCCTTACTGGCAAAGGGACACCAGGTTAAAGCACTTTCACAGTACAATTCATTTAACTACTGGGGGTGGCTCGAAGATATTCCTGCCAATCAGAATCTGGAGGTAGTTTCCGGGGATATTCGTGATCCACATTTCTGTAAGGAAATTACAAAAGATGTAGATCTGATTTTTCATTTGGCTGCGCTTATTGCAATACCTTATTCCTATGTAGCGCCTGATGCCTATGTTGAAACAAATGTAAAAGGTACTTTGAATATCTGCCAGGCAGCGAAGGAGAATGGTAATATCCGGGTGATTCACACTTCAACTTCAGAAGTATACGGAACCGCACAATATGTTCCAATTGATGAAAAACATTCAAAACAACCGCAGTCTCCATATTCCGCATCAAAAATTGGGGCTGATGCAATGGCCTTAAGCTTCTTTAATGCTTTTGATTTGCCGGTAACTATTGCACGACCTTTTAATACCTACGGGCCGCGACAATCAGCAAGAGCGATTATCCCAACCATTATTTCGCAAATTGCCAATGGTATCAAAGAGATTAAACTGGGGGACCTCACTCCTACCCGTGACTTTAATTTTGTAAAAGATACATGCAAAGCATTTATTGCTTTGGCAGAAAATAATTCAACGATTGGAAAAGAAATTAATATCGCTTCTAATTTTGAAATATCCATGAAAGATACACTGGATCTGGTCAAAAAAATCATGAAGTCAGATGTGCAATTCATTACTGATGAACAACGACTTCGACCTGAGAAATCCGAAGTATTCCGTTTATGGGGAGATAATTCTCTAATTAAAGAATTAACTGGGTTTACGCCTGACTATACCATTGAAAAAGGTTTAACAGAAACCTGTGAATGGTTTTCTTTACCGGAAAACTTAAGTAAATATAAAGCCACCATATATAACGTCTAAAATATGGAATCAAAATTCACTGAAATCATTAAGTTTATTCGTGAAAAATATAAAACTCCCGATGGATTCATTCCATTACACGAACCTCGTTTTAACGGCAATGAAAAGAAATATCTTAATGATTGTATTGACACAACATTTGTTTCAAGCGTTGGAAAATTTGTAACCCGGTTTGAAGAAATGATTGCTGAATATACAGGTGCTAAACATGCCATCGCAGCAGTTAATGGTACAGCCGCATTACACATTGCATTGCTTTTATGCGATGTAAAACCCGAAGATGAGGTAATAACACAAGCGTTAACCTTTATAGCTACTGCCAATGCAATTGCCTACACCGGAGCAAAACCAGTTTTTGTTGATGTAGATCGCGATACAATGGGATTGTCTCCAATTGCTCTTGATAAATTCTTGTCAGAGAATACCCGGATGGAAAATGGATTCTGCGTTAATAATACTTCAGGAAAAAGAATTAAGGCATGCATCCCTATGCATACTTTCGGACACCCATGTCGCATCGATGAAATTTTCTCAATTTGCAAACGATACAACATTGATGTAGTTGAGGATGCTGCGGAATCACTTGGATCATATTACAAAAAACAGCATACAGGAACATTTGGCAAATTCGGAATATTGAGTTTTAATGGCAATAAAACCATCACTACTGGTGGTGGAGGCATGATCTTAACCAATGATGACGAATTGGGTAAATTGGCAAAGCATATTACCACAACGGCAAAAGTTCCGCACCGATGGGAATTTGTGCACGACATGACCGCATACAATTATCGGTTAACCAATCTTGCTGCGGCTTTAGGTTGTGCTCAAATGGAACAATTACAAAATTTCATTATACAAAAACGAAAATTGGCAGAAGCTTATGCAACTTTTTTCAACCAGTTGGGAATTGAATTCGTTACCGAACCCAAAAACAGTAGATCAAACTATTGGCTAAATGCATTAATTTTGGATGACAAAATCGAACAAAATTGTTTTCTTGAATTTATGAATAGCAATGATGTAATGGTTCGTCCAATCTGGCAATTGATGAATCGATTAGAAATGTATAAAAGTAGTCAGTGCGATTCACTTGAAAATACCGAATGGCTGGCAGATAGAGTAGTTAATATTCCAAGCAGTGTAATTATTAACTTATGAAACCAATTATCCTTATCGGAGGTGGTGGGCATTGTATCTCATGCATAGACGTTATCGAGCAAACCGGAATATATGAGATCATAGGTATTTTAGATTTACCTGAGAACTTAGGTCAGAAGGTATTAAAATACACTGTAATTGGCTCAGATAACGAATTAGAACAATTTGTTCCTGACTGTCCAGATTTCTTAATTACAATAGGACAGATCAAATCTGCAGCATTACGTGCAAAACTGTTTCATAAGGTGAAAAAGGTAGGAGGTAATTTACCTGTCATTATTAGTCCTTGGGCACATGTAAGCTCCTATGCAAGTATTGGCGAAGCCTCGATAATTATGCATCATGCCTTGGTCAATGCAAAAGCATCTGTTGGGGCTGCATGTATTATCAATACCAAAGCTTTAGTAGAACACGAAGCAAATATTGGTAATTTCTGTCATATATCTACAGCTTCAGTTATCAATGGACAAGTCAACATTGGAGATTATTGTTTTATAGGTAGTAACACAGTTATTGCAAACAATACAAATGTGACTGCAAACACGGTCATTGCAGCAGGTTCTCAGATTTTAAAAAATATTGAAATGGCCGGAACTTATATTGGTCATCCTTTACGAAAGATAAAATAATATGCACACAATTATTATCGCAGAAGCTGGCGTGAACCATAATGGAGACTTTGAAATGGCAAAAAAGTTGGTAGAAGCCGCAGCCCAAGCCGGAGCCGATTATGTCAAGTTTCAGACTTTTAAAGCCGATAAAATCGTTAGCAAGACTGCAAAAAAGGCAGTTTATCAGGAACGCAACATCAACGATGGTGATGATTCGCAATATACCATGCTGAAGAAACTTGAAATGCCTGAGGAATGGCACAGTAAATTGATTCAATATGCCAATGAGCAGGGGATTAAATTTCTTTCCACCGGATTCGATAATGAAAGCATTGATTTTTTAGACCAATTAGGTGCTCCTTTATTTAAAATCCCTTCTGGTGAAATCACTAACAAACCCTATTTACAGCACATTGCAGGAAAAGGGAAACCAATAATTATTTCTACCGGAATGGCCAATCTTAAGGAAATAAAAGCTGCATTGGAAGTATTAATTAAAAATGGAGTTACCAAAGACATAATAACAGTTTTGCATTGCAATACTGAGTATCCGACTCCTATGGAAGATGTAAACCTAAAAGCAATGAGTTCAATTGGAAATTTACTTGAAGTAAAAATTGGCTATTCCGATCATACACAAGGAATCGAAGTTCCCATAGCTGCTGTGGCACTGGGTGCGACTGTGATTGAAAAACATTTTACTTTAGACCGTAACATGCCAGGTCCCGATCATAAAGCATCACTGGAACCGGAAGAATTAAACGCAATGGTTAAGGCCATTCGGAACATTGAAAAAGCGATTTCCGGGACAGGAATTAAAGATCCCAGCAAAAGCGAGAAGAAAAACATTATTGTTGCCCGAAAAAGTATTGTGGCTGGCAGAACTATTCAAAAAGGGGAACTGCTTAACGAAAAAAACCTGACAGTTAAACGACCTGGAAATGGAATTAGTCCCATGCTTTGGGATGAAATCCTTGGGAAAACTGCCATAAGAGATTTCGAACCGGATGATTTGATTGAAGTTTAAATTACATTCCATGAAACGAATAGCTATTTTATCCAGTTCCCGTGCCGATTACGGGATTTACCTCCCTTTGCTAAAAGCACTGAAAGAGGATCCGTATTTCGATTTGCAAATCATTGCTTTCGGAACTCATCTTTCTCCATTTCATGGCTATACAATCAACCAAATATTAAAGGATGGTTTTGAAGTTCCTTTCCGCATAGAATCGTTGCTGACCGGAGATTCTCCCAATGCAATTTCTACGGCAATGGCTTTGACTGCTATAAAATTTGCGGACTTTTGGGAAGAACATCAAAACGATTTTGATTTGGTTTTTTGTCTGGGCGACCGATACGAAATGTTTGCCGCTGTGACAGCAGGGATTCCTTTCAATATTCAATTTGCTCATCTACACGGAGGGGAGAAAACATTGGGTGCAATTGACAATATTTTCCGTCACTCAATTACATTGGCCAGTAAATATCATTTTGTCTCCTGCAAAGAACATGGAAAACGGGTGGCCGAATTAACCGAATCAAAAAATAATATCTTTGACATAGGTGCATTAAGCCTGGACAACTTAAATTCATTAACCCTTCTCTCAAAAGAAGATTTCTACATCAAATTTGGTATGGATTTGAACCAACCAACCATTTTGGTAACTGTTCATCCCGAAACAGTAACTCCTGAAAAGAACGAAATATATGTTTCAGAATTGGCAGAAACCTTGTTGGAGCTTAATAATTATCAGGTTTTGATAACGTTGCCAAATGCAGATACCAATGGCTCTCTTATCCGCAATAGATTACTTCAATTGCCAGTAGAATCATTTAATAGGATACTTTGCTTTGAAAATTTAGGATCATTAGGCTATTTCACCGCTATGAAGTATTGTTCCTTCCTTTTAGGAAATACCTCCAGCGGTATTATTGAAGCAGCATCATTGGGGCGATGGGTCATAAATTTAGGCAACAGACAGGAAGGTCGGAAACAAAGTCAGAATATTTACAATGTACCATTTAATAAAGCTATGATCTTGCAATCTGTAACGGAGATTGAAAAGAAACCAGTTTATTTAGGTGAAAATATTTATTACAAAGGAAATGCAGCAAAAAATATCTGTTTAATCCTAAAAAAAATATCATGAAGAATTTTTCCAACTATACCATCAACAAAGAGTCAAGTTGTTTGGAAGCACTTAAAAAATTGGATCAGGAAGAATCCAACCAAACCCTTTTTGTTCTGGATCAAAATGAAAAATTAATTGGCACTATAACTGATGGTGATATCAGGCGAGGTTTGATTAAAGGCTTAAACTTAGAAAGTCAAGTAACTCAATTTTGCTATCCAAACTTCAGTTTTATCAATATTAAAATAGATGTCTCAATTATCCACAGACTAAAGAAGGAAGGTATAAAAGTATTACCTAAACTAAGTGCTTCAGGACAAATTGAAAAAGTATATGACCTTTCACGATTAAATTCCATTTTACCTCTTCATGCGGTTATTATGGCCGGAGGAAAAGGCGAAAGGTTACGCCCATTGACAGAAAAAACGCCAAAGCCAATGCTCCTCTTAGGTGATAAACCAATTATCGAACACAATATCGACCGCTTAATATCTTTTGGAATAGAAACAATTACCATATCAGTGCGTTACCTCTCTGAACAGATAATCAATTATTTTGGTGATGGATCAACCAAAGGGATAACGATTAACTATATTGAAGAAGATGCGCCATTGGGAACTATTGGTTGCATAGCACAAATTGGTAAGATTAATCATGAGGCGATCCTCGTGTTGAATTCAGATGTATTTACAAACATCGATTTTGAAGATTTTTACCTGAACTTCGAAAAAGAAAATGCGGATATGGCAGTCGCCTCAATACCTTATTCGGTTGATATTCCTTATGCTATTATGGAGCTTAACGACAACAACATTACCAGTTTTAAAGAAAAGCCCAAAAACACCTATTATGCCAATGCAGGTATCTATCTGATTAAAAAAGAAAGTCTGGATTACATCCCTAAAAATTCTTTTTTTAATGCTACTGATTTAATGAATACCATCATTGCATGTAAGGGTAAAATAATTCATAGACCCATTACCGGTTATTGGATCGACATTGGTAAACACGACGATTACAACAAGGCTAAAGAAATTATAAAACATTTAAATTAAAAGTTAGATGAATGAAAATATTTTGTGGTTAATTCCTGCAAGATCAGGTTCAAAAGGTATACCAAATAAGAATATAAAGAATCTCAGTAATACGCCATTGTTAGCATATAAAATTAAAACGGCACTTACTATTTCTTCTTCCGAAGATATCTGGATTTCTACGGATAGTAACGAATACGCAAACTTGGCTAAAGCTTATGGCGCAAGTGTTCCCTTTTTAAGGCCTACTGATCTAGCTTCCGATGATGCATCTTCCATGGATGTCGTTCTACATGCAATGAAATTTGCAGAAAGTTTAGATCGGAAATATGATTTTATTGGTCTATTAGAACCAACATCTCCTTTTGTATACTACGATGACATCACCAATGCCCTTGCTAGATTAGACCAACATGAAGCGGCGCAAGCAATTGTTGCGGTTAAAGAAACCCGTCCAAATACTTTTTTCATCCAAGAAGAAAGAGAATTCCTCGACATATTGAGTAAGAAAATGGAAGAGGTCAAAACTTTTGGCCGGCAATTTTTCAAAAAAGAAATTACACCATCTGGAGGATTTTATATTTCAAGATGGAATAGCTTTATGGAAAACAAAACATTTTATACGGAAAAAACTTTACCGTTTTTATTGCCCGATGAATCTGCGCTTGAAATTGATGAACCCATCGATTTTGATTGGGCAGAATTTTTAATAAAAAACAACAAGATTGATTTTAAAAGATTATTTAAATGAAAAAAACAGGACAAGAACTTTGGAAAAAAGCAAAAAATATAATTCCAACCGGCAATCAATTACTATCGAAAAGAAGCGAACGTTTTCTACCTAGAAACTGGCCTTCATATTATGAAAAAGCAAAAGGCTGCAAAATATGGGATCTTGATGGCAATGAATACTATGATTTTGCACAAATGGGTGTGGGGTCTTGTATACTTGGGTATGCAAATGACGAAGTAAATACAGCGGTAATTAATGCGGTCTCAAATGGATCGATGTCTTCATTGAATTCATATGAAGAAGTTCAGTTGGCTGAAAAGCTTATTGAATTACACCCTTGGGCTCAAATGGCGCGATTTGCAAGAACAGGGGGAGAAGCTTGTGCTATTGGTGTTCGTATTGCAAGAGCTGCATCAGGTAAAGATAAAGTTGCATTCTGTGGCTATCACGGTTGGCATGATTGGTATATTTCTTCAAACATTGGTGATTCAAAAAATCTGGATGAACAATTGATTCCGGGTTTGAAACCAGCTGGTGTGCCGAGACAGATGAAACATAGTTCCATCCCATTCTATTATAACGATATTGATTCTCTGAAAAAAATTATTGCCGAAAACAATGATCTGGGTGTAATTATCATGGAGCCAGTACGAAACGTTTTACCTAAAGAAGGTTTTCTTCAGGAAGTGAAAAACATTGCAAAGGAAATCGGTGCGGTTCTAATTTTTGATGAAGTAACTTCAGGTTTTAGAATGAATAATGGTGGAATTCATATGACATTCGACGTAGAACCTGATATGGCAATCTTTGGTAAGGCATTGGGAAATGGATTCCCTATTTCAGCTATAATTGGCAAGCGAGAAATTATGGAAGCTGCGGAATCATCTTTCATCAGCTCCACTTTTTGGACAGAACGAGTAGGATATGTAGCCGCATTAAAGACACTCGAAATAATTGAACGTGACAAAGTTTATCAGAACTTGCTGAAATATGGAGATCAAATCAACACGATATGGACTGCCACTGCAAAAAAATACAATCTTAGCATACATATTTCCGGTATTCCTCAATTGACCCATATCTCCTTCAACAATCAATATCCGATGGAATCCCAGACATTCTACACGCAAGAAATGCTAAAAAGAGGAATATTGCTTGGTGCTTCAATTTATGCAACGAATGCTTATACAGAATCCATTATTAACGAATTCGGCAAACACACATCTGAAATCTTTAATGAATTGGCTATGCATCTTGCAAACAATGACCTTTTAGAAAGTCTAGAAGGGCCAGTGATTGAGACCGGATTTAAAAGATTGAACTAATATGCTGAATAACAAAGTTATCGTTATCACTGGCGGGGCAGGTCTGCTAGGACAGGAATTTGCAAAAACGGTGATGCTAAACAATGGAATTGTAATAATTGCGGATTTTAATAAAGAAAGAGGAATCACAGTAACTAAAAATCTTGAAGAACGAATTCAAACAGGATCTGTTAGTTTTCAATTGCTGGATATTAACAACAAACATTCTATTTGCAGTTTGATCGCTATTTTAGACCAAAAATATGGCAAAATTGAAGCTCTGGTAAATAATGCATATCCCCGTAATAAAAACTACGGGAGAAAATTTGAAGATGTTACCTACGAGGATTTCTGTGAGAATATAAACATCAACCTGGGGGGTTATTTTCTTACTTCTCAGCAGTTTCTGCAATATTTCGAAAAGCAAGGCTACGGCAGTATTGTGAATATTTCATCCATATATGGGGTGATTGCGCCTCGTTTCGAAATATACGAGAATACGGCAATGACCATGCCAGTCGAATATGCTACAATAAAATCTGCATTAATACATATGACTAAGTACATGTCCAAGTATTACAAAGGGAAAAACATTCGTGTGAATGCGATTAGTCTAGGGGGATTATTTGACAATCAACCAAGAGAATTTCTTGCATCGTATAAATCTTTTTGCCTGAATAAGGGGATGCTCGACAAATCAGATATAAACGGAACACTCCTTTATTTACTCTCTGATTTATCTCAAAATGTTAATGGACAGAATATTATTGTTGATGATGGTTTTACTCTATGAAAATGAAGATTATATACATAGGTTATCAACCTCTTAGTGAAAAAACAAGAGATGATTTCTACATCATAAAAGCTATAGAACAAGATTATGATGTTGAGTATTGGGATTTAAGTAATATCTACTTTCCGAAAGTTCAATTACCTAAACTAAGGGATGAATATATTGTATACATTAATAGTTTACTTGATTTAGAAAACAGAATAACAAATCAATCAATTAGGCAGTCTCTCTTTATATTACTTGTAACTTTTGAAAGTCGAGTTCTAAAGCTTTTTCTTTTGTTAACAAAACACAACTGCCAAACAGCATTTTTTGCTAGGGGTGCATTACCTTCTGAATCCAGTAATTCAAAATCAATTATATCTAAACTTAGAAAAGCTTTAAATCCATCATTACTTTTAGCATTTTGTAAAAATAAATATTCTGCTTTTCTAAAAAGAAAAGGGTCAGTCAAGCCTTATGATTTAGTTTTTAGTGCCGGAGAACTAGGCATACAAACAATTGGATATGGTTGTCAAATTGAAAAAACAAGCTCTAAAATAATTAGTATAAATTCATTTGACTTTGATAAATTTGTATTAACTGTTAATTGTGACAATCTTATAGAAAAAAAATATTGTGTGTTTTTAGATGAATACTTACCCTATCATCCCGATTTCGAATTGTTTGGTATTGAAACAATTGAATCTGATGAATATTATAATACTCTAAATAATTTTTTAGGCGTTATTGAAAACAGATTCCATATAGAAGTCATCATTGCTGCACATCCCAAAGCAGAAAAATATAAAAGTAAAAATCCTTTTGCAGGAAGAAAGATTTTTTTCAACAAGACTGCCGAGCTGACTAAATTTGCAGAATTCACTATTGCCCATTGTTCAACATCTCTTAGTTTTGCAGTATTAAATTGCAAACCTATTATTTTTCTCTATAGCAATCCTTTAAAATCTATTATGCCAAACTATTACAATTTAATTTCAATGTTTTCAAAAACACTTGGATGCACTTTAATCAACATCGACAATTTTTCACTTAATGAGATTAAAACTAACACTATTGATCAATTAAAATACACTGACTACAAATACAAATACCTTACTTCGAAAGAAAGTGAAGGGTTAACAACGTCAGAAATATTTTTTGATGCAATCTCAAAACTATAATGCAAAGTTCATATACTAAAAACTACCTCAAAATCTATTTTTGGCAAGGAATATCTCTTATTATGAATTTCCTTTCCATGTTTATTGTAGTTCCTTACCTTACCTCCGATCCAATAATTTATGGTATTTATGCCGTCTGTATTTCCATTTCCATTTTTCTGACTTATGCCGATTTAGGATTTATGGGTGCAGGGCAAAAATATGCCGCCGAATATTTTGCTATAGGCAATCGCCAGGAAGAGATAAAAGTAATCGGATTTACGAATTTTATTTTGTTGGTTCTTTTACTCTTATTTTCAATAGGCTTCCTTATTTTAAGTTTTCATCCAGAGTTCTTAATAAAGAATCTTACCCCAGGAAAACAGGAAACCATTGCCTCATCCCTGTTGTTAATTTTAGCACTTTTCACTCCAGTTACATTATTGCAGCGATTATTGCAGATGATTTTCGGAATACGATTAGAAGATTTTATTGTTCAACGAACCAATATTATCGCAAGTCTCCTTAAAATACTCTCCGTTTTATGGTTTTTCAGAAATGGAGAATACAACATTGTCGGATATTTTTTATTTGTACAAATCGTCAATCTTCTGGCAGCAATATTAACGTTGCTAATTGCCAGAAGACGTTACAACTATGATTTTAAGTCTCTTTTTAAAGCAATACATTTCAACAAAATGGTTTTCGAGAAAACAAAAACATTGGCATTCACCAGTTTGTATCTCACTTTTACCTGGATTTTATATTACGAATTAGATCCTGCCGTTATTGGGAAATTACTCGGAGCCAAACAGGTAGCCATATATGCCATTGGATTGACCATAATGTCCTTCTTTCGTAGTACTATAGGAATTTTATTTTCACCTTTTAATGCCCGGTTTAATCATTTTATCGGAAATCATGATGAAATTGGCTTAAGAACATTCTTTTCCACAGTAACAACAATAGTAGCACCACTAATCGTAATTCCAATAGTTACAGTCTGCTTAATGGCTCAACCATTAATTTTAAGCTGGGTAGGCATAGAATATTCTGAGTCGATTTCTATTGCCCGTTTTCTAATACTATGTAATATATATGCCTTTATTACTTATCCTACCTCATTACTGTTAATGGCACAGGAAAGAATTAAAGAGATGTATTTGGTAAATACGCTTATTCCTTTAATTTATTGGACTGGAATAGCTTTAAGCTACACCAAATTTGGATTAAACTCCTTTGCTTTTTTCAAATTTGTAGCATTTAGTATTAGTGCCTTAGTTTATCTCTTCATTTTAAAGCGATATTTAGATTTGTCTTTCAATCAATCCTTTCAACGATATATTCGTCCAATTCTAATCCCTATCCTGTTTCTGGTTTTTACAACGTTTTTAATTTCAGATTATTTACCCATTGAAAAATCAAAAATAAATCTCTTGATTGCAGCAGCGACAACTATATTAATGATTATGTCAGCTTTTTTGCTTGTTTACTTATCATCTTCAGACTTTAAAAATCAGGTAAAAAATATTTTAGCCATGAGGAAGTCGTCATAAAAGAAACAAATCTAAAAATAACTCACATTAATGACAATATCAAATAGAATCTTAATCACAGGAGCTTCAGGTTTTATCGGGAAGCATTTATTTAATAAACTAGTACAAACTTCAGATCAGATAGCCTGTATCGATTTATTTTTTGACCAGACAATTATTGAAAAGTATGGTGAAAAGGTTCAATTTTTCCAAGGAAATTTAATGGATAAAAATTTTTTAACCTCTTGTATTCATGATTTCTCTCCTAAATATGTGTTTCATTTAGCTGGATCAAAAAGCAGAACGAATTCACTATCTGAATTTAAAACTTCTTTCGAGATAAATTATCTGGGAACCCTAAATCTTTTTGAAGCGCTCCTGGAATGCCAAAATTTTAAATTAGTTACTATCCTTGGAACAATAGAAGAATATGGACATACCATTTCCCCATTCAAAGAGAATTCTCAAGAATTACCCAGTTCTGCTTATGGCTTAAGTAAATTATCAGCAACAAAGCTTGCAATGATATTTTACCAGCAGTTCAATTTGCCCGTTGTTGTGCTTCGCCCTTCAATAGCTTATGGACCATATCAGGGTGATGAAATGTTTATCCCAGCGTTAATAAAAACGTTGATCAAGAAGCAACCCTTTAAAATGACAGAGGGCAATCAGCTTAGAGACTTTATATACATTGATGATTTAACCAATGCATTAATCAAAGGAATAAGTTGTACCGGATTAGAAGGTCAAATTATTAATATTGCATCAGGAACGTCAATCACGATAAGAGATATTGCCTTGCAAATTGCAGAAATCACAAACAGTGAAGAAAACTTAAAGATTGGAGAATTGCCGTACAGAAATTTCGAAATCATGAATTATACTGTTGATATTACTCAAGCATCTAGGTTGCTGCAATGGCAAGCAAAAACAAAACTAAACGATGGTTTGGAAAAGACCGTTTCTTTTTACAAAAAAAAGTTATCCGATGAAGCCTAGCATCCTTTATTATTCCGATTGCCCCTTTTTTGCAGGTTGTGAAAATATGATCGCAAATTTTTTAAATGATAAATCCATACAGAAAGATTTCTCGGTTTCTTTTGCATACAATTATTCTGAAGAATATGAAAAAGGATTAAATTCCCGTGTGTCAAATGCTGATTATCAAAAGTTGCCTCTTAAGCTTTTAAAACAACTAAATTATCATAACCCTGTAAATTCTTCTTTAATCTGGTCAATCACTAACAAAACCTTTTTCGCATTTTATATTCCCTTTTACAAATATCTTTCAATACTATTGAATACCATTAAGCTTTTTATCTTTTTCAAAAGGCAAAAAGCAGACATCTTACACATTAACAATGGAGGTTATCCCGCAGCAAACTCATGTTATTCGGCTGTAATAGCAGCTAGAATGGCGGGTATCGATAAAATAATTTACGTGGTCAATAACATTGCTGAAGATTATCAGCATCCATTCCGGTGGTTAGACTATCCCATCGATTTTTTCATCAAAAGATGGGTTACTGTTTTTATTACTGGTTCGAAACATGCCGGGAAAAGATTGAAAAAAGTTTTGAAGCTTGACGAAACGAAGCTGATTACTATTAACAACGGAATTCAAAAAAGAGCAATTACGCTTAATATGGAAGAATTCAAATGTAAATATTCAATACCTAAGAATAAGATTATTGCATCAGTTATAGCCAATCTTGAGAAAAGGAAGGGACATATTATTCTTCTTGAGGCTATATCACTTTTAAAGGAGCAACATCCATTGTGTTTAAATATATTTTTCATTCTTGAAGGTATTGGGTCTGAAAAAATTGTATTAAAAAAATACATTGATGAAAATGAATTGGCAGAACAGGTATTACTGGTTGATTACATACCGGACATTTTTAATTTATTAAATGCCTCCGATTTTGTTATCTTACCATCGATAGCAAACGAAGATTTTCCAAATGTAATTTTAGAAGCTATGAGTTTGGGAAAACCTGTTATCGGAACTGATATTGCAGGAATACCAGAGCAGGTTGAAAACAATAAAACTGGTCTTGTAGTAAAACCTCAAAATCCGCAGGAATTAAAACAGGCTATTGTCAGATTAGCTTCAGATTCATTATTACTTCAACAATTCTCAATAGAAGCAAAAAAGAAATTTGACACACTATTTGAAAAAACAATAAGTGTCAAGAAATATCACAACTTATACAAATCCATCCTATAAAATTATAGAACAATGAAAGTAGTTATTCTATGTGGAGGTCAAGGCACACGTATCAGGGACGTTGCTGATAATATTCCAAAACCAATGATTCCAGTCGGAGGCTATCCGATATTGTGGCATATCATGAAATATTATTCTTTATTTGGACATAATGAATTTATATTGTGTCTGGGGCATCAAGGTAGTGTTATCAAAGAGTTTTTTCTGAATTACGAGATAAACACTTCAGATTTCACCCTAAACTTAGGGGACAAAAAATCGTTACTTTTTCACAATAAAATTGAAGAACAAGACTGGAAAATTACATTTGCAGAAACAGGAGAGAAAACCATGACCGGGGCCCGAATCAGAAAGATTAAGAAATATATCGGAGACGATCAAACCTTTATGGTTACTTATGGCGATGGATTAAGTGATGTTGATATTAACCAGCTAATAGCATATCATCAAAACCATAATCGTGTACTTACACTTACGGGGGTTCGTCCTTCCGGCAGATTTGGTGAAATTAAATGTACTGACGAAGGAGTCATTTCAGAATTCAATGAAAAGCCACAAGCAGCTGAAGGTCGCATAAATGGTGGTTTTTTTGTTTGTAACCGGCGCTTATTCGACTATTTAGAAGGCAATGACGATTTGGTTTTTGAAAAAGAACCCATGATGCGATTAGTCAACGATCAGCAATTGATGCAATTTAATCATGATGATTTTTGGCAGCCTATGGATACCATGCGTGAATATGTGTTACTAAATTCGCTTTACGAAAACAACAATGCCCCATGGAAAAAATGGTAAATTCAGAATTCTATAAAAATAAACGAATCCTTATTACTGGAGATACTGGTTTTAAAGGATCGTGGCTTGCCTTATGGCTAAATAGTCTTGGTGCAAAAGTGTATGGGTATTCACTACCAGTAGAAACAGAAAATGCCCATTTCAAAATCCTAAATCTGGAAAATGAGATTTCTCATATAGATGGTAATTTATTGGATTTTGAAAAATTGAATCAAACAGTTCAGGATATTCAACCTGAAATTGTTTTTCATTTAGCTGCTCAGGCATTGGTTCGATTATCCTACGACGAACCCAGACTTACCTTTGAAACGAATGTAACAGGTTCTGTCAATGTTCTGGAAGCTATCCGTAACACGAGATCTGTAAAGTCATTGATTTATGTAACCAGCGACAAATGTTACAAGAATAAAGAATGGATTTGGGGTTATCGTGAAAATGATGAATTGGGTGGACATGATCCTTACAGTGCATCTAAAGCTGCAGCAGAAATTGTGTTTTCTTCCTATCGGGATTCTTTCTTTTCGAAGAATACAAACATTGGCATTGCAAGCGTTAGGGCCGGAAATGTGATCGGTGGAGGTGATTGGGCTCTTGACAGGATAATTCCGGATTGTATCCGTTCAATTATGAATGAAAAGGAAATTGAAATTCGCAATCCACAAGCCACAAGACCTTGGCAACATGTTCTGGAACCTCTATCCGGATATATGTTTTTAGCTCAAAAGTTGTATGAAAATCCAACCAAATTTTCTGGCTCATGGAACTTCGGCCCACCGATCGAATCTATAAAAACTGTAAAAGAACTTACTGAAAAAACAATCGGGATACTTGGTAAAGGTTCAATAACTATAGGAAATACAGATAAACAGAAACATGAAGCAGGTTTATTGCATCTGAATTGTGACAAATCAAATCATCAGTTAGGTTGGAATCCGGTTTGGAATTTTGAACAAACTGTAAAGACAACCATTGAGTGGTATAAGAACTATATCAATGGTGAAAATCCCAAAGAATTATCATTAAATAACATTAATCAATTTATGGAGGATAGAAAACAATGATTGAAGGTGTACAGATTACTTCACGCAAGGTTATCCCTGATGACAGGGGGAAAATTATGCATATTATGAAATCCTCAGACAGCCAATTCATCACTTTTGGGGAAGTCTATTGTTCAACAGTTTTCCCTGGAGTTGTAAAAGGTTGGCACATGCATAAAAAAATGACGCTAAACTATGTTGTACTCAAAGGTAACATTAAATTCGTCCTTTATGATGACCGTCCAGAATCTAAAACTTATCAGCAAATTCAGGAAGTTGTTATTGGCGAAAACCAATATGTAATGGTTACTGTCCCTCCTTTTGTGTGGAATGGTTTTAAAGGGATAGGATTAGAAGAAGCATTTGTAATCAACTTTACTGATATTCCCCATGATACGGAAGAAATAGTCAGAATGGATCCGCATCAAAATGAAATAATCAAATACAACTGGACTGTTAAAGACAGGTAAACAGATAATTTTATGAAGATAGTAATTACAGGCGGAAATGGTTATATCGGGGCACGGTTATCCCAATATCTTGCGAATAAGGGCGAACAGGTAATTCCTGTATGTTATTCATCAATCCCTGAAAATGAAGACTGGAAAAGTAAGATGTTTGCCATTTTGAAAGGTGATCTTCGCAATGAGGAAACAATAACAGAAATTGCAGAATTAAAACCCGATGTCATAATTCATTTGGTTTCATTGGATCATTTTGATTCTGAAAAAGCACCTGATTTGGTTAACGAGGTCAATGTTCTACCAACCTGGAGATTATTGGATGCGTGTACACAAAATGGATTAAAAAAGTTTATCTACTTCTCTACCATTCAAGTATATGGCAAATTGTCAAATTCCATTATCGAAGAAACACATCCTGTTAGTACAGTTAATACTTATGGGCTCACACATCTTTTGAGTGAGCAAATTTGCGATCATTACAACCGAAAAACTGAAACAAATGTTATTTCTATAAGACTTTCAAATAGCTATGGAGACCCCATATTTGACGAAAATAACTGTTGGTGGCTCGCTATTAATGACCTTTGTAAAAATGCAATCACAAATAAAGTAATCCGTCTACTTTCTGATGGAACGCCCCAACGGGATTTTATACATGGGAATGATGTATGTGAAGCAATACGAATTTTGATAAACACGAATGAAAAACTAACTGATAATATTTATCATATCAGTTCAGGCAACACATTGACTCTGATGGAAATTGCTCAATTAGTCAGAAAAGTGTATCAAATTCGATATAACAAAAAAATACCCATAACAACGCCTAATAAAATAATTTCAGAAGACGAAGTCATTGAAGAAATTGAAAAATATCAGATTAGTAATAAAAAAATCAGGGATATTGGTTTTTTCCCCAAATACGATCTAGAGACAGGAATAAGTGATTTGTTTAATTATTTAGAGAAAAACCATGACAATATCTGATGAAAAAATAATATTTTCAGTTGTAATTCCAACATATAATCATGCTCGTTTTATTAACCGTTGCATTGATTCCATAATATCTCAAACATACACAAATTGGGAGGCAATTATAGTTAATAATTTTTCTGCAGATAACACGATAGAATTAATAGAAGCATATAATGATCCGAGATTAAGAATTGTAAATTTTAAAAATAATGGAATTATTGGGGCATCAAGAAATATTGGAATTAAAAGCTCCAAAGGTGAATCGATATGCTTTTTAGATTCAGATGATTGGTGGTATCCAAATAAACTTGAAATTGTTTATCAATACATTCTAAATAACCCCAAAATTGATGTTATATGTCATGATTTGATTTTAAATGATCTAATATTAGAGAAAAAGTACCTTTTGCCTTGTGGTCCTGTTGTCCCAAATCTTTATCGGGATCTTCTTATACATGGGAACAGATTTCCAAACTCTGCACTTTCAATAAAAAAATCAACTCTTGAGTCAAATAATATTACAATTTGCGAAACAAAAGAAATAGTTAGTGTGGAAGATTACGATCTAAGCCTTCAACTGGCCTCATGCAATGCAAATTTTGCCTGCTTAAATATACCACTTGGGGAATATTTGATAGAAAACAACAATATTTCCGGTTCTAAAATTCATGAGATAAATCTAGAATTTCTACTAAGAAAACATGTTTTTGAGGTACAAACATTTGAACCAAATAAAAATAAATTATGGATAGAGGTATGCTCAAGATTGAATTTTATTAAAGGAATATCACGCTTTCGGCAACATAAATATACAGAATCAATGAGATATTTTTTACAATCCTTTAAATCATCGCAAATTAATTTTATTAAATATGTCTCAGATAGAGCAATTTTATCTCTAAAAAGGATTCGGAAATCTAGCATAGCTAAATGCTAGAAATAGATTTGAAAAATCATATGAATTGGAACTAATTATAAATGAGCAAAATAAACAAGATACTTATTCCAGTACTATTCTTTATACATTATTTGGGAGTTGGTGCATTAGCTCAAATTATAGTATTACTATTGCTTCTCATCGAATTGTTCAGAGGCAAGCGACTATCTATTACATTGGCAGATATCATATTCCTTTTTAGTATTACAATGTTGTTTATTTTAAAACTGTTCCATATTGAATTTGGAATTGATTTTTTAATGTTTAAGTTTTATTGGGGTTTTATAGTATTTTACTATTATTTTAAGTTATCAAACTATAAATTCGATTTATTACTTTTCTTTTGGTTGACTGTAATAATTACAATAGTTGATTTTGCATTGATAAACACAATTGTTCCATTAGAAATGATGAAAAATATTCCCAAAACTCATGCTGGAATAATTTCTTCAGAGTCCAAATTATTATTATTTTATCGTTCTTATGGTTTGGCGAGTATGCCAACGGCATCAGCAACTATTTTAGTTGTGTTATTGGCAGGCTTATATGTTCAGCAAAGAGATGATTTCAGAAATTATCATATCTTAATTACAATACTCCCACTATTATGCCTTGGATCCGGTACGGGATTTTTATTATTCCTATTTTTTGTTTTTGTACGATTTAAACTATACAAGGGTTTGAGATTTAATATTGGAGTTATATTCCTTTTATTATTCTCTTATGTTGCAATAAAACAAAGTATAAATGACGACAGTATATTAAAAAGACTGTCAGTTAACTATTTTGACAGACTTATTCAATTCAAAAGTGAACAAATAACAGATGTATTTAAACTATTAAATCATTCACTCTTTGAAACTTTATTTGGATTCAACTATAAATCATCAATGAATATCCGCATGATGTCTGATTTTGGATGGATTGACCTTCTAGAGTGTTATGGATTATTTGGCGTTTTCTCTTTGATACTTTTTTTAGTTTTGAAAAAAAAACTCGTATATCTTCCTATTTTGATTTTTGTTATAGGATATTTCCATTATCCAGCTTTAGGGTCAATACCTGGCCAAATTCTTTTTGCAACTTTACTTATGTTCAAGTCTAATGAAAGGAATGAATTAGAATTACACAAAATAAAATCTTAATTAAAATGAAGCATTATAAATCATATAATCTAATATTTATTTCAACATTTATTGACAGAAAAAACATAGATAATCTTATTAATACAGTCACAGAAAACAATCAAACACTTTCGATCCTTTTTATTATTGTCAATCAAACAAAATCAGAACTAATCTTACCTTCATCAACACATATTGATTTTCATCAAATTAATAAAGAGCGACTTTCCTTATCAAAAGCAAGAAATATTGGCATTAATTATCTGACAGAAAACAATATCCAATTTGAACACATCATGTTTCCGGATGATGATACTACGTTTTCTGATGTATTTTTTGATCGATACAAAGACTATATAAGCTCGGATGAAAACTATTTAATTGATGTTTATTGTTTTGGCTCCAACAACTTATTTAAGCAATTAAAATACCCTGAAGGTGAATTTTTAAACAGATATAATTTTGAAGCTGCAATGAGTGTGAATATGATAATTAATTATAAAACATTCATGCAGGTTGGTCTATTTGATGAAAGATTAGGTGTTGGCGCTAAATATGGAGCTGGCGAAGATACGGATTATTTTATTCGTGCTAGTGATTCCATTGTTCATGGCTTTATTTTTACAAAAGTGTTGTATAATTTTCATCCATCATCATCAAATAAATTTTCGAAAATGAAACTACAGCACATAATCAATAAATATACAAATTATGGCAATGGAGTAATATTTATGCTTTGTAAGCACAAAATGTATTTAGAAGCATTCAATATTTGTTTCCGGGCAATAGGTGGGGCCTTAGTCGCCTTTTACAAATTAAAATTCAACCTTTTTCTAGCATATATCATAGCTTTTTTCTCAAGATTATCGATGTTTATAAAGTGTATTATTCATTCTAAACGATTATTTAAACATGCATAAATCTTTTCCAAAGGCTGATATTTATGGTTTCCGAGGGCTATCCAAATTGTTTCCATTAATATAGGCAAGGGAACTATTGTAGGTGCAAATTCAGTAGTAAGTAAAAGTCTACCACCTAATGTAATTGCAGTTGGGTCACCAGCAAAACCAATAAAAAAATTTAATTTTGATACACAAAAATGGGAAAAAATCTAAATATATCCATCGTCCTTTATAACTCCGATTTTGCTGAAATATCCAATCTAGTAAAAGAATTAAAAGCTAACACATGCATAAATCAAGTTTATTTGATAGATAACTCACCTTCAAGAAACGATAAATTTGAAATTTGCGAAGCAAACTATATATTCAATAATAACAATTTCGGTTATGGTGCCGGTCACAATATTGCAATCAAAAAAGCTATAAAAGAAGGTGCAGAATATCATCTGGTTTTGAATCCTGACATTATCATTGAACCGGATGTTTTAAATAGACTTTTGGAGCAAATGGAAAACAATAAAGATATTGGTCTAATCATGCCAAATATTAAATACCCAGATGGGAGAACACAACATCTTTGTAAACTATTAGCTACTCCTTTTGATCTTATTGGTAGGCGTTTCATCCCAATTCGAAAATTGAATGAAACAAGAAATGACAAATATGAATTGCGTTTTACCGGATATAATAAAATGATGCAGGTACCTTCACTTTCAGGATGCTTTATGTTATTAAGAACAGATATTTTAGAAAAGATCGGAGGCTTTGATGAACGTTTCTTTATGTATTGCGAAGATTTTGATTTATGTCGAAGAATTGGTCAGGTCTCCAAAACCATTTTTTATCCTGAAGTTTCAGTTATCCACAATTACGAAAAAGGTTCTTATAAAATATCTAAATTGTTGATCTATCATATCCAATCTGCAATCAAATACTTCAATAAATGGGGTTGGTTTTTTGATAAGGAAAGAAGAAGAATTAATAAGGAAACTCTTAATACTTTAGGGTATAAAAAATAAGTATAAATTTTAAATAATAAAATGCCTTTCCCGCTTTGGATTCTGTTTGCAAAAAATGTATCCAAAATTCCACAATTGTTCCTTCGGAAAAGTGAATAACGAAGAAATGGTATTTTACAAATGAATTAAAATTCAATTTGCATTCCTGATATCATAAAAAGGATTCCATCTCTTAAAAAAGAAGGAATCCTTTGCCATTAATTATTGTAATTGTGCAAAATAGAAGAAGCGTTATCAGGATCAAACCAATAACGCTTCTTAAGTTCTATTCTTTTGGATCATCCGGGTTTTTCGGATTATCCGGCTTTTTTTGGTTACCACGCGTGTCAACAATTAAACGGGCACTTTTATATTCGTTGTAAAAATTGCCCTGGCTAAACTGGAAAGGTTTCATTAGATTGTCGATTTCTTCTTTTAGCAGGATATCAATGGCATCAAATGTGTCACTGATATTGCCGGTCGACACCTTGGATGTTCCGGTTGCCACCCGTCTTTGGGGAATAGAATTTCGAAAACGGCTAAGTAAATCCTTCAGGGCATTGAATTCAGTTTCAGTCAGAAAAAAGCGGCTAAGTTCGTTTCTTAACGGATCGGCAAGAGTAAGCATCAGCGAACCGATGTCGAATAAAATCGGATCGGCAACTCTAAGCAAACCGGAGTTGGTGTAATTCGCTTTCTTTATCAGTTCATTGTCTTTAACTGAAGTTCCGTAAGCGAGCAAAGCAGACAAAAACTGTTGAATCAATTTGGTTAATACTTCGCGTAAGATCGATTTACTAACCGTTAGGCCCGAGTTATTGGCTTCCTGTATCTGCCGGTAATCGGTAACTGAAGAAAGCATCGACTTTAGCCGTTGCTGGGCTTCGGTTAGTTCCGGAAATGGCGAGATTAGTTCAAGGTGATTGTCAAGTACCAAATCAGTCGCGAAATACATACGGGTTTTGTTAATCTGTCTTTTGTTCATAATTTGATTTTTTTTAGTTTATACTTTTATCCGATCTCAACCGGATTTTCCCTTTTTTCGGCTCCGGTAGATGTATTTCGATAATTTAGCCTGGGCAGGACTAAAAATGGAAGGAAAACCGGGATGGAAAAAAATATAAAACCGATTAGATGTGATAATCTGAATTTGACATAGGAAAATTAAAACAATAAAACAAAATAATTACTATTGCTATAAATGTATTTTTGTTGTATATTATGACAACACCATTGGATGTCAATATTCACATAAATAACACATTGCACATCATTTTACATCCACTGTCATTGATAATACACAGGTGTAACTGTTTAAATACAATCGTGTAAAACGCAATAAATTCAATGTAAACCCTTATTGATTAACTGTAACATGACATTGAGGCAGTGTAAATGCTGTTTCATTGCCTCTACCCGGCAATAATTTATTGCAAATGATCATTTACAAATAAAAAATTGGTATTTATTTAATGAAAATCACCATTTATTGATTAAAAACTGACATTGCGGCAGTTCATTCATTAATTGTATTCACTGTAAATCAGTTTGTAATGAATGTATTTTAAATTGCAATCAATGTAATTCAATTATGTAATAAAATAAATACATTATGTAACTGCATTTTAAATATTGTAATTAATGCAACATATATTGTAACCGGTGTAATTTCTTCTGCATAACCAATTTTGGATTATTATATCACCGCCTACCCGGCTATGGGGATTTCAACCCGTCCAGCTGCAAATCATCCGTTCATTTCTTTAGGGGCAAAGCCACGTCCTGTAACAGCATAGGACGAAGTGCAACGCAGTCCTATGAAATATAGATAAATCAGCATAACACAAATTGAAACGCAGTCCTGTGAAATGAATATTACAATACCGTTTTGCAAGTAATCGATAACCCACATTGCCCTTTCGTCCGAAACCATACATTTGTTTTAATAGACAATACTCACGGACGGTTTGCCTTCTCATTATTTCGTCCTACAATAATGTAACTATTACCGTTCTTTTAGGGGCAAAGCCCCGACATGTATCAGCATAGGACGAAGTGCAACGCAGTCCTATGAAATTTAAATAATTCAGCAACGGACGCAGTCCTGTGAAATGAATATTACAATACAGTTTTGCACGCAATCAATCACCCACATTGCCCCTCTGTATGACACTGAATAAACCATTACCGCGTAGCGGTTAAAACTATTGTAGAATCAACGCACAAACATGATTTTTACCGCATAGCGGTTATACTATTTGGCTTCTCCCAGGGGCAAAGCCCCGACATGTAACAGCATAGGACGAAGTAAAACGCAGTCCTATGAAATATAGATAAATCAGCATAACACAAATTGAAACGCAGTCCTGTGAAATAAAGCACGAAATGAAACCCAGTCCTTGAAACAGAAAATATTACTTGCGGAACAATGCAAATCCATCAAATCCGTTTTAATCAGCATACACACGTAAATACATGCAAAAAAACAAACTCATATACATACTGACAATATTTCTTTACGCCTTTAGCTCCATGGCAACTGCCCAGGGGAAAGCGGAATTTCTCCCCGACTATAAGGCATCCCTCCAAACCATGATAAGTTCAGGTAACGACATTCCATTCTGGATGACTGCCAACCAAAATGGAATCTATTCGAAGCATAACTCCGCTTATCAGCTTTCGCAATTCAGTTTCAGGAGAAATATAGATCGCGATTCACTTAAAAACTGGGGGTATACGTATGGAACCAACATGGTATACGGGTATGCAGGCAATTCAGACTTTCAGGCCAACGAATACTGGCTTGGTGCAAGGTTCCGTTCCATAATACTGAAAGCAGGTGCCATGACTGAACCGGTTCTTTATAACGGACTGTCATCAACAAATGGCAACATGTACAACTCGGGAAATGCGAGACCTGTGCCGGGGCTATCCCTGTCATCCAACGGTTACATTCCTTTTTTCATCGCAAAAAAGTGGTTCTCTATAAAGTTTAAATACGAAGAAGGACTATTGAAGGACAAACGATATGTGTTAAATGCACATTTGCATCATAAAAACCTTTATCTGAAAGGCATTCTTTCACCATCCCTTTCACTTGCTATAGGTATTGAGCACTATGTTTTCTGGGGAGGTAATTCTCCCACTTACGGGAAGTTCCCGGGCCAGAAAGATTATCTGCGTTATGTATTTGGATTAGCCGGTGGCAGCGGTTCTGATGTAAAAGATCAGGCGAATGCTGCAGGAAACCAATTGGGAAGCTACAACCTGAAGTTGAGAAAAGACTTGAAAAACATGAACGCAACCTTATACTGGAACCATCCTTTTGAAGACAGGTCCGGCATGGAACTGGACAATCTGCGTGATGGATTGTGGGGCATTCATCTGGCGACAAAAAGAAAAGAAGCTTTTATAACCGATGTTCTTTATGAATACATGTATACGCTAAATCAAAGCGGCTCTTACCACCTAATACCCGCCCCCACTCCGGATAATCCGGACAGATTGACTGGTAGGGGCAGAGATAATTATTTCAACAATTGGGCTTACCCATCAGGCTTCATCCATTATAACCGCATGATCGGAACACCACTTTTTGTCGCGGAGATTGGAGCAGATGGCACATCAACAGGCTTCCGCAGTACCCGGATGTGGATGCATCATTTAGGTATCAGCGGTCAGTTTGGTTCCGGATTTTTCTGGAAAACCCTAACAACCTGGTCCCGCAATTTCGGAACCTATGATTCAGTTTATCCTGATCCGCTTGATGAATTCTCATTTCTGGCAGAATGCAGGTACGAAGGAGAAAAACTCCCTTTTAAAGTAAAAGCAGGGATTGCAGGAGACTATGGCTCACGTTTTGAAAAAAGATCAGGCTCTTACCTGGGTGTTGAAATTAATTTCTGATTTATTCCAATTCGTGCCGCCAGGTGGTTTATCGCATTGACTTCCAATTTTATTGGAGGTCATTTTTTTTATATAATGGATGTCGCGGGCTAAAGGAATTAAACATTCTGCCGGAACACAACAATTTTTTTGTTTGAACCGACGTTTATAAAACTGAAAACAATTCGTACAATGTATTCCACCCCGAATACAATGTCTGCTAAATTTATACCTGTTGTTATGTATACAAAAACATACAGGAGGTAATACGAGTAAATAAAATTTAATTGTTAAGGAATTGACGCAACCGAATCAGGATTTAAATCGTCTGAGTAATAAACTCTGATCAAACCTGACTGCAACATTAACGCTAAAAAAACATTTTTAGCCGGAGAAAGGATAATAAATCATAATAATCCTGAGATATAAAACAAAAGTCCATGGTAAAACTATAGTTAATATATTTAATTGATCAATAGCTGCAATGCATTGTTTACCAGACAGTGTATTCATCAATAGAAATCATCCTGGTGCAAATTAAACGTTAAATAAATGCATAAAAACATAAATTTAACAGTAATTTAAACAAAAGAGTAAAAAAAATGAACGACTTTTGTCTTTCCATACCCAAAATATTATGACAGTTATATTACAAATAGCATCAGCATTTATCATAGGACTTTTCATAGTCTTTCAATCTATTCCTGCGATTGTTCGGTTATCGAAGGAAAAAAAATTATTCGATGTCCCAAATGAGCGAAAGGTCAATAAGACCGTGATCCCAAATCTTGGAGGTGTAGCTTTATTTTGTGGAATAACAATAGCCAGCCTTCTGGGAATATACACAAGTAACTTTCCCGAATTCAGATTTATTCTCGTTGGAATGATTATCATGTTTTTCATTGGGATTAAAGATGATATACTGATTATTTCTGCCAGTAAAAAGCTGATTGCCCAAATAATCACAGCGCTAATACTGATCGTTTTGGGGGATATCCGTTTTACTAACCTCCATGGGTTATTTGGTATTCATGAAATAAACTATTTGATCAGCGCAGCAATAAGCCTTTTAGCCCTGGTAGGAATTATGAATGCGGTAAATCTTATCGACGGGATTGATGGTCTGGCCGGAACTATTGGATTGATTGGTTCATTGTTTTATGGGGTTATCTTTCTCATCGGCAATCATCCGCTTTATTCTGTTCTTAGTTTTGCTATTGCTGGCAGCCTGATTTCTTTTTTAATTTACAACGTTTTCGGTAAAAAGAATAAAATTTTCATGGGCGATACCGGTTCTTTGTTACTGGGGTTATTGCTGGCTGTATTTACAATCAAATTCAATGAGTTCTCCAGTGCTGGCAACACCGCATTTAGTCAGAATTCACCTGCAATTTCATTTGCCATCATTGCAGTTCCTTTATTTGATATGATTCGCGTATTTGGAACAAGAATTATTCAAAAGAAATCACCTTTCGCTCCGGATATGACTCATATTCATCATAAACTATTGAAATTAGGCTTAACACATTTGAAATCTACACTAATTATTGCCGGAATTAACCTGGCTTTAATCGGAATGGCTTTAACCCTCCGGTCGTTCAGTATTTATCTTGTTGCCGCACTGCTTTTATCTGTTATGTTTCTTTTCTCAGTCGTACCCGATCTTGTTTACGAATACAATAAATCAAAACGATCGGTTGCAAAAAAGCTACAGCTCAGTTACCTGTTCATGCCTTTTAAAGACTACTCCGCAAGTGCCAGTAACGGGCCATTCAAATATCCTATTCCAAAACCCCGGATTGGAATGAAACTTCAAATGGAAAAAAAAGAAAAAATTGCGTAGAAACATGGATTTTATTTGACCAGATGAATCAAAATGCAATTTCTACAGATGTGCATAGTTCGTCTAGTCCAAGTGCTTCTATATTTGAAGCGAACAAAGATGATCATTCATCATGCTCAAAGGTTAATAATTCACCAAAGCGTTTCACTGACTGGACGTTGAGCAAATAAGACTTTCTGCCTTAAATTACGACACCATAAAGTTTATCTGAATAATTACACATTAATCTGTTTTTATCTGTGTTAAAAACAATGAAGGTATCTTGTCCCCTGTTGCAGTTATTCAGGTTAAATTGACGTACTTCATTTTACATTCGGGCCGGAAAATGATCGCTTTAAACTTTCACCTGCCATATTTTACAAACCCTTAACTTTATATATTTGAACATTTAACTTAAAACTTTGTATATTAGTTAAATTTCCAAAAATGAAATTAGAAAATCTAAAATACAATTTATGACACAAAAAACAGCATTGATTACCGGCGTTACCGGTCAGGATGGTGCTTACCTAAGTGAGTACCTGTTAAAAAAAGGTTACATGGTTCACGGTATTAAACGTCGTGCTTCCATGTTCAACACCGACCGAATCGATCACATATACGAGGATCCGCATGTTGAAAACCGACAGTTCAAACTGCACTACGGTGATTTGACCGACAGTATGAACCTGACCCGTATTATTCAGGAAACACAACCAGATGAAATATACAATCTGGCAGCTATGAGCCACGTTGCCGTTAGTTTTGAAACTCCTGAATATACCGCAAATGCTGATGGGCTTGGAACACTCCGTATTCTGGAGGCTGTACGCTTACTTGGATTAACACAGAAAACCAGAATCTATCAGGCCTCGACTTCAGAATTATATGGCATGGTTCAGGAGGTTCCTCAAACCGAAAAAACACCTTTTTACCCACGTTCTCCTTATGCAGTAGCTAAAATGTATGCTTACTGGATAACTGTAAACTACCGCGAAGCCTATAAAATGCATGCAAGCAACGGCATTTTGTTTAATCACGAATCACCCATCAGGGGAGAAACTTTTGTTACGCGCAAAATCACCCGCGCCATTAGTCGTATTGCTCTTGGCATGCAGAATCAGTTGTTTTTGGGTAATCTTTCGTCAAAACGCGACTGGGGTCATGCCAAGGATTACGTGAGAGCCATGTACCTTATTCTACAGCAGGACAAACCTGATGATTATGTAATTGCAACGGGTATTACTACAACGATACGCGATTTTGTAAAATTAGCCTGTGCCGAAATTGGTTTGGAAATAACTTTCACCGGCGAAGGGTCTGAAGAAAAAGGACATCTAACTGGCATTGATGAAAAAATATTCTCGGAAAAAGTAGGTACACATTACCTGGCAGGCCTTAAAGCCCGTATGGTACCCGATCTGGTTGAAGGCAGTAAGGCTAAAGGAATTGTTTCCGTTGATCCGGCTTACTTCCGTCCAACTGAGGTAGATCTGTTGATTGGCGATCCGACCAAATCAAAAACAGTGCTTGGATGGGAACCAAAATACGATTTACAGGGCCTTATAACAGACATGATGCAATCAGACGTTAAGCTCATGAAAAAAGATGCATGGCTTAAAGAAGGTGGATACCGTACAATGAATTATTTCGAATAAATCAATCATTTCGCAGATTAAAAACAGATTACACGGATGGAGATGCGCTTTTTGGATATAAAAAATCCATGCTATTGACCTAACTATCCAGTTGAGTAATTAGATTGATGTAGCGAACTTTATCTATGCATTACTAATCTATTTTGATAAGTAATGCATAGTGATATCAATGTAATCCGTTTTTAAATCCATTTTAATCCCTGAAATCAATATTATCAAAAATCATGAATAAAGACTCTAAAATATACATTGCCGGACATCGTGGACTTGTGGGCTCAGCCCTGTGGAAAAATCTTCAGTCGAAGGGATACACCAACCTCATCGGTAAAACTGTTCAGGAATTAGATCTGATGGACTCCCATTCGGTTAACGCATTCTTCGAAGAAGAAAAACCGGAATACGTTATCCTGGCAGCGGCCAAAGTGGGTGGGATTGTTGCAAACAATACGTATCGCGGACAATTCATTTACGAGAATCTGATGATACAGAATAACGTAATTCATGCGGCCTATCTGAAACACGTAAAGAAGCTTCTTTTTCTGGGAAGCACCTGTATCTACCCGCGTGAAGCTCCTCAGCCGATGCCTGAAGACTGTCTTTTAACCGCACCGCTGGAATATACCAACGAACCTTATGCCATTGCTAAAATTGCCGGCATTAAACTTTGTGAAAGTTACAACCTTCAGTACGGAACCAATTTCATTTCGGTCATGCCAACCAATCTTTACGGGCCAAATGACAACTTCGATCTGGAAAAATCTCATGTTCTTCCGGCCATGGTCAGGAAAATGCACCTCGGTAAATGCCTCGAAGAAAACAATTGGGATGCCATTCATGAGGATCTGAACAAACGACCGATTGAAGGAATCAGTGGGAACAACCAAAACGAAGAAATCGTTACGGTCCTTGCAAAATATGGAATCAGTGTTAATCCATTAAAGACCGCAGAACCCGTTTCCGTCGAGATCTGGGGAACCGGTGCGCCAATGCGCGAATTCCTCTGGAGCGAAGAAATGGCCGATGCCTGCGTATTCCTCATGGAAAACGTAGACTTTCAGGATGTCAATCCTCGTAATCAGTCTGAATCAGCACAATCGTCCACTCTTGAAGTTAGAAATACGCACATCAACATAGGTACTGGTAAAGAAATTTCAATCCGCGAGTTGGCAGAGCTAATTAAACAGAAAGTTGGATTCAAGGGAGAACTGGCATTTAACACTACCAAACCTGATGGAACCATGCGGAAATTAACCGATCCGTCGAAGTTACATGATTTGGGTTGGCATCACCAGATAGAAATAGAGGAAGGCGTTAAAAAGCTATATGATTGGTATTTAGATCAAAAATAAATGTCACGGATTTAAACATATTTCACAGATGGCTTTGCGTTTTGAATGAGAGACCTACCAAACAACAGGAGCCTGTACAAACGTTCATAAAGCATTAGGTAATGTTTTTTTTGAACCGGTTTACCAGGAAGCATTGGAAAAAGAAATGAGAAAATTGCAAATTCCTTTTATCCGCCATAAAAACTGCACATTCTATTTGACGGATAACCTCTTGATAAATTTTGTATAGCCGATTTTGCATGTTACAATGAGATCATTCTTGAGATAAAAGCTGCAACCTTTATACATCAGGGCAATTCCAGTCAAGTTATCAATTATCTCAAAGCAACGGGTTGTTCTATTGTATTACTTGTTAATTTTGGGGAATCGAGTTTGAAATGGAAACGTTTCATTAATACACCACATTTATCAGTGTAATCCTTACTAAATCCGTGAAATTCCAAGCATATGAAGCACCTTATTTCAGTTCCCCCAATAACAATTCCGCATTTTCACCAAATATCCGGACTGCCGGATTCCGACTGGTTTGTTTCTTCTGATCCTGAAGGGAAACGGGTAGGTTCCGGTGGTGGAACAGCCCATTTGCTGACAGAATTATTTCATCAGGAAGAAAAAGACCATTTTAAAGACTGGATTGGGAATGAAAAACGGGTTATTATTCATGCTGGAGGACAAAGCCGCCGTCTACCTGCTTATGCTCCTGTAGGCAAAAGCCTGTTGCCCATGCCCGTATTTCGGTGGTCCCGCGGACAACAACTCAATCAGCGGTTGATTCACCTTCAGACGCCTTTATTCGATCAAATACTTGAACGAGCACCGAAGAATCTCAATACACTTGTTGCAAGTGGCGACACACTTATCTTTTCAGGAAAAAACATTCCGGAGATACCCGATGCCGATGTGGTTTGTTTTGGAATGTGGATCGAACCGGAAAAAGCAACGAATCATGGCGTTTTCTTCGCCAGCCACGAATCTCCCGGGAATCTGCAATTTATGCTGCAGAAACCTTCGATTCAATCGATAAAAGAACTTATTCATGAATACTACTTTCTGATGGATGTTGGCATCTGGCTATTAAGTCCGAAAGCTGTAAATATTCTGATGAACCGCTCCGGCTGGAATGGAAACACCTATAAAAATCAGGTTCCGGACAATTACGATTTGTACACCGATTTTGGCATGGCTATGGGTGAAACTCCCGTAAATCCTGACAATGAAATTAGCGGGTTAAAAGTTGCCCTTGTAAATCTGGAAGGTGGCGAATTTTATCATTTAGGAAATACTTCGGAGTTGATTACTTCTAATCTTGCTATCCAGAACCGGATAACCGACCAGCGTGAAATCTGGCACAGGCAGATTAAGCCTCATCCTTCCATGTTTATTTTAAATTCGGAAGTCGGTATTAAACTAACCCCACAGCACACCAATATCTGGATAGAAAATGCCTTTATTTCTTCAGAATGGGAATTGCAGTCCAATCATGCATTGACCCATATCCCCAAAAACAATTGGAAACTGAAGCTGCATAAAGGAACTTGCATCGACATCGTTCCAATTAATTCAAATGAATTTGTTATCCGGAATTATGGTTTTACCGATCAGTTCAGGGGAAGTATAAAAAGTGAAAACACGCTTTTTATGGAAATTCCATTGATCGTTTGGTTGGAAAAACGCGGACTTTTAAATGCTTTCAGTCATTTACCGGAAGATACCGACATACAACTGCTGCCGCTTTTCCCGATTGTAAAGAAAGAGGAAATCAGTGAAACTTTCCTGCAGTGGTTAATCGATCCTGAACCACATACGAATCCTGAATTTACCGAAACATGGCTTAATCTGGAACGAATTAGCGCAGATAAAATAAGTCAGAGGTGCAATATTCCGGTAATGGAAGAACAAAGCAACCGAAACCGGATAAACGCGATTCCGGCAATAGCCCGTAATTATTCCAACTCCGTATTTTATCAGCTCGATCTGGACAAGCTTGGACACGAATATGCACAGGCGAATCTGGACCTGCCTGATGCACCTGCAGGTAAAAAAGGTGATTGGCTGCCAATCCATTCGCACATGTTTCGGGCTAACGTGAACCGAAGAAAAGGGCTCGACTGGAAAACAGAAGAAACCAAGGCATTTGATTATCTGCGCGACTCTGTGCTGGAATATTTTCATCATCACCTTGTTGAACCTTCCATCCATCTTTTGCCCGATCAGATTGCCTGGGGCAGAAGTCCTGTAAGACTCGACCTCGCTGGTGGCTGGACCGACACACCTCCATATTGTTTCCTTTATGGAGGAAAAGTTTTAAATCTGGCTGTTGAATTAAACGGGCAACCGCCATTACACTGTTACATAAAGGCATCAGAAAAGCCTGAGTTTATAATCCGATCCATCGATTTGGGTGCGCAGGAAACGATTACCACTTTTGATGAGTTAAAAGCTTTTCACAACGTAGGTTCACCGTTTGCTATTCCAAAAGCAGCACTTGCACTTGCAGGTTTTCTTCCTGAATTTTCAAATAAAAAATATTCATCTCTGCAGAAACAACTTACCCAAGCAGGAGGCGGACTTGAAATCACCATTCTCGCCGCAGTACCGAAAGGTTCCGGATTGGGGACGAGTTCGATTCTTGCTGCAACTGTACTCGGCACGCTTTCGGAAGTTTGCGGACTGAGATGGGACAAAACGGAAACCGGACGACGGACACTGGCGCTCGAACAACTTTTAACTACCGGTGGAGGCTGGCAGGATCAGTTTGGCGGAATACTCGAAGGCATTAAATTAATGGAAACCAGTCCCGGAAAGTTACAATCTCCTTCAATTAAATGGCTGCCCGAATCGCTGTTTAGCGATCCGCAGCATAAAAACCGCATGTTGCTTTATTATACCGGAATCACCCGCATAGCTAAAAGCATTCTTGCCGATATTGTCAGGGGAATGTTTCTGAATTCATCAGCTCATCTGGCTATACTGGAAGAACTGAAATACCATGCTGAGATCACGGGCGAAATGCTTTCAGCAAAAGACTATAACGGTTTAGGTAAGAATATACTCCGAAGCTGGCAGTTAAATCAAATGATGGATTCCGGAACCAACACACCGGAAATACAACAGATCATCGACAAAATTTCGCCATGGTCAATCGGTCACAAGTTATTAGGGGCTGGAGGCGGTGGCTTTATGTTTATCATGGCCAGTGACGAAAAGGCCGCAGCAAAAATCGTGCATGAGCTGACCATTAATCCGGTGAATAAAAATGCCCGGTTTATCGATTTCAGTATTTCAACTACAGGGCTACAGGTAACCAAAAGTTAGTGAATATTGAGCTGATACATGACGGATTATAAAAATACCTCCTACGTTACTAAAACGCAGGAGGTGTTTTTGTTTGCTTTAGAACCTTTTACATCTCCAATATTATCCCAATGCTCCCGGTTAATAAGCTTTTACTTTCTGGCGCAACCACCATACTTTCATTACTTTTCCACCATGTCTTTGAATAGCCAAGGCTTCCTACAAGGCGATAATAAGTCACCAGACCCGAATTCCGAAGCTTCAGATCAAACTTAAACTCTGACATAACCGACCAGTCATAAATACCATCTTTGGTGAAATTTGTAAGTGGATATTTATTGAGGTCCTCATCTGTTGATTTGATTTGATGGCGATAAACGTCACCATAAATCTGGTAAATATTGCTGCTTGCCAAATCGTTTGTTCCATGAATTATTAATCGGTTATCCAATGATAAAAACAAATCAGGAATGGCAATATTTTCAAGTTTCCAGTTTAATTCCCCAGAGTTTGGAGGAAGGTAAAAACCCAAATTAAATTCATCATGTGTGTAAGTCATATCATTTGGACGATCGCCAAACGTATTAAATGTTGAGTCAGGGTAATGCGTATACACAAAAGGAGTAAGACGTGTGTATTTAATAGTCGAAGTTGTTCCCGGAATAATTCCGGATAAGAAATTTGATCTCCAGCCAACTTGCCATGCATACCTGTTTCTTGGCATCTTCATTAGTTTTCCTGACTGGGTAAAATTAAACTCGTCTACAAAAAAACTACCCCAAATTTTGCCGACTCCCGGAATCAATGTAGCTACATCAAAATTCATTGACAAATTATCGTGATCACCCACATCAATCTGGGTAAAATGTGGCAAAACAAAAGGCATCAAATAAGCCAGTTCAAGTCGTTTTGACCAGACATTACCTCCACCTGCAGATATTTGAAGCCATTTACTAGGCGTAATTTCCAATAAATGGTAGGTAAACATCTTTTGGACCTGCCCCAGGTCATAGTCATAAACCTGCTCCCTATAATTGGAGTTTTGATTGGCAAACGAGAATAACGATCCGGTAAGATAGGAATATCTGATCCATTTTGCCGGTTGAATTTTCAGTTCAATTGCAGGAAACCTTCGCGCCGAAGAGGAAAGAACCAGATTACTTTGATCATTTCCCCATGCCCGGCGCTGGTTATTATAACTGAATTGAACAGCGCCATCAAACCAGGATCCGTTTAATTCGCTATGATAAATCATCCCGGCAGTAGGATCAGCTTTAACCGGGCCACCGCCAACGGTAGTACCGGAGGCTAAAACATGCGCGTACATGGTTTCAAAATTAAACTGGTAGGGCAAATAGGAATAACCAATTGATTCGTATGGAAAAATTACCTGTTTGCTTCTGGTGTACGATTTATAAAAAATATCCGGACTAAGTCGTTCGAGAGCCAACCCCATTCCCGCTGTAAAAGTCAGGTGCTCTCCAAGATCACCTGAAAGGAAAGGCTCGCCTATCAGGCTAACACCCCAGGTGCCGTTATCACCAGCTCCCGAACGAGCTGAAGTTTGAGCGCTAAATCCGGCAAGTGCAAAGGTGTTTTCCGAAGCTTGTTTATATACTTTCAGCCCATTTGTATCCTGAATGATATCAGAAAAATACTGTTGTACATTTTTCCTTTCCCGGGCTGAAAGATTTTTATTTTCCAAAAGTTCAGTGAGAAGTTTTGCCACGAATATCTTGGTGTATGGTTTGGCCTGAGGTATAAATCCCAAATAACCTTCTGTCTCAAAATATTCAATGAACTGATAAACCGTATTGTCTAATGGAATAATCTTATTTTTCAATCGAACCGAAGTAAGATCAAAGGGATTGGTTCCCTGATCGATTTCTGGCTCTGAAGTTATCGACCTTTTTAATTGGGCATCAGTATTGGAAAGATTTCCTTCCGAAGGTGTCGCAGAGGGAAGGCTTGTTTTAGAAGTTTCAACATGCGCCATATCCAAATGTTCCTGAAACTTATCCGACTGAACAGACTGTCCGTCAACATCATAAACAAGGATAGATAAAATAAACAAGTAGATAAAAGCACTTACTTTCAAATTCATAGTCAAAGGTTAAGTCGATGGGAATAAAGATAAGCAATATAAAGATCCGTGACATAATAAATTGGATCTCCGAACAGATAAACATACAAACAGGATTAAAAGTTTGGTCGGAATAAATAAGGGATCAATTGAAGTGGTGTATCAAAATCAAAAATTGATAAAACTGAAGTTCGATAATAAACCATATTTTCCCTTAAATCCAATCAAATGAACAAAAGTCGCTTTAAATCATTATACTTTCACAAACAAAATCACTGGCCGAAAGATAAAGTCCATCACTACCGAATTGTTAATTCATTTCGTTCTCCTGAAATAACAATCAATATACTAATGAAAAAAACCTACTTTTGTGACCCGGAATTGTTTATTATTTAAACCGAATCTAAATTATGGCAACAAATAAAAAAGCACTTTTAATGATCCTCGATGGCTGGGGAATTGGTGATGGCTCAAAAAGAGATGTAATTGCAACCGCACCAACACCTTTTATAGATTACCTGACAGCTAACTATCCACATTCTCAGCTGCTAACCAGTGGTGAAAACGTTGGATTACCTGACGGCCAGATGGGTAATTCAGAAGTTGGTCACCTCAACATTGGTGCAGGCCGTGTTATTTATCAGGACATGGTTAAAATCACTAAATCAATTCGCGACAAAGCGCTGTGGAAAGAATCACAAATAGTGAAAGCTTTTACCTATGCGAAAGAAAATAATAAAAACGTGCACCTGATCGGACTTATTGGCCCCGGCGGTGTTCACGCCTTAAGTTCGCACATGGTAGCGCTATGCCAGATCGGAACCGACTTTGGCTTAAAAAATACATTTATTCATGGATTAACCGATGGTCGCGATACTGACCCACGTTCAGGCTTGGGTTTTCTGGAAGAGGACTTAAAAAATCTGGAAGGAACCAATGGTAAATTTGCATCATTGATTGGTCGTTATTTTGGGATGGATCGTGATAAAAACTACGATCGTCTGAAATTGGCCTACGACCTTTATACTGAAGGAAAAGGAACTCCTTCAACCGATTTGTTGAAGACTGTAAAAGAATCATACCAGGCGGGAGTTACTGACGAATTCCTGAAACCAATCGTTATGGTTGACGAAAACGGAAAACCACTGGCTACGATTCAGGATAATGACGTGGTTATTTGTTTTAATTTCCGCACAGACCGTCTGCGACAAACAACCATTGCATTTACCCAGCAGGATCTGCCAGATTTTGGTATGAAAACCATGCCTTTACAATGGTATACAATGACCAACTACAAGGCTGACTTCAAAAATGTCAATGTTATTTTCGACAAGCCGAACCTGAATAACACCATGGGCGAGATTGTTTCGAAAGCAGGGAAGAAACAAATCCGTATTGCTGAAACTGAAAAATATGCTCACGTAACATTCTTCTTTAGTGGCGGACGCGAGGCTGAATTCGAAGGTGAGAAAAGACTGATGGCACCATCTCCCAAAGTCCCGACTTACGATTTTCAGCCGGAAATGTCAGCACCAATGCTTCGTGACCTGATTGTTCCGGAGTTACTAAACCAGACTGCAGATTTTGTTTGCCTGAACTTTGCAAACGGAGACATGGTAGGACACACAGGCGTTTACGAAGCAATTGTGAAAGCAATTACTGCTGTTGACAGCTGTGTTAAAGATGTGGTTGAAGCGGCTCAAAAGGGTGATTACGAAATCATGATTATTGCCGATCACGGAAATGCTGACAATGCAATTAACGATGACGGATCAGCCAATACGGCACATTCACTCAATCCCGTTCCATGTATCTTTGTTTCTGAAAACAAAAACATCAAAATCAAAAACGGTATTCTGGCTGATGTTGCTCCTACCCTACTAACTGTTATGGGTCTGGAAGTTCCCGAAGAAATGACAGGAAATGTATTAATTGAAAAATAGTTCTATTTAAAATATTCAATCCTGACCGGTTGCAAAAACCTGTCAGGATTTATTTTTTTGTTATGCTTGAAATCGGACGTACCATTGTTAGTTTGGATATCCTGGAGAAACAATTTCTTTGCGATTTGTTGAAATGCAAAGGAGCCTGCTGTGTTGAAGGCGATTCAGGTGCTCCCGTTACTTCTGAAGAAGCAAAAGCCATTCAGGAAGCCTACCCTGAGGTTAAACCTTATATAGCACAAAGCCACCGGGATGAAATCAGCAAACATGGTTTTGCGGTGATAGATCTTGATGGTGATTTGGTAACACCATTGGTAAATAACCGCCAATGTGTCTATACCTTCGAAGATCACGGCATTCTGAAATGTGGTATCGAAAAAGCCTTTCTTGATGGAAAAATTAAATTTCGAAAGCCGGTTTCCTGTCATCTGTTCCCGATAAGAATCACAGAATACAAACGTTTCGATGCAGTAAACTACCAACAGATAGATATTTGCAAACCAGGCCGGCAGTGTGGAAAAAGTGAAAAACTTCCGCTGTATGTCTTTCTAAAAGAACCGTTGATTCGCAAGTACGGTGAAGAATGGTATGAACAGCTTGAATATGCAGCCAATAATATGCCGGGGAAAAAATAGCATATACATTTACATTACCGGAAACAAAAAGAATCCGGTAATCAATGTCCTATGCCATAATTTCAATCCTGTTTTTTTCCGGATCAAATGCTGAACTTTCATAATATCCATCACCTGTCATTCTTCCGGGACTAATAATTTCGAATCCATCTTCACGCAGCATCTCTGTGATCTGATCAACTTTTTCGCGTGAACCCACTTTAAACGCCATGTGAGCCATTCCTATGTAATGCTTATGAAAGTCGTTTTTATTATTGGCTACGGCCGGCATTTCCATTAGTTCAAGCCTGCATTCACCTCCGAATGAAAGGAAATAGGATCTGAACTCTTTGGAATGATTGTAATAACCTGATCCTGACACGGCATCAAAATAATGCGTATAAAAATTACGCATTCCTTCCAAATCTCTTGTCCAAATTGCTATATGTTCAATTTTCATAACCGAAGTATTTGTAATTGTTCTATTATTTTAACAGGTTGCACTCCATTCGTCAAAAAACTGATGCAGATAATCTTCCATAAACCGATGCCTTTTTTCAGCGATTATTTTAGCTGTTTCCGTATTCATCCGATCTTTTAACAATAACAGCTTTTCGTAAAAATGATTAATTGTTGGGGCTGTACTATTTTTATACTCCTGAAAGGTATTATGCATTACTGATGTGACTGACGGATCATAAATCAATCGGTTTTTATGCCCTCCATATGCAAATGTCCGGGCTATGCCAATGGCACCAATTGCATCCAGCCGATCGGCGTCCTGAACTGCAGCCGCCTCTAACGTACTGGTCGGCGTCTCAACTTCGGCTCCTTTGTATGACACATCTTCTATTACCAATAAAATCTGTTCAGCGATATCAGCATCGACTCCCAAATTTTGAAGCCATTTCTCAGATCGTGAATATTGGTGGTTTTCAGAAACAACAAGTTTCCAGTCATCCAGATCATGAAGCAAAGCAGCCATTTCAATAATAAATAAATCACAAGCTTCCGACTTCCCTATCCGAAGTGCCATCTTCCTTACCCGATCGATATGAAACCAATCATGTCCGCTGGCTTCTCCAGAGAATTCAGAACAGATAAATTGTTCCGTCTTAAATATGATTTCCTGATTATTCATTTCTTCCCAAATTTATACTATTTACGGGCTTCTTCGGAAATAATATTTCAATTTATTCTAAAATTAATAACAAAATGATATATAATTGAAAAACACCTTTAATCTGAGAAGGTTCAAATTTAAAAAGCCAGCCGGAGCTCACCACGACTTCTTCCTGAATTAACAAACGTCCGACGAAACAATTCCAGAATTCGATTTCATTCCTGTTTCATCGCTTAAAAATTGCGACAACTGTAATTATTAAGCGATTTCTAAATGCCAAACAGAACATTTATATATTTTTGAGTCTGAAACCAAATTAAACCATATTTACAACAGGCTATTTTTAATAATTAGATTATGGGAAGAGAGGCATTAACTATTCCGGCAATGTTACAGGCAAGTTTCAGAGACTTTGCGGATCAGCAATCCTTAATATTTGCAGGCGAAGAAAACTGCACCTACGCGCAACTGGAGATAGAAGTAAAAAAAGCAGCTCTTCTATTAAAGGCTATCGGCGTAAAAAAAGGTGATAAGATTGCCCTTTTAAGTTTAAATATGCCGCAATGGGGCATTGCTTTTTTTGCAACTTGTATCCTTGGAGCAGTTGTTGTTCCCATCCTTCCTGATTTTCATCCCGGTGAAATTAAAAATATAATTCAGCATGCTGATGTTTCAGTCATTTTTGTGTCGGAAACTTTGCGTTCGAAACTGGAAGCTGAAGCAAAACAAACAATCATATACATTGAGGATTTCAAGGTCGTTTCAGAAACACTTCAACCTTGCTTCATCGAAATGAACTGGGCTCAGTTTCAATACCCGGAAGTTGATGAAAAAGATCTGGCTTCCATTATTTATACTTCCGGAACAACCGGAAAATCAAAAGGAGTAATGCTCACTCACAAAAACATTGTCTGGACTGCACAACAATGCTGGTACATTCAAAACATTGTGCCGGGCGACAGGTTCCTTTCCGTATTGCCTCTTTCGCACACTTTCGAAAATACCATAGGATTTATTCTTCCGGTTAAATACGGTGCAACGATAAATTATTTAAAGAAACCTCCCGTAGCTTCCGTTCTGCTCGAAGCGCTGAAACAGGTTAAGCCAACAATAATGCTCGTTGTTCCTCTTATAGTTGAAAAGATATACAAATCGAAAATCTTGCCTGAAATAAACAGCAAGTTTATAAGCCGGATTCTATATAGAATTCCGTCATCAAGGAAACTACTGCATAAAGTTGCGGCAAAAAAACTTCTTGCAAGTTTTGGTGGACAATTGAAATTCTTCGGTATTGGCGGAGCAAAACTAGACGATAATGTCGAACGATTCCTGATGGAAGGCGGGTTTCCTCTGGCCATTGGTTATGGCATGACAGAATCGTCGCCCTTACTTGCTGGTGCCGGAGTGGGCAAAACCCGGTTTCTCTCGACCGGAAACCCGATGAAAGGGGTTAGTTTAAGAATCGACAAGCCTGATTCAATAACGAAATTAGGTGAAATACAGGCCAAAGGAGAGAACATTATGCTTGGATATTACAAGGAGCCCCAAATCACCAAAGACGCCTTTACCGAAGACGGATGGCTTAAGACAGGAGACCTGGGATATTTTGACAAGGATGGAAATCTGTTCATCAGAGGACGGATGAAAAGCATGATTGTCGGTTCAAGTGGTGAAAATATATATCCGGAAGAGATTGAATCATTAATAAACCGAATGGAGTATGTACTGGAATCTCTTGTTGTGCAGCAAAAAGGTCGGTTAGTTGCTTTGGTGCATTTAAATATGGACGAACTTGAAAAAAAATATCAGGATTTAAAAACTGAAACTGTCACCTTTTTTAATGATAAGGCAGAGGAAATATTGAAGGAAATTAAAAATAAAGTGAATGAGGAACTGAACAAATTTTCGCAAATACAACGAATTGAATTGAAGACTGATCCATTCGAAAAAACACCTACACTAAAAATTAAACGATTCCTTTATTATGCCTGATTTAGGAGTTTCAGAATGACAACAAAACGCTGCATATGCATTTGATTTGCAGATAAAAATCAATCTTAATCGGGCAACTATTATTGACGAAAAGAAAAAAAACCTGAAGCGATTAAGTTTGTAACCCTTTTATTCAGTAAATTTAAGCTATAGAAACCTAAATTGCTACTTATGTTTTCTTCTCAATATGAAACTCAATATTTTTCAGGATATATAAAACTCAATGAAAATCTTCAGACCGAAGAATTTTCTGGTCAGATTAACCACATCCTAAGAAGAGAAAATCTAGATTCGGATAGTAATTTACTTGATATTATTAAAGAATTAAAGAAGAATATCCGGTCGTTCTTTCAAAACGAGGTATTACCAGCAGTTAATCAGCGTACGATAAGTCATTTATCATACAACCGCAAAAACAGTATTCTAACCGTTGGAATTACGCCGTTAAGTTCAGGGTCAACGATCATTAGTTTCAATGAAACCGCTCAGGCAGACAAACTAAATGACCTGACATTACCCGAAAAACTAAAAGATGTATTAATCAGGATTAATCCTGATATGCAGGTTATTTATCTTTCCAGAAATTTCTCTGTAAAACTGAAAGAGAAAACGTCAAACATTATTGGGAAAAAACTGGAAGAAAGTCAATTATTCAAGGATGATACACAGATGATCTCTGATTTAATTGCCAAAGTGTTTCAACATCAAAGACAAAAAGAAAAGGATATACATTTAAAGACCGAAGAAACAGATGTTTGGTGGAATTTTCTCATGATTCCGGAAACCGATCCGGTGAGTCTGCAACAATCAGTATTGCTTATTTTGAAAAATATAAATCAATACAAAACAATTGAAGAAAAATTAATTGAAAGTGAGCAGCGTTACGAAATGGCAATTGAAGCAGCAGATCTTGGAATCTGGGACTATATTGTCGATACTGACAAAACATATTACTCCAGAAGATGGAAGTCTATGTTAGGCTATTATCCCGATGACTTACCGGACATTTACAGCATTTGGGAAGACTTGCTTCATCCGGAAGACAAAGATCGGATGATCCACTTCATAAAAGACTTCATAAATAGTGACTTACGCCTATACGAAGCCGAATTCAGATTAAAGCACAAAAATGGTCATTATGTCTGGATCAGAAGCCGCGCCACAGCATTACGCGACGAAAACGGAAAAGCTGTCAGGATGTTGGGGACTCATTTTGATATAACAAAAGAAAAAAAATCAGAAAGCGAATTAAAGAAACTCCACCAGGCAATAATACAAAGCCCGATAATGGTGGTAATTACAGATATTAAAGGATACATTGAATTTTCCAATCCTGCCTTTAGCAAAATAACCGGGTGGACAGATCATGAAATCCTTGGAAAAAAACCCAGTATTTTAAAATCGGGGTTCCAATCTGCCAGCTACTACGAAAAACTTTGGAGAACCGTTAGTTCAGGCAACGAATGGCAGGGTGAATTTAAAAACAGGAAGAAAAACGGCGAATTCTACTGGGAGTTGGCCAGTATTTCTCCAATCAGAAACAATTATGGCACCATTACGCACTACGTAAAAATAGCTGAAAATATTTCGTACCTGAAAAAAATTGAAAAAGATCTGAAAAAGGCAAAACAAGATGCCGAATCAGCCAATAACTATAAAAATCATTTTCTGGCTAACATGAGTCATGAAATCAGAACTCCGATTAATACCATTATTGGTTTTAGCGAACTAATTAAAAATGAAAATCTGCCCTCCCAAAAACGAAATAAATATTCCGGAATAATTGAAGAAAACAGTCAGTCTTTACTTCGGCTAATTGACGATATAATCGATGTTGCTAAAATTGAAGCAAATGAACTGAAAATAAAAAAGGAAGCGTGTTCTTTGGGCGATTTATTCTCGGAACTCGAAATGATCTATAATAATTTTCTAAAGCGCAGGCAAAAAGATAATCTGGAACTTATTTTTCAAATACCTGAAGAAGCACACCATGATGTGATCTTTACCGACCCGTACCGACTCAAACAGATATTAAACAATTTGTATATTAATGCGCTGAAGCATACCGAAAAAGGGAGTATTGAAATTGGATATACGATTGTAAACGACAATAAATTAAGGTTTTTCATTTCAGACACAGGGAAAGGCATACCTGCCGCCCGAATTAAAAATATATTTAAGCGGTTTAGCTATAGTGAAGAATTTGAAGATTCAGATACGACCAGTTCCGGGCTGGGCTTATCGATATGCAAGGATTTGGCTGTTTTGCTGGGAGGCGACATCAACGTAAGATCGGTCGAAGGGGAAGGAAGTGTTTTCTTTGTAACACTTCCTTATGATAAAATCAAAATACCATTGGTCAGAACTGCGGTTAAGGCACCAACTCAGGCACGTTATAACTTTTCCGACTTCACCATTATGATTGCCGAAGACACCCCGTACAATTACGAATATCTCTATAGTATACTTCAAAAAACCGGGGCAAACGTGGTTTGGGCAAAAGATGGAATCGATGTTTTGAAAATATATAACAGTTCAAAAATAGACCTGATTCTTATGGATATTCAGCTGCCCGAAATAAATGGGTACGAAGCAACCTCACAAATCAGATTAAAAGACACAGCAATACCGATTATTGCTCAAACAGCTTATGCAATGGCTGAAGACAAGCAAAAATGTCTCGATTCGGGGTGCAACGATGTATTGGTTAAACCAATCCGAATGGATGATGTATTAGCTACCGTTGCAAAGTATCTGAATAAATAATGTTTAAAAATGATCTGCCTGTTCCGTTTATTCGGTTTCACTGATTAAATTTGAGGCTAATTTTAAATATGGAATATGCATATCGATCGGTTTCCTTCAAGATTACTGGAAAATGCAGTAAATGAATTTGCAAAACTACCAGGTATTGGAAGAAAATCTGCCTTACGACTTGTTTTGCACATGCTAAAACAAGATGTTCAGGAAGTGGAGATATTCGGTAATAGCCTGATTCAGCTTCGCTCCGAAATAAAACATTGCAAAACCTGTCATAACATATCGGACACGGATATATGCAGCATCTGTTCAAATCCGTCAAGAAATCCGGCTATAATTTGCGTGGTCGAAAACATCAAGGATGTGATGTCAGTTGAAAATACCCATCAGTTTAATGGTTTGTATCATGTGCTGGGTGGAATAATCTCCCCAATGGACGGGATTGGCCCTTCTGATCTGGAAATCGATTCGCTTGTCAGTCGCGTACAGGAAGAACACACTGAAGAAATAATCCTGGCTCTTAGCACAACCATGGAAGGGGACACGACTAATTTTTTTATTTTCAAAAAGTTAAAAAACACGGAAGTCAAAATCTCAACATTAGCACGAGGGGTTTCAATTGGCGACGAGCTTGAATATACAGACGAAGTTACTTTGGGTCGGTCAATTGTGAACCGGATGAATTTTGAAGAATCAATTATCCGCTAGATGTTTATCTTTCCAGCCATTTCACGAACAATAATTAAGCTCAAACAAAGTTCATTATTTGTCTATATGATATTAATTAATGAAGAATGAAGCTATCAGTCGTAATTGTCAACTACAATGTTAAATATTTTCTCGAACAATGTCTTTTTACAGCCCAAAAAGCTGCTTCCAAAATAAGTTCCGAAATCATCGTGGTCGACAACGACTCTGTTGATGGTTCCTGCCAAATGGTTAAAGAAAAATATCCTGAAGTACTTTTAATCAGTAACAAGGAAAATCTTGGTTTTTCGAAAGCCAACAATCAGGCTATCCGCGTTTCAAAAGGCGAATACATTTTGTTACTGAATCCGGATACTGTAGTTGAAGAAGACTGTTTTCTTAAAATTGTCCAATTTATGGATCAGACACCCGATGCCGGAGGGCTGGGTGTGAAAATGATTGACGGAAAAGGTCGGTTTTTACCCGAATCGAAACGTGGATTACCAACTCCGGAAGTTGCTTTCTGGAAGATGTTTGGTTTTTCAAAAATATTACCGCACTCCAAACGGTTTGGCCGCTATCATCTGGGATATCTCGACAACAACCAGATACATGAAGTCGATGTTCTGGCAGGCGCATTCATGCTTTTGCGCCGCGAGACACTTCGAAAAGTGGGATTACTCGACGAAGACTATTTTATGTATGGGGAAGACATCGATCTTTCGTACCGGATCACCCGGGGTGGCTATAAAAACTATTATTTCCCTGAAACCACCATTATACACTACAAAGGCGAAAGCACCAAAAAAGGCAGCATTAATTACGTGAAGGTGTTTTACAATGCCATGATCATTTTTGCGCGGAAACATTTTTCCAAAGGAAATGCCCGTCGCTACACGTTGCTGATAAATCTGGCCATTTATTTCCACGCTTTTATAACCTTATGCGCACAATTTCTAAAAAAAGCAGTTCTTCCTTTGATTGATGCGCTGGTGATTTACCTTGGTTTTGCCATTTTGCTGCCTAACTGGGAAGCTTACAAGTTTGCCCGGGGGTACTATCCTCCTGAATATTTGCATGCCGCAGTTCCAATTTATTTGCTGATTTGGATTGCAAGCATATGGCTGAACGGAGGCTACCGGAAAAGCATAGAATTCACAAGAATATTTAAAGGGTTAATGTGGGGAACAATCTCCATACTCATATTCTATTCACTTATCGACGAAAGTCTGCGTTATTCCAGGGCACTCCTTCTGCTTGGCTCTGCGTGGGCATTTGCTGCACTTCCGGCCTACAGATATCTGCTCTCAAAATTTCAGCTTCCGGGAATTGATCTCGAACTGGGGAAACTGAAACGAGTTGTTCTGATCGCAGGAGAAGCCGAATCAAAGCGCATCGCAGAACTCATCATCAGTTCGGGATTGAAAATTGACACCATTGGTTCTGTATCAACTGATCATTCAGACACTCAGCAACACGTACTTGGGAACATTCGGCAATTGCCTGAAATTATCCGGATCAACAAAATTGACGAGCTCATTTTTTCTTCGGAAGATATTCCTTCTCAGGAAATTATCCGAATTATGCTCGAACTAAACGACCTCAACATCGACTATAAAATTGCACCTCCTGAAAGTCTTTCCATTATTGGAAGCAACTCGATATCCACAGCAGGCGACTTGTATGTCGTACACATTAACTCTATTGCTAAAGAAAGCAACAAACAAAACAAACGCATTTTCGACTTTTTTAGTTCATTCGGATTTATTGTTCTTTCGCCGGTTTTAATCTGGTTTGTATCTCACAAATCAGAATTTGCTGAATGTGTTTTTGAAGTCCTGACCGGAAGAAAAACCTGGGTGGGATACTGCTCCGATAATCAGAGTCAACTTCCTCCCCTGAAAAAAGGAATCGTCACACCGGCTTCAATTTTTCCTGAAAGCATAACGGAGAAGAAGAAAGCCGAACTCGATATTATTTATGCGAAAGATTATCAGTTGCTGAACGATTTTGAAATTGTATGGAAAACCTGGAGAAAAATCAGAAAATCATGAACAGTAAAAAACTTGAATACGGAAAGGTGCGTTTCAGAGCCCTGGAACCAGAGGATATCGACCTGCTGTTTGAATGGGAGAACAACTTAAAAATATGGGAAGTCAGCAATACCAATGAGCCATTCTCAAAATACATTCTGGCCAAATACATTAAAGAATCGCAAAGGGATATATATGAAAGTAAGCAAGTCCGGATGGTCATTGAAACGCTAAAAGGGAAAGCCGTCGGTGCCATTGACCTTTTCGATTTTGAGCCGTTTCACTTCCGTGCCGGAGTAGGAATAATGATACACGACGAAAAAGACCGGAAACAAGGTTACGCAAAAGACGCCCTTGAATTGTTGTGCAATTACGCAGTCAACCACCTTCGGCTTCATCAGTTATACGCCAACATCACCGAGGACAATCTTGCCAGTATTCATTTATTTTCAAACAATGGTTTTGCACTTTGCGGAACAAAAAAAGACTGGCGCAACACACAGGAAGGCTGGAAAACAGAGTTGATGTTTCAGAAGATTCTGTAAAAATGGAATAAAGTCAATTGCAGAATCAAATTTAGAACCTCGCGGCCTTTGGTCCTCCCGGCATAATTTGAATTTTTAAAACATGCTCAACATACTGGAAATAGTAAAACAGTTTGTGATTTAATTCAAATCCGTAATCTACCGAGGGATCGTAACCAATAATCGTTTCAAAAAACGAACCTTTTCCTGAGTCCATCGCATTCGCATTCCATGCAGAAACATATTGTTTGTTCCATCCTTCGTAATATGACAGCGAACGATATTGAGCCGGACTATCGTGCAACAGATACCATGTTTCAAATTTCTGATCGAAAGTTTCCAGTTGGTAACCGAGGCTGTCTTCTGTCGCAACTTCAATCGTTTTAGGTTTCGTTTCAATTGCTTTTTTTTGACTTGAGCACGCGACAACAAACAGTATAATTCCTATCCAAAATATTCTTTTTTTCATCATGGTTATTTTTAAAACTACAAAGTTCAATACGGATATTGCAACCGAATTGTTTGGAATTATAAAATCAGGAAATTTCAGGAAAAAACCTGTTAAATCCAGAAATAAAGAAGCCGATACACGCTCACCGGACAATACCATTGATCTGTTGGCATTCAGTCAGATTCGCTCCATCAAAGCCATATTAATATCCTGAAATTTAATTGATTTAGTACAATTGATTTGAATAAAAAGTGATCTATATTTGGTGGTACATACCCGTATTGTGTTAAGCTTAAAATGCAGATCGTCATGCTGAATTTATTTCAGCATCTCATTCATAAATAACAGATCCCGAAACAAGTTCGGAATAACTTTCCGACATTAGATGCTTAACACAACACTAGTTGTAGGGCAAGCTAATGGCGCAACCTTATAGCCAATTAAATACTCTTAATATAAGTTAAACCCAAAAGACCACTAACATGAAACGACAAATTTTATTTTTCACCTTTTTTGTGACTCTAAATTTCGCTTTTATCGCTTGTGATAAGAATGAAACTACCATTCCCAAAGATGGGGGTGTGGAATTATATCTGCTTGAATCCGGTAAGACAATTAGCGGTACTAATTTTCAGTTAGATGAAAAAACTATAGTTACGAAATCGCAACCATTGGTGACTTATTCTGACTTTCTATCTTATGACCCAAACACGTTTTCGTTTAAAATTTCCGATACAGCCAAAGAGTCGATAAAAAGTTTGGAGCATTCGGTGCATGGAATCGCATTCGCAATAAAAGCTAATAATGTTCTGATCTATTCAGGATATTTTTGGCCAAGCTATTCGTCTGCAAGTTGTGATTGGGTTGTTATTGACCCAATGATGCTTCTTACAGGTAATGATTTGAAAGTTGAATTAGGATATCCCGGATTAAGGGAAGGCCAAATAATTCCAGATAAGCGAAATGACAAACGGATTTTAGACATATTTACAAGTGATGACAAACTTGTTAAATAGCAGCCAGCCACCAACGTCAACTACCCGGCAAACGCGGCAGCAGTGGTTTTGGGGTGGGCATCTTTCCGCCCGGGCTGCTTTTCGGCTCAAGCCGCCTTTTGCGGCCAGGCAGGAAATCGCCCGCAATCCGCAACTGCATATCGTTCCTTCAGTTATGGGCAATTGTATTTGCGTCACACATTAGAATTTCAGACAAATGACTATTAGACTGTTTTCAATTATTTTGATTGTTTTTTTACTGTTTGGATGCAATGGTGGTGGCCATAATTCAAGCAACAGCAGTACGACAACTATGCCTATTCCAACGATAGATTTCGTTTACATTAAGTCGTACCCGCATGACACGACTTCTTTCACCGAAGGGCTTCTGATACACAATGGTGATTTGTTTGAAAGTACTGGTTCACCCATTGAACCAACCTGGACAAAATCATTGTTTGGCATCGTTGACCTGTCAACTGGTAAAATTGATGCAAAAGTTAAGTTAGACAGAGTTAAATATTTTGGAGAAGGTATAACATTTTTAAATGGAAAGGTATTTCAACTTACTTATAAAACCAGGATTGGATTTATTTATGATGCGACCAGCTTTAAGAAAATAGGTGAATTTACTTTTCCAGGCGAAGAAGGCTGGGGCATGACAACGGATGGAAAATATTTAATAATGAGTGACGGTACATTTAAACTGACTTATATAGACCCAACTAATCTTCAGGTAATTAAATCAGTTTCCGTTACTGAAAACGGATATGTAAAAGAAAATCTAAATGAGTTGGAATATATAAATGGTTATATATACGCTAACATCTGGATGAAAAATATAATAGTAAAAATTGACCCCACAACAGGCAAAGTAATCGGTCAAATCGATTTGACTCCCTTTTCCGACGAATGTAAAAACATTAGCCCAGGTTCCTTGGAAATGAATGGTATTGCTTACGACTCAATAAAGGATAAGATTTTTGTGACTGGTAAGCTTTGGCCCAAAATTTATGAGATAAAAATTAATGATTAATGAACAACAGCACCTAACTTCAGTTACCGGCAAACGCGGCAGCAGTGGTTTTGGGGTGGGCATCTTTCCGCCCGGGCTGCTTTTCGGCTTGACAGGAAATCGCCCGCAATCCGCCGCCTGCGTGTACCTTCCTACCTTGTAGGGCATTTTGAAAAACTAAAAATCAACTAATAAAATCTTTAACCATTAATTATGAGTAAAAATAAATTTAAAAATGGACTAATTACAATAGTAATTGCCATAGTCAGTTTTATAATTATTACTGGTTGCGAAAAAAATGACGAAGAAAATTGGAGAATAAGTTCTGAGAAATGCGTTTTTGTTGACCATCATATCAATACCAACGGAGTTCTATTAGAAGGTAACTATCAAGGTGGACTAAACATTGATTTTCCAACTTACAATTTTGACGAAACATCAAAAATTTTAAATGGGAAATTTAACTTTGAAGTAAATAAATCTCTTAAAATTATATATGGGGATGGGAGAAGTTTAAGCGGAGTTATAGGATCAGGAGCAGCAACCGGTTTATATGGCGTTTATGAATTACCTTACGCAAAAGGAAAATTTGAAATAAAGGAAATAGAATCAGACGGGACAGTTCATATTCAATATAACGATTCATTAATTGTTTTAAAAAGCAATCAAGAATGGATTAATATCGCATCTGAAATTGACACGCAGAATTTTGGGGAGGGAATTGCAAAAGCAAATATTACTACGACAGAAAAAATTGTGAATTACGGAATAATAGAAAAATCAAAAATTGAAATTGAATAAAAACGCCCTATAACTTCAGCTACCCGCCTTTTGCGGCCAGGTAGGAAATCGCCCGCAATCCGCAACTGCATATCGTTCCGTCGGTTATCGGTAAGCCTATCGAATGGAAAAAAATCCACAATAATATGACTAAATTAAATACTATTCCAATAATAGAATTCGACACAGCCGAAACATTTGAAACCTGGCTCGTAAAGAATCACGATAGCTCAAATGGGCTTTGGCTCAAAATATTCAGGAAAGATTCCGGGAAAAAGACCATCAGCTATGCCGAAGCACTTGATGCAGCTCTTTGTTACGGGTGGATTGATAGTCAAAAACAAGCATATGACGAACATGCCTGGCTGCAAAAGTTTGGTCCCCGAGGAGCAAAAAGTATTTGGTCCAAGATAAATATTGGACATGTCGAAAGATTAATCAATGAACGCAGAATGAGACCAGCAGGATTACTAGCTGTCGAAAAAGCCAAAGCAAACGGGACCTGGGAAAAAGCATACGATTCTCCAAACAAAATGACTATACCTGAAGACTTTCTAAAAGAACTTAGCAAAAACAAAAAAGCAGAAACGTTTTTTAGGAGTCTCAATAAGACCAATCTTTTCTCCATTGGATTTCGCCTTCAGACCACAAAAAAACAAGAAACAAGAGAAAAGCGCATGAAAGAAATTATTGAAATGCTGGCAAAAGGCGAGAAATTCCATTAAATCATTCAGCATTGCGGCGACAATTATTTGGAAAATGCCAGCCGCAAACAGCAAAATACCTGCAAGCCGGGTTTCGCTGCTTTGTTGACTGGAAATTATTAATTGTAAATATTCGTAGGAAGTTTATTTGATAGCTACCGCCATGCATGAAATTGAGGAAGGCAAGGACTTTCCCGATGGAAATTTAGACAATAAAATTTCAAAACCAGTAAAATTAGTTGTTACCTGTAAGTGAGGGATATACAACCAAAATAATTAATTTATCGTTCAGTTTATTGTTGCAAATTAATAATCTTTTATATTTAAAAAATATTATTTTTGTTAAGTAAACCACAATAAACTAACCATGTATAAAATCCCCACCCTATTGGTATTGATTGTTTTTCAATTGAACGCCTTTTCTAATAATTTGGTAAAAGGAACAAACCAATCCATTGGAAACAACCGGTCAAATGAATACCTGATTGTTTTTACAAGCCCGGGACTAATTGAAAATTACAACCCAAATGGTAATTTAAAGTCCGCATTTATGATTAATTCACTTCAAGCTGATCATGATCGTTTGAAATTGGATTTATTCACTCTCCGGGAAAATACTTCCCAATTGAAATCTGCTTCATTACCGGTGTTTAAGCACGAACTTTACCGAACAATGAATGCTGTAATATTGATAGGAAGTGAAGATGAAATGGTGGAGATCAGGAAACTGGATTATGTGAAAACTGTCCTTAAAAATCAAAAAATCATATCGTACGACAACAACACTTCGGGAAGTCATGCGCCATCATCCTATCAGCAAATTGAAAGCACTTATCCTGAAACGGGCAAAGGGGTTAAAGTTGGTATTATTGATACTGGCATTGACTATAACAACCCAGCTTTGGGTGGAGGATATGGCCCTGGATTCAAAGTTGCAGGTGGTTATGATTTTGCCAACATGGATGATGATCCTATGGACGAATCAGGACATGGGACTGCGGTAGCAGGTATCATTGCAGCAAAAGGTGATTTAGTAGGTGTTGCTCCTGAAGCAACATTATATGCCTATAAAATATTTAATAAAGAAACCTTTGCCTGGTCTGAAGATATTGTTTTAGCTCTGGAACTTGCCACTGATCCGAACCGGGATTTAGACCTTTATGACCACCTCGACGTGATTAATATGAGCGTTAGTATAAACGAAATGGACAAATTCTGGTTGGATTTATTTGCTGAACGGTTACAAAAATTACTGAAGCTAAACATGATTATTTGTATCAGTACAGGAAATGATGGTCCAACATACAATAAAATCAATATGCTGTGCCTTCTCGAGGATGTAATTGCTGTAGGAAGTTGTAATTCGAACAACCTTATTTCAAGTTTTTCATCGCGGGGCTATGGTGCCGGAATCAATAACTGTAATATGAAACCTGATTTGGTGGCACTTGGAGAAGAGGTTCCAGTACTTTGGTTGTCGTCAAGTACCAGAACAGAAAATGGCACCTCACTATCAACTCCATACGCATCCGGAGTTGCTGCTCTTTTAAAGCAAAAACATCCCCAATGGATGTATAATGAATACAAATCAGCGCTTCTGAACTGTGCGTCTGATTTGGGGTTTAATATTATCGATCAAGGTGCCGGAAAAGTGAATCCGGAAGCCACGTTAAAACTTGGAACGATCTGTTATCCTCAATCGATCAATATTGGATTTGTCCCCAATGAGCAAGGTGTTGAAGAAAAAACATTTTCTATTACGATATATAATAAGTCATCTGCAAGTCAGGAGTACCATTTCGATTTCAGCAAATCAATGCCCAAGGGTGTTGATGTTCACACAGAACCATCCAACTTTATTATTTCATCAAACGACTCAGCAATAGTGAATTTCACCATGAAACTGGATCCTGAAAAACTGGAGCATCCCCAATCAGATCCTTTTAACTTTTATGGACGGTTTCATCTTGTGGGTACCTCCGATTCCCTGGAGATCCCATGGTCTTTTCAACGAGGATTCTATGTTGAATTTACCACAGACATTGATGTTGATGATTTTTTTCAGCCATTTGTTAAGATCATAAAAGATACAACAGTGATTAACCCTTACGATAAATATCAAAATGGGATGAAATGCCTTGTACAACAGGGTGTGTATGATATTATATTTAACGGTCAGGAAAAAGATTGGATTTATGGTAATGATACTCTAAAAACATACTTGTACGTTAAAGAAAACGTGAGTATTTCAGAAAACACACGAATCAGTTTAAACAAATCTGAAATCAAAAATAAAATTGCATTTCAAAGTTATGATGCAAACGGAGAATTAATTGAAAAAGATGCTTCGAAGAAGATGTATAATTTTATTGCATTGAAATCAAATCATTTTGGAAAAGAACCAATTTCCAGGCAGGGTAATGCCGATAGAATCTATGTTAATGATCTAAAGTTGAGTGATAAATATGAAGTGTTTTGCGGGAGATCTGTTTCGCAAAACAATGGAAAAGAGGTTATTGTTATCAATCATGAAGGAATTCATAAAATCACCCGTGATACGCTCCTGATAAACACGCCCAAAGATCTTCATCCATTTCATTTTTCGTTTTACCCAAATCCCAACGAAGAATGTAATTTCGGATTTGGTTCCTACTTCTATTACGGTATTTTTGGAGATGGTGGGTTTGATGAATTTCCTCTTAAAACACCAACCAATAGCACCTTGTGGATTGATGTCAAGAAGGACAAATCCATGGGATTGTCAGCATTCCCATTTGTTTCGCCTGCTAATTTCTCCGGAGCAATGTATCCTAAACGGCAATTCAGCAGGGTGTATTCCTATGGTGATAGCATTCAGTTTAATACCATTATTGGCAGGGATATCGTTCTTTCAGTAGGCAGAAAATTACTGCAATCCATACAACAAAACGATACCGTTTTTGTAAACAATGGCCCTGTTTATTATTGTTTGAGTGTAACCTCAGATAAATACAATTTCAACGGATGTTTTACCGATTTAAAAGGGATGTATGGCGAGTCTTCTCAAGTGGGGTATGCCTTTACCACTTTGTCAGTTAAAAATTCAAACAATCAAGCTATTTACAATGGCTTAATGAAAGATGCCCCGGCGTACTTTTACGACAAAGACATGCAAGGCGCCAGCGTTGAACTATCAACTCAGGATTACTTCGTGATGGGTGTGAAAGGAAAAGCCAATCTTAAATATAATTTCAACAAGCAAGGGGCTTCGAATAGTTTTACGAGCATGCATTGCCTGCAATTTCTTGACGATAAAAACCAGGTACGACCTAAATTAAACATTGGCACTGCTGCTACCTTGAATTTGGTACTGAATAACGCTGAAACCACCAAATCAATTTCGTTATATTTTAAATATTCTGATGAAACAGAATGGAAACAACACCCTTTTGAAGTTGCAAAAACTACATTTAACGAAGATTTCCTTCATGCAGATGTCTCTGATTTGTTAACCCGTTCAATAGGTTTGGATTTAAAAGTTGTAAAAGAGGATTTCTATGGAAATACAATGAATTTTACATTGGAGCCTGCCATTGCGATAGGAGGTTATCATCAAAGCTTTGATAACACCAACTCTACAACAAATTCTATGGAAATAATGATGAATCAGATGGTTTTGTATCCGAATCCAACAACCGGAATAGTACAAATTCAACAGGCTCCCATTGGATCAATCATTGAGCTTTATAATCTTCGTGGTGAGAAGCTGTCTGTATTATACCCGAGAACTGATTCTTCTGTTTTTTCCATTGATTTGAGTGAATTTAACTCCGGAATTTATATCTTAAAAGTCAGGAATAAAGGAGCAACCAATACATTCAAAATTTGCAAATTGTAAATTGGCTTAAACCCTGACCTCCAAATATGTATTCCCGAAGCTAAAGCACTTTATGCTGATTTGCTATCAAGATTTTTAGGCTACCGGTTTTGCAGTAATATGCCTTATTAGTAATAATTCCAGGAAAGCCAATCAATTTGCTACTTCGTCGCTTTTCGTTTCCGGGTTAAATCCAGCAACCCATTAATAATCGTCAGAGGATGCGCCGGATTACCCGGGATGTAAAGATCGACCGGATATTTGTCGAGAAAACTCCGGTCTGTTGCAGAACTTCCCTTATGTATTCCACCACTGATGGCATCGGTTCCAACCAGTACAATAATTTTGGGTTCGGGAATGGCATCGTAACAAGTCTGGACAGCTTCAGCCATGTTTTCTGTAATCGGGCCTGTAATTACAATACCATCAGCATGACGTGGAGAAGCTACAAACTCGATCCCGAAACGGCTCATATCGAACTGAACATTATTCGCAGCATTGAGTTCCATCTCGCAGCTGTTATCGCCGCCGGCACTCGCCTGCCTGAGTTTTAACGAACTTTCAAACACCCGGCGAATTTCTTTTCGGACTGTATCCGGATTAACTTCAACCGGGTTTTCATCGCCTTCTTTTACGATCAGTCGTTCGCGTTCATTGGTTGAGATTTTATAATCTGTCGTAAACCGGATCTTATTCGGGAATCGTTTGGCACATTCGCCGCAAAACGTACATTTCCCTAAATCGATGCTCACCGGACCGACAGAAATTGCATCAACCGGGCACAAATCCATTAATTCTGATTCATCTACAACTTCAGAACTAATCACAGGACGACCTCTGAAAATACCCGGAACTTGAGCCGTGGTCACATCCGGAATAAATTGTTTCCCCTGATGGTATACTATTTTTACGTTATCGAACATGGTCTTTCAGTATTAATATTTATATCCTTTTGATAACAGATTATCCCACTATAAATGGAAGTTCCAGAGTACCTAAGTACCTGAGATTACTTTTGCTTTGTCACTTTGTTTCTTTGTCACTCAGGAACTCCGCTTTTACAAATCGTGGCCTGAATACGACAGGTTAAAACTCTTGTTGCAAATCGGGAAATCGGATATTTCGTTATTCCTTACGGACAAGGCCAATGCCAGCCAGTTGTGGAACGACGGATCTTTAATTTTGTAAAGAATCAGTTCACCTTTGTCGTCGGTTATCGCGCAATGGCAGATTTCGCCGCGCCAGCCTTCAACCAGTGAAAGGGTAAATGAGTCGGCCTTCGGACGTTCAAACAAAGGTTCACTTTCGGTGTATTCCGGAGCACTCTTTATCAGATCCCGGATATATTGCATGGATTGTTTAACTTCTTCTTTTCGGATCTGAACGCGCGAATATACGTCACCATGATGTTTGATAACCGGCTCGTGATTCAGCTCCGGATAAAGACCGAAAGGATGCGATGAACGGATATCCCGGTTCAGTCCACTCATGCGGGCAGCCATTCCAACCGTACCAATGGATAAAACATCGTCATACGAAACCACGCCCGTACGCTCAAACCGCGAAAGTGCGCTTGGCAATTGGAACAGTTGTTTGTTCATTTCCAAAAAGTCCGGTTCATAAATATCCAGTATTTCTGCCAAACGTTTCGCCAGTTCAGAAGTAAACGGGAATTGGTTCTTGCCGGGTCTGATCAAGCCTTTCGACAAACGGTTACCACCCCACTCCTGCATGAAATTAATAATAGGAGTACGCAGCCGACCGAAGACCGAACTACCCAACTGATAGGCAATGTCGGTACAAACAGCGCTTAAATCGCCTGTATGCACGGCCATACGTTCCAATTCGAGTGCGATTATCCGGGAATACTGAATGTCGCGAGTAACTTTTACTCCGCACAAACTTTCCCATACCTGCGAAAAAGCGGTGGTGTGTCCAACAACAGTGTCGCCCGTAATCGATTCGGCAAGCGTTGTTCGCTGATTCAGCTTTTTCTTTTCCAGAAATTGTTGTTCAATGCCACGATGTTGGTAGCCGAGCTGAATTTCGAGATGCAGAATCTGTTCCCCGTTACAGATAAACCTGAAATGCCCGGGTTCAATAATTCCGGCATGAATCGGCCCCACTCCTACCTCATGTAATTCGTCGCTTTCGATGGCGAAAAAAGGATAATTGGCAATGGTCTTAGTCTGATCGAACCGGTTTTTGGCATATCGCACTGGTTTTAACCACGGATGATCTTTATATTCCAGACCAAAATTCTCATGGATTTCACGTTCAAATTTTTCGAAACTGAAATGAATGGCAGTGAATGAATTCAGTGCATCTGCAATAGCAACCAAACTTGATGAAACATTTATTTCGTGTGTGTTGTCATCAGCGATGCAACAAATCAGTTTTACACGGTTGCCAACCGGATACCCAAAATAGTTGATGCAATGCTTTTCCGGAGAACCGGTAATAAAACCTGTATTCAGCAAAAAAAACTCTTCATAGCTAAGTTCAGGAATGGATGCTACCGGTATGGTCTGATTGTTTTTTATCGTTGTGTAGTTCATCTTTCTTTATTTTGGTAACAACAGTATGCTTTCCCTGATTAAGTCAACAAATTCCGTTGGAGGATTCAGACCCAAATATACGGCAAGTGCGAGCAGCATAAACTGAGAAGACGATTCCCAGGGACTGATTTTCGGAACGTGTGAATCATCAAACCCAACAGGTGGAATAAACAGTATTTTCAGAATATTTTTTCCGAAAGCCCATATAATCATGGTTAATAAAAGCAAGACCACAACCAGTAAAATGATCTGATTGGCCTCAAAAAGTGAACGGAAAATCAGAAATTCACTTACGAACAAACCGGATGGCGGCATGGCTGTTACACTGATAAAACCCAATAAAAGCACCATGGCCCCACTGGCATTGTACTTGAAATAATTACCTACATGGTAAATACTTTTACTCTGGAAGACGCGATATAATTGGGTGAATTGGAAAAACAAGCCTGATTTCACAAACGCGTGAAGAATGATGTGGAGTATCGCCGCATAATAACCAATGCCACCGGCTGCAATTCCAAGCATAACCAGCCCCATGTGTTCGATGCTTGAATAAGCCAGCATTCGTTTGATGTTCTTTACTTTGATCATGTACACCGTGGCTACAAATACAGATAAGAATGCGGCAATTCCGATGACCAGGTTGGCCCAGTGATGCAGCGGCGTGTTGGCAATAACAATGTAAAAGCGAAAGATTCCGACAAATCCGAGGTTCATTAGTACACTAGATAGCAAAGCACCTGCCGGGGCCGGGGCTTTGTCTTTCGCATCAACTCCAGCTGTAAACATGGGCACTAACCCAAGCTTAACTGTAAAACCGGTAAAAACAAAAAGAAACGAAAGCCGCAACCAGAATGGATTTAATTGGGAACTATTGGCGAGCAGATTTTTAAATGACAAATCGTCGGAACCGGCATTGACAAGCGACATACTTAAAAACAGAATGCCAATGAAAACAAAAGTAACGCTGATGGCACAAATAAATACATATTTCCAGGTACCTTCCAGAGCCAGTTTATTCCGGTGATGATAGATCAGTGCGGAAGCGCTCAGTGTTGTAATTTCAGTAAATATCCAGATAACTGCGATGTGGTTCGCCAGGTAACCGGCACTGATGGCTGTCAGTAATAAGACAACTGCACCATAATAGATAGCCCTTGATTCAGGAGGAGCCGGTTGGTCTTCCAGATAAATATGACTGTGTATGAAAGCCGGAACGGCAATAATACTCAGGGTCACTAAAAGCAATACCGCCAGTGAATCGTAAGTAAAATAACTCCATTCGGTAGCATGCAGATGAAAGTAGGCATGAATGGTTAAAGCTCCCTGAAGAATCAGGAATAAACCAAGTAAGGCAAATGTTACTGCCTTATTCCGGTTGAAAAATAAGGCAATTGCTATTGAAAAAGCTGCTATCAGATATATTCCTATCATATTATTCTGGTAATTAGTAATCCTTTAAATTACTTAACTGGTTCACATCAACATCTTTAAATACATCACCGATTTTATTCAGGAAGATGCCAAGAATAAGCACACTGGCAAAAATATCGAGCATAATGCCGAGGTTCACCAACATAGGCATTTCGTTCCCCACTGCCAGCGATAACACAAAAACTCCATTCTCTATTATCAGGTAACCAATCACATGGGTGATAATTTTACGACGGGTTGCAATAAAATACAAACCTGTAAAAAGTGAAGACAGTGCCACGACAAAGAATATTTTATCCAGATGAGTATCTTCAACTCCGTTGGCCAGTAAAATCGTAACAACCACTATCACGGTTGTAATTATTAACGAAACAAAGTTTGGCAAATACGGCTCCGATTCACGGGTAATGTTATTGTGTTTCAATACATGAGCCATAAACAAAGGCACAGCAACCGATTTAAAAACAATGGTTTCGAGCAGGATTAAAGCAAGGTTCACCGGATTGATTTCGTTTAACTGGAGGAACACTACAAAAAACAGCAACACCCCCTGAAATGCCAGTACCTTTAAATAGGTTCGCATCCGGTTCGCTATAGCCATATAAAACAGGCTAATTATGAATGTGATCAATAATACATCTATCATGGATACAGAATTTACAGATTAAGCAAATTTTCCTAAAATCAGCAATACTCCAAAGAAAATCAAAAGACTTACCGAAGTCAGAACGAAAATAAACTGAGCGTTATGACTCATCCGGAAACGGGCCATAAAAGATTCGATTAAACCAACTCCGGTTGCCAGAACAATTTGAATGATAAAAAACATCGGGATGGAATATTCATACGGAAATACTCCAATAAACAGATTGACAACCAAAGCGCCATATAAGGCAAATTTCAAATATCCGGCAGTGAGTATTAAGCCCAAATCAAACCCGCTGTTGTCGAGAATCATTACTTCATGAACCATGGTAAGTTCAAGATGAGTTTTTGGATCGTCAATGGGCATACGGCTATTTTCGATCATCGAAACCATCATCAGGACAAAAGTACCCAATATGGCCAGTGCATAACTGATGTAGGAACCAATATGCAACGCAGCAAACATTTCCTGAAAAGAAGTGTACCCGGTAAGCAATGCCAGCGAACCCATCAGGATAAAGAAAGCAGGTTCTGCAAACATCGAATAAAGGGCCTCGCGGCTTGCCCCCATACCTTCAAAACTGCTACCGGTATCCATGGCAGAAATGATGCTGAAAAATTTGCCAAGGGCTAAAACGTAGGCAAAAAAGATGAAGTCGCCATCGAAACTGATTAGTCCTTTTGATCGCCCGAACGGAACAACCAACATGGCTGTTACTACCGATGCGAAATAAATGGTTGGCGCGATTTGAAACACGAAACTTGTAGTCTCACTATACACAGCGCCTTTTTTAAAAAGCCGTACCACATCTTTAATCGGCTGAAAGATTCCGGGACCTTTGCGGCCTGATGCTAAACTTTTTACACGGATGATGACACCTGTGAAAAATGTTCCTGCCAGAATGATAAGAATTAAACTAAGCATATTTAGATTTGCTTTATAAATTCGATCAATAATACAATCTGATGATAAAAAAGCGGGACACAAATTACTGAAACAATGAAAATGATCCCGTATAAAATATAAAATTGCAGCTTCCCGTTTTGAAGAAATAAAAATCTTCCCAACAGTGATTTATAGGTTGCTAATGGATTATCGATAAAATATTTCTCAATCCGGTCATAGATGTGAGTTTCATACTTTCCTCCTGAAGGAAATATTCCTTCAACTTCGCTTTCGTTTTTGGAGGTCAGCAGAATTGGCTTAAAAATTTTACTGTAAGCCCTGACAAATGACCCGGCAGTGTATTGCAGTTTTTCGGTTGGCGCAACGTATGCACAACCCCAGGTCGATTCGATCGCCACTTTTCGATTCTTCAATGCAAATTTTCGCAAGAAGAAAATTGCCAGTATAATCAGAATAAAAATCCAGATTCCCCAATTCAAAGGTTGCAGCATATCAGCAATATGACTTTGAAACAGAATGCCTGAACTTTGAGGAATACCAGTTAAAATGCTAACCGGATTTGATAAGGCATTCAGGAAATATTGCGGGAAAACGCCAATTGAAACGATCAGAATGGTAATGAGGTAAAGAGGCAAAAGTTGTAAAAACGGAACCTCCTTTACTTCGTGGTGAAATTTTTTACGGGCAGTCCCCAAAAAAACGATACCAAAAGCTTTGGTAAAACACAGCAGTGCCAGGCCACCGATCAGAACCAAGGCCAGAACTGAAAATACAATGGTCATCAACGATCCCAACATCGCATCCTGAAGCCAGGAATAGAATCCGCGATAGATGATAAACTCAGATATAAAACCGTTAAATGGTGGAATTCCTGAAATGGCAATAGCAGCAATCAGAAAAAGCGCAGCTGTTTGCGGCATCTTTTTGATCAGGCCACCCAAGTGCTCAATTTGCATGGTATGTGTTGCCTGATAAACATTTCCGGCGGTAAAAAATAAAAGCGATTTAAACAAAGCATGGTTTAAGGTATGCAGCAAAGCTCCGGCAAATCCGAGAGTTGCAAGCATGTTGTTTCCAATACCCATGCCGATACAACCAATCCCAATCCCCATTCCGATAATACCAATATTCTCGATGCTGTGATAAGCCAGCAATTTCTTCAGATTGTGCTGCATAATGGCCAGCATTACACCGTATAAACCCGAAACTACCGAAAAGCCAAGTATGATAAGACCAACAGCATATAAGTCAACCTGAATTAATGTGATCATCCGAAGAATTCCGAAAATTCCGATTTTGATCATGACTCCGGACATAACTCCGGAAACATGCGATGGCGCGGCAGGATGCGCATAAGGAAGCCAGGTATGAAAAGGAACGAATCCGGCTTTAATGCCAAATCCTACAAAAAATATGAGAAACAGTAAAATTCCTGTAGCTCCCGGATTTTCCGAGGTATAGGCTGTGACAGCGCTAAAATCGTAACTGCCGGTTTTAAAAGCGACCCAAATAAATCCAAACATCAGGAATAAAATGGAGACATGCGATTGAATCAGGTAATTCAAACCAGCTTTAATTGTAGCCATTTTTTCGTGTTCGAAAATGACCGAAAGGAAAGCGGAAATTGCCATAACTTCCCAGACAATGAGGAAAACAAGACTATTCTGTATCACACAAAGGCTGACCAAAGCGGCATATAAAAAAAAGAACGCAATGCTGTGAAGAGTGAGATTGTTCTTCTGGCTCTGGTAGGCTTTCATGTAGAAAAGTCCATAGAAACAGCCGGCAACAAAAATGAAATTGATGATCAGCATAAACCAGGCGGAAAGTGCGTCAATCCGAATGTTTACCGGACCGGTAATTAAACTTCCCTGAAATGTAAATTCGAAAAATTGGCCGGCAAGGGCCAGCAATGCAACGGATCCGGATAATAAAGCATTCAATACAATAGCCGTCAGTAATACGATTCCCTTTCCTTTTACTTTCAAAAAAGGAATGAGAAGTATTACCAGTATTGCTACTGCCAGAAATGCTTTTATCAGGTTCATTTTAAGATATTAAAAACTGTCAGCATGAAAATAGCCATCATAAACACAATGCCATACCAAACGTACGATTGTATCCGGCCATTTTGAATAAATTTAAAATAATTCGCGCCGTAAACGATATGATGTGTAATAAATTGAATGATACGGTGTTCAAAAAAATCGAGGTAATTGGATGAATATTTTCTGCTTTTCGGGAATATTTCCCCATCACCCAATTCGTTGTATTTTTTTTCTTCGATCAGCAGAACATTGAACATTTTGCCCAGCGATTTTGAATAGGATTTTCCGGTATATTGCATGTTACTTTTTGGCGCAACATATGCACATCCCCAGGTTGGCTGTATTTTCTTTGTTTTGCCTTTTACGAAATAAGCTCTTGCCAGCCAACTAACAATAACAATTCCTATAAACAGGATCGAGTACAGATTAATGCTTGCCAATCTGCCCGAATATTCAGATAATCCCGGAATTCCAACCATTGGAAAAGCATCGGTCATTTTCGACAATACATTACTGATAATCTTCAGGTAAAATTGAGGTAAAAAGGCAACACTTAACATGATTGCAACAATCAGGTATTGTGGAACTAACATCGTCAGGGATACTTCTTTCGGTTGATGCTCCAAAGCCGTTCTTTCTGTCCCAAGGAAAATGGTTCCGAATGTTTTGGTAAAAGTCAGTACCGAAATTCCCCCAATTATGCTCAGTCCGGCAAAAGTAAACACCAGTAAGCTAATTTCGCTGAGGTTATTCGATTTCAAACCTTCCAAAAGCCCGCTGTATAAAATGAATTCTGAAACAAATCCGTTGAATGGAGGCAATCCTCCTATAGCCAAAGCTCCAATCAGGAATAGTATAGCAGTTTTTGGCATGCTTTTAACTAAGCCGCCCAGTTTATTCATATCGCGGGTGTGGGTTTGCTGATATACAGAACCAGCTGAATAAAAGAGCAATGATTTGAACAGGGAATGGTTTAAAACATGCAATAACGCAGCTCCAAATCCGAGGTAATATAAAAGTGGTGAACCATTTCCCATCCCCATCAAACCTAATCCGATACCAATACCTATAATCCCAATATTTTCGATGGTGCAATAAGCGAGCATACGTTTGAAATCACGATGAATGGCAGCATTTAAAATTCCATATATTCCGGTCAAAACAGAAACTGTAATTACAATTTCGCCCAGAAGTAAAAAATCTGCTTTCAGAAAAGAAATGATCCTGAAAATTCCATAAATACCCAGTTTTACAATCACACCCGACATGACTCCGGATACATGCGAAGGCGCTGCAGGATGTGCATGAGGCAACCAACTGTGCAGTGGAACAAAACCGGCTTTTATTCCAAACCCGGTAAAGAAAATCAGGAACAGCCAAATATTACTGTTTGAACCAAAAAAAGTATGGAAAGCATCGAAACTAAACGAGCCGGTCTGAAAATAAACCCAGATAAAACCGATAGTTAAAAATGTGACACTAATATGCATCTGAACCAGGTAATTGATACCCGCTTTCAGCGTTTTGGGTTTATGGTAGTCGAAAATCACCAGCAACATGGATGATATTGACATCACTTCCCATGCAATCAGAAATGCCAGACTGTGTTGCAACATGCATACCCAAACCATCGAAAGGTGAAAGATGATAAACAATGCCCAATGCAGATTGAGTTTTGGAGCCGGGTCGTTGTAGGCTTTTAAATAACCTGATCCATAAATTGCCCCTGTTACGGAAGTAAGATTAATGATCAGGATAAACCAGGCAGACAAAGAATCAACCAGAATCTGAATATTTCCAAATAACGCACCAGCATAAAATGTATACTCAAAATCAGAACCGCTTAAAGCCTGAAATGCGATAATGCTTGTTAGAAAAGTATTCAGAAATACAACTGAAACTGCCAGATTTGCTTTGAACCTGATTGGAACAAAAAGCAAACTAAAAATTCCGATTATGGTAATTAAAAAAGAATATGCTAAAAATGATTCAGGAACTCCTATATCCATCTTCTGAATTTATTTCGATTTTTTGCAAAGTAACTGAATAAAAAAAACTCTCACCAAAAAAGAATCTATTTATTGAATGTAGGAGAACAAATAAAATATTGGATTGCCCATAAATCAATATGGTTAAATACAAAAACAGGTTGATATTCAACTTCCAATATGGTGAACTTATTTAATTCAGCTCATCTGACAATCCGATTAAAGGACAGGCAATACATCCGTAAAATCAGGGATTTCAGGAAGAAAAGTATAGGTTTTTTCGGTATGATTAATCCGGCAACAGTAATGAACCAGTCCATTACTGACAATCAGAAAATTGACTTTCAGCTGCATGTTGTACCGGGCAATCTGATCAAAAGTCTGTTGAGTAACCAAAACTTCCGGAGCCTTAAATTCGGCTACCAATGCCGGATTTCCCATTCTATCGAAAACAATTAGATCAGCACGTTGCGGATTACTATTTACTTTAACCAATGCCTCAATGACAATTAATGAAGGAGAATAATGTTTTTCAACGACCAAAAACTGCATAAAATTCTGCCGAACCCATTCTTCCGGGGTAAGACGTACAAATTTTCTTCGAAGTGAATCAAAAATATATTCTTTGTTATTTATTGTTTTAATTCTGAAAGAATATTCGGGCAAATTCAATTTTTGCATGATAGAGCCAACAAAGTTTGTATTTTTGTAAAGTTACAGCTGTAAAAGTAGCTATAAAAATAAAAAGTTTGGGTTGCCATAATATTGAACATTAAACTATTTACAATTTACCATGAAGCGCTGCTTGCAATGAATAACTAGTAAATGGTAAATATTCAAACAGTAAATAATTTTATGAAGACTAAAGAAGAAATAGTAGAGAACTGGCTTCCAAGATATACAGGAAGACCTTTGAATGAGTTTGATGACCTGATTTTACTAACAAATTTCCATATGTATGTGGATATGTTTGCAGAAAAATTCGGTGTCCCGGTTGTTGGAGAAACCAAAAATATGCCAAACGCGAGTGCTGAAGGTATTACAATTATCAATTTCGGAATGGGAAGTCCAAATGCTGCAACCATGATGGATTTATTAAGTGCAATTCATCCGAAAGCAGTTCTTTTTCTGGGCAAATGCGGTGGTCTGAAACAAAAAAACCAATTGGGAGATTATATTTTACCGATTGCAGCTATCCGCAGCGAAGGAACCTCGAATGATTATTTGCCACCTGAAATTCCTGCATTACCTGCATTTAATCTTCAGCGGGCTGTTTCAACTGCTATCCGCAACAGAAAACACGATTATTGGACCGGTGTGGTTTTAACAACAAATAAACGTGTCTGGGAGTATGACGAACGTTTCAAAAAATACCTTGAAAAATCGAGAGCAATGGCTATTGATATGGAAACTGCAACCATCTTCACTGTAGGTTTCTGCAACCAAATTCCTTCAGGAGCGTTGTTACTTGTTTCCGATCAACCCATGATTTCGACAGGAGTAAAGACTGATGCAAGTGACCAACTCGTGTCGAACAACTTTGTTAGGGAACATCTTGAAACCGGAATTGACGCCTTGCTTGAAATAAAAAACAATGGAGAATCGGTTAAACACCTGAAATTTTAATACCCTTCTATCGAATGACTTTTGAGGAAATTATCAGCAATCTGCAAAAAAAAATATATCATCCCATTTATTTTCTGATGGGAGACGAAACGTATTTTATTGACAAAATCAGCGATTATATTTCAAATCATGTTTTGACTGATGCCGAAAAAGGCTTTAATCAAACGATACTTTATGGCAAGGATACTGAACCTCAAACCATAATTGCCAATGCCCGCAGATTTCCGATGATGTCGAACCATCAGGTAATAATCGTCCGTGAGGCCCAGAACATAAAGAAAATTGAAGAATTGGAGACTTATGCCAAAAACCCTCTGAATTCAACCATTTTAGTTATTAATTATAAGTACAAGACACTCGATAAACGAAAAACCTTCACCAAACTCATCGCACAAAAAGGAGTACTTTTCGAATCGAAGAAGATATACGATAATCAATTGCCGGCATGGATTTCAAATTATCTGAAAAATCAGCAATATACGATTACACCTCAGGCTACAGCCATGCTATCGGAATATTTAGGTGCTGATTTGAGCAAAGTGTCAAACGAACTGGATAAATTGATTATTTCGTTGCCAGCCGGGACTCAGATAACCCCGGACCATATCGAAAAAAATATCGGAATTAGTAAAGAATTTAACGTTTTTGAACTTCAGAATGCCTTGGGTGAACGCGATTTGCTAAGAGCTAACCGGATTATCAATTTCTTCGGATCCAACCCGTCAACAAATCCGGTTCCTGTAGTCATTTCTTCTCTCTTTTCGTACTTTTCAAAACTATTAAATTATCATTTTCTGGAAGACAAATCACAAAACAATGTCGCTTCAGTTCTCCAGGTGAATCCGTATTTTGTTAAGAATTATGTTTCTGCAGCAAAAAACTACAACATCAAAAAATTGGTTGAAATAGTAAGCATTCTGCGCGAATACGACATGAAATCGAAAGGCTGGGGCAACGTTTCAGCCACATCTGCCGATCTTCAACGGGAAATGATTTACCGAATTTTACATTAATTTCTGCTATATGACTATTATTCTGATTGCTATTACAGTTGCTGTTTCCTTTGCTGCTTTCAAATCACCAAAGCTGATGGATCAGTTACAGTTCAATGCAAGTAAAATTTATCACAAAAAGGAATATCACCGATTAATTACCCATGCCTTTATTCATGCAAACTGGGAGCATCTGTTTGTAAATATGATTGTCCTGTTTTCTTTTGGACGAGCCATCGAAATGTATTTCAAATATAATTTCGGAAATATGTACATTCAATATTACCTCATTCTCTATTTCGGTGGAATTCTGGTTTCAAATATTTATGCATTAATTAAGCACCGCAATAATTATTTCTATAATTCGGTTGGTGCTTCAGGCGCAGTATCTGCGGTACTTTTTGCTGCTATTTTCTTCGATCCGTGGAACATGATCTATTTCTTCGGAATATTGCCCATCCCCGGAATTGTATTTGCCGGACTTTACCTGGTATATTCATACCAAATGAGTATGAAACAAAAAGACAATGTTGCCCATGATGCCCATTTTTTGGGTGCCCTGTTTGGATTTATCTTTCCGATTATTATTAATCCACAATTATTTGAAACATTTCTGGATAAACTTTTCAGGCTGATCGGATGACAAAAGCAATCTTTCTGGATCGCGATGGCGTTTTAATTAATAACAAGGAACATTATTACATCTGGACTCAGGAAAATTTGAGTTTCGTTGATGGAGTATTTGATAATTTACAAAAAATTGCGGCTAAGGGCTATGTGCTATTTATTGTCAGTAATCAGGGTGGAATCTCACGCGGAATCTATTCAAAACACAATGTTCAGGAATTTCACGAATTGCTTGTCAAGACCTTCAGAAATAACAACATCGAAATTTTGGAGGTGCTTTATTGCCCGCATCATCCTGAAATAGAAAAATGCATCTGCCGTAAACCGGATTCACTGATGATTGACAAGCTAATTTCCAAATATGTGATCAATAAAGAAACTTCGTATCTGATTGGTGACAGTGAATCGGATATGGAAGCTGCAAAAAAAGCACACATACAGGGAATAAAAATAACGCCAAATCAAAATATGTATCCCTATATTTCATTCCTGATAAAATGAGTAACGGAAATTACATATTGGTTAAAGGGTCATTTGTACCGGCAGAAGAATACGATATTTCTTTTGCGGAATCTGATGCTTTTCTTTTTTCAGAAAAAATCCGTGCTATTCGGTCAGCCTTTCCATTTTTTTATGAAACATTAAATCTGATCAAACTCAAACTGGAAATTTTCAACCAGCCAATACCTGATTTTATGGCGAATGACGGATCAGCACTGAAACGGCAACTTGAACGTACACTTACCAAGAATAAACATTTTCTGGGCGCTGTTCTAACTCTTACTTTTCGTCTTGAAGAAGAGAAGATTTATTTCACAATTCAATCGAAAAAAACAGACAACATTGGTTATGACCTGAATGAAAAAGGGTTGTATGTGAACGTCTTTAGTAAAATACAAAAAGGAATATCGTCAATTTCGGATATTTCATTAGGTTCCGAAATTTTCTGGAGCATTGCTGCACGTCATCTGAAAGAATCGATGGTAGATCAATTATTGATTTTAAATTCTGATGATCAGATTATTGAAATACCTGAGTCGAACATTTACCTGATTAAGGGCAAAACTATTCAAGGTGCGGGTAGAAAGCAGGGTGCATATTGCGACATTTCCAAACTGCTAATGCTTGACATTTTTAAACGTCTAAATTTTGATTACTCCGAGGACGAAGGGATTACACACAAAAGCATGCAGGAAGCCGACGAAATATTAAGTGTAAACGCAATCGAAGGTATACGATGGATTGCTGGTTTTGAAGGGAAACGGTATTTCAACAATACTGCCAGAAAAATCAATGAATTATTTATCCAGAGTAAAACTAATTAAGAGAAGGATTTTCGGGAAAATTTTCCCACATGCTGTATTTACCACCCATGGATCGCACAGATTCAACCCACATCTCACTTTCATCTATATTCATAAAATCAGACTCTGAAACATCAGCCACCAACCATGAATTTTCATTAATTTCTTCTTCCAGCTGACCTGCCTCCCAGCCCGAATAACCCAGAAAAAAACGTACTTCATGGGAACTTACAACCCCTAATTTGATTAATGCTTTGAGTGCATCAAAATCACCACCCCAAAATAAGTTTTCCTTAATATGAATACTGCCGGGGATTTCATCTCCCAACGTATGAATAAAATATACAGAATCGGTTCCAACAGGTCCCCCGATGTGTATTTCCGAATCAAAGTCAGGAAAATCGACAAAAAGATCTTCAACCGGATAATCAACTTTCTTATTCAGGATAAACCCTACGGCACCTTCATCGCTGTAGGTTGCTAATATGATTATCGACCGGTTAAAATAACTTCCTGCCAAAAAAGGTTCTGCAATCAATATATTCCCTTGTTTCGGGTCAACATGATTGGTCTCTATCCGGAATATATTAGTATTTAATTTCATCGGCTATTCTTTGATGTAGAAATATACTAAATCTCCTTAATTTTTCAAAGATTTTCCAAAAACTATAGTTAAAGTTAGTTAAAAGCCTGCGATAAAGCAAGTTGAATTTACAAATGAAGTGAAATAAAGGGAAGTTATATGAGCAGTAAGTGCTGTAATCAAAATATTTAAAGACTAAGCAGTCTTAATTTCTACTTTTCTTCTACAATAACGTAAATATCTTCATCAGCTTTTTTCATATAAAATTGCTCCCGGGCGAATTTTTCAAGATTTTCGTCATTGGTTTGCAATTCATATAGTTTACGCTTATCTGCTTCGATCTTATGCTTGTAAAAATCTACCTGTTCCTGCAGAAGTGTCAATTCCATTTTATTTTTCTGATGCTGTATCAGATTATTGTCATAAAAGAATGAAATCCAAACTACAAATGCGGCAAAAGCGATCAGGTATTTGTTAAATGCTGTATTTAGAATTTTGACAACTAATTCTTTGGCTTTCATGAGAAACAATTTTAAACAAAAATAGGCTTTTCCTACATATAAAAAAAGGAGATGAAAAAAATCATCTCCTTTTTAATGTCTCCTGTATCTTTATTCCTCAAGGAAATTTGGATACATATAACTATGAGGGGAAACAAATGTCTCTTTGATGGTTCTGATTGAAGTCCAACGCAGAAAATTAAAGACAGATCCTGCTTTATCATTTGTTCCTGAACCTCTTGCTCCACCGAATGGCTGCTGACCTACGGTTGCTCCGGTTGGCTTATCGTTGATGTAAAAATTACCGGCAGCATTTTCAAGTCGTTTGGTAATTCGCTCAATGTTATAGCGATCCTGAGAGAAAATAGCTCCAGTTAAAGCATACATTGAAGTTTTATCAAGAATATCCAGTGTTTTATCCAAATCTTCATCGGCATATACAAAGATGGTTAGCACAGGACCAAACAGCTCTTCAACCATGGTGATATAATTTGGTTTTTTGGCCAGAATCACTGTCGGTTCAATAAAATACCCAACCGATTTATCACACTTTCCACCAAATAACACTTCAGCATCGGCATCTTGCTTTGCACCGTCAATATACCTGGCGAGTTTATCGAAGGAAGACTCATCAATCACCGCGTTTACAAAATTGGTGAAATCTTCCGGTGGTCCCATTTTCACGGTTGACAGCTCCTTACCTAAACGTGCACGTACATCAGCCCAAATACTTTTTGGTACATAAGCCCGCGAAGCTGCTGAACATTTTTGTCCCTGATATTCAAAAGATCCACGCACCATGGCGATAGCCAAAGCTTGCGGGTCGGCAGTAGGGTCTGCAAAAATAAAGTCCTTACCTCCGGTTTCACCAACAATTCGTGGATATGATTTGTATTTGTATATGTTTTCACCAATAGTTTTCCAGATACTTTGAAAAACTCCGGTTGATCCGGTAAAATGAATTCCTCCAAAATCAGGAGATTGAAGCACGACATCGGCTGCCGCAGGACCTCCGACATAAACAAGATTTATAACACCATCGGGCAAACCGGCTGCCCTTAAAACTTCCATAATCACTGCTGCCGAATAAACAGCGGTTTTTGAAGGTTTCCAAACAACAACATTACCCATCATGGCAGGTGCTGCAGGCAGATTCCCGGCAATTGAGGTGAAATTAAACGGAGTAAGAGCAAATATAAAACCCTCAAGTGATCTGAATTCATTGTAATTCCATATCCCAGGAGCTGATTCAGGTTGCATTTTATAAATGTCAGTCATGCAACGAACACCAAACCTGAAAAAATCTGCCATTTCACATGCAGCATCTATTTCAGCCTGAAATGCATTCTTGGATTGGCCGAGCATTGTTGCAGCATTAATTCTGGCACGGTAAGGACCTGCGAACAAATCGGCAGCTTTCAGAAATATAGCTGCACGGTGCTGCCATGCCATCGAATTCCAATTTTCACGAGCCATCATTGCAGCATCAATTGCCATTTGCACATGAGAAGAATCTCCCTGATAATAATAACCAAGGGTATGCTTAATTTCATGAGGAGGACAAATACGAACCCGACGATCAGTTGTTACTTCTTTGCCTCCAATAACCATTGGAAGTTCCAGTTCTACTGATCTCAAATCAGCAATCATTTTTTTCAATTCAGCTTTTTCCGGAGAACCAGGTGCGTAACTTTTTATTGGCTCATTCTTTACATCCGGAATATTAAAAAATCCTTTTGACATGACGTTAAATGTTATGTTGACATTTTTTATTCTTTCCTTTACAAAACTATACTTTAGTAACAGGATAATTCCTAATAAAAATCACCTTTCGATTTTCGTATAAATCAAGCAGGACAAGATTGGAATCTAATTTTTACTATATTTAATGCCTCATTAAAGTTGAATGATGACCTAAATTCATGCTAAAAGCAATAAAAAAATCAATTACCAGTCACTATCATATTGAAGCAAAAAATGATTTTTTCAAAATCATTGGTCTTCATGCATTTATAATACTTGGAATATTAACCGGGTTAACCATGTTTACCCTGGATTTGATTGGTTATTCGCTTGATGAATGTCTGGCTGGCGATGTATCTATGCTCGTCATATTTGGAGTGTCATTATACGGATTACGAAATATAAGTTATAAGTGGGCGGTTCATGTCTTTTTTCTTGTTCCTTTTGTACCCTATTTTTTCTTTATATCAAATTCATTTGCAATTTTTCCGAATCATCAATCCATACCATATACCCTATGGACATTAATTCCCTTTTTTCTCTTTTTTCTTCTTTTCAGCAACAGCAAAAGGGATTTGTTTATATTCTTTGGTATATCTTTCCTCACTATACTATTTCATGCTTATCAGGCTGGGTTGACTAATTTATTGTTTCAGCTTAAATGGGATGCGGATGGTGTTTTTATTAATCCATTAATAGTTCTTTCAGGCTTTTTCATCGTAGCTCTCATATTAGCATGGAATTTTATGAATGCTATAAATGATTTAACCAACGAAAAGCAAGATACTGAAAGGATGATAACCCAAACCATCCGTAATCTCCCTATGGGAATGATGTTGCTTGAAATTGCCAGGGATGAATTCAATACTCCCTCGCATTTGATCGTGCGTAAAACAAATCTGGCATTTGAAAGGCAATTCAAAATAACTTCACGTGAATTAAAAGACCAAAATGCCAATGATGTTTTACCCAAAATATTTCGGGGTGCTTTCGACTGGAACAAACAATATTTAAATTCCCGGAAAAATAATTTTTCATTGCATCTTGATCATCTGGACAAACACTTCGATGTAAATACAATAAAAATATCCAACGACCTAATTGCCAGCCTGTTTACAGATGTGACACCCAAACAAAACATGATTATTGAACTGGAGGAAAACAAGCATCGGTTTCAGGTACTTTTAGAAGCAATTCCGGATCTTTTTTTCATTATTGATAAGGATGGAGTTTATGTTGATTTCGTTTTTAAAGCTTCCGAAGCCCTCAAAATTAAGCCTGAAGATATTATAGGTAATTCAATTTTCGAAGTTGGTTTTTCAGAGAAAATGTCCAGCAAAATATATACGTGCATACAGAACTGCATTGAGGTTGACTCCATTGAAACCATTGAATATGCGCTGGAAATTGAAGGTTCTTCTGCCATGTTTGAAATGCGAATAGCCAGATTAAATGATCAATCAGTTATTTCACTGGCACGTGACATCACTATCCGAAAGATTTCTGAAATAAAAATGGAAGAAGCCCGGAATAAGGCCGAAGAATCTGACCGGCTAAAAACAGCCTTTCTTGCCAACATTTCGCATGAAATTCGTACTCCAATGAATGCGATTATCGGATTCTCCAAAATGATTGGCTCTCCTGAATTTGACGATGATGAAAAAAACAAATTCGTGGATATCATCATTACAAACGGAAAGATATTGATGACACTAATTAACGACATGATCAGTCTTTCGAAAATTGAAAGCAACACCCTTGTTGTAAAGCCACTGCCTTGTAAAGTGAACGATATGATGGTTGCCCTTTACAAAGAATTTAGCTATGAATTGGAAGATAAAAGCAATATCCGGTTAAAAGTTAGCAGCTCGAACTCAAATCCGAAATTCACGATAACGACCGATCCTATTTTATTACAATCGATTCTGCAGAAACTTATTGATAATGGAATTAAGTTCACTGAACAGGGTGAAGTTGAATTTGGCTATAAAGTACTCGATTCGAATAATCTCACTTTTTTTGTCAGGGATACTGGTATTGGCATTGCTGAAAAAGATACTCAGCGAATTTTCGAACGATTCCACCAACTTGACAACAGAACTACACGCGCATACGACGGAACCGGCCTTGGATTGTCTATTGCACAACACTATGTCAGATTACTTGGAGGAACTTTAAACGTTAATTCAAGACCTGGATTAGGCTCAACCTTTTCGTTTGATATACCATACAATACAGAAGAAAGTCCTCTAAAAATTGTCAGATAATATTTTATTAGAACAGCAGGCTTCGTGATTTCTGCTTACAAAACAAATCGTTTTCTACAGACTGACAAACCTTCAGCACAACTGAACTCCACTTCCTACTTTATAACCACGATGAATAACTAATCGGATAGATAGTAACCTTGATATGATTAGTTTCTGATTGATGAGTTTATGGTAACAAAACCTACTAATCGATCATAACGACTTGTAAGATCCCGGTAATAAGCAAAGATCTGATATTCATTTTCAGTAATGAAAAAAGATCCTTCAAGATTAGCCGAATCGGCCTTTTTTGAACCCTGAGGAACATAAACATACTGGTAATTGTAATAACCCTGCTTGAGGAGCAGACTCAACTCGTAACCAGCACTTTCATAGTTCCATTTCATTTCGTTCGATTTATTAGCGTTCCAGCCGGTCAACGCTCCGAATACGTTAACAGAACCGCCTATAAGCTGACTTGGTAATGACAAATAAAAATGAACAAACATATAATCACATTCCGTATCTGAGTCGGTTACTCTATCCTGGCTCTCGATGGTGAAGTTTCCATTCATTTCCTTATAAGAACCATACTTTTTGTTACCTCTTACGGCATCTGTAAGCAGTGTTACATGATAATATGGCCTGATGAATTTTATGCTTTCTACATTTTCACCATTATGTCGTTTCGTCCGAATATCAAAATAGCGAAATTCGTTCCCTCCCGGAAAAACATTTTCTTTGTTATAATCATAGTCCAGAACGTTGTCGTGTATGTAATTGGGTTTCAGATCGAGAATAGCATTATCCCATCGTCTGTTCTGCATTAATACAACTTTGATGTCTTCTGCTGGATTCAGAAGTTTAAGCTGTTCATTAATGATTTTGAAATCAACTTCCTGATTTTCGCCATTAAACGGATCAAATGTTGCTTTCTTAACTAACCCCTCAATCCTAACCAGCGGTTCAACAATATAAAGCCGCTGAATTAAGACCAGATTCTCGCGATTGTTGTCTTCAAATACTACCAAAGCATAATTACCCGAATATTTTGGAGAGCAGTCATCATTTGGAATTCTTAACTGATAATTCACAAATTTGACAGTAGTATTAAAACTCAAGGCATAATCTGCTACAGGATTATCAGGAAATCCTGACAGATATTCTATCTGACTAACATATGACTCATTCCAGTTGGCATCACAATGAATAAGCGTATAGGAGTAGTTTTTAACATCTTCAGCAAGATCATCAAATTTGAGCAAAAGTTTTGCATCACTTCCGAGTTCAATTACCGGATTTGAAAGCTCATTTCCTTCACGAAATAACTGGACTGATTTAATCTCATCGCGGTAAACAGCGTTCTGATAATAAAAATTATCAGTCTTTTCCGATGCAAAAGAATTTAACGTTAAAATAATATCTAGTAAGAAGATAAAACGTGCTGATTTTCGATACATTTCTCTAAAATTGTTACTCAAACAAACAAAAAAGAAGGATTAAAACTGAAAACTACAAAAGCAATCATTCTAATAACGCTGGCAATTATATAAATATTTCAATTTCTATAAGTTTGTAAAACAAAGATTGTGAAAAGATTTTTAATTTTTTACTTTTGCCAACCTAATTATTAACCATACGAGGGAATACAATGTCAAAGGTTATCAATTTAAAACGCGGATTTAACATCCGGTTAAAAGGGGATGCCGAAAAAAATCTGGGGACTTCTATCGAAACTGACAAGGTTGCCCTTAAGCCGACAGATTTCCCGGGTTTAGTTCCGAAACTACTTGTAAAAGCAGGACAGGATGTAAAAGCCGGCGAACCGATTTTTTTCGACAAATACAACCCGGAAATATTCTTTACTGCACCGACAAGCGGACAGGTTCTGGATGTAAACAGAGGCGAGCGAAGAAAAGTACTCGAAGTCATCATTCAAGCTGATGGCAAAAATGAGTCTGTCTCTTTCACAAAAGCCGATCCGAAAAACCTTTCTGCAGAAGAGATTAAAGAGCAACTTTTAAAAAGTGGCATATGGCCTTTTATAAAACAACGCCCATATGGCTCTCTTGCCAAACCAACTCAAACACCGAAACACATTTTCATTTCCGGGTTCGATTCTGCGCCCCTTGCCCCTGATTACGAATTTATTTTTAAAGGTCAAACAACATTACTCCAAACAGGAGTGAATGCATTGGCAAAATTAACCAGTGGAAAAATCCACCTCGGAATCAGGCCAGAACAAGCTAACGGTGTATTTTCAGGTTTAAACGACATTGAAATTACTCAATATACAGGAGCCCATCCTGCGGGCAATGTTGGAATCCAAATTCATCAAATTAGCCCAATAAATAAGGGAGAGGTCGTTTGGACTATAACTCCGCAAGGGTTACTTTATATTGGAAATCTATTCGAGACAGGAAAAGTTGATTTTTCAAAAATCGTTGCACTAACTGGTTCCGAAGTTAAGTCACCAAGATATTTGAAATGTATTCATGGCTCAAATCTTCAAAAAATACTAAAAGACAGTACACAGAAAACTGTCAATGAACGTTCCATTTCAGGAAATGTACTAACCGGATCGAGATTAGCTACAGACAACTACCTTGGTTTTTTCGATTCTCAGATCACAATTATTCCTGAAGGAGATGAATATGAATTTATGGGTTGGGCTGATCCCGGATTCGATAAATTCTCGGCAAGTAAAACTTTCTTAGCCAAATTATTACCAAAAAAATCATATGTACTGAATGCCAATTTACATGGTGGCGAAAGAGCATTTGTTCTTTCAGGACAATATGAAAAATACGTTCCCATGAATATTCTGCCGGTTTATCTTTTGAAGGCTATTTTGGCAAAGGATATTGACAAGATGGAACAACTCGGTATATATGAGATTATTGAAGAAGATTTTGCATTGTGTGAATATGCCTGTACTTCAAAAATAAAAGTTCAGAAAATTGTTCGCCAGGGATTAGACCTGATGATGAAAGAATTGGGATAACAGTATAGTTGAAAAACGCTCAAAGTATGAAATGAGCATGATTGTAAAAATACCAATCGGGATAACAATTACCTTCATGCTAATTACATGTGGCCTTAAAAAATAAATTATTTACACATGAAATTTATACAGAAAATATTCGAAGACACAAAACCTTACGTTCAGAAAGGAGCAAAATATCAATGGCTCCATTCGGTTCATGATGGTATGTTTACTTTGTTTTTCGTTCAGAAAAATACATCGAAAAGCGGAACCCATATCCACGACTTCGTTGATCTGAAACGCACTATGGGAATAGTCGTTTTGGCATTGGTGCCCGCGCTTTTAATGGGAATGTACAATACAGGATTTCAACATTTCGCTGCTGTTGGAGGATTAGACTTAGCTAGTTTCTGGGAGATTTTCTTCTATGGCTTTCTTCGGGTAGTTCCTATTATAATGGTATCCTACATTGTTGGGCTGGGCATCGAGTTTGTATTTGCCCAACTTCGCGGACACGAGATACAGGAAGGTTTTCTAGTGTCAGGTTTTTTGATTCCTTTAATTATGCCGGTAAACACGCCACTTTGGATGATAGCAATCGCGACAGCTTTTTCTGTAGTGTTTGTGAAAGAGGTTTTTGGTGGTACCGGAATGAATATATGGAACCCTGCTTTAGTTGCAAGGGCATTCGTTTTCTTTGCCTATCCAAGTCAAATGTCAGGCGAATCAGTTTGGGTTAGCCTTGGCGGACAAAAGGCAATTGATGGTTTCTCGGGTGCAACACCAATGGCACAGGCAGCCGCTGGTCATCCAAATATTGATGTTTGGAATTCGTTTATCGGATTAATTCCCGGATCAATCGGAGAAACCTCGACATTAGCGATATTAATCGGTGCTGCCATTTTAATAATAACAGGAATAGGAAGTTGGAAGATAATCGCTGCCACCTTTGCAGGAGGAGCAGTAATGGGCTTGTTGCTAAGTTCGTTTGCTGGTAACAATGCATATATGGCACTTCCATTCTGGGAACATTTCGTTATCGGAGGATTCGCTTTTGGAGCTGTATTTATGGCCACTGATCCGGTATCAGGAACGCAAACGGAAAAAGGAAAATGGATTTATGGTTTCCTGATCGGAATTCTGGCAATTCTTATCCGCGTTGTGAATCCCGCCTATCCTGAAGGAATGATGTTAGCAATCCTTCTGATGAATACTTTCGCACCTTTAATCGACCATTACGTTGTAGAGGGAAGCATTAAAAAACGATTGAAACGAGTCAAAGTAAAAGCCTAACTCTAAAATTCATAAAAATGGATACGAACGGGAACAGATACACATTCATATATGCTTCAATAATGGTTATCCTTGTTGCAGCAATTCTTTCAATAGCTGCAATAAAGCTGAAACCTTTTCAGCAAAAGAACATTGATATTGAAAAGAAACAAAATATCCTTTCATCAGTTGGAATCTCAAGTACTTTCGCCACTGCTGAAACGATTTATGCTGAAAAGATTGTAAAATCATACCTTGTCAATGCAGCTGGTGAACAAATTGATGGTGAAGCTTTCACTGTTGATTTAAAAACAGAACGTGCAAAACCTGAAAACCAACGTAAACTTCCGGTTTACGAATGTCAGACAGAAGAAGGACTAAAATATATTTTACCTGTTTACGGAGCTGGACTTTGGGGACCAATCTGGGGTTATGTTGCAATAAACGATGACATGAACACCTTATATGGAGCTGTTTTCGCACATGCTGGTGAAACACCGGGTTTAGGAGCCGAAATCGCAACTCCAGCTTTCCAAAAACCATTTAAAGGGAAAACTATTTTTGATGCCGATGGAAAATTAGTTTCCATAACGGTTGCAAAATCTAGTGAAACAGCTCCTGCAGAGCACAAAGTTGATGCCATTTCAGGAGGTACAATTACCAGCAAAGGCCTTCAAAAAATGTTGCTGACAGATTTTACTTCATACCAGGCATTTTTCAAATCGAAAAAAAATTAGACCATGAGCGAATTATTTTCAAAGAAGAATATAGGTCTGCTGACAAGTCCATTGGGGACCAATAATCCAATTACCATTCAGGTGCTTGGTATATGTTCGGCGTTGGCTGTTACAGCACAATTGAAACCGGCCTTCGTAATGGCACTTTCAGTAACAGCAGTTGTTGCTTTTGCAAACGTAATTATCTCATTACTCCGGAACACAATCCCAAACCGCATCCGTATTATTGTACAGTTAGTGGTTATTGCGGCACTTGTAATTCTGGTTGATCAGGTATTAAAAGCATTTGTTTACGATGTCAGTAAACAACTCTCCGTTTTCGTTGGGTTGATCATTACAAACTGTATCCTGATGGGACGTTTGGAAGCATTTGCTTTAGCAAACAAACCATGGCCATCGTTTCTTGATGGTATTGGCAACGGTGCCGGCTACGGATTAATTCTGATTATCATTGCCTTTTTCCGCGAATTATTCGGTTCAGGAACTGTTTGGGGTTTCCGTATGATTCCAGAAAGCTGGTACATCACTAATGGTGGATTCTATTCGAATAATGGAATGATGATTCTTCCTCCAATGGCATTGATTACTGTGGGTGTGATTATCTGGGTACAACGAAGCAGAAACAGTAACCTTCAGGAAAAATAACGGATTAAAATACAAACGATATGGAGAACTTATTAAATCTTTTCGTTAAGTCAATTTTTTTAGAGAACATGGTATTTGCCTATTTCTTAGGCATGTGTTCTTTTCTGGCTGTTTCGAAATCAGTAAAAACGGCAACCGGATTAGGATTGGCTGTTATTTTTGTATTGGGGATCACTCTTCCTGTAAATTATCTGCTTGAAAATTATATTCTGAAAGAAGGTGCTTTGAAATGGCTGGGCGCTGGTTACGAAACTATTGATCTTAGCTTTCTAAGCTTCATCATGTTTATCGCTGTAATAGCATCCATGGTCCAGCTCGTCGAAATGGTCGTCGAAAAATTTGCTCCCGTTCTATATAATCAACTCGGAATCTTCCTTCCCTTAATTGCAGTTAACTGTGCTATTTTAGGTGGCTCATTGTTCATGCAACAGAAAGCATTTCATAACATTGGTGAAGCTACTGTTTATGGAATTGGATCAGGTGTCGGCTGGTTTCTGGCGATCATAGCTATTGCAGCCATCCGTGAAAAAATACAGTATTCGCAAGTACCTGCTCCTTTAAGAGGTTTGGGTATAACTTTTATCATCACTGGTTTGATGGGACTTGCTTTTATGGGATTTATGGGGATTAAATTATAAATCGAATTATAAAATAGTAACGATGATATTTTTAGCTTCTCAAACAACAGTTGTCCTGTTTAGTATAGTCATTTTCCTCCTGGCCATAATTATGATGGTAGGAATGCTTCTATTCGTAAAGACAAAGCTTACACCAAAAGGAAAAGTAAAAGTCAATATCAACGATGAATATCTGGTAATAGAAACAGAACCGGGGAATACACTTTTATCCACACTCGGTAACAACAAAGTATTGCTTCCATCAGCTTGTGGTGGTGGTGGAACCTGTGGAATGTGCCGTTGTCAGATTGAATCAGGTGCTGGATCGATTCTTCCAACTGAAACAGGTTTTTTTACCCGAAAAGAGCAACAGGAAAATTGGCGGCTTGCTTGCCAGGTAAAAGTAAAAGAAGACATTAATTTACACATCCACCAGGAAATTCTTGGCGTGAAGAAGTGGGAATGCGAAGTTGTTTCGAATAACAACGTGGCTACCTATATTAAAGAATTTGTGGTTCGACTTCCTGAAGGAGAAATTCTTGATTTCAAATCCGGTGGTTATATCCAGATTGATGTACCGCAAATAGATGTCGATTTTAAAGACATGATTATTGGTGATGAGTATAAGCCCGAATGGGAAAAGTTCGGTATGTTCAATCTGCAGATGAAAAATCCGGAACCAACCTTCCGTGCCTACTCAATGGCTAACCACCCTGCGGAAGGTAACATTGTGATGCTAAACATTCGTATTGCAACTCCTCCTTTCGATCGTATTAATGGTGGTTTTCAGAAAATTAATCCGGGAATCTGTTCCTCATTTATTTTCTCCCGTAAACCCGGCGATAAAGTAATGGTTTCAGGACCCTATGGAGAATTTTTCCTGAAGAAAAACGATAATGAAATGATGTTTATTGGTGGTGGTGCAGGTATGGCTCCAATGCGTTCGCATTTGTTTCACCTTTTCCACACCGTAAAAGAAACTAAAAAGAAAGTTACATTCTGGTATGGTGCACGTTCGTGGAGAGAAGTATTTTACTACGAGGAATTTATGGATATTCAGAATAGATTTCCGAATTTCACATTCCATCTGGCACTATCCGATCCACAACCAGAAGATAACTGGACTGGATTCAAAGGATTTATCCATCAGGTAATTTACGATCAATACCTCAGCAAACATGAGGAGCCGGAAGAAATTGACTATTACCTTTGCGGACCGCCAATGATGAACAGTGCAATCAATAAAATGCTTTACGATCTGGGCGTTCCGGATGAAAACGTATTGTTTGATGACTTCGGAGGATAAATAAAAAACAACTTCATAAAAAAAGACGTCATGCTGTTGCATTGCGTCTTTTTTAGTGATATTTGCCAAAGTATTCAGGTTTATACCTGTTAACTGAACTCAATGATCTATCATCATAAATTCATACATCCGAAATCAGAAACCTGGGTCGTTTTTGTGCATGGCGCAGGAGGAAGTAATGTTGTCTGGTTTCGTCAACTGAAAGATTTCAAGAAGCATTTTAATGTCCTTCTGGTAGATTTACGCGGGCATGGAAAATCAAAACCGGAAATTCAGGAGGAAGACTCAGAATATTCATTTGACCAGGTGGCAAGAGATGTCATCGGAATAATGGATCATCTCGCAATAGAAAAGGCACATTTGGTTGGAATATCAATGGGTTGTATTGTCATAAGGGCAATGGATCGAATTGCACCGGGACGGGCTGAATCAATCATTCTGGGTGGAGCTATTATTCAATTCAACAAAACACTCAAAGTGCTGATTGGCATGGCCAAAATACTGAACTCAGTATTGCCCTACATGTGGTTGTATAAAATCAATGCACTAATTCTGATGCCATATAGGAAACATCGCGAATCACGAAATATTTTTGTTAAAGAAGCAATAAAACTGGGAGAAAAAGAATTCGCAAAATGGATGAAAATGTCGAGGGAAATCAAATCGAACCTTAACGATTTTTTGAAAAAAGAACCTTCAGCTCCAGTGTTATATCTGATGGGTGATGGAGATCATATGTTTTTACCGATGGTTACCGATTTGGTAAAAAAACAAGTCAATGCGAAATTGGAAATAATTAAGAATAGCGGACACTGTTGCAATCTCGATCAGGCAAGTATTTTTAATGAAATTTCGATCCATTTTATTAACCGGAATTCGAAGTCACAAAAAATTGCTCAGGCCCAATAATTTATACCGGAATCGTGAAATAAAAACTTGAACCTTTTCCAACTTCAGATTCTACCCAGATTTTTCCACCAAATATTTCGACCAACTGTTTTGTGAGAAACAATCCAATACCAGTACCACGGTGAAGGTGCTGTTTATTATTATCGATCTTCATAAAACGATCAAAAATAACGAGCTGATCATCAACATGAATTCCTATTCCGGTATCTTTTACTAAAAAAGTATAGAACTCCTTCCCCTGCACACAACTAATTTCTATCGTACCTTCCTCGGTGAATTTCACTGCATTAGCGACCAAATTTCGAAATATTTGCTCTAATCTGATTTTATCAACATTTATTATTAGTTCTGATGAGTCAAGCCTGGCTATAACTTTTACGTTTTTCTTCGATTGAACTCCAAGTTGAAATGTTTCTGTAAGTTGCAGTATTAAAGGTACAACATCAACTTCTCTGATATTAATTGTTAGCTGATTCGATTCAATTTTGGAGACGTCAATAATATCATCAATCAGGCTTAGTAAATAATCGCTGTTTCGGGAAACCTGCTCATCAAAACTTATTTTATCACTTTCTGTGATATCAGGATCAGCCATCAATGAAGAAAACCCGACAATGGCATTTAAAGGTGTCCTGATTTCATGGGACATATTAGCAAGAAAAGCCGACTTTAACTCATCTGATTTTTTCGCCCTTTCAAATTCACGAACATAGTTGCTTTTTATCGAGGCCATAAAAGCATAAATTGCGATCAGACTAAAAAACATGCTGCTGTAATTATCTTTTAAACGAATTGAATTATTGGCATAATCTCCTATTTCAGCGGAATATGTGGATTCAATTAAATATAGTACAATAATATTTATCACTAAGAAGATGGAAATCAGCAGGAAAAATTTCCGATCAAAAATCAGAATCAGGAAAGCATAAAGAATAATAAAGAATGGCATATTTGGTCCATGAGAACCATAATTAATGAACCAGACATAGTCGATAAACAATAAAAACATTCCACTGGTTATCCAACTAAATATTAAACTTGTTTTGAAAAATCTTCCATACAGAAAAAAGAGTAAGAAAGTTAAGGTGCCAATTATAGTTGAAATCACAATGGAAGCCTTCATACCCAGAACAATATTGGTAGCTGTTGCCAGAATAAGAACAACAACCATCAATAATATGGTTAGTAATGTCGCCTTTTCCTCAAAACCCCGCACTCTGTTTCCAAGCAACAAGGATATAATGCGATTAGATAAAGTGGTTTTCATATAATTTTCCATTAGGAACAATTGGAGAAATATATCCGGAGATGAAAAATTAGTAAAATTTTAAACCTGCATAAAAATCAGGAATTAGCAATAACTATTCGATTCAAAATCTTCAGCAATCTGCTTAAATCTAAATTCTTTTTTTGCTTTCGCCTGCTCAATTTTATCATACGTCTGAGCGCATGAAATACCCCTTGATTTCATATTTTTATTACCACCGATATGTGTATTCGGGAATTTTCCGCCTTTTTTAAGTAGTATTTTAATTGACATCCCCACAAATACAAAAGCCATAATTCCTGCTGACAGCAAGAATACCTTTAATATTTCCATAACTTCTCCTCCATTTTTTTTTGCAAAGATACTAAGAAAAAGTATTGATAGTGTGATGTATACAAATTCTGATCGACTTAATGAATCAAACAACCATTCACAACAAGGTATAAGGCGTAAAAATAAAATTGAAGAAATGCCAGATAATCATTACTTTTAAATCAACGAAAAACTAACTTCAACTTATTATCATGGAAAAACACATTAACGTTGTTGCCGCTCTGCAAATTGGCTTGAGTATTTTCAACTTACTGATCGCATTTCTCATTTTTACTGTTCTAAAACTAGTTGGTGGCTTTGTCGACGATACCAACGGAGCAACAATTCTTTCGCTGATTGCTGATATATTAGCAATCGTATTCATTATTATTTCGGTACCCGGGATACTGGCCGGAATGGGATTATACAAAAGGAAAGAATGGGCCCGGGTTTTAACGCTTGTTCTGTCTGTTATAGAGATTTTCAACTTTCCATTCGGTACAGCAATTGGAATTTATTCCATCTGGGCTCTAATTCAACCTGAAAATATTACTGCTTTCGGGAATCAGGAAAATACGAAAATCTGATTGTATTCATTTTCGAAACCACGGGTTAGGCATTTTAGCCAAAACGAACATCAGCTTCAATATGACTGTCAAATCTGTTTATATAGTGGTGAAGGGTCGCGTACATGGAGTCGGATTTCGATATTTTGCCAAATTCAAAGCAGATGAGTGCAATATTACCGGATGGGTTAGAAATACACAGGATGGAAAAGTTGAGATTGAAGCAATCGGAGAACTTCGGAATATATCCATTTTTATCGATTGGATAAAAACGGGACCAGCACGATCCAAAATAGAATCATTCTCTGTAACCGAGTTCAACCCAACACGTACTTTTACCAATTTTACAATTCGCTAAAATTCAAATGGATCAAATCAAAAATTATCATATGTCTCCTGATGAATTCAGGAAACAAGGAAAACAAATAATCGACTGGATTGCAGATTATTACGAAACCGTTGAAGAATATCCTGTTTTATCACAGGTAAAACCCCGAGAAATAATTGATAAGTTACCATTATCAGCACCAATCGAAAGTGAATCCATGGAACAGATTATGGACGATGTTAATTCTATAATTATGCCGGGAATTACACATTGGCAATCGCCCAACTTTTTTGCATACTTCCCTGCAAACTCATCCGGGCCTTCTGTTCTTGGCGATTTACTCTCTTCCGGACTTGGAGTTCAAGGAATGCTTTGGGCAACGAGTCCATCATGTACCGAGCTGGAAATAAGAGTACTCGACTGGCTGGCAGACATGCTTAAGCTACCCGAGAAATTTAAATCAACAAGTACCGGAGGAGGCGTCATTCAGGATACAGCATCCAGTGCAGCTCTTAGTGCTATATTGGCTGCAAGGGAGAAAAAGACAAATTATCAGACCAACGAAACAGGTAATTCAGGAAACCTCATTATTTATGTATCAAGTCAGACTCATTCTTCAATTGAAAAAGCGGCTAAAATTGCAGGAATAGGAAGTAAGAACCTTCGATTAATCGACGTCGATCAAAATCTGGCAATGCGCCCAGATGCGCTTGAAGTAGCAATAAAAAATGACCTGGCAAATGGCTTAATTCCATTTTTTGTTTGCGCCACTGTTGGATCAACCTCAACAAATGCAATGGATCCGATGCCAGAGATTGGCGAAATCAGCAAAAAATATCAGCTTTGGATGCACATAGATGCTGCCATGTCGGGAACTGCAGCTATTTGTCCGGAATACCGGTATCTGCTTGATGGAATTGAATACGCCGACAGCTTCTCCTTTAATCCGCATAAATGGATGTTCACCAATTTCGATTGCAATTGTTTCTTTGTTTCCGAGCGTTCTGTTCTGATTAAAACATTAAGTATTCTGCCTGAATACTTAAAAAATCAGGCAACCGAAAGTGGTGCAGTTACAGATTACCGTGACTGGCATATTCAACTTGGACGAAGATTCCGCTCCCTCAAACTTTGGTTTGTTATCAGACATTACGGAGTGGAAGGATTGCAGTATCATATTCGCGAGCACATCCGCATTGCACAACAATTTGCAGAATGGATTCGTCAGAGTCCTGATTTCATACTTATGGCTCCTGCCCCATTAAATCTGATTTGTTTTGCACACCGAAATGGTAACGAATTCAACCGTAAACTGCTTGAAACCATAAATAGCAATGGCCAAATGTTCTTTACACACACAATTATCAACGGCAAATATATATTACGAATGTGTATCGGTCAAACCAAAACAAAATCGGAACATGTTTTGCGTGCATGGGAGAATATTCAGAAAACTGCTGAAAAACTTCAGAATAAAGATTAGCCAGACGAACAACCAGACTTCCGAAAGTTAAAATAATATGGATGACCTATTCACTACGGTCGTTAAAAACATGTTCAACAACAAGCTGGAAATTGAATAATTCCATAAGTGTTATATTTACATTTATTATTTATTCCCTATTTTTACAACTTCAAAACGAAATCAATCTAAAAATTAGAAACATGATAAATCTTAAGGAATTAGAAATTTGGTTTATAACCGGCAGCCAGGATCTTTATGGAACTAAAGTTCTGAAACAAGTTGATACAAACTCAAGCGAAATTGCAGCTTTTCTGAATAACTCTGCTAAAATTCCGGTAAAAGTCGTTTTCAAATCAGTCATGAAAAGTCTTGATGAGGTAACCAACATTTGCATCGAGGCCAACTCTGCAAAACAGTGTATCGGTGTGGTAACCTGGTGTCATACCTTTTCTCCTTCAAAAATGTGGATTAATGGCTTAAAGATTCTGAACAAGCCAATGCTTCAGCTGCACACGCAATACAACCGCGACCTGCCATGGAGTGAAATCGATATGGATTTCATGAACCTCAATCAAGCTGCACATGGCGACCGTGAACACGGTTTCATTTTAACCCGTATGCGCAAAAACCGCAAAGTTGTAGTTGGCTATTGGAAAGAAGATGATGTTCAGGAGCGCATCGGAATTTGGTCTCGTGCCGCTGCAGCATGGTACGATATGCAGAACGGGAAAATGGCTCGTTTTGGAGACAATATGCGCGAAGTTGCTGTTACCGAAGGCGATAAAATTGAAGCCCAGATCAAATTCGGACTTTCAGTTAATACCTGGCCTGTTGGTGACCTGGTGAAGATAGTTGATGCAGTCAGCGAAGCTGAAATTGACGCATTAATTAAGGAATATTACGAAACTTATGAATTCGCCGAAGAAGCAAAAGAAGGTGGTAAGTATCACGAAAGCGTTCGTTATCAGGCTCGTCTCGAAGCTGGCATTAAATCATTTTTGGTTGAAGGCGGGTTCAACTCATTTACGACCACATTCCAGGATCTACATGGATTAAAACAACTTCCAGGGTTGGCTTGTCAACGCTTAATGGATGCTGGTTTTGGTTTTGGCGCTGAAGGCGACTGGAAACACGCAGCTTTGGTTCGTGCTGTAAAAGTTATGGGAATTGGCCTTGAAGGTGGTTGTTCTTTTATGGAAGACTACACCTATCACCTGAATCCGAGCGGACAGAAAGCTTTAGGTTCTCACATGCTCGAAATTTGCCCAAGTATTGCGAAAGGTAAAGCAAAAATGGAAGTTCATCCTCTAGGAATTGGCGGCAAAGATGCTCCTGCACGCCTTGTATTCAACACAAAAACAGGTCCGGCAACTTGCACCAGTCTGGTGGACATGGGAGGTCGTTTCCGCATGATTATTCACGATGTTGAATGTGTTGAACCGGAAGCAAAACTCGAAAAATTACCGGTTGCATGCGCCTTATGGATTCCACAACCTACCCTTAAAATTGGTGCTGCTGCGTGGATTTATGCCGGTGGTGCTCACCACAATGCATTTAGCCAGGCAATTACGGCTGAATACATTGAAGATTTCTGCGAAATTGCGGATATTGAACTGGTTCAAATAAATAAAGATACACGCATCGCCGATTTCAAGAAAGAATTGAAATGGAATGAAATATATTACATGCTTTCGAACGGATTAAAATAAACGAAATACAGCATCCCCTAAAAGAAGCCGGAGAAATTCTCTGGCTTTTTTCTTTTAACTCCGCATTTCAGATTTCCAGTTCAATTACAACCCTTGATTAATGTGAACCATTTACAGCAAAACTCAACAGAGAAATAGCCTCATGAAGATTCTGAAAAGGATAATGTTGCACATGAACATGATTCAAAAAACGAAGAATCATTAAACCATCAAATGTCTGATAAAACCGTTTCTGGAATGACTCTAGTGTCGAACTGTTCCTGTTTATCTCATCAATCTTTTCGCCAAAAGAGATATTGGCCAAATATTCCTGAATCGGTTGTGGTAATAAAACCAGAATTTCAGAATAATATTTTGAATCGGCCTTATAAAAGGAACTAAGCCTGTCAAATAGCTGCTTCAGATCGGAGAAGGCCTTAAAATTATAGGTCATCAATAAATCCCCTGAATCATCCATCCATTTAGTTAACGCGGCTCCTGTCCCAAAAGGAACCCGGTCAGAAATGCGCGCTGAAGGATAAACAAACGCTTCCATAATTTGCATAAGCTGTCCAAGCTGTGTAAGCTTATATAAGAAATAGAAATCCTCACCAGCCTGTCTGCGGTTCATTCCACCTTGCTTAACATAGGCATCAGCCCGAACAGCAAAGGCAGAGCCAATGGTATAAATCGAATTCGGGAACCCAATATAATCAAGCGATCTTTTATAATAATGCAGATAAGCCTCATACAACTCAATTCCTAGTCTTTGTTTTTGATCCTGCAACTCCTCAATCCGGTGACTGAAATTAATTGTTGTAGCAAAACAAGATTTATTTTCGGCAAAAACAGTCTCTATCCGACTCAAATAATTGGATGAAACCAAGCAGTCGGAATCTAGTGAGATAATTATGCCTTCAGGCCTGTTTATGGCATTAAATCGCCTGATTGCCTCATCCATGCCAATTTTACGAGCCATTCCTGCCCCGGCATGTTTTGCAACTACCGATTTTGCATAAAAAGGATGCAGTATCAGATTGGACCGGTCATTTTTCTCTTTCCAATCCAACAGAGCTTCATATGTATCCTGATTAAAAATTTTGACCGCTTCCGTAGCAACTTCCGAATTATTAACGGCAACAATTACCTCGCAAGATGATTCTACAGGATCACATGCCCATAATGACTCAAGTGTTCGCAAAATGTCAGGTTCATTTAAACAGGGAATCATCACAATCATTGAAAGCGATGGTAATGGTTCCGCCTCAATAAATGCCGGATAAACGATATTTTTCGCGATATACCTGTCTGCAAACATTTGGATTCTTTCTATTGAAGTTCTGTTAAAATAAAAAAATCCGAATTACTCCGGATTTTTCATATCAAATATTGTCAGTTTCTATTTTATTTTCTCTTTGGAATATCTGGTATTTAAGCCAGTTAATACTTCTTTGGTAATATTATGAGTTTCATCACCTATCAAAACTTCAGCAGCATTAAAAATATAATTATAGTTTTTGTCCTTATTGAAGACTTTCAGATAAATCATAATACTATCCAACAATTGTTTATTATTATCAGCCTGCATTTGGGCAAGTTTTGCGGACAATTCCTGATCCAGTTTTCCAATCTGCTGCTCTTCTCCAACCAGGCGGTCGCGTTCCTGCATAGCACGTTCCTGAGTCAGGAAACCACCACGTTGAACCTTATCCTGAAATGCTGCAGCCTGTGTTTCAAACCGATTCCTTTTTTCTCCGTATTCTTTAGTAAAAGCCTCTTGTTGTTTAGAAAAAACATCTTGCATTTCAAGAGCGAAATCATAATTCACAACTAGCGAGTCGATCTTTATATAAGCAATTTTGAACTCAGAAGAAGCACCATTTTCAATAGTACCTTCCTCCCCAATACTGTTTGATTTATTTCCACTGAAATGAAGAATGTAAAGTCCGGCAACTGCTATAAACAAAACAACAATTAATACTAAAGATGTATTTTTCATATACTCGGTTTCAATATTTTTTTTGCCAAAAATAAAAATTTATTGTCAGTAACCACCAATTAAGCTCATTATTTTTCGGAATCAGGCCAGATTAAAGCTAATGAAGAAAAATCTATATAAAATATGCGTAAAATCATGCATTTACCTTGATAAACATCATTGAATAGAACCTTTGTTCTGAAGTATTTTTACTTTATAAATTTCGAAATCTAACAATACGAACATGCTGAATAAACTTCTTGCAAATGTACTTCCGTATATGCCAAAAAAATTGATTTGGATTTTTTCCAAACGATACATTGCGGGCGAAACAATTGATGACGGACTTAAGGTTTCTCATGAATTAAACCGGCAAGGTATTGAAGTTACTGTTGATTTGCTTGGAGAATTTATTTCGACCATTGAGCAGGCTGAGGAGAATAAGAACAAGTACATTGATATTATAGAGCGATTCACTTCAGAAGGTATTATTGGCAACTTTTCGCTAAAACCAACCATGTTCGGACTCCTTGTCAACAAGGAGATTTGTTTTGAAAATATAGAAGAGGTAATTAAAAAAGCAGTTGAAAAGAAAACTTTTGTCAGAATTGACATGGAAGATTCTCAATGCGTAGATAACGAAATTGAGATGTACCGGAAGCTTCAGCAAAAATATCCGGCAAACGTAGGACTGGTCATTCAGGCCTATTTAAGGAGAACAAAAAGTGATCTTCTTGCTATGGATAGCATTCATCTAAATGGGAATCCTTTGAATTTCAGACTTTGCAAAGGCATATATATCGAACCAAAGCATGTTGCTTACAAAGCATTTGAAGAGGTCCGTGAGCATTACATCGATGATCTTAATTATATGCTCGATCACAATATGTACGTTGGAATTGCTACTCACGACAAATACCTGGTTGAACAAGCAATGGAAATAATCCATGAGAAAAAGATTCAAAATACAAAATATGAATTCCAGATGCTTTATGGAGTAACTCCGGAGCTAAGGAGCAGTATTGTTAAACAAGGACATAAAATGCGTGTTTATGTGCCTTTTGGGAAAGATTGGTTTGGTTATTCAACACGCCGGTTGAAAGAAAATCCAAAGATGGCCACGCACATCATCAAAGCACTTTTTTTTAGGGGTTAATTTTAGGGGTTATTTATAGAGAGGTTCAGAAATGGCCTCTCTTTTTTTAGCTAGTATTGAAAGTATCTAAGAAAAAGAATGAATACCTAAAATAATTCATTTACAAAAAATCCAGCGGAGAGTGAGGGATTCGAACCCCCGGTACCCCGAAGGGTACAACAGATTTCGAGTCTGCCCCGATCGACCACTCCGGCAACTCTCCTCTTTTGTTAGTAGTATTTCTTCTGCAAAGGTAAAATTTCCCTACTTCCTTTTTGCAAATTCGGCTAAAGCTAGATCTAAAAATTCAACAAAGTGATCAGGATTTAAATCATATGCTCTGGGCTGCACAAGCAATTGTTCTTTTCCATCGAGAAGAACATAGTATGGTTGCGCATTTACTCCATATCTGGTAATTTGAAAATCAGCATATTTTTTACCCAAGGTCTTTTTTACTTTGCCATCGTATTCAGAAGTGATCCATTCGCTTTCAGGAAGTGTAGATTTATCATCAACATATAAGGCAATAATAACAAAATTATTCCGCAAACGATCTAATACACGTGGATCAGACCAAACGCTGGCTTCCATTTCCCGGCAATTGACGCATCCATGACCAGTGAAATCGATAAATACAGGTTTACCAAGTTTTCGTGCACAAGCTATACCCTGTTCGTAATCAAAATAACCTTCCAATCCATGAGGTAAATGCAGAAATTCGGCAAATTTTGGTTTTTCGCACAATTCATTTTCCTGCGCAGATACGAAAGTAGAACCGTTGTGTGGAGTTGCAAGTTTTATTTCATCTCTGATGATCTGATGCAAATCAAAATCGTGAGTTGCCTGTGGTGGTAAATATCCAGAAATACCCTTTAAAGGTGCACCAAACATTCCAGGAATAAGATAGACAACAAAAGTAAACGACAAAATTGCCAACATTAATCGGGGTACAGTAACAAATTTCACATCACTGTCGTGCGAAAATTTCAATTTTCCAAGTAAATAAAAGCCCAGCAAAACAAAAATTACAATCCATATTGCCAGATAAATTTCCCGGTCAAGAATTCCCCAATGATAAGTCTGATCGGCGATACTTAAAAACTTCAAGCCCAAAGCCAATTCCAGAAATCCAAGAACGACTTTCACTGAGTTTAACCATCCACCAGACTTGGGTAAATTATTTAACCAGGCCGGGAATAATGCAAAAACCGTGAAAGGCAGCGCAAAAGCCAGCGAAAATCCAAACATTCCTACAATTGGTTTTAACACCTGCCCGCCTGCTGATTGAACCAAAATTGCGCCTACAATAGGTCCGGTACAGGAAAAAGAGACCAACACAAGCGTTAAAGCCATAAAGAATGACCCCATGAATCCTCCCCGATCTACTTGCTTATCCGATTTGTTAACCAGCCAACTGGGAAGAACAATTTCGAACATTCCAAAGAATGAAAATGCAAAAAGAATAAAAACAACAAAGAATATCATATTAGGAAGCCAGTGAGTACTTAGCCAGTTTGCCGCACCTGGCCCAAAGAGTACAGCTACCAATGTACCAACAACGGTATATATTGCGATGATGGAAAACCCGTAAAAAGCAGCATATAGCCTCGATTTAACTTTTGACCCTCCACTGTTCATGAAAAAAGAAACCGTCATGGGAATCATCGGAAAAACACATGGTGTTAGAATTGCAGCTAAGCCAGCAAGAAATGAAAAGAATAAAAAAATAATCAGGTTTTCGTTCTGGGGTTGTTGATCGGAATTATTTGAAGACAAGACCGGAGTTGCAAGTTCTGATTTAGCATTCTCTGTATTAAAACTAAATACAAAATCAGCTTCCGTTGGTGGAGTGCATGTTTCATCATTGCATGACATAAACTCCACAAATCCTTTAATGTCAACTTTATCAGAACTTTTTAATTTGATTTTTTGGGTCAGAACAACCTGGTGGCTGAAATAACTCAGTTTCATATTAAACGTTTTATCAAAAACTTCAATCGCTTTTGGTTCTTTATTAATATCACCAGTAAAACTGAAAAGCGTGGAATCAGCAAACTGAATGGTTGTTTTAACCGGACCACCTTCTGGCAATTCAGTATCGTATAAATGCCAGCCTTCCTCAATCGCTGCTTTAAAAATAAGCGTCGCCTCCAAACCGTCTTGTTTCGATTCAAATGACCATTTCACCGGTTCGACAATTTGTGAGAATACCTGCAATCCAATAAGAACAAAAAAACTTAGTAAAAGAGAAACACGTTTCATGAAGTGAATTTTATATCATAAAGATGGACAAAAATACACAATGGAATCTATGTATCCATGAAAACAATCATTGAAAAACTCTAATTGCTGATCGAGAATTTGAATAAGTTGGTAGAAATAAAAAATCCCAGCAGTTCATGCCGGGATTTTTTATCAGTTACAATACAATCTCTTCCTGATTTTCATCGAAGAAATGATACTCTGTAAGGGAGTAGGAATTCATCTCCTCAACTTTAATATTTTTAAAGTATTTCAATGCCCATTGCCACTTCAGTGACCAAATGCCTTTATTCAGAAAGGCCGCCAGATAAGGGTGAGTTTTTATAACCACCTTACTTTTGTTTAGCTCCTTAAAGATATATTTTACTTTTCCCTCCAATTCATCAACCAATAAGATTGTAGGAGTAATTTTTCCGGTACCTTTACATACCGGGCAAACCTCAGCAGTTTCAACATGCTCTTCAGGACGAACACGTTGACGGGTGATCTGCAAAAGGCAGAATTTGCTCAGTGGCAAAATGTTATGTTTTGTGCGGTCGACAGCCATTGCATCTTTCATCCGTTCATAAACTTTATGACGGTTCTCAGCCTGATGCATGTCAATAAAGTCGACAACAATAATACCGCCCATATCTCTCAACCTCAGTTGACGGGCAATTTCTTCAGCTGCAGCCAGATTAACTTCAAGAGCATTAGTTTCCTGGTCAATTCCGGCTTTCGAACGATTCCCACTGTTCACATCAATTACATGAAATGCCTCAGTGTGTTCGACAATTAGGTATGCTCCATTCTTGAAGGATACAGTTTTTCCAAAAGATGCTTTTAATTGTTTATCAACTCCATAATATTCAAAAATTGATTGATTACCCTTGTAGAGTTTTACAATTTTTTTCTTTTCAGGAGCTATTGATCCCAGATATTCAGAAATTTCTTCGCAAACAATAGCATCATTCACAATAATGCTATTAAAATCAGGATGGTAAATATCCCTTAATAAGGCAGTTGTTCGGCCCAATTCTCCAACAATAAGAGAAGGGGCATTTACCCGTCTTAATTTTTGAAATGTTGTTTCAAATTTCAAAACCAGTCGTTTTAACTCCTGATCAAGTTCTGCAACTCGTTTTTCTTCAGCAGCCGTACGAACAATGACTCCGTATTTTTTAGGTTTAATGCTCTGAATGAGTTTTTTCAGCCTGCTCTTTTCTTCATTTGAAGCAATTTTTTGCGAGATACTAACCTTTTCGCTAAAAGGCATCAAAACCATATTACGGCCTGCAATGGATAGTTCTGAAGTCAAACGGGGTCCTTTGGTTGAGATTGGCTCTTTAGCCACCTGTACCAAAATATTTTGCCCCACTTTAAGAATATCTGAGATTTTCCCCTCCTTATCGATATCAGGTTCTGATTGAATTTTGGAAATGGAGGTTATTCTGTTGTTTTTCGAACTGGCAATTTTCAGAAACTTATTTAAAGTCGAAAATTGAGGTCCCATATCGAGGTAATGCAGAAAAGCATCTTTTTCGTATCCAACGTCTATGAATGCAGCGTTCAAACTGGGCATTATCTTTTTCACACGTCCGAGATAAATATCTCCAACTGCAAATTTAGCCCCTGTCATTTCCCTGTTAAGTTCAACTAACCCTTTATCTTCCAATAAAGCAATTACAACTTCCGAGGGAGAGACATTTACTATTAAATCGCTACTCACAACGTTCCATGTTTTTTACAAATTACAACTACCAGACTTAAAAACATATTAAACCTAAAGCACAATTGTACTTTAGGTTTAATAATAAAACGATCTTTAAAAGCAAATGCTTAATAAAGTCAGACTATTTTTTCTTTTTATGTCTGTTTTTTCTTAATCTCTTCTTACGCTTGTGCGTAGCCATTTTATGTCTCTTTCTCTTCTTTCCGCTTGGCATAATAATTTATTTTACTTGTTCTTTAACTTGTGCTACAAATGTTTTCGCTGGTTTAAACGAAGGAATAAAATGTTCAGGAATAATGATTGTAGTATTTTTGGAAATATTACGTGCAGTTTTCTCTGCCCTTCTTTTAACAATAAAACTACCGAAACCACGAAGATACACATTTCTTCCTTCGGTTAGAGAATCTTTCACTGTTTCCATGAAAGCTTCTACGGCTTTTTGTACTGTCACTTTCTCAATTCCAGTATTCTTACTAACTTCATTAACAATATCTGCTTTTGTCATCTCTTAAAATATTTAATTTTCAACAATTTATATTTCTGAAACAATTGGTGTGCAAAAATAAAAATTATTTAAAAAATAGAATCATTAAATTTCAATTATTTTTACAATTTCGAAAGATTTTAAAGTAGTTAGATATAATATGCAATTTTTCAACGCACCTATACATGCCTGGTACACCTTCTATAAGCGTGATTTGCCATGGAGAAATACACAAAATCCTTATCTTATCTGGCTATCCGAAATCATCCTTCAACAAACCCGAATAGACCAGGGGATGGCATATTATATAAAGTTCATTGAAGAATACCCGACAATTAAGGACCTGGCAAGTGCATCTGAAGATCAGATTTTGAAACTTTGGCAAGGTTTGGGGTATTATTCCCGTGCACGAAACCTTCATTATACAGCCAAATATATTCAACAAACTTTCAATGGTTCTTTTCCTGAAGATTATCAGTTGAAGAAATATTGTTAGCATCTAAATTGAGTGAAACTGTATGAATCTTATCGTTGATTTTTAATTTGAGATTGTTCCCATTCTTGTTTAATAGCTCAACCTTAAATTCTTTA